>JAAWAB010000003.1 GCA_022791915.1 Clostridia bacterium
CAACAAACTTACGACGATAAAGAAAACGGCGTTGCCGTATTTCCCGCTCGGATTTACCTCGTTCGGTATGCCGTACGCCTCTTGCGGACTGAAAACCGCCGACAAGATATATTTGGCGGTGTGGAATTTGGGCGATAAACGTGATGTTTGCATACCGATTTCCGAAGGTATCCGCGCCGTTACGGTCGGCTATCCGCGCTCGCTCGAAACGGATTTTTCGTTTACTCAAACCGCACTTACCGTGCGTTTTAAGAATAGATACACTGCAAGGTTTTTAGAGATAGAAACGGAAAAATAAACAGTGATGAAGGAGATAACCGGTATGCAAGTGAAAGATTATATACGTGAAAACCTGCCGCGCACGGTACGGCACAATGTGCGTGACGAAGATACGCTGTTCGGGTTGCCGTATCCATACACCGTGCCGTGTGCCGACGGCATGTTCAACGAGTTGTACTATTGGGATACGTACTTTACCAACAAAGCGTTGTTAGTGCTCGGACAAGCAGAGCAGGCGGCAAACAATACGAAAGATATACTGTATCTTATTGATAGGTTTGGATATATGCCCAACGGCAACCGCACGGGCTTTTTGCGGCGTTCTCAGCCGCCGTATGCCGCGCTTATGGTTGACGACGTGTATAGAGCTACAAACGATTTGTCTTTTTTGAAATCGGCTTTTGTAACGCTCAAAAAAGAGTATGAATTTTGGATGACGCGGCGTGTTTCCGAAAACGGGCTCAATCGGTACGACTGCGAAGAAGATGCGGAGAGTTGCGCCGCAATGTACAACGGTTGCGTAGCCGAGCGTATCGGTAAAGACGATAGTCGCGATCCGAAAGAGGCGGGGCGGCATTATTTTGCCGAATGCGAATCGGGTTGGGACTTTAATCCGCGCTTTGACGGCTACTGCGCACATTGCAATCCCGTAGATCTAAACAGCAATTTGTATCTGTACGAAAAGTTGTTTGCCGAATACGAAGTGTTGCTCGGTGAGGGTGACGGCAAAGAGTGGGAGAGCAAGGCAAAATTCCGCGCTGAAAAAATGAACGCGCTTATGTGGGATAACGCGGCGAGTGTATATAAGGATTATGACTATAAGACGGGTAAACATTCAAGCGTAATAAGTGCGGCGAGTTTTCAGCCGTATTTTGCCGGCGTTGCGGGCGAAAAGCATAAGAGCGGATTATTGCAGTTACTACAGTTACTCGAAAGTGATTGGGGCATATTTACCACCGAAAAGACGGACAAAAAGTATCAGTGGGCATATCCGAATATTTGGGCGCCGTGTCAATATATAGCCGTAGAAGGCTTGCGCCGCTACGGGTATGAAAAAGGGAGTAAACGCATAGCGCAAAAGTACGTTGCGCTCATAGAAAAGAACTTTGCCGCGCACGGCAAACTGTTTGAAAAGTACAACGGACTTACGGGCAACATAGATGCAATTTCCGAATACGGCACGCCCGAAATGCTCGGCTGGACGGCGGGAGTATATATGCGTTTTTTGGATAAAGAGTAAAGGGGACAAGACAGTGCAAGCGATAAAAGAAATCATAAAAAATATGACTTTGGAGCAAAAGGCGGCACAGCTCGTGCAAATACCGTATGCGCAAATCGGACGCGAAAAATCCGAAGAATGGGCAAGGCGCGGCGTGGGTTCGTTCTTGCATGTGTTCGGCGAGGACGCCAAGCACTTACAAAAAATAGCAATAGAAAGCGGCGCGAAGATACCGCTTCTGTTCGGTATCGATGCCGTACACGGGCACTGTCTAAACCGCAAAGCGACGATTTTCCCCACGCAGCTATCTATGGCATGTGCGTTCGATCCCGAGCTTATAAAGCGCGTGGCGCAGGCGGCTGCAAAGGAAATTTCCGCCGACGGCTTGCATCAAACCTTTTCGCCCGTGCTGTGCCTCGGGCGGGATATTCGTTGGGGCAGAGTGGACGAAACCTTCGGTGAAGACCCGTATTTGGCGGGGATCTTAGGGGCGGCTATGGTGGAAGGCTATCAAGGCGAGGATAACGCCGCAGACACTTCGGTGATTGCTTGTGCCAAACATTATATCGGCTACGGCGAAGCTACGGGAGCGCGCGACAGCTACGATACCTCTATTACGTACCGCAAAATTAAAGATACGTTTTTGCCGCCGTTTGAAAAAGCAGTAAAGGCTGGTTGCGCTTCGGTGATGACGGCATACGGCAGTATAGACGGTACGCCGTGTACCGCCGATAAAAAACTGCTCAAAGAGATACTCAAAGAACAACTCGGCTTTGACGGTTTCGTTGTTACCGATTGGCAGAACGTGTCGCACCTAATTGGCGAACAGTGCGTGGCGGAAAACGCAAAAGAAGCGTCGCGCCTTGCCTTAGAGAGCGGCAACGACATGATGATGAACGCGCCCGAATTTTACGTTGCGATCATCGATTTGGTGCGTAGCGGAGAAGCGGATGAAAAACTTCTTGACGAGGCGGTGGAACGCATACTTACCGTAAAAATGCGTTTCGGATTATTCGACAACCCTTTCCGCCAAGCGGACGAAAAATATTTGGGTTGCGAAGAACATTTGGAGCTGAATAAAGAGATAGCGCGCGAAAGCACAGTGTTGCTCAAAAACGACGGCATACTGCCGCTTACGGGCAAGAATAAGATTTTGGTGGTAGGCCCGTCTGCCGACGATATCCGTTGCAACTATGGAGATTGGACGTATTTTTCGCACCCGTTGCCCGACTACGATACACAGCCTGTGCGCCCGTATGTTACACTGTTAGAGGGCGTGCAAGAACTTGCCAAGAAACATGATTGTTCTGTGCAATACGTAAAAGGCTGTGAGATAAACGGAGAAATAGCGGGCGGCATAAAACAAGCGGTAAAAGCGGCAAAGAAGGCGGACGTGATTGTATTTGCGTGCGGCGACAATATTTTGCTTGCCGCCGAAGGTTGCGACCGCGCCGACGTGCGATTACCCAAACCGCAACGCGAACTGTTTACGGCTTTATGCAATACGGGAAAATCCATAGTTACTGCGCTTATATGCACCAAACCGCTATGTATTCCCGAAATAGACGAACATAGCGCGGCGGTACTTACGAACTTTAACAGCGGAATGTTCGGCGGGCGTGCGCTCGCGGAAGCTATATTCGGAGAGATAAACCCGAGCGGGAAGTTGCCGATTTCTTTTCCGTACCACGTGGGGCAACAGCCGTGCTACTATAACCAATTACCCGGATGGCACTGTCGCAGTTATGTGGATATGCCCGAAACCTCGTTGTATTCGTTCGGTCACGGACTGTCGTATACTTCGTTTGCGTATTCGGATATTTTGTTTGATGAGAAAACGCTAACGTTGAAAGTATCGGTGAAAAACACGGGCAAGCGTGAAGGCGCAGAAACGGTACAAGTGTATTTCCGCGATCTTGCGAGTAGTGTGATGACACCCGTAAAACGGCTTATCGCTTTCCGCAAAGTGCAACTGAAAGCAGGAGATAGCCAAGAATTGACATTCACCTTTACCCGTGACGATTTCTCGTTTGTAAACGCGAACGAAGAACGCGTAACGGAGCCGGGCGAATTCGAGCTCATGGTTGGCGGCAGTTCGGCGGACAGTGATTTAATAAAAAAGAAATTTACAATTGGAATGGCCCCCAAAAGTTGGACAGATCAATAACCAGATTGCTTGTGAATGAGTTCGGTATTGCACCGGACTCATTCTGTTTAGAGTGAGAGATATTATATTAAATTGATTAGGTATTAAGTGTCCATAAATATGTGTCGCATTTGTGTTGCACTTACTCTTTATTATTAAATATTTTAAAATCAAAATATTTTGTTTTAAATTTGACCTCGTAATAGGCAAGGAATTTGCAAGATCATTTTTATTAATATTTTAGACTAGATGAAGTTTCTCGCTCGGCAGCATTGGATTTTTTCAATGCTGCCGGGCTTTTTTTATTTGCTCAAAAATCACAAAACGGAGGATTTATAGAAATGAAATGGAACAACGGGAAAGAACGGGCAAAGTTTGAGCGAGAGCAAAAGGAACTGAGAGAACAATACATAGCGGAGGGAATGACGGAAGAGCAGATCCAAGCAATGTATGATTTTGACTTAAAAGTTTTTAACGGCAAACGACGCGAGGCGGAGCATACGCAAACATTAGACTTTGCGGCAGTGGAAGCGGAAGACAAAGAACTCCAAAATCCGCTGTATAAAAAATTCTCGGACAAGCTGACGGTGACAATGAATTTTTTGGACGCGTCACGTTATGCGTGGATAGACGAAATAGAAGACGAGAAGTTAGGTGCGGCAATTAAAAATCTTTCTGTTGCGCAGATTGAATTGCTTACGGAAATGGTAATGTCGGATAAAACAGCGTCCGAAATAGCAAGAGAGCAACGTGTTTCACAACAAGCGATTTCTAAAAAATTAAAGAAAATACAAATAATTTTTGAAAATAGGTTGTGAATTTATCGTTTTTGTCGGCTACCAAGTGAAAGGGGATAAAACATTCCCGCACAAGGAGCAGGAAAAAATGAAACTGAAAATAAGCACATTCGAGAACTTTGCAAGAAAGCACGGCTATGAGAACGGCACCGAGCTTTTGAACGCAATGGGCAGTAGCGAACGAGCGTATAAACATTTTCGGCACGGCGGCAGCATAGGAAGCGATTTGGTCGCCGAGTTCTTTAACCGTTACGGAGAGGAAGCGTTTTCCTTTATAGACTTCGGAGATGATACGCCGCGCGGTTTTAAGAGCAAGTATGTGCAGATAGGGAACAAGTTGTATTGAGCGAGGAAAGGGAATTGAGCGATACAAAAAGATTGAGCGAGCGGAATGCGGCAATACAAGCAATGTTGTCGAGTGCCGAAGGTATCAAAGACTTTTATCGGTTTACGGCACAGAATCCGCATATATCTCTACACGACGCATGTCAAATTGTCATACAGCGCCCGAAAGCATCGGTGTGCTATTCGTTCGCCGAGTGGAACAATAAGAGAAGATACATCAACCGCGGCAGTAAAGGAATTGCGTACTATGACAGTAACGGAAACAAATGCCATGTGTTCGATGCAAGAGACACCCACGCCGAACAAGCGTTCACGAGAGAAAGCGAACCCATAGGAAAAGTATTGCAAGAAATGGACGCGCTGAACGGCACGGAACTGTTTTCGGATATGCCCCGAGATTATGCCGCGTTATGCGACGGTGTGGCATATTGGTTGCACGAAAACGGCTATTTGCAAGACAATGCAGAGGAGAACACTCTGCTTACCGAGGGCGTGTCGTATTCGCTTTGGTGTAGCACCGACGCCGCGCAAGAAGACGACGAAATACAAATGCACGGGCTACCGTATGATCTGCAAGATAACGCGGACTTTTGTAAAAACGTATATATGCTCACCGCCGTTTTGCAAAGAGAGGCGGCTGAGGCATATGTTGCCGTTCTTAGTTTGCCCAAGGAAGTGGACGATACGGACGAAGAAACGGTTTCCGACGAGCCGGAGTTTTCGGCTGTCCCGCAAGAAGCACAAAAGGAAGAAAAACCGCAGATAAGCGAGCCATACAAAGCATACCTTTCCGCACAAGAAAAATATCCGCAAGCAGTGGTTGTACAGCGACTCGGCGACTTTTACGAGATCATGGGCGAGAATGCCACAACGATAGGCAATGAGTTGGATGTCACCGTAACGAGCCGAAGAGTGGGATTGCCCGAACGCGTACCCATGGTTGGCTTTCCGTACCATGCCGCAGACAAGTATATAGAGAAGATGTTGGAGCGGCATTCGGTTGTGGTATTGGAAGAAAAACAAGAACCGAAATATATACTTTCTCATGCCGAAAGTCTTTTACAAAATGATGAGCGGGAAAATCAAAAAAGTGCCGAACAAGCGCCTACATATGCGGAAGAAAACGAAGACTATATTGAAGACGAAGAGTATTATGCAGACGAGTTTTCGGACGAAGAAAGCGATGACGACGTGTATTACGATTACACCGAAGAAGACGAGGAAAGTAACGGTGTAGACGCGGAATACGAGGACGAAGAAGAACGCCCGAAAGCGGATAACACGCCGTCAAACGGCGTTAGCAAGCCGAAAAAGGGCATACAAGACCGAAAGCGCAAAGAATCCCCGCAACTTTCGTTTTTTACTACGCTCGAACCCGTACAAGAAAAGAGCCGTAAAGAAGAAATGATCGAGCGGCAGTTAAAGCGTGGCAGTAGCTTTGAACACGGCAAGTATCGTATCATGGATATGTATCGCAAAAATCCCACGACAAAGGAGTTTGCGAACCTTCTCAAAAACGAATATGGCATAGGCGGTTACGGCAGTTGGGGCGGAGATAATCAGGACCATGATAGCCGTGGAATCGAGATGAAACTGCGCGGCGAAAAGGGCGAGGTGTTAGAACAAGCTACGCTGAAATGGACGGAAGTCGCCGAGCGTATTGCGGACATAATCGAGGCAAACGATTATTTGACGCCGCTCGAAGAAGAAGAGTATAAAGTCATTTGCGCGCGTCGGGAAGAGCGTAAAAACGCAAAGTCCGACGAAGAAAAAATACAGGTTATAGCGCGACAAGCGATAGAGATCGGCACGCAAAACACACGCACCGGAAAGTACGAAATTCAGCCGCATATGTTCGAGGAATCGGCGCAGTTTTGCCGTGACCGTAAAGCGGAACTGACGGCGGCGCTATTGCAAGCGCAAGAGGTAAAAGAAATTTACCCGACGGAATTTCCGTACCAAGACAATATCTCGGTGGAATTTTATCCGCAATATTGTGTGCGTTTGCAAGAGGGCGAGGAAAGAGTAGGCGAGGCAACGCAAGAAGAGCAGATTGAACCGCCCATAGCAAAAAACACTGACTTAAACGAAATCGGGTTCGATCAAAGCGAATTGGGCGGGGCGAAAACAAGATACAAAGGGAACGTTGCCGCCATTCGTCTTGTGGAACATTTGGAACGCGCCGAGCGGGCGCCTACACAAGAAGAGAAGAAAACGCTTGCAACCTACGTCGGTTGGGGCGGTATCGCGCAAGTGTTCGATGCGAACAACGAACAGTGGCGTAACGAGTATAACGAACTCAAAGACTTGCTGTCGCCCAAAGACTACGAGAATGCCAAAGGTAGCGTATTGAACGCGCACTTTACGGACAAGGCCGTGATCGACGGGATCTATGCCGCGCTCAAAAGATTAGATGTGGGACGAGATAGCCAAAAGATAAAAATATTGGAGCCGGCAATGGGTACGGGCAATTTCTTCGGATTTATGCCGCAAGAGATTGCGGACAATGCCAAGCTGTACGGCGTGGAACTGGACAATATCACGGGCAGAATCGCCAAGCAACTTTACCCGCAGGCAGATATCCAAATAAAGGGTTTTGAGGATACGACATTCTCGGATTCTTCATTCGACGTGGTAGTGGGCAATGTGCCGTTCGGATCCTATTCCGTCTATGACAAGGACTACGCGCGGCAAAGCATGTATATCCACGACTACTTTATCGCTAAGTCCGTAGACAAGTTAAAACCAGGCGGTATTGTGGCAGTGGTGACGAGTAGCGGCACGTTGGATAAACAAAATACGACCGCAAGAAAATATATAGCCGACCGCGCCGAACTCATCGGAGCAATACGTCTGCCCAATACGGCGTTTAAGCAAACAGCAAACACCGAAGTTGTGGCGGATATTTTACTGTTACAGAAAAGAGTTATCCCCATTAACGCAACAGAAGAAAATATTCCGTGGTTAGCAACGCAAAAAATCGAGCATGGGACAAGTATAAACAGCTATTTTGTAAACCATCCCGAAATGGTACTTGGGGATTTCGCGTTTGAGATGGGAATGTACGGTGCGCCGAACATGACGGTAAAGCCGGACGGACGGGAACTGTCCGACGCACTCAATACCGCCGTACAAAACTTGCCGCAGAATATCTTTTTCAGTGCAACTACGGAAGAAGAGGATTCCCAAAACGAAAAAAACCAAGACGAAAAAATCGAGGTGGACTATCATGTAAAATCCCTTTGTTATAAAGCAGAGAACGGCAAGCTGTATATGCGTGTCGGCGATAGAATGGAAGAACAGGAAATACCAAAATCGCCCAAAGACGCATATTACCGCATCAAAGAAATGATTGCGTTGCGCGAAGAACTACACCGTATCTTGGATATACAGTCGGAAGGTTGCAGTAACGAAGAGCTTACCCGTGCGCAGTGGCGGCTCAACGCCCGTTATGATACCTTTGTCGAGCGTTACGGAATCTTGAACAGCAAAACCAACAGTAAGCTGTTCAAAGATGACGGGGACAGCGCGCTTTTGTTCGCTTGCGAAAATTTGTCCGAAGATAAGAAGAGTGCGACGAAAGCGGACGTATTCCGTAAGCGCACCATACAGCCGTATACCGTGCCTACAAGCACCGACGATTGTATGGAAGCATTGCAGATCAGCAAGAACGAACGCGGCAAAGTGGATATAGCGTACATACAAGAGCTTACACAAAAAGACTTTGATACCGTACTTGCCGAGCTGGGGAACGCCGTGTTCCGCAATCCCGCCACTATGCGTCCCGAAGATAAATACAGCGGGTACGAGTCGGCGGATGAATATCTGTCGGGTGACGTAGTGACAAAATTGCAGTTGGCAAAACTGGGTGCGGATCAGTTTCCGAACTTTGGTTTTGAGCGCAATGTGGCGGCGCTTACCGAGTCGCAACCGCAAAAACTTACGGCGAGCGAGATTTCCGTTAGGATAAGCGCAAGTTGGGTGGACGCGGACTATTATAAGCAATTTTTGTGTGAGCTTTTGGATATTCGTTCGTACTATGCCGAAGGTCTTAGACTGTTTCGCAATCCGTTCGATTCGTCGTGGCGCGTAGATACCACAGCAACGCTTCGAGCCGCAACGGAAATGAAGGCAACCGAGGTGTACGGCACCAAACGTGCAAGCGCATTTCGGTTATTTGAGGACGCGCTCAATCTGCGGGATACCACTATTTACGACACCATACAAGAAAACGGAAAAGATAAACAAGTGGTAAACCAAGCGGAAACGATTGCGGCAAGAGAAAAGCAAAACCAAATCCGCGAAGAATTTAAGTCATGGATATTTGCCGATCCCGCACGAAGAGAGCACTTAGAACGTATATACAACGCTACGTTCAATCGCATAAAGCTACCGACGTATGACGGAAGCTATCTGCGTTTTCCCGGCATGAATCCCGCCATAGAATTAAGACCGCACCAAAAGAACGCCGTGCATAGGATTGTGACCGACGGCAATGCTTTGTTGCATCACGTAGTGGGCAGCGGCAAAACGTACACCATCTGTGCGGCTATCATGAAGCTAAAACAGTATGGGCTTGCCAAAAAGCCCATGATCGCCGTTCCCAATCATTTGGTAGGACAGTGGGCAAGCGAGCTTCGTAAATTGTATCCCAAGGCAAATATCTTAGTCGCCGAAAAAGAGGATTTGGAAAAAGAAAACAGAAAAAAATTCGTAAGTAAAGTTGCAATGGGCGACTGGGATGCGGTTATTATAGCGCAAAGTAGCTTTGCCAAAATAAACGTATCCAAAGAGCGTCAGATCCGCAAAGTGCAAGAAGAAATAGCAAATGTAGAACGTAGCATACAAGCGCAGAAAGAGGATAAAAACGCATCGCGCGGCTCTATAAAGAATTTGGAGCAAATCAAGAAAAACCGAGAGGCGCAGTTAAAAGAACTGACCGACGACACAAAGAAAGACAACGTGCTGATCTTCGAGGACTTGGGCGTGGATTATCTGTTTGTGGATGAGGCGCACTATTACAAAAATCTGTTTCTGTTCACGAAAATGAATAATGTAGCGGGTATATCCAAAGCGGCGAGCAAACGTGCCAGCGATTTGCAGATGAAGTGCGAATACATAAACGAACTGCACGGCGGAGATAAAGGCGTGGTATTTGCTACGGGTACGCCTATAAGCAACAGCATGACGGAAATGTATACCATGCAGAAATACTTGCAACCGAGCGAGTTGAAAGATATGGGCATAGAGTTTTTCGACGGTTGGGCAGCAGATTTCGGCGAGACGGTAACGGCGCTCGAAATGGCACCGTCGGGCAAGGGCTACAGACCGAGAACGCGGTTTTGTAAGTTTACCAATCTGCCCGAACTTATGAAACATTACCGAAGATTTGCCGACGTGCAAACGGCGGATATGGTAAAGCTCAACGTGCCCGACGCGGAACATATAACCGTTACGTTAAAGCCGAGCGACACCACCATAGAGTTAGCCGAAGAGATAGCCGACAGAGCGCAGAGGATATATGACGGCGGCGTAAATTCGAGCGTAGACAACATGCTCAAAGTGACGAGCGACGGCAAGAAACTTGCGCTCGATCCGCGCTGTTTCGTCCCGACGTCGGCAGACGAAGAAGGGAGCAAGATCAATGCGTGTGCGTTAAGAGTATATGAGATTTGGAAAGACACCCAAGAGAAAAAGTGTACGCAGCTTGTGTTCTGCGATATGTCCACGCCCAAGAAAACGTTTGACGATTACGTGTACGGCGAGGACTTCGATGCGTATAACGAGCTGAAATACAAACTCGTGCAAATGGGTATTCCCAAAGAAGAGATCGCGTTCATCCACGACGCCAATTCGGATAAAAGCAAGCAAGCGCTCTTCGATAGCGTCAACAGTGGTAAGGTCAGAGTGCTTATAGGCTCAACGGAGAAATGCGGCGCGGGCACCAACGTGCAAAAACGGCTTATCGCCTTGCACCACTTGGATACCCCGTACCGTCCGAGCGATTTGAACCAACGCGAGGGACGTATCATTCGGCAAGGAAACGAGAACAAGGCGGTAAAGATTTTTACGTATGTTACAGAGCGCACCTTTGACAGCTACAGCTACCAAATTCTCGAAAACAAACAGAGGTTTATATCGCAGATAGACAGAGGGGATTTGACGGTACGCGAGGCGGAGGATATAGACGAAACGACACTGAGCTATGCCGAAATAAAGGCGATAACAGCCGCTAATCCGCGCATAAAGCAGAAGATGGAAGTAGATGCCGAGGTGTCACGTCTGCGCGTGCTCGAGGGGCAATACCGCAAGAATCTGTATGCTTTGCAAGACAAAGTGCGCAAGGAGTTTCCGAGCGAGATACAGCGTTGCGAGCAAAAAATGCAACGCGCGCAAGAGGACTTATTGACGATAAAAGCGTGCCGTCCCGAAGATGCCGATCAGTTCTCCATTTTAGTCTGCGGCAAAAGATACACGGACAAGAAAGAGGGCGGCAAAGCGCTCATGGATGCCCTGTTCGAGAGTAAGCCGGGCACCGTGGTAGCCGAATATTGCGGTCTGAAAATAGCGCTCGAACTCGTGCATATATTCGGCGGCGAGCGGAGTATTTCGCTGTCGGGCACGGGACAGTATTCCATGAATATAGGCGAGAGCACAAGCGGCAATTTAACGCGGTTGGATAATTTCTTGGACGATTTCCCTGCGCTTATAGAGCGAGCGAAACAAAGAAAAGCACAGTTGCAAGCCGATTTGAAAGTGGCGGAAGAGCAAGTGCAAAAACCGTTCGAGCACAAGGATAGATTGGACGCATTGTTATGTGAGCAGTCCGAGCTGAATACTGAGTTGGATATAGGGCAGAAACAGGAAATCGTGGTGGCGGACGAAACGCAAGAGGAAGAACCGCAAGCAACGCTTGACAGCGACGACGACTTGTATATGGCATTACCGCCCAAGGGATCGGCGCGTTCCACACACCGCCGCGTGCAGCAACGAAAACCTGTAGACGGATACTTACTACGCACGTACAACAAGGAACAAAAAGAAACGCCCGATGCCTACGTGTTCGTACATAACGGAAATAGCTACGACTTAATAGGCGAGCAAGCGGAGAAATTCGCCAAAGAAAATAATCTGCCTATAAGTACCGAGCAGTACAACGGCAAAAAATTGGCGGTAGTGTCGTTGCCGTTTGCGGCGTTAGACGAGCGCTTGGTAAAGCTCACGCAGGCGGGCAAACAAGTAAAAATCATAGAGGAAATAGAACAGAAGAGAGAGGAAGAGGACATGATAGACCGTGAAGATAAGACGGCACAAATGCAAGTTCCGGTCTTGCCCGACTATACTATCGGGCAAGACGATATGCACGACGCAGGATACACTTGGGACGGTATGTTGCCGCTACGTAAGCGTATGGCGAAATTGCTTGTAAAACTCGGACTTCCCGTTGTTGTACTCAAAGGCGATGACACCGACAAAAAGATTACGACCATAGACGAAGTAGAACAAGGCGGAAACCTTTTCGGAATAGAGAAGCCCGATTGGAACGAGTTTATCGCGTCGGATAAAGGTAGGGCATATTTGTCCGCAAGGCTTCTGCTTTGTCAGTCGATGAAACATCTGACAATCGAAGAAATGAGCTACTTCGACGCGCAGTTCGTGGACGGACTTATAGACAGCAATTATGCGGAACGAGTTGCGCTTGAAAAGTGCTTGCGCGAAACGGAGAAACCCGAAACGGGGGCAATTAAGTCGTATATCCAAGAGTTGCTTGAAGATTATACGGCAAGATTCGGCAACTTACCGCTTAAAGAGTACGGGTGGGAACTTTACAACGTGCGCAACTATCTTGCCGAGTTTATTCCCAACGAAGAAATAAGCAAGTACGCACAGGAACTTGTAAACGAGCAAAGATTGCACAATGAAATCGACTGGAAGCTTAAACAAATCGTGTGGCTGAACGGCAAGACGGAAGGCTTCGACAAAGAGGTTATCTCCGATATCGTCAACGATTTGAAACCCAGCTTTGAGTACAGCTTTTTCAATAAGAGCGGCAAAGACGACTACGACGAGTGGTATGACGAATTTGCGGAAGAAAAACTTACGCCGTACTTGGAATCGAAAGCGGCCGAATCGTCAAGTGAAGATATGCGCTTGGAACAAAGGGTAAAGGCGAGCGTGGAAGCGGAATATAAAGCGTTCTATGCCGAAGAAAGCAAGAAAACTCCAGAAGAACTTATAAGCACGGACAATTACAAGATACGCTTTTTCAATGAGCTGTCCGTTTTCTTGGGAGAGGACATAGAAGATAATCTCTATGATAGGGATTTGCAAGCGCTATTGGAAGATTCGCCGCACATCTTGGACAACCTTTACGACTACTTCTTGGGCAGCGAGTACGCGAGTATCAACAACTATGCGGACGTGAAAGAACTGATCGAGGCGTATAACGATAAGTACCACGAAGAAATAGTCGCAGACAGGTATTCTTGGAACGAGGGAGATTTTGACAGTAAAGTCATGTATTACTACGGCAAGGATACGAGCAATACGGCGTATTACTATTTGCCGAGTTTGAGTTACGATACGTTACCCGAAATCAAAGAGAAAGCGGACAGTTACGTTGTAGCCGCGCCCGTGAGCTATCTGTCGGACGAAATCAAGGAAAAGTACAACATTTTTTTCTTGAAAACGGATAGAGATATTGCGGAAAGCGAACTCAAAGACAACGCCGCGGCAATCGGCAATATGCAGAGTGCCGTGCATAGAGTGGTCAAAGCTCGGCGCGAAGAATACTATACCGTAAAGAAAGATACCGTGAACGGCAAAGTCGAATATACGCCCGTGTATTTGGACGCGAATACGGGCGAGATCGGAACGCTGTTCAGGCGTTCGTTTGATACCAAAAAGGAAATCGACGAGCTTATCGCAAAGGTCAATACCGCAACCGACGTGCCGCGAGATTATGTGCTTGTGTACGTAACGCCGGAAGAACTTGCAAGAAGGAGCGAGGAAATTAAAAAGTATACTACCGCACAGACATTGCAAGGCGAGTTTTTGGACGAAACCAAAGACGGGTATAAGGTCGTAAACATTACGAAAGACAAGGACGAGCGAAACATCGCAATCATCTACCGTCAGACCGCAAACGATTTTATCCTTGCGCCGCGCTACGATACGTCGGACGGAACGTGGGCGCAGAGCTATTATTATAATTCGCTCGAAAGTGCGGAACAAGACCGTGCGAAAATGTACGGCGACAAACCGAAAATTTACGAAAACAAGGAGTGGGATAAAATGCCCGAAACCAAACAACAAGCGGAGGAAAATATGGAACAAAAGAAACAAGCGGCAAAGCTGAAAGCTACCGTAAGCCGCAGTGCGGTGATTCGCCTGTATAACGACAGAGTGTTCATGCGTATGCCGAACACCGTGGAAAAGTACAGAAGTTGCACGTACAACTTGCGCAACCATCAATTTGTCATGAGCAAAGACGAGGGCGGCAACGAGGTGGTAAAAATATCTTTGCCCGAAGATTTTTATGTGCGGCTTAACGATGCGAAAGGCGGCAAAGCGGAAATATCGGCAGCGGAGTTTACGGCACTTGTGGGCGGCACGACGGAAGAAGACTACGCGCGTGTCGCAGACAACGGATGGCATTATGCATCCGTGCCGGCAACAGGCAAGATTATGGCGCTTGAAAACAGTATGCTGTTCCGTATGCCCAAGGGCGAGTACGAACGGTATGCCTATACCATTCCGAGTCCGTTTATACGGTATAACGAAGAGCGTGACAGTTACGCCATCGGCATTCCCGAGGACTTTACCGTGAGCATGAAAGACAATAAAAGCAACGATACGGTTACGATGACCGCCGAGAGTTTTATTGCCGAGATAAAGGGAAAAACGGAAAGCGATTACGAGAGCACGTGCCGCAGACCGAGCGAAGAGAGCAAAAAGCGGTTTGCCGCGGTGGAAGAACGACTGCGGCAAAGCGTGCCTGAAGAGATGAAAACACGCCCGAATTGGGTGGTGGTGCGTACCCAAGAGAACGAAGAGAAAGGACGCGCGGATACGTTCATGATAGACGTACATACGGGAAAGAGAGCGCAACCCGACGATCCGAATACGTGGACGGATTTGGATGCCGCTTGCGAGTATGCAAGGGAAAACGGCGGCGTGGCGCTCGGGTATGCGCTCGACGGAAACGACCAAGTGTCCTGTATAGACATTGACAAGTGTTTTGCCGAAAACGGAGATATGACGCCGCTTGCCGCGGAAGTGTTCAAAAAAGGGAACGGAACCTATGCGGAAAAGTCGGTAAGCGGCAACAGTTTGCATGTGTTCGGGAAAACGGACGGTATGAATTTGCGCGCCTTCGGAAAAGACGGAGATTTGGCGTTTTACCGAAAATCGCATTTCGTAGCCATGACGGGCGATAATTACGGCAGTAGCGAACTTAAATCTTTGGATACTCCGGATATGAAAGCGTTGCTCGAACGGAAATGCGAAAAGCGCAAGGAATGGAACGGCGTAGGTAAGGGCGTTGAAGGACTGTCCGCTATGGGCGACCGCGACGTGGTGGAAAAAGCGTGTTCGGCGGCAAAGGGCGACGTATTTGTCGCATTGTATCGCGGGGAAGATTTGCAAAATAACCGCAACAGTTCGGATATAAGCTTTATGAAACGTCTTGCATTTTGGTGCAACGGCGACAAGGAACAGATGCTCAGAATCTTCGCCACGAGCGGACTATACCGTGCGGACAAGCCCTTGGATTATTACGAGAATGCGGCGATAAAAGCGGTGCAAGACACCGTGGACAGATACCACCCCAAAGATAAACCGACGACGGGTAAGCCGAGCGGAAATAAACCGAGCGGGAACGGCAGCGGCAAAAGATAAAGACAAAAGAAAAAGGCTACGGCGCGTGCCGTAGCCGAGATATCAAATGGCGGTTATAGAAAGGGTTAGCCCCAAAGGTTCGAGTAGTTTGAGAAGAGTGGAAAGTTGCGGATCGGTAGCGCCTTTTTCGGTACGTGCAATACAAGGTTGCGCGATGCCGGATAGGACTTCCAACTGCTTTTGCGAAAGTCCCGCTTGCGTTCGTGCTTTTACCAATTCGGCGAGAATAGTTTGTCTATATGCTTCAATGTTGTGAACGGGATTGCACGGAACGCCTTGCTCGTATATGCCTTCGGCGGAAATATCCAATTCATCGTTCCAAATGATACCATAGCCGCCTATATCTATTTTTGCTTGTTCGTATAATCCGCCAATTTGTTGTAATCCGCGAAAAGCGGGATACTTTTCCATCAGCGGTTTTAAGTCGAATTGACGAAATTGCCCGTCGGCAAATCCGACAAGCAAGATATAATCGGGCAGAGTGGCAAGAGAAGTGGCTTTATGAAACATGGCGGACTCCTTTTATTCGATGGGAGGCAATTCGTAAATCTCTTGTGACTCCCACATTTGCAATAATTCTTTACTGTGTATCGTTGTCCATTCGAGCGCTATTTTCAATGCTTTCGGCGGCAAATCGCCTTTTAACATTTTGCAAGAACGGACATCGATTATACCTATATATTCACCGTAGACAACGTGAATATGCGGCGGATTATGTTCGCCGGGAAGAAAATACATTTTAACGATCATTCCATAGAAACGGGAAATAACAGGCATGGGGATACGCTCCTTATTTTTTACTACTATCATTATATCATTAAGTTTATTATTTGTCAATAGCATTTAAGTTATTGAAAGGAGAGAAAGATGAAGAAAAGAAAGATATGCGAAATCCTTATACCCAAAGGGTGTAGCGTGATGGATGTGATGGAAACGGATGACGGGGACTACGTGGACGAACCGCCCGCGCTGATAGAGGAGGTGAGTTTGCGCTTTGTTTGAAAATCAAGAACAGAGTGTGTGGGACAAACTCACCCCGCAGCAAAGGTTTGTGGCGGAGTCTGTGCTTGCAAACTTAAAAGATGGGTTGCCGCCGTGGGAGCAGGGTTGGATAACGCAAGATGCGCCTATATCTGCCATAACGGGGAAAAGATATAACGGCATGAATTTTCTTGCGCTTATGTTGTATGCTAAGGAGCGAGGATATACAGACAACCGTTGGCTTACGTTCAATCAGATGAAAGAGAAAGGTTGGCGCTTTAAGACAAACGGTGCGGGGGAATCGCTCGGAAAGAAAGCGGGCATGAGTATAGAGTATTACGAGCTTCGGGATAGGCAGACAAAAAAGCCGTATGACGAAAGCGTGACGGACGGCATGACTGCCGATGAAAAGTGGCAGTATGAAAAGGACAACGTATACTCCTGGCGCAAATACTATACCGTGTTCAACGGAGATATCATAGACGGCATTCCGCAAAGGGAAGTGCGCGAGATAGATTCGGACGAAATCAACGAGCGCGTGGAAAACTTTTTGCAAGGTTGGAGTGAGAATGAGTCGGAGATTCTTTACGGCGGAGATAAGGCGTACTATGTGCCCGATACGGATAAAACGCACTTACCGACGCGCCACAGTTTTAAGAGCATGCAAGGTTTTTACGGGACGGCATTGCACGAGGTGGGGCATTCCACGGGACATCCATCAAGATTGAACCGCGTGCTGTCCACGGATAAAAGTTCGTCCGAATATGCCGAGGAAGAATTGCGTGCGGAGTTTGTGTCGGTGTTCCTATGTGCCGAGTTCGGCGTACGACAGGATGCCGAGCATTTACAAAACAACAGCTCGTACATAAAGGGTTGGTATAGGCAAATACAAGGCGATCCGAACGTACTCATGGCCGCACTCGCCGATGCGAATAAAATAGCCAAGTACGTGATGGGCCAGGAAAAAGAGTTTGCCGAGCAAAAACAAGGGGAAAACGAAATGGAACAACAAGAAGAAAACAAGTCGGATGTGTTTGTCCGCCCGAGCGAAGCGGCGGCGTCGGTTGTGGTAGCGCGTGCCGTTCCCGTAGATATGGCGGAGCGTGGCGTAGAGAGTTTGACGCGCATGAACGATCGCGATGTGGTGGAAAAAGCGAGCAGTACATATAGCGGCGAAAAGTTCAAAAAGCTGTATAACGGCGGTAGTATTTTCGGCAGAGCAGACAGCGACGCAAGGGCGCTCATGACGCGGCTTGCTGTTTTTACGGGGCAAGACAAAGAACAACTCATAAGGGTGTTTCAATCGTCGGGGCAGTGCCGCGAAGATATACCGCTTGAAACGTATGAGAAAATGGCGGACGAGGCTATGGCGCTTGTGGCGGAAAAAAGAGGAAGCTCGCCCTTGCAGGCGGTCGCGGCGGCAAACCATAATCGCCGTGCGGGGGTTAATGCAAAAGCATAGGGAGCGTTATGATAAACAAAAGTAAAATCATTTGCGCCGATGCTGTGGAGGGGCTCAAAACGGTGGCGAGTAAAACCGTGGACATGTGTGTTACCTCGCCGCCGTATTACGGCCTACGCGACTACGGCGTGGACGGACAAATAGGCGTGGAGCAGTCGCCGCAGGAATATGTGGAGCGGCTTGTAGGCGTGTTTGACGAGGTGTACCGCGTGCTCAAAGACGACGGCACGCTGTGGTTGAATATCGCGGATAGCTATGCCGGGAGCGGTAAGGGCAAAGGACTTGCCAAAGAGAAGAACGAGAAAAACAGACCGCTGTACGACAGCGACAGTACGGTGCATACCATGCCCAAGCGTTGGGGAACCGTAAAACCCAAAGACATGATAGGCATACCGTGGATGCTTGCGTTTGCATTGCGTGATAGAGGTTGGTACTTGCGTTCGGATATTATTTGGTATAAGCCTAATTGCTTGCCCGAAGCGGTAAAGGATAGACCGACTAAAACCTACGAGCATATATTTTTGCTCTCGAAATCGCCGCATTATTATTACGACTATATGGCAATTCGTGAGCCGCTGAAAGAAGTGAGCAAAGCGCGATACAAGCGCGGCCGATCGGATAAGTCCAAATATGCGACGGATAAAAACTTGCAAGGTATAAACCGTAAGCGCGATGACTTTTCGGCATTCGATCAAGAGTACCGCCGTAAGCGCGACGTGTGGGAGGTGAGCACGAATACCTACCGCATGGACGAACACTTTGCTATGTTTCCCGAGCGGCTTATAGAGCCGTGTGTGCTTGCGGGCAGTAGAGTGGGCGGCATTGTGCTCGATCCGTTTTTCGGTAGCGGCACAACGGGCGCGGTAGCCAAACGGTTGGGGAGAAAGTACATAGGCATAGAACTCAATCCGCGCTATTGTTGTAAAGCGGAAATGCGAATTGCAACCGTGCAGACGGATACCACGGTGTAAACCGTTGTCAATAGGGTGGGAAGATTTACCCAAAAGGTGGGATAACGGTAAGCAGGATAAGGAAAGTGGGCAAAATGCCCCTTTCGGTGGGAAACAACAAGTGGGAAACCCACTTTTGCGTTGAGAACGCGAGGAGAGGAAATGGGACGGAAGGAAGTGGATAAATGCGCGGACAAGCATATCCGCATAACGGATGTGAGTCTTTGTGAAAAGATAGACGACATTTTAAGGTTGCCGAATTATAAGAGCTTTAATAAGGTGATCAACGATGCGCTTTGGTATGGCTTGGACGAACTGCACAGAAAACTATTCGGAGATAAGAAAGCAAACGAAGAGCCGCCGCAAGAAAACGCCGCGAATGTGAACGGCGAAAACATGAAAGAGCTTAAATTGCTTTTGCGGGAAATCATACTGAACGAAACGCTCAATAAGCAGATGCTATCGGCGCTGTATCGTGCAAAGAGTATGGAGCTGCGCGGCATGGCAATAAGCGGTAAATTGTTCGAGGATGGCAGAATGTGTGAAACGCCGGAATATTTGGCGGAAACAGAACTGCGGGAACTATCCAAGCTCAGCGAGGAGGTGATGGTATAGACAACCAACCTAGTGTTTTCAATATACGGTATACGCCGTATACACCGCAGCAAGAGCGACGTGCGGGAAATAACGGAGAAGATACCGACGAGCGTTCGTTCTATGATATGACAGGCGAAAAAAATGTTTTGGACTACATAACAACCGAAGGAAAACGCGCGGCGGGCAATTTCACGGTGTATGAGTATCTGCAAAAGAACACAGGGGTGTTTAACGATAAAGGCATGCTGAGTAAATCCGAAGTAGCGGAAATGAAAGCGCGGCTTAAAGAAAACAAAGGCAATATCTGGCACGGCTTTATCTCCTTTAACGAGCAAAACTCACCCAAAATAGATACGCCCGAAAAGTGCATTGCGTTTGTAAAAAATACATTCGGTACTTTTTTCCGCGAGGCACACTTGGACAGAAAAAACATTGACCTTATGTGCGCTTTGCATGTAGATCGACCGCAGCATTTACATATTCATTTTGTATTTTGGGAAAAGGAACCTAAATGCAAAGGCAAGAATGGAACAAAAGAATATAGGCGAAAAGGAAAGCTATCCAAAGATGCCATAGATGCCATGTTCATAAAGTCCGGCATATTTGTTTCGGAAGATAAAGACGATTTGCACGAGTATCGCCAAACGGCAGTACAAAGTTTGCGTGCCGTAACTGCGGTAAAAAGAGCAATGAACAGTATAGAGGCAATAAAGAAAGAAATCCTTGCGCTGTGCAAAGACTTACCGCCGAAGGGCAGACTGAGCTACGGCAGTAAAGATATGGAACCGTATCGAAATCGGATAGACAAGATAGTGCGCATGTTGCTTGCCTACGATGAAAGAGCCAATCGTGCGGATATATGGTTCCATATGGCGGTTGCCGAGCGGCAAAAGCAGATCCAAAATATTTGCGGCAAGTCGCATGCCTTTTCGGATAAGCGTGTCAGCCCGGAAGCAATGGAAAAGGAATTGCCGAAATACCATTATAACTTGCCCGACTGTAGTGCGGAAATGATTGCCGAAATAGAAGCGGACTACCGCAGACGGCAAGGTAACTTGGTTGTAAACTTATGTAAATTCATAAAGCCCGAATATTACGAGCGCAAACCCGGCAAGAAATACAAAACCAACGATAATAACTTAAAGCGCCGCTTGCATATGTCCAAGCGTAGCGTGGGGCAACTGTTCGGAAGATTTTTTGCGTCGTTCGGGATAGAGAGCGAATTGCTCGAGCGGGACTTTACCCATAGACTGCAAGACATAGAAAAGGAGCTCGAGGAGGAAAGAAATGCACGGGCGTTACAAACGCAAAGTAAGGAGAGGGGAAATGAAGAGACGGAATCGGATACCAAATAAGCGCCGTCGAAAGGTACGGTGTAAAGTGTGGGAAAGTGCATTGCCGGAGGGATAGCATTAAAAGGATGAGGAAAGAGGCATTAAAACACAGAAAGAAGAAATCGCATACTGCGGCGATTATCGTGTGGGCGTTCGTCTTGGCGTTTACTATGACGCTCGTGGCATTTCTGTATGCTTTGGGCGGAGCGGACACCTTGCGGCAAATATTTGCCAATAAGTATTATTGGATGACGCTCGGCGTGGTGGACGGCTTGCTCGTTATTGGCTATCTTATGCTGTATCGGATAAACGCACAGAACATAGCATTGAGAGAGAACGACCTTGAAGATACCGAATGGCTTACACCCAAACGTATGAAAAAGATGAAAGAGTTTACCGTAACCGATTGGAACAAGGTAAACGAATGCGACGACGAGATCGTGATCGGCGCGGAAAAGAAAGGAAAAGGCGTGGAGATACTTTCCACAAGCCAACTGCACGCGCTCATCGTCGGCACAACGGGTAGCGGTAAGACAACGGGATTCGTAGATCAGAACATTGCCATCTTGGGCAAGAGCAAAGGAAAACCGAGTATCGTTATATCCGATCCGAAAAAGGAACTGTACGAAAAGCACGCCAAGCATTTGGAGAAAGAGGGCTACAAAATATCCGTGCTCGACTTGCGTGAGCCGTACTCTTCGGCGCGGTGGAATCCCATGTACGTGCTTATCCGCAGAATCCGAGCGGTAATAGAGCTTGAAAACAACTTAGTAAACCGAGACGGAAAGTATTACGGTGCGGGCGAAGTTTTCTTATCTTACCGCGATGCACGAGCGCGAGTGCAGGAGTTAAAGGACGAAATATACGAGAACGCGCAAGACCTGATTTACACGATATGCCCGGTGCAAAACCGCGATCAACCTACGTGGGAAGAGGGCGCGCGCAATCTTATCTTCGGACTTGTGCTTGCTTTTTGCGAGGACTGTATCAAAGGCAAGATGGACGAAAAGCAACTGCTATTATTCAACGTCTACCACAATATAACCAAGTATTGTTCGGAAGATACCACGGCATTAAAGGAGTATTTGCTCGAGGGGCGCGACGAGTTCAGTAAGGTGCGCGGGCTTGTAAATACCGTGCTTATAACGAGTGACCGAACGCTCACGAGCTACCTGTCCGAAGTGAACAGCTACATGCAGCAGTTGTCCGACGACGGCATCTTATCCATGACGAGCGAGAACGATTTAGACATTATAAACATGGATGAAGAGCCAAACGCGGTGTTTATAATCGTGCCGGACGAACGCTTTACGCGCCACCGTTTCGTGACGCTTTTCATAACGCAAATGTATAAAGAATTGGTGGAAAAAGCCAATCTGAATTTACGCCGTAAAGAAACGGAAACGGCGGTCTTAAAGCGCAAAGCGTACTTTATTCTCGACGAGTTCGGCAACTTGCCGAAGTTTGAGAATATAGAGGGAATGGTAACGGTAGGACGTAGCCGCGGCATACGGTATTTATTCGTGTTACAAAGTTTCAGCCAGCTCACGGCGAAATACGGGCGCGACATAGGGGATATAGTCAAAACCAACTGCAATGTAAAGATATTTATAGGCAGTGACGATCCCGAAACGCGCAAAGAGTTTTCCGAACTTTGCGGGCAGAAAAAGATAAAGAATTTCTCAGTAAATACCAATGCCGAAACGCTTGCAAGTTCTAACACAGGCGCGGGGAATCAACCGCTCATTACGGTGGGAATGTTGGAGCGACTCAACGGTAACGAGAAGGGCGACGCCATTGTGAGCGTGCGCGGATACGAGCCAATATGGGCGCGGTTTACCCCGTCATACGAATGTAAAGATATTTACTTTGCCGAGGGCAAAGCGGATATAGGAAAGCGCGAGGCGGTCCTGTTCGATAAGTCCGCGTATGTGTTCGACATCACGGGGCAAACGAGCGAAGAAAAGATCATGGAGGAGATAGAGGAACGGGAAGACGAGAAACTGAAAGAGGAAGAGGCAAAGCGGCAAAGTGAATTAAAGCGATTAGACGCCGAGTGGGACAAGCAGTATAACGAGATCATTGCGCGTGTGGAGCAGTTCTCGCAAATGCTTGTTGGTACCGACGCAAGCGCACTGAAAAATGCTAAGCTCGAAGATAAGCCGACAGTGCTGTACGCCGTAACCGAAAAGTACCCGATGAGTAGCGCGGTAAAAATACGGCAGTTTGCCGACTGGTTATCCGGAACGGCACTACACAACCTTCTTGCCTTGCAAAACAAGGCGAAAGGGAAAACGAACGAACAATAAAAGGAGAAAAATAATGACGAAAAGAAAAATGAAAATGTGGTGGATGCCGCTGTGTGTTATGGCGGTACTGTGCGCGGTTGTATTCGGTAGCGGTTTCGCTATGAGCGCCCGCGCGGACGACGGGTGCGTGCATGGTTATGCGGCGGAAGAAATTGCGGCAACGTGTACCGAGCGAGGGTATACGCTGTATACATGCGCGAACTGCGGCGATACGCGAAAGGATAAGTATACCGATGTGAAAGGACACGCCTACAAGCAAACGGCGGTAAGTCCCACTTGTACGGATAAAGGATACATTCTCTATGTGTGCGAAGATTGCGGCGAACACTATACCGAAACGACCGCCGCGGCAAAAGGACATTTGTTTTCCGAAATCACCGTGCCCGCAACGTGTACGCATAAGGGATACGTTACGCATTTCTGTACCGTGTGCGGCTATGAGTTTTCGGACGGTTACATAGACGAGAAAGGACATAAGTATGCGGAAACGGTAGTTGCGCCCACGTGCACCGAGGACGGCTATACCGAACACGTTTGCGCCGTTTGCGAGGACGTATATTATGATTCTTTTACCGATGCGATAGGACATGAATATGCGCAAGAAGTGACCGAGCCGACTTGTCTTTCGGGTGGTTATACCACATATACATGCGAAACTTGCGGCGATGCGTTTGTTGCGGAGTATACCGAGGCGAAAGGACATGAGTTTACGGAAATCGTAACTGCGGCAACGTGCGTGGGATACGGCTATACCGAGCATGTTTGCGAGGATTGCGAAGATCGGTATGTCACGGACTATATAGAGCCTACGGGACATGACTACTTACACGTGCTTGTGCCTGCGGAAAAAGATAAGGTGGGCTATACGCGGCATATCTGCTGTAAGTGTAGTTACAGCTATTTGTCGGATTTTGTAACGAGCGGCGACAGCGGCTATATAGAAGAGGAAAAGCCGATAGAAAGCCACAAGCATTACTACGAACTGTATGCGCAAGATAATGCCGAAGATATGTACTTTATCTTAATGCGCGTTTGCGCGTGCGGCGAAACGATGAGCGGGTACTTGAATATTCGTTTTACCGACGAGAACGGTAACAGTACGAACGAGATTATGAATGCTTACGGGCAAGTGAGCTATGCGGATAAAACAGGCGTTTACACCGTGACGGTTTCCGATGAAAACGGCAACGAACTCAAATCGTTCGCCGTGCAAGGAAAGGAGAAAGAAGTTCCAACCAAGCCGAGCGAACCGCAAGAGCCAACGGAACCGATCGAGCCGAATACGCCCGACGAACCGACGGAGCCGAAAGAACCCGAAACCCCGGATAAACCGAGCAAGCCTACCGAGCCAAATACGCCGCAAGAGCCTACAACGCCGAACGGTGCGGAAACGGAAAAGAGCGGCAAAGGGAACGGCGTGGCAGTAGCGTTGTTTGTTATTATGCTCGTATTGCTTGCGGGCGGCGCTGTAGCGTTTGTGCTTGTGCGCAAATTCCGCAATGGCAAGGGAAACAAGAAATAGAAAAAAGTCGGAAAGGAGTAAGAAAAGAAATGAAATTTTTATTGGCGGCAGAATCGGGGCTTGACGAAAACCTTAACGGGATACTTGCCAAGCTAAACGAACTCATGGACAGTTTTTGGGTGTATATCGTACTCGCACTTGCGGCGGTCGTTGTTGTATGGGGCGCATACATAGGTATCAAGATTGCCATAGCCCACCGCAACGAAGAAAAGATCAATGCCCGCGATATGGTGAAAAATCTTATCATAGGTATCGTTATTATCTTTGTGGTGGCTATGGGCGCGCCTTTACTTATTAAAGGACTATCGGCTTGGGTGGGATAAATATAGCTCTATTTTCATTATAGGAAAAGGGCGGCGAAATGTATCGCCGCCCGAGTAATTCGGTATGTATTAAGATTTATTATTGTGGATTATATCGAGCATTTCCCGCGGTGTTACTATAAACGACTTGGTGGGGAAGTGTTTGAGATTTCCGGTAACGAGATAGGCACTTTTTTTGTCTTGCGCCGCCATGACGATTTCGTAAAATACGGCATCATCGGGATCGGGCAAGATATCTTGTGTCGGTTCGGCGTTTACGAATAGTGCGCGTTTGGGCAGTTCCGTAACCAATTTGGCGACGGCGGTTTCGGGAAAACCGAATTTTTTGCGCAACAGCACTTCGCCGTATTCGCTCAATATCTCTCCGTTGAGTAACGGGGTAATGCAACCGTCAAGCGCTTCTTGCACGACTTGCCACGGCGCGGAGCCTTCTTTAAGCATAGCGGATACCAATACGTTCGTATCTATCACTGCGTAATATTTCATGATTTACTCCGCCTTGCGCGCTTTTCTGTAAGCCGAGATCTCGGCGTTTATTTCGTCTAACGACATATCGCATGCGCCGCTTTGCTGAGCTTGTGCATTCATTTCTTTTACGGCTTGCAAGGCGTAGGCGGAGTTGTATGTTTTTTCCAACGTCATAGGAAACGGAATCCCGTTTTCCATAACGGTACGCTTTAAGAACATGCGCATGGCGGTAGATAGGTCGATACCGAGTTTGTCGCATATAGCGGTAGCCGCGATTTTCAAATCGTCTTCAATACGGAATTGAACAACGGATGTAGCCATAAGTATATCTCCTTTAAGCATAGTATAGTCATTTTGTATTTCAATTATAATACATTGTATGACAAATGTCAATAGGGAATGCAAAAATAAATCTGAATAACGAAAAGAAAGGAGGAAAAGTGTTAATATTTTTTCAAGAAATAGTCTTGCAACTGTTTCTGTGGATGCTGAAACTGATAGACGGACTGATGAGTGTCTTTTCGGCAGTCTCGGGCGTAGCGAAAGTGAATTACCGCGGCGAGAGCGTAAACATTATAGAACTTGTCGTGGGAGATTCCACGGTGGGCACTATCTTTTGGTGCATTTTCGTTTTGGCAGTGGGGCTTACGTGTATTTTTACCATCGTGGCGCTCGTCAAGAACATGATTGCCAATAACCGAAATGTGTCGTCTATCGTGGGTAAATTCTTTTTGTCGCTGCTCGGCACGATTGCCATGCTTGCCGTGGTGATACTTGGTATTCTTATTTCGGGTGCAGTGTTACAGCTGATTGCGGAGATTTTCCAAATAGGGAATACAACAAAGTTAAGCAACGCACTGTTCGACGCTTGCGTGGGCGATTGGGTGAACGGGTATACCATAGACCAAATCAACGTAACGGATCTGTCGGTAAGCAAATTGTTCGGCGGATATAAAACGGCGTTATTCGGAATATGGCCTACGGATTGGAAATGCAACGGCATGGTAAATCCGAATACGTTTATGTACTTGCCGGCAATGATTGCCTCTATTGCGGTAGGCGTTGCCCTTATAGTCGCTATTGTAAATCTTGCCAAACGCGTATATGAAATCGTGTTCTTGTATATAGCAATGCCATTATCCATGTCAACGCTGTCGCTCGACGACGGCGCACGTTTCAAGAATTGGCGCGAGTCGTTCATTACGAAAATACTGCTTGCGTACGGCGCGGTGTTCTCGGTAAACGTGTTTGCGCTGTTGTTGCCGATAATCATGCAAGTGCGATTGCCGGGCGCGGGTAGCTTTACCAATTCCGTATTCCGCATTTTCATGATCGTAGGCGGCGCAATGGTGATACCTGCGGGACAAACACTTTTTGCGCGACTGTTCGGACAAGCGGACGATATGCACGCGGGCGGTAACTTTTTACATACGGCATTTTACGGCGGGCGTATCGCAAGTGCGCTCACGATAGGCGCTGCGGCGAAACTGTTGCACGGCACGGTAGGCGTGGGGCGTCGGATTATACATAGGCGCAAGGACGAAGACAAAAAGAGCGATGACGGTAACGACAAGTATTCGGACGAAACGGGCGAAGAGTATGTAGCAAAAGAATCCGCGGATACGGAAACGGCAGATGCGGGAGGAAACGGAGAATGAGAATTATACCCAAGAAAATAAAAGTGAAAAACACTGTGTGGAAATGCTATTCTATGCCGGATATTATCGTGGCGCTTGCATTGTTTGCCATTATATTTGCGGCAATCACGTTCGGCAAGTGGGCAATCGCGATTGTGCTCGGTATAGCCGCGCTTGTCATGTTTATGCCTACGCCCGACGGCATCTTTTATACATACATATTCGAGAACGTAAAGTTCTTGTTTGCAAAGAAACGGTACGGCAATGCGGCGAAGAACGCCAAAGAAAGAGTGGACGTGTTGATACCGCTCAAAGAGATCAAAGAAAACGGCTTGCTTGCGTATAGCGGCGGTTCGTTCGGACGCGTTATAAAAATAGGGCAAAAGAACTTCGGCATAGAAGACGTGGCGCAACAGAACATAGACATACGTTATTTGCAGAATGCTTTGCATCAGATCGACGGAACCATGAGCGCGGATATAGTCAAGATAGACCGTCCGGTAAATTTGGACGGTTTCGGCAAAGATATTTTCGATAGGCTCAACACTGTTATAAACAGTGATAGCGAAACGGGTGTCACGGCAATTAAGGAAAGCGTTTTACGCGAGCGTATCGACCGCATAGACCGCATGAACAATATCCGCAAGCAATATCTTTCGGACTTCTATATCGTTCTTTATGGGCGAAACGAAATCGAATTGGAAAATACAGCTGTCAACGTTGCCGCGGAAATAAGTAAGTGCGGACTTGACAGCAAGATACTCGGCGCGATGGATGCGGCAGTGTTCTTGCGGTACAGCGTAACGCGCTCTTTTGATGAGCGGGAAGCGGCGAGTATTCCTATCGACAAATTGGCGGAGTGGACGAAACCGAACGAGATAACTTTTCGCGGCAGTAGCTACACCGTGGACGGAACGGACGCGGCGGTGCTTGCCGTGGCGGACTATCCCTTGCGCGTGAAGAACGCATGGGGCGCGGAACTGTTCCATATTCCAAACACCAAAGTGGTATTGCACGTAAAGCCGGTAGATAAGTTTAAGGCGATACGCCGCATAGACAAGTGCATTTCCGAAATGGAAACCAAGCAAATTCTCTCGGAGAAAGCGAGCGAGCAAAGCAGCGCGCAAACGCATAGGGAAACCATGAACACGCTACTCGACAGCTTGCAGACCGAGAACGAGAGCTTGCTCGACGTGACGCTTACGGTAACGGCGTATAACTACACGGACGACGGCAACTACAAAAAGACGGTAAGGCGTGCCTTACTTACGGGCAATTTTCGGCCTTCTACGTTGTACGGCTTACAGATAGACGGCTTTGTTTCGGCGTGCGTGTCACCAATAACCAAACTGAAAAACTACGAGCGTGGCATAAACAGTTCTTCGCTTGCGGCAGCATTTCCGTTTGTGCGCACGTTTGTGCTCGATGAGGGCGGCATTATGCTCGGGGAAAACAAAGGGAACAAGTACCCGTTTATCTTTAACCTATGGAAGCGCGGCAACCTTTACCAAAACTCGAACGCTATGATAATAGGCAAATCGGGTAGCGGCAAATCGTTCTTTCTCAAAAATCTTATCTTGAACGAATGGGCGAATGATACGCGCGTTATCGTGCTCGATCCCGAGGCCGAATATTTGGCACTTACGCGTAACTTATACGGCAACGTCATCAACGTAGGCAATGCGAGAGAAGGACGAATCAATCCGTTCCATATATACAAAATTCTTACGGAGGACGGTAAGCCTGCGGACAGCAAAGTGACGTTTCATACGCACTTGAAAATGCTCGAAAGTTTTTACAAAATCGTGCTTGCGGAAGCACCTACCGATGTGCTCGAACTCATCAACAATCTTACGGTGGAAACGTATGCAAGAATGGGCATAACCGAAAATACCGACTGTACGAATTTTTCCGCCGAGTATTTTCCCGTGTTCTCCGATTTGCTCGAAACATTACAGAGTAAAAATACGGAAAATCTTGACGAGCTGACCAAGCGCGATATGCGCACGGCGGAATTGTACTTGCAAAAGTTTGTTTCGGGTAGGTATAGCGATATTTGGAACGCACCCAGCACGCTCAAAGCGAACGCGAATATCATCGATTTCGATTTCCAATCGCTGTTTGCCAATAAAAACAACGTGGTGGCAAACGCGCAAATGCTGCTTGTTTTTCGGTTTATAGAGCAAGAGGTTATAAACGCAAGAGAGCGGAACCGTAACGGCGGCAACTTACATACCATGATCGTCTGCGACGAAGCGCATCTTTTCATTGACGCGAAATTTCCCATAGCGCTTGATTTTTTCTACTCGATGAATAAACGCATCCGAAAGTATGGCGGCAGTTTTATACCCGCCACGCAGAATATAGCGGACTGGAACGCAAGCGAGGAACTGCGCAATAAAACCTCGACGATACTCAAAAACAGTCAGTATACGTTCATCTTCAAACTGTCGGCACCGGATATGAAAGACGTGCTTGACGTGTATAAGGCGGGCGACAGTTTTAATGACGACGAACAGCGCATGATTATTTCCGCCGTGACAGGACAAGCGTTTTTTGTGGGCAGTAGCGAATTGCGTGCGTGTGTAAAAATAACGGCGGGAGAATCGGCGCGAAAATTGTTTGACGAAGAGATCCGCGACGATGCGGAAAAGGAGACGAAAAAAATATGACGAAAGCAAAGGCGAAAAACATAGCGGCGGTAATACTGCTTGTATTGCTTGCCGCCGTGTTCGGATTATGCGTTTGGGGCGGAGGAGGAAAGTCGGTAACGGCGCAAGCCGCTTCCATGCCGAAATACACAATGACTTTCGATTATAAGCATTATTATGTGTATAACGGCAGTCCATCGCTTGACGGCTCGGCAAGCGGAACGACGTCGGCTGTCGTGCAGTCCAACAAGGCGGGAGATACCGTTACGTTCAGCCTTTACGGCGATTCGGTGTCGGGAACGGGCGTATTGCCTATGGGCGGAGGCGTTCAGAACAGAACGGTATACATATCTGCCGGCGGCTCGTGGAACAGCGTGATTATAGTGGTAAAAAACAGTGCGGGTGCGGAAGTAGGCAAATCATCCAAATCCCCTATAAAGTTGGAAAACCTATCCGACGGAACGTATACAATGACATGCAGCTTGACAAGTAAGGGCGGCAATCCAAATCCGCGTGCGTATGCATTCTATAAAATGGACGTGACGTCTTCTTTCAGTGTGGATACTACCGCGCCGACCATTACCGGGGCATCCGCCTCGATTACGGGCAAATATACAAGCAGTGCATTTACCGTGTCGGCATCGGATAGCGGTAGCGGCGTGGAAAACTTGTATATGAAAGAGCCGAATAGCAGTTCGTTCAGAGCGGTAGGGGCATCGCAGTATGTGTCGGCAAGCGGCGCAAACGGATTATATAGCTTTTACGCCAAGGATAAATCGGGTCTGACTTCGGCAACGCACTATGTGTATTTGGATACGCAAAAGCCGACGGGGAAGTTATATGCGGGCACGCAAGAGATAAACAGCGGTTCGCGCGTATCGGCGGAATATGTAAATTATATCGCCGCCGATCTGCAATCGGGCGTGCAAACCGTATACGTAAAGAAGCCGAATACTACAAGCTATGTAACCACCGCGAATAACAGTAAGTTTACGCAAGACGGCCAGTATAGCTTTTATTGCAAAGATAAAGTTGGGCTTATTTCGGATACCGTTACGGTCACTTTGGATAACTCCGTGCCTTCGGGTTCGATTGTTAAATCCGACGCAGATAACCGTGCGTATTTTACGTGGAATAACGATACGTGGACGGCAACGCTCAACGGCGGAAAATACGAAAAAAATACTTGGATATCCGCAGAGGGGAACTATACAGTGGTACTGAGTAACGCCGTAGGTAAATCCGCAACGTATACCTTTGCAATAGACCATAAGTATATAGAGCAAGAGAATATACTTCCGACTTGTACTGCGGAAGGGTACACGGTTTCTAAGTGCATCACTTGCGGACACACAAAGAGAGATAAAACGACGGAAGCGCTTGGGCACAATTATTCCACGGCGGTCACGCCGCCCAACTGTACGGACAGCGGCACGAAAAAGTATACTTGCAATAGGTGCGGTTACGAGTTTGTAAGCGAAGACGCATTGCCGAGCGGTCACGAGTATGTGGGCAATCTTATTCATGCGGCGAATTGTACCGAGCACGGTGAACGGCATTTTACCTGTGAAAAGTGCGGTTACGAATACGATGAAGATATACAGCCGTGCGGACATAACTATGAGATAACGGCAACCGAGCAAGTAGACGGCGTGACAAGACGTACTTACACTTGTACGGTCTGCGGCAATAGTTATACGCAGGATATGGGAAATCAGTACGAAATGGTGTCAAACTATGTGGAATACCTTTTTCGTTTATATAAGCCGTATATGGTGTGGGTGTTCATCGCCACGGCGGGCGTGTGGAGTATCGTTCTCGGCGTCATGATTATTCTTGCCTATAAAAACGAGGATAAAGAGAAAGCCAAGAAAATGCTCATTAACTACGCAGTCGGCATGGCAATTATCTTTGGCATCCTTGTTGCTTGCCCGTATCTTGTGCGAGGTATCGCATATTTAGTCACATGATTTTGCGTTTTGAAATAAGTCGGCATGGATAGCAATTAAAAAAATCTGAAAAACTTTGTAAAAACCTCTTGACAAACACAGAAAAAAGTGCTATCGTATCAATACGATTGAAATATAGGAGGTGTTTTTCATGACAGAGTTGGAGATGGTTATGCGGAAAGTAGAGAACGACGAGGAGTTGACGGTGGAAGAGGTGACGGTGTACGAAGCGAACGTAAAACCCGTAAAGCATGTGTACGGAAAGTATGGAACGCTTGCCAAGCAATACCTTGAAGAACACGCCGTAGGAAAGTATTGGGGACTGATTGCCGCGGGTGCGTTGCCCGAATACTTGCACGGCATTGACCGTCAGGCGGATGAGTTATACGAAATCATGGAAAAGAAATTGTCGCAAAACGAGCAGTATAAGCGCACGGGAAATTTTATGGAGGATGCGCGGCGTATAAACGCAATGCAGAAAGTGATTGAAGAAGAAATACTTGCGGAAATAGTCTACGTTGCATAGGAGACATTAAAAGATGCAGAAAAAAGAGAATACGCCTATGCGGGTGACGCGGCGCAAGTACGAAGAGCGGCACAAGGATGAACGCAAAGAAAAGAACAAGGTATGGGGAACGAGTATAGAGCGGGCGTATGCGGAAGAGATAGACGAGTTCCTCATAAGCTACGGATTGACAAAGGTAGCGCTGATCACGGCAGGGTACGAAGCGTTACAGTCGAAATATGGCCCGAAGAAAAATGAATAAACGAACAAAGTAGCGGAGGCGCATGGCCCTCGCTACTTTCATTTCTATTCGGCACAGTAACTAATATAAGGAGTAAAGTTTAATGGAAAATACAAGTCTAAATTCCAATGTACTTACAATTGCAGAATTGTGTGATGGATTACATATATCGCGTAAGTATGCTTACAAATTTGTTCGTGATAACAATATCAAATTTATGCAGATAGGCAGAAAGTTTTATTTGTCTCGGAAATCAATAGAAAAATTATTGTCAATGGAGGATTAAAAAAATGGTTGCCGGTAGATTGGCTAAGAAGAATGACTATTTTTACATAGTGCTGAGCTATTCCGATGAAGCGGGAAAGCGGAAAGAAAAGTGGATTAAAACGGGGTTAAAAGTCAGAGGTAATAAAGCGAAAGCTGATGACATGCTTTTGGATTATAGGACAAACTTCGATGTTACTACCGGAAAGCTGAAATCCGCGCAAGACGAACCGAAGAAAATCGAAATCGAACCTTCGGATGCTCTATTCGGAGATTATCTTTTATCGTGGTGTGAAGATATAAAAAGTACGATTGAGTTATCTACCTATGCAGGGTATAAGTTAAACATAGAGCGTGTGATTGCTCCGTATTTTAACGAACGTAAAATAACGCTTAAAAACTTAAACGCACATCTTATTGACGAGTTTTATAGTGAGAAATTGAAAACGGTTACTGCCAATACGGTTATACATTATCATGCAAATATCAGAAAGGCGTTACAAGATGCCTACAAAAACGATTTAGTGCCTTGTAACTATGCAGACAAAGCGCACCGCCCCAAGAAAGCAGATTTTGTAAGTAGCTATTATAATCGTGACGAATTGCAGATATTGTTTCATGCGGTAAAAGGGAAGAAAGTAGAATTTGCCGTCTTAATGGCGGGATATTATGGGCTTAGGCGTAGTGAAATAATCGGGCTTAAATGGTCTAATGTGGATTTCGAGTACAAGACTATAACTATAAAGCATACAGTAACTACCTGTAATATCGACGGAAAATTCATGCGAATAGCAAAAGATAGGGCAAAGACTAAAAAGAGTATCCGCTCGTTGCCGCTTATTCCGCCGATTTATGACTTTCTTGTTCGCATGAAAAAGCAGGAAGAGATAAATAAAGAATTTTTCGGCAACGATTATGTAACAAAGTACGACGACTATATATATAAGGAAAAGAACGGAGAGCTAATCAAGCCCGATTTTGTTACGGATAACTTCAAGTTGCAAGTAAGCAAAATTCCCGAACTTTCCGTTATTCGCTTTCACGATTTGCGACATAGTTGCGCGGCACTACTAAGGCATGAAGGTGTTCCGATGGAAGATATACAAAAGTGGCTCGGGCATAGTCAAATAACCACTACTGAAAGTATATATGCGCACTTTGATACGCAAAGACACCAAAGTTCGGCACAAAAAATATTCAATGCTTTTTCTTCTAATACATAAGATAAAACCCTGCTGTATATAGCAAGGTTTTACAATGGGTGGTGCCGCTGACCGGACTCGAACCGGTACGAAGTTTCCTTCGGCAGATTTTAAGTCTGCGTCGTCTGCCTATTCCGACACAGCGGCATGGATTAAGTAATTTTTGCAAGATGCGAGAATTTTGCGAGAAAAATGCGAGAATTTGTACATCTTGTAGTGTTGGCGATGCGTTTTACATACTATATATAGTAGAAAAAGCGCAAAAATAAAGAAAAAAGCGGGTGAGACGCAACGGATTTTAAGTCCTGGGCGTCTGCCTGTTCCGCCACTCGGGCAAATAAAAAAGCCCACACTTTTCACGGAGATTACCGTAGCTACATGGGGGCTTTTGGAGGCACCACCCGGATTTGAACCGGGGGTGAGGGCTTTGCAGGCCCCTGCCTTACCTCTTGGCTATGGTGCCACACTGTCAGTATATGCAGGATATACCAAAGCCGTGCATAATGGAGCGGAAGACGAGATTCGAACTCGCGACATTTGCCTTGGCAAGGCAACGCTCTACCACTGAGCCACTTCCGCATAAATTGGTGGGAGTTACAGGGCTCGAACCTGTGACCCTCTGCTTGTAAGGCAGATGCTCTCCCAACTGAGCTAAACTCCCAAGTCCCACATGCCTATATACTATATCAAAGTTTTTAATAAAAAGCAAGGGATTTTACCTGCCTTTTCAAATTTTTTTCTCTTTCCGCCGACATTTATTTACAGATTTCTCACGCTTAAAAACGGCGACTATGCATAAAATATCAAAGAGGTTGATGTAGAAGATGTTTCAATTCGGTTTTTCCATAGTAAAGTTGCATGCAAATTGGTATCGGACGATAGAGGACGTGTTCGCCATAAAAGTAAAAAAGGCGGGCGGTATTTATGCGGACGTAGAAAAAGAGGATAGGATATACGTGTCGGCGGCATGCGAATCGCATAATAAAGTTGCCATGACGGAGGCAATCAAAGACTGTTTGATTGACATGTACGCAACGGTAGTGAAATACGATTATCTGAAAAACAAAATCCGTTTGCCGCTCGACCGCAATTCGTACAATCTTCTTTTGCATACGTTGGTTGCATTCGACAGAGAAAACGAACGGGAAATCATTTCCGAAGCGTTACCGCTTACGGACGGCATTTCTCTGGACGGTATTTTCTATTTTCGCCTGTGCGAGTTGAAAACGCGTTGGGATGAAATCGCGCAACTAGCCACGGACAACGCGCAATATCTGATTGACGAAGATACGCTCAACGAGTTGATACGCTTTCTTATCAGCGCGGTAAACCCCAAAATCATGCGTTTGGACATTTGTCAGAAGGACAACAACTACAATGTGGTAGGACACTTACCCGAAAGCGAATTCGAATACAATATCATCGGCACGGAACAACTTTTGTTGTATCTGATTGATATTGCGCCGCTGGAACTTCGTCTGAACGGTAATTTTACCGACAAGCGGTTATACGAAAGACTGATACGTATATTCGACGCAAAACGCGGCGATAATTGCGAAGTAATCAAGCACAGATGAAAATTGCACGTTAAAACGCTTGCAATTCTCGGGAAACTGTGATACGATAAATGTAATAATTTTCTAAAATAGGAGAGTCGAATTCGAATGTACAATTTCCTGTTAGGCGCCATGGACACGCAAACCATTATTATGTTGGTTTTGCTTGCAATTATGGTTGTCGTGTTGATTGTTCTGCCCATGTTTACCAACAAACGCCGCAATAAGGCGATAAACGATTTGCACTCGTCTTTGCGCCCCGGCGACGTTATCAAAACGGTGGGCGGTATCGTTGGCACAATCGTAGAAATCAAAGAAATCAGCCCCGTTGACAAAGAAATGGTTGTGGAAACGGGCGTAGGCGACAACAAGACCACCATGGTGTTTGACGTTCAAGCGGTGTATCAGGTTTTGAGCAAAACCGAAGAGCCCGCACCTACGGCGCCGTTCGGCGAACTGAAACCCGAAGAAGGGGAAGTTAAGGCGAACGAAACGGCAGAACCCGCATCCGAAGATGTTGCCGAAGAAAAATCGGAAGAAAAAACCACGGACGAAACGGCGGCAACGCAAGAAGAAACGGAACCCGTGCCCGCGCCTAAAAAACCGCGCAACAAAAAGTAAAAGACAAGCAGTTATAAAAGAGTAAGCCTTCGCATAAGTATAAATATCTGAATGCGGAGGTTTTTTCATGGAAAGCGAAACAAAAAAGAGCTCGGCGATTTTCGAAGTGCTCAAAGCGTTGATTATAGCGGTGATTCTCTCGTTGGTGCTCGTCTTGCTTGCCGCGCTTGTGGTTAAGCTGTTCAACATCGGCGACGGAGTGATTCCCATTATCAATCAGGTCATCAAGGGCGTCAGTATTCTCGTAAGTTGTCTTATTGCCGTAAAACACACGAACGGCTGGCTTAAAGGCATTATCGTGGGCATACTGTATATTGCACTCTCGTTCGTAATATTCTCGTTGCTCGACGGAAAATTTTCTTTCGGTCTGAATATTCTCAATGACGTTGCGCTCGGCAGTATCACGGGATTATTAAGCGGAATTCTGGCAGGATTCAAGAAATAAACGGCGGCTTTGGAAAAAGCGGCGCAAAACACTTGCTTTTCTTTGCTTTATTTTGTATAATTTATGCGTAAGAATCACTCGGAGGTTTTGAAAATGAAGCACATAAAAGTAGTTGCCGAAAAAACGGTGGAATGCGGCGCGGGAACGGGTTGCGGCGAATGCCAGGCAAGTTGCCAATCCGCTTGCAAAACGAGTTGCACGGTGGGAAATCAGTCCTGCGAACGGAAAATCGAAAGAATACGCAAAGAGGATAACAGATAACCGTATTTTTTCGGTTTCGTTACGTAATACATAGGATGGTTCATACCTTTACTTGCTTGGGGCAGAATTTTCTGCTCGACGTCGAAAGCGGTACGCTTTGCCGCATAGACGACAAGATGAAACAATTTATTCGATCGATAAGCTCTCCCGACGGTAATTTCGACGCAGGAGAGTTTTCGCGTTTGAAGAAACTTTATCCCGAAGAAGGGGAAGAAACGGAAGAACTGATAAACAAGAAACTTCTGTTTTCTCCCATGCCGCAATACACGCCGCCCAAACCGGACGGCACAATTAAATCGATGTGTCTGAATATTTGCCATAACTGCAACCTCGCATGCGCCTATTGCTTTGCCGACGAGGGGAAATATTCGGGACAACGGGCGAGCATGTCGGCAGAAACGGCTTGCAAGGCGCTCGATTTTTTGGTGGAAAAAAGCGGAACCCGACGCAATCTCGAAGTGGATTTCTTCGGCGGAGAGCCGCTGATGAATACCGAAGTGATTTATGCGGCGGTAGCACACGGCAGAGAACTGGAAAAAAAGCATGATAAAAAATTCCGATTTACCGTTACTACCAACGCCCTCACGCTCACCGACGAAGTTGCCGATTTTTTCAATCGGGAAATGTATAATGTAGTTATCAGTATAGACGGGCGAAAAAGCGTCCATAATCAAGTACGTAAGACGCAGAACGGCAAAGATTCTTTTGACGTTGTTCTGAAAAACGCGCTCGCGTTCCGCAAAAAGCGGGGAGAAGGGCAATACTTCGTGCGCGGCACGTTTACGGCGAACAACAAGGATTTTGCCGCCGACGCGCTCGCGCTTGTGGACTACGGTTTCGATAAAATTTCACTGGAACCCGTGGTGTTGCCCGAATCGCACCCGCTCGCCTTGAAAGAAAACGACTTGCCCGTTTTGTTCGAGCAATACGAAAAACTCGCCGCAGAATACGTACAACGCAGGAAGAATCCGGATACATGGTTCAGTTTCTTTCATTTCGTGGTGGACCTTCACAATGCGCCTTGCCTGAACAAACGTTACACGAGTTGCGGCGCAGGCACCGAATATGTGGCGGTTACGCCTACGGGCGATTTGTATCCGTGCCACCAGTTTGTGGGAAATACCTGTTTCGGAATGGGGAATATTGCCGATACAAACGTGAACGAATCCATTTACGAAACGTTCTGTCGCAACAATCTGGCGTATAAACCCACTTGTTTGGGGTGCTGGGCAAAATACCATTGCAGCGGCGGTTGCGCGGCAAATGCCGTCAACTTCAACGGACAAATATCGTCGCCTTATCAAACGGCATGCGCATTGATGCGCAAACGTTTGGAATGTGCTCTGGCGATTTATTGCATGGAGAACGAAACAGAGCAATAATCTTTTTTACAATTACCGCATTGATTCGTTTGACTATTCCTTCCATTTTATTATATAATATTGGCATTGTATGCAGGAGGCTCTCAATGAAGAAAAAATCGTCAATCATAAAAATATCTATAATTGGCGTTATCACGATTATCGGCTTAATCCTGTCTTTTTGCACGTTTCATATCGGACTTACCACGTTCAAATCGTTTTCAAGCGCAATCAAATTGGGTCTTGACTTAAAAGGCGGCGTATATGCCGTTTACGAAATGGACAGCGCGGAAGATACGACCAATCTTTCTTCCCGTATGGCGGGCACAAGAACACGTTTGGAAAATTTGCTCACCAAAAAAGGTTACACCGAAGCTACCGTTGTTCGCGAAGGCACAACCCGTTTGCGTGTGGAAGTTCCCGACGTGGACGACCCCGGCAACATTTTCGACATCATCGGTAAGCCTGCGGAATTGAAATTCGTGCTCAACAAGGCGGACGGTACAACCGAAGAAGTGCTTACGGGCAAAAACGTTCTGTCGGCAGAAGCAACATATGACGCGCAGAATAACAACGGCTATGTGGTAATGCTGTCGCTCGACAATGCGGGCACCGAAGCATTCTCCAAAGCAACGAGCGAAAATATAGGGCAGACTATGTCCATTATTTCCACGGTAGACGGAGATGAAACAGTCATTTCTTCGCCTAAAATCGAAGTGGCAATCACCAACGGACAAGCCATTATAAACGGAATGGAAGACCTTACGGCGGCGCAGAACCTTGCCGACCAGATTACGTCGGGTCAGTTTGAAGTAAAACTGTCGTTGCTCGAAAGCAGTACCGTATCGCCTACGCTCGGCGAAAAAGCGCTTTTGTACGGCGTGATTGCGGGCATTGTCGGTTTGGTTCTCGTGATGGCGTTTCTGATTTGGCGATACCGCATGTTAGGCGTTGTGGCGTCTATGGCATTATTGCTTTATGCGGCACTGATGTTGTTGTTCCTTGCTATATTACCGTGGGTACAGCTCACGTTACCGGGTATTGCGGGTATTATTTTGAGTATCGGTATGGCGGTAGACGCAAACGTAATTATTTACGAGCGTATCAAAGACGAATACCGTAACGGAAAATCAATGCTTGCCGCATCGCACGCAGGCTTTAAGAAGGCAACAAAAGCCATTATCGACAGTAACGTCACTACGATAATCGCAGGTGTGGTTCTGTGGATTTTCGGCACGGGTTCCATTCGCGGATTTGCGCTTACGCTTTTGGTCGGTATTCTGTTGTCGCTGTTTTCGGCAATGTTTATCACCCGTAAGTTGGTTAAATATTTCATGACGCTTTTGCCCGAAAGTCCCAAAGCGTTCTCGCTTGTACGCGGCAAAGATTACGAACAGAAAGCGGAAGAACTTGCCGATTCCCAAACGGAAATGCCGATTGAAACCGTAGAAGTGCCGCAAGGGGAGGTCGCGCATGAAAATATCTAATCTCATGAATAAAGATTTCAAGCTGGTGGAGAAAAAGAAAATATGGTATTTAATCCCCGCTTGTATCGTTGCCGCGGCGATTGTGGCTATGATTATTTTCGGTTGCGTTACCGGTTCTCCGCTTAATCTCGGTATGGATTTTACGGGTGGTTACACCGTTAACGTAAAATTATCCACCAAGCTGACTGCCGCAACATATAACTCGTACAAAGACGAAATTGTCGAAGTGATAGAAAATCTCACCGACGAAAACGGAAAACCGTACGGAATCAAGGTGTCGGCTGTGCAAAGCCAAGGCTCGAACGAAGACGCGTCTATCTACGTTAAGTATAAAGCGGTTGCGTCCGACGAAGTAATGGAAGACATCAATACCGCCGTACAAGAAGCGTTACAAGACAAGATATTCAAAATCGTTCCCGTTATTACTTCGGAGAACGGCACAAACTATCAGGTGGACTATGTGAATTTCCCGTTGGTAAACAGCACATATGAAGCCAAAGTAAAAGAGATACAGGCGCTTGCTACGGCAAACGGAATTACGGCAAACGGCTTTTCGTTGGATGATACGGGAAAAATCGTTACATTCGACGTCAGCGCCGCAAACGAAACGTTTGGTACCGCTCTTGCGGAAACCGTAACCATCAGCGATAAATATTCGGGACAAGCGCAAAAAGGCGATATCATCAGTGCAACCGTGAGCGGAGAATTGCTCACCAATGCTTTGCTTGCCATTTGTCTTTCCATTGTGCTGATGCTTGTTTACATTGCGTTCCGTTTTGAAGTTTCGAGTGGCGTATCGGCAATCGTTGCATTACTTCACGATATTTTCATCATGTTTTCGTTTATGGCAATCTTCCATATCGAAATCAACAGCACATTCATTGCCGCATTGATTACGATTCTCGGATATTCCATCAATAACACGATTATCGTATTCGACCGAATACGCGAGAATGTGAAGTCCCTGTATTACAAAAACAGCACCGCCACGTTTATTGCAAATCAGTCTATTAAAGAGACGTTGGTGCGCTCGCTCAATACGTCGATTACCACCCTTATCACCATTGCCATGGTTGCAATCATCGGTGTGCCGTCTATTCGCGTATTTGCGTTACCTATCATCGTCGGCTTGCTTGCGGGTACGTTCTCGTCTATCTTCATTTCGCCGTCTGTTTGGGCACTTTGGAAAGACCGCAAGAAAAAATCGCCCCGTCCCGACCATCATGAGAAAAAGGTAAAAGAAGGGAAGGCGGCAGTTGCCTAAATCATTTTGTAAATCATCGAAAAATAAGCCTTCAACCTCGGAAGGCTTATTTTTATAAGGATAACCGAATGAATTTTCATGCTATCAAAAGAAACAATGCCGAGCCGGACGGACAAACCGTGCAATCTCTCGCGGAAACTTTCGGAATGAATCCGCGCCTTCTGGAGTTGCTCTTTTCCCGCGGTATCGATACCCAAGAAAAAATTCGGAATTATCTTTATCCCGACGTAAAAAATTTATACGACCCTTTTTCCATGAAGGGCATGAAAGAGGCAACCGACCGCTTAAAAGACGCAATCGCACAAAAACAGAAAATAGTAATCTACGGCGATTACGACGCCGACGGCATTTGCGCTACCGCAATTTTATCGCTATATCTTTCGTCTTGCGGATTGGACGTGTATGCACATATTCCCAACAGAGTAGGCGACGGCTACGGACTGAACGTAGAATCCATTGAAAGCATTATAGAAAAATGTTGTCCCGACCTGATTCTTACGTGCGACTGCGGCATATCGGGAAGCGAAGAAGTTGCGTATGCCATGGACCTCGGGGTAGACGTAATCGTAACCGACCATCATGAAGTATCCGAAATCATACCCGAATGTACGGTAGTGAATCCCAAACAGAACGATTGCACGTATCCGTGCTCTTTTCTGTGCGGCGCGGGCGTAGCGTTCAAACTTGTGCAAGCGATGGGCGGAATAGATGCGGCGATGCAGTTTGCCGATTTGGCGGCTGTGGCTACGATTGCCGACCTTGTGCCACTTTTGGACGAAAACCGATTGATAGTACAACTCGGATTGAAAAAACTGGAAGAAGAAAAAAATCTCGGATTGAAATTGCTGATAGACGACCAGCAGCTTACATATCCTGTTTCAAGCGGCGATATCGCTTATAAAATTGCGCCGCGTATCAACGCCGCCGGACGCATGGGCGACGCTTACCGTTCCTTTGAATTGCTTACGGGGTCGGATACCAAAACTCTTTGCGATATTATTAACGCAGTCAATGAAGATAACGCACGCCGCAAACAGTTGTGCGATAAACTCTACGCCGAGGCGCTCGAAGATTTACAGTTTGAGGACATGGTGCACAATCGCTCGGTAATACTCGGCAATCCCGAATGGGAAAAGGGAATCACGGGCATATTGGCGGCGCGGCTTGCGGGAGATTTTCACCGTCCCGCTTTTGTTATGGTGAATTCGGGAGAGTATTACAAAGGTACTTCCCGCAGTATTCCCGGTATCAATATTTATGAGTTGTTGTCGTCGGTGAGCGATATTCTTGTGGAATTCGGCGGGCACAGTCAAGCGGCGGGATTTTCCATAGCGGAAAAAAATATTCCGATGTTCCGCAAACGCGTCAACGAGTATCTGAATACTTTTCCCGTATCACTGTTTGAAATGAATCAGGAATACGACATCGAAATCGCCGAATCGGAACTTACGTTGCAATTTGCCAAAGAATTGGAATGTATCGAACCCTCGGGCAACAGCAACCCCAGACCGTTATTCAAAACAACGGTGGAAAGACTGAACGTGGCGCCGTGCAAAAACAATCATATTCACACCAACATTCAAACGGCGGACGGATTGCGGATTTTGGCGTTCAATTTCTACGAACAAAATCAATTTTTGCTCGGAAACAGTTCCAAAGAACTTGTAATGGAATTACAGTACAGCGTATACGGCGGCAAAGAAAACGTAAAAGGGTTTCTGAAAACCGCCGTGCCGTCGCAACTGTATGTCAACGATTCGGTTGCAAAAGCAAACTATCTTAAAACACTTTCTCTCGGTTTGTCGGACGGAGCGAATTGTATTCGTTACACTCCCGACAGCCTTTCCGAACTGGTGGGCGACGAACTGTTCGGCGTGCTGATTGTGGCGGGTTGCAAGCAGACTTACGAAAAATTTGCGACTGCTTTACAATTTGACCGCTTTCTGAACGAATTTCTGTACGCCACGACTCCAAACAACTATTCGCGCGTAATTGTTTCGCCCGACACGAACGGAAATCTTTTACTGTCGGGATACAATAAAATCATATTTTTGGATACGCCGCCGGGATATGCGTTGTCCGCCTATTTTGCTACAAAGACAAAGGCGGAAATCTATGTACCGCAAGAAGACAACCAATCGGATTTTTTTGACGGAATCGACTGTGAACGGGAAAAATTCGGTGCTTGTTTCGATGCACTGCGCAAGAATTCCGATATCGTTGCAGACAACATTCTGTCGTATTACAAGCAGTTATCCGCACGCGTGGCGATTCCCATGAATCAGTTTATGGCGTGCGTAGCAGTATTTTCCGAACTCGGACTGATTGAAACGAAAAACAATCCGTTTTCGATATCCGTTAACAAAGGCGTACGCTGTGAATTGAATCAATCGTCCGTTTATCGTTTTTTGGCAAAGTTATGAGCGAAATATTGCAATCCCGTTACAAATTGGTTTTCACCCCGCCGCAGGTCGAATTGCTCGATAAAATATTCGACTATGCTACCCGTATGCACGACGGGCAAAAACGGGCGTCGGGAGAACCGTATATTTCGCATCCGATTGCCGTTGCGAAACTTTTACTTGACCTCGGATTGGATTATCAAACAATCGGCGCGGCACTTTTACACGACTGCATAGAGGACACGCCCGCTACGGCAAGCGAAATTACGTCTAAATTCGGAAATGAAATCTGCGAACTTGTTTTGGGCGTGACAAAATTAGATAAAATCACGTTCAAATCCAAAGAAGAAGAGCAGGCGGAAAATTTTCGACGCATGTTTTTTGCTATGGCAAAGGATATACGCGTTATCTTGATTAAACTTGCCGACCGCTTACACAACATGCGCACAATATCGGGGATTTCGGAAGAACGTCAGTTTGCCATGGCAAAAGAAACGTTGGAAATCTATGCGCCGCTTGCGTCCCGACTGGGATTGAGCTATTTTAAGTGTGAACTGGAAGATTTATGTTTGCGCGTTTTACATCCCGCCGTGTACGAGTCGCTTGTAAAAGAAATTTCTCTTAAACGTGCCGAACGCAACGAGTTGGTCAATCATATTTGCGAGCGGCTTGTCAAACTGTTGGAAGAATTGCATATCAACGGCGAAGTGAGCGGACGTCCCAAACACTTTTACAGCATTTACAGAAAAATGGCGTTGCAGAACAAGACGTTCGAACAAATTTACGACCTTACCGCCGTGCGTGTGATTGTTGAAAATGTGCGCGATTGCTATGAAGTGCTCGGCATGATTCACACCATCTGGAAACCCATACCGGGAAGATTCAAAGATTACATTGCCGTTCCCAAGCCGAACAATTATCAGTCGTTGCATACAACGGTTATGACGGGATACGGTATGCCGTTTGAAATACAAATCCGCACCTACGAAATGCACAAGATTGCCGAGTACGGTATCGCGGCGCATTGGAAGTATAAAGAAAACCGTGCGTCGGGCAACGATTTAGACGAAAAACTGGAATGGTTGCGCGGCGTAATGGACGTACAGGGCGATGCGTCCAGTCCGCAGGAATTTTACGAATCGCTCAAACTGGATTTATACAGCGGCGAAGTGTTCATCTTTACGCCCAAAGGCGACGTTGTGATTCTACCCGAAGGTTCTACGCCCGTCGATTTTGCATACAGCGTGCACAGCGCGGTGGGCAATAAATGTATCGGTGCGAAAATCAACAGCAAAATCGTTCCGCTTGAAACGAAACTGACAACGGGCGATTACGTGGAAATCATCACATCCAACACCGCAAAAGGTCCCAGCAGAGATTGGTTGCGGTTTGCCAAAACCACGCAGGCAAAAACGAAAATCCGCGCGTTTTTCAAAAAGGAACAAAAAGAAGATAACGTAAAACGCGGCAAAGACATGTTGGAAGCCGAAGCCAAACGTAGGGGATACAGTTTAAGCCAACTGCTTGTGCCCAAATGGTTAGACATTATCATGCAGCGCTATTCCATCACGTCTATGGATGATATGTACGCAGCAATCGGCTACGGCGGATTTACCGTCAATCAGATTCTTCTCAAACTGATTGATTTTTACCGCAAAGAAGCGGAATCGGCAAAAGAACCCGAAAAAGCATCTGCGTCTTGTGCGGATAACACTTCGCACGGCGTGATAGTGAAAGGGCACGGCGATTTATTGGTGCGCATTGCACGGTGTTGCAATCCCGTTCCGGGTGACGATATCATCGGTTATATTTCGCGCGGACGAGGCGTGGCGGTTCATCGGAAAAACTGTCCGAACATGCGCAATGCCGAGCCATACCGTTTAATCGAAGCGCACTGGGCGGGTGGATTGAACGCGCCGTTCGTGGTTGCCATGCAAGTGGAAGCAAAGAACAGCAGCGGACTGCTTGCCAAAATCACAACGCTCATTTCCGAATTGAAACTGGCGATTCACAGTCTGAACGCACGCGTCGATAAAAACCAGACGGCAATCATCAATTTCGGTGTACGCGTATCGCAAATCGAACAAATCGATACGTTGATTCGGAAAATCGAAAACATTCCCGAAGTGGATAAAGTGTTTAGGAGTACTTCGCTGTGATGAAAATACGTTCCCTTACGGTGGGTTCTATCGGAGAAAACGTTTACCTTTTAGACGACGGTGACGGCGTGATTCTCATCGACCCGGGCGCCGATTTTGCGGCGATTTCGGCAGCACTTGCGGAAAAACAGTGCAAACATGTTTTATTGACGCATGCGCATTACGACCATATCGGCGCCGTAGCGCAATTTCAAAAACAAGGCGCCAAAGTGTATTTACACCGTGACGACGTGAAACTGCTGAACGGAGCGGGGCATCTTGCCGCTTTGTTCGGAGAAACGCTCCAATCTTTTGTGCCCGATGTTCTGCTAAACGGTGGGGAAACGCTTCAACTCGGCACGTTTTCTTTCCGCGTTCTTTCCACACCCGGTCACACGGACGGAAGCGTATGTTATATTACGGACAACGTTATTTTCAGCGGAGATACGCTGTTTCGTCTTTCGGTGGGGCGAACGGATTTTCCTTCGGGCGACGCCGCAAAATTACGTGATTCTTTGAAAAACCGTTTGTTCGCATTGGAAGAAGATTATACGGTATACCCCGGACACGACAGCCCCACCACGTTATCGTTTGAGAGAGAAAACAATCCGTATGTATGAACTGATTACCAACCGCGGAGATATTCGCAGTGATTTGCTGGAAACGGTGCGCTGTTTTCTTCCCGACGCGACGGCAAGTGCCGATATGATTAACTTCACCTATGTGAAAAGTGGCGCCGTCACCTTTTTTGTTTCGGTAAACGAAAAAAACTATGTTTTTTCATATTCCGACCACAGATGTGCCAACCCAATCGAGCGGAGCCGACACGATTTGTTTATCAATAAATCGGCTTTGTATCGAGCGTTATCCGACTATTTCGGCAAAAGACTTCCTTGGGGAAGTCTGACGGGAATACGCCCCACGCGTCTTGCCACACGATATCTCGAAAACGGCGAACGGCAGGAAAATATTGCGCGGCGGTTGCAAGACGAATATTTTGTTTCTTCCGCAAAGGCGGAACTGACCGCCCGAATCGTTCGGGAACAACAGAAAACGGTGGGCGACAGAATGTCTGTTTCCTGTAACGGATTGTCGGACGCGCAGAAACATCTTGCAAATCTTTACGTGCATATTCCGTTTTGCCCCACGCGTTGCACATACTGTTCATTTGTATCCGAAGGCATTGAAAAAAAGAAATGGTTGCTTTCCCCGTATGTTCACGCGTTGATAGAAGAAATCAAATTGACCAAAGAGTGGATTTCCCGCGCGGGGAAACGTATATTTTCGGTTTATATCGGCGGCGGTACGCCCACCGTACTCGACGCAACACTTTTACGTATGGTACTCGATGCGGCATACGAAAAACATACCGAGTATACTTGCGAAGCGGGGCGTCCCGATACGATTGACGAAGAAAAAACGGCGGTGATGTCGGAATGCGGCGTAAATCGAATCAGTATCAATCCGCAAACTCTGCACGATACTACTTTACAAAAAATCGGACGTGCGCACAACACCCAACAATTTTTCGAGGCGTACGCAATGGCGCAGAAATACGGTTTTGTTAAAAACGTAGACCTTATTGCGGGGTTGGAAGGGGAAACGGAAAAAGATTTTTGCTATACGCTCGACCACGTTATCGGTTTACAGCCCGAAAATATTACCGTACACACATTGTGCGTCAAACGCGGGTCGCACAATGCCACTGCCGAAACGGAACGCAACAATCACACGGCGACAATGGTAGAATATTCGGCAACGGCTCTTCCCGCAAACGGATATGCGCCGTATTATCTGTACAGGCAAAAACAGATGACCGACAACTTGGAAAACATCGGATGGACAAGACCCGACTTTCTGTGTGTAAACAATATAACGGTTATGGAAGAAATGTTGGACGTTTACGCCTGCGGGGCAGGAGCTATCAGCAAAGCCATTGTACCCGGGCGGATTCGCAGATTGAGTAATCCAAAAGACGTTTTGCTCTATCTGCAACAATTCGAAGAACGCATGGAAAAAAAGGAAGCTTTTTTCCGCAATGATTTCGACGAGTGAACACGCGCTGTAAAAAATTACCGTACGATTCGCAAAATGTGCTTAAAATCGGTTTACATCGGGATTGCGGTGTGTTATACTAATACTGTACCTTAATACTGCGAGTTGTGCGCTCTCCACGCACCGATACTCAGTTTTAAGGCGAATAAATTATATCGGAGGATATTATGGACAAGGAAACAAAGGCAAAAATCATTGCCGATTTTGCAACGCACGAAGGCGACACGGGAAGTCCCGAGGTGCAAGTGGCACTGCTCACGCACCGTATCAATCATTTAACGGAACATCTGAAAGAGCATCACAACGATCACCATTCGCGGCGTGGTTTGCTTCAAATGGTGGGTTCCAGAAGAAGTCTTTTGAACTATCTGAAAAAACTCGATATCGAAAGATACAGAGCCCTTCTTGCTAAACTGGAATTGAGAAAGTAAAAAACGTATTAAGCAAGAGTCGACCATGCGTTGACTCTCGCTTTTTAGTTGGCGACCGATGGGGTATCGGGCGTCGGGAGTAACAAGGAAAAGGAGAAGAAAGAAAAATGAGTAAAGAAGCAAAAATTTTCAAAACGGTTATCGGCGGCAAAGACGTGACCGTGGAAGTGGGAAAGTACTGCGGATTAAGCAACGGTTCGTGTATTGTTCGTTGCGGCGATACGGTTGTCATGACCAATGTGACCATGGCGGAAACGCCCCGTCCCGGTATGGACTTTTTCCCGCTTGCCGTGGATTTTGAAGAAAAAATGTATGCAGTAGGCAAGATTCCCGGCGGTTTTAAGAAAAGAGAGGGCAGAGCAAGCGATAAAGCTATTCTTACCAGTCGTTTAATCGACCGCCCCATTCGTCCGCTGTTTCCCAAGGGGATTTTCAACGACGTATCGGTTGTGGCTACGGCTTTGAGCGTAGACACGAATATACCGCCCGAAGTATTCGGCATGCTCGGTTCGAGTATTGCTCTGTCTATTTCGGACATTCCGTTTGCGGGTCCCACAGGTTCGGTTGTGGTGGGATATGTAAACGGCAAATATGTAATCAATCCCGACAGCGTACAGCGCGCCATGAGTGAAATGCACGTTTACGTATCCGGCACGGCAGACGCCATCATGATGGTGGAAGCCGGCGCGCATATGGTAAGCGAAGAAGTCATGTTGCAAGGTATTCTGTTCGGACACGAAGAAATCAAAAAACAAGTAAAATTCATCAACGAAATCGTGAAAGAAGTGGGCAAGCCCAAGCGCGTGATGGACATGTACAAAGTGCCCGAAGAAATCGACCAAGACGTACGCAAATTTGCGGACAAGCTGCTCGATAAAGCGTTGGAAGAATTCGACCGCCAGGCACGCCAGGAAAAACAAGACGAAGTAGACAAGGCTACGTTAGAGCACTTTGCCGAAAAGTATCCCGAAAAAGAACGCGAAATCAAAGACGCACTCTACTATATGACAAAAGAAAAAGTGCGTGAAAAGATTCTCAAAAAGGGAATCCGTCCCGACGGAAGAAAACTGACCGACATTCGCGACATTTGGTGCGAAACAAGCATTCTGCCGCGCGTACACGGTTCTGCCGTATTCACACGCGGACAAAGTCAGGCAATGACAACTTGCACGCTCGGAACGATTGCCGAAGTGCAAAAGTTGGATAACCTGGACGAAGAAACGTTCAAGCGGTATATGCATCACTACAATTTCCCGCCGTACAGCTCGGGCGAAGCGCGTCCGTTACGCGCGCCCGGTCGCAGAGAAATCGGACACGGCGCTTTGGCGGAACGTGCTTTGGAACCGGTGATTCCCGACGAAGAAGAATTCCCGTATGCCATTCGTACCGTAAGCGAGATTTTAAGTTCCAACGGTTCGACTTCGCAAGCAAGCGTATGCGGCTCCACTTTGGCGCTTATGGACGCCGGTGTGCCCATTAAAGCGCCCGTTGCGGGCATTGCCATGGGACTGATTAAAGACGAAGCAAGCGGCAACATTGCAGTGCTCTCCGATATTCAGGGATTGGAAGATTTCTTGGGCGATATGGACTTCAAAGTGGCAGGCACGAGCGAAGGTATTACCGCCATACAAATGGATATCAAAATCAAAGGTATCAACGAGCAGATTCTCAAAACGGCGTTGGAACAGGCAAGAAAAGGACGCTTATATATTCTCGACAAAATGCTTGCCGTACTCGATGCGCCTCGTCCCGAACTCAGTCAGTATGCGCCCAAGATTATCAGTTTTGATATCGCTCCCGATATGATTGGCGACGTTATCGGCAAGAGCGGCAAAGTCATCAATCAGATTATTGCCGAAACGGGCGTAAAAATCGATATCGAGGACGACGGACGCGTATTTATCAGCTGTACCGATATCGAAGCGGCGGAAAAAGCGAAAAAAATCGTTCTTACCATTGCGGAAGACGTGCAACCCGGACAAATCTTCGAAGGCAAAGTCGTGCGAATTCTCGACTTCGGCGCTTTTGTGGAACTGGCACCCGGCAAAGACGGCATGATTCATATTTCCAAGTTGTCTAAATCCCGCGTGAACAAAGTAACCGACGTTCTCAATCTCGGCGACATGGCGCGTGTGGAAGTAATCAAAACGGACGAAAAAGGAAGAATCGACCTCAAACTCGTGGAAAAGCTGTAAAAGAAAGCAGATAAAAGAAAAAGTCCCGATTGCGGACTTTTTCTTTACCGTAAAACGCGTTTATATACTTTTTTTCGCGTTCACCGAATATAGTAAATAGACGGAAACTTTTTTCCGATATCTATTTGAGGTGAACGTAAATTGGCGAATAAGGTCAAATTTTTTCGGTACGTTGTGGCAAATCTGGCAATCGGCGCAGTGGTAATCGGATTGCTTGCTTTCACGCTTTCGGGCAAAACCGTAAGTGCGGCGGGCACCGAAACACCCATATACAAAGGAGACAGCAAAACCAAAATCTCGCTGATGGTCAACGTATATTGGGGCACCGAATTTATCGACGAAATGTTGGATATCTTCGAGAAAAACGAAGTGGTAACTACATTTTTCGTAGGCGGTATGTGGGTAGCCGAAAACGACGCCGTTCTGCAAAAAATATACGACCACGGACACGAAATCGGAAACCACGGCTATTTTCACAAAGACCACAAAAAACTCGGTGCGCAGCGTAACGCCGAAGAAATCAGCGTGACGCACCGACTGGTAAAAAGCGTAATCGGCGTAGATATGAATCTGTTTGCACCGCCGTCGGGTTCATTCGGCAAAACAACGTTGCAACAAGCGGAAAGCTTGGGGTATACCACCATCATGTGGTCGAAAGATACCATAGACTGGCGCGACCACGACACCGAAAAAATTTATTCGCGCGCTACGAAAAATCTGGAAGGGGGCGACCTGATTCTTATGCACCCCACAAAAAACACGGTAGAAGCGCTTAACCGTATAATTCAGTACGCAAAGGCAAATAATTTACAGGTATCCAAAGTCAGCGAAACGTTGCAAGCCGATTCCTGAACAAACAATGCAAAAGATTATTGTACACTACGCACGGGAGGACACAAATGAGCGAATTGATTTCTTACAAAAACGGTCTGCGGCTTGTGGTTAACCATAATCCCGCCGTCCGTTCGGTTGCCATGGGTATTTGGGTGGGGGCGGGAAGTACACGCGAAACACCGCAGAACAACGGTATTTCTCACTTCACCGAACACGTAATATTTAAGGGCACCGATAAATATACGGCATTCGATATTGCCAACCGATTCGAGAGCATGGGCGCGCTTATCAACGCATTTACAGGCAAAGAAGGAACCTGCTACTATGTTAAATCGGTAGACGAATATGCCGAAAAATGTTTTTCTTTGCTCTCGCATATTTTTACGCATTCTTCCTTCGATGCCGACGAACTTGACAAAGAACGTAAAGTTATTACCGAAGAAATCAACATGGTGGAAGATTCACCCGAAGATATCTGCTACGACTTACTTGCCGAAACATTGTACAAAGGCACTTCGCTCGGATATACCATACTCGGGCCCGCCGAAAACGTCGCGCGCTTTACCCGCTACGACGTTCTGGCATATATGGACAAACTCTACAATGCCGATAATACCGTAGTATCCGTTTCGGGCAATCTCGATGTAAAAACGGCAGACGCATTGGTTAAAAAGTATTTACTGAACGAAATTCGCGCGGGAAAAACCACGGGAAAACCGTGCGGAAAAACAAAAGTTACGAGCGGACAGTCGGTGCGAATCAAAGACTTCGAGCAATCCAATATCGGAATCAGCTACCCGTCGGTCGAATTTCATCATCCGCGTACGCCTGCCCAAAGCGTTTTTAGTATTCTGTTCGGCGGGGGAATGAGTTCTCGGTTGTTTCAAAAAATCCGTGAACAGATGGGACTTGCTTACAGTGTTTATTCCACTTCACTCGCCTATAAGCACAACGGCAATTTCGATATTATGCTCAACATTTCGGCAGGGAACACAAAAAAAGTGCTGACGGCTGTCAAAAAGGAAATCGACGCAATTGTAAACGAAGGCGTTACGCAAGAAGAATTCAATCGTGCCAAAATTCAACTTAAATCGGCACTTGTATTCTCCGAAGAAAGCGTACAGAATATTATGACGGCACAAGGCAAAATGCTTTTGCTTGCCGATACGTTATACGATGTAGACAAGCGCATTGCCGAAATCGATGCCGTAACCGTACAGGACGTAAACGACTTTGCGCGCGATACCCTCGCAGATACAAACGTATGCACCGCATATGTGGGCAAAGACCCGCAAACGGACGTTTTGCAAACGATTAAAGGGGAATAGCTATGGACAAGCTGGACGAAATTTTCGCGTTACAAGCCGCTCTGGACGCCTATATCGGTAACGTACGCGACTGCGGTACATATACGAAATCGGATTGGATACAAAAAAAGTCGTTGGCACTTATCGACGAAGTGACCGAACTGCTGAACGAAGTCAACTACAAATGGTGGAAAAACGAAAAGCCCGTCGACGAAAACGCCGTGAAAGAAGAACTGGTGGATATTTTGCATTTTTTTATCAGCATGTGTATCGACGCAGGTATGACGGGGGACGAGTTGCACCGAATCTATTGCCAAAAAAACGCCGAAAATATTGCACGGCAACAAGGGCTGTCGTCTAAAACAGGCTACAAAGCCACGCGGTAAACGCACAAAAAAATCGTTGGTATGTCCGACGATTTTTTCCATTTCCTGCCTACTGCAAAAAATTTCAAAAATACGGCTATTTTGATTGAAAAAATACCTGTCCTATGTTATAATAATAAGGAGAAAGTTTGCTTGCAAAGGTTTTTCGGAGAGAGTGCAACCTCTTTTATGTTGCGATAAAACAGAGTCCATCGGAGTGAGAAACGTGCCGACAAAAAAATATAACAACGGAAGGCGCAAAGAGAATCATACGAGTGACAATGAGATTTTCGGAATCGTACTCGTTATTATATCCGCTTTCATTTTGCTTTGCATTGTCGTCAGACCCATTTTGGGCATTATCAGCAAAGGAATTTTCAATGTAACCATCGGTGTATTCGGATTGTTCAGCTATCCGCTTTTTCTGTGCACGCTTTTATGGGGCATTGCACTGATTCAGGGAAGAAGCGCCAATCTGCGCACCCGTTATAAAGCAGGTATCGTATGCATGACGGTGAGTCTGATGTTCATTTTGCAACTTGCCACCACGCACGCACTCTTAAAAGAAAGTTTTTCGGCATACATTTCGGGAACGTATCACGGAATCACTGCGGGCGGCGTATTGTTCGGAGTGGTTGCCTATGGAATACAAACCGTTGTTACGCCCATTGTTTCGTATATTGTATTTTCTCTCGTATTTGTGTGTTCTGCCGTATTCTTTTTTTTGTTACCTATTCTCAACAAACGGAAAGAATTGCAACGGGAAGAACAGCCGTTTGCGCAAAATGCACCCGCTTTTGTAAAGGGCAATGCCGAGCCGCGTCCCATTCGTCCGCTTAACGATACGACGCTTTTCGTAGACACTATTCGTCCGCCGCAACAGGATTCTTTTGAGCATTCCGACCAATTCGTGCCTCTCGGCAAGTTTGACGAAACGCCGCATTCGATTCCCGTTCCGCAAAAAAAGACAGTGGATTTTCAACCGTATTCCACCGCTACGCAAAAAACGAGCGAAAAAGACGGTTTCAAATCGGAAGCGCACAGAATACTTTTCGGTGACCAAAAACGGATTCTTTCCGATATGGCGCAACAATCGAGTCCGCAATCGGGGGACAATACTTCTTCGGGTTACGGCTACAACGTATTGCCGCCGCTGTATACCGCACCCGATATTAAGAGCGCCGTATCTACCGAATCGATTTCCCAGACTCCCGCAACTACGGCAGAACCGGTCGCACCTGTTAAACCGCAAAAACGGGTGCATATATCCGATATTCCCGGATTAAACGAAATTCCCGTATTGCCCGAAAAGGATATCAGCAATCAGATTGTGGGCGGCACGGGCATTATCAACGGCGATGATTTTTCGCGCAAATTGGCGGAAACGCTGACACCGATACAAAAAGACCAATCGTCTGCTCCGACCGTTTCCGAGAAGAAAGCGGAAACTCTCCAACAGCAACCGCAAGAGGACGTGCGTCCGTCGATTGTCAACGGGGACTATTTCGGTATGCCCAATAAATCCGCACCGCGCGTAACGCCGCCCAAGATTGCGCCTATTCCCGTTCCACCTGTTGCAACACCCGCAAAAACATACGCGCAAAGCAGTTACGAGCAAACGCAACTGAATATAACTGCCGAAGAAAAAGAAGAAGAAATTTGCGAGCAAGCACCGATAATCAGCGGTTCCGCATATGAAAGCACGCACAGCGCCGAATCCCGTTTTCAGCAATTACTTGACGAAGAACGCCAACGTGCGTCGGTTACTCCGTCGCCCGTAAAATCTTCGTTTGAAAACTTTGCACACGAGAGAGAATACGACGTAACCGAATCGTTTGCCGATAAACTTTCCGAAGAAGACGACAGTTTATTTGCGGACGAACTTCCCGAACAGCCGCGCGAATCTGCATTGAAAATCGACGACGAGCCGATTGACCTATCCGAACAGTCGCATTTTGAAGGAGCGGACAGCACGGGATACTACGAAACGGTTTCGCTTGCCGACATCAAACCCGTAAAGTCGGCACAATCTGCCGTTCAACCGACCGTGCGCTCGAAAGGGCAGTTGGGAATCGATGACATTTCACCTAATATTCCCATGCCGCCCAAACCGAAAAAACGGAAAAAACTTCGTTATAATGCGCCCGACATCGACATGCTGATTTCTTCTACGTCGGTAGCGCCCGAAGATTACAACGTAGCTTGCGAAGAAAAAGCGCGTCTTTTGGAAGAAACGCTGCAAGGATTGAAATTGCCTGTAAAAGTAGGCGCAATTACACGCGGACCTGCCGTTACGCGATATGAACTGGAAATGCCGCCCGGCATTCCCATTAAACGTATCGAGCAGTTCTCCACCGACATCGAATACTATTTGGAAAGTAACGGAAAAATTCGTATCGAAGCGCCCATTCCCGGCAAACGCGCGGTAGGTATCGAAGTCCCCAACGAAAAAATCGATATCGTATGCTTGCGTGATATTATTTCGTCCAAAGAGTTTCAGAATTCTTCTTCGCCGCTTACGCTATCGCTTGGAAAAGATATTGCGGGCACCAACATCGTATGTAATTTAGAAAAGATGCCACACCTGTTGATTGCAGGCGCCACGGGTAGCGGTAAATCCGCTTGCCTTAACTCGATTATTATGAGCATTATGTACAAATCTTCACCCGAAGAAGTGCGGCTCATTTTGATTGACCCCAAGCGCGTGGAATTCAACATGTATCAGGGAATACCGCATTTGCTCGGTTCGGAAATTATCAACGACGCACAACAGGCAATTAATGCGCTCACCTGGGCAAAAGAAGAAATGGACCGCCGCTATATTCTGTTCGGCAGTCATAAAGTGCGTAATCTGCCCGAATTCAACAAAAGCGACGCCGTCAAATCGGGAGAAGAACAAAAACTGCCGTATATCGTGCTCATTGTGGACGAGCTTGCCGAACTGATGTTGGATAACAACAAAAAGGTGCTCGAAACCAAAATCATGAGCATGGCGCAAAAAGCGCGCGCCGCAGGCATTCATTTGATTCTTGCCACGCAGCGTCCGTCGGTAGACGTTATTACGGGCACAATCAAAGCCAATTTGCCCAGCCGTATTGCTTTCTCGGTTAAGAGTATCGTAGACTCGCGCACCATACTGGACCAATGCGGTGCAGAAACGTTGCTTGGCAGAGGCGATATGTTATATGCGCCTATCGGTTTAGACGACCCCAAACGCGTACAGGGGGCGTTTGTTACCGAGCAGGAAATTACTGCCGTAACCGAATACGTGCGTGCCAACAACGAAGTCGATTTCGATGACGAATTCACGGCGGCAATCACCAAACGCGACGAAGAACCCGAAACAAGCGATGAGGAAGATGACGACAACAAAGAGTTTGACAGTTTGATGCCCGAAGTTCTTAAATGCGTTATAGAGTCGGGGTCGGCGAGTACCAGTATGATACAGCGCCGTTTCAGCGTGGGATATGCGCGTGCAAGCCGTATTATCGACCAAATGGAATTGCATAAATTCATTGGTCCGTTGGAAGGCAGTAAACCGCGTGCCGTCTATATTTCACGCGAACAATACAGAGAGCTTTTCGGAATAGACTTATGAGCAGAAGCGTAGGTGTCATTACATTAGGGTGCGACAAAAACAGAATCGACACCGAAAATATGCTGTACCGTTTGCGTTGCGGCGGATACGATATTACAAACGATTATCCGAGTGCGCAGATTTTAATTGTTAACACGTGTGCGTTTATCGAATCTGCACGCAAAGAAGCGATTGACGTGATTTTGGCGGCAATCGGACACAAGTCGCAGGCATGCGAGAAGCTGATTATAACGGGTTGTCTGCCACAGAAATACGGTTCCGAACTGCGTAAAGAATTACCCGAAGTAGATTACTTTTTGGGCACAAACGAATACGAGCGCATTTGTGACGTAATTTCGGAGTTATACGGCGAAACATCAACATCGGCGGAACTTACAAACGAACCGTTGCAACGAACGATAACAACCCCCATTCACTATGCCTATTTGAAAATCGCAGACGGTTGCGACAATCATTGCACGTTTTGCACCATCCCGTCCATTCGCGGAAAATACCGTTCCGTTCCCATTGAATCGCTCGTAAAAGAAAGCATGGCATTGGCGGAACAGGGTGTAAAAGAGTTGATTCTTGTTGCGCAAGACGTAACGCGTTACGGCTCGGATTTATACGGAGAATCGCGGCTCGTCGAACTTGTGCGCCGTTTGAGCAAAACGGATATTTCCATGATTCGACTAATGTACTGTTATCCCGAGTTGGTGACAGACGAATTGATTGAAGAAATCGCAGACAATCCAAAAGTGGCAAACTACATCGATATTCCCATTCAACACGCCGACGACGCAATTCTCAAACTAATGAACAGGCGCAGTGACAAGCAGTCGATTCAGACTTTGTTCGCCAAACTCAAAGAACGGAAAATTGCCGTTCGTACCACTGTAATGGTAGGATTCCCGCAGGAAACGGAAGAACGGTTCCGCACTTTGTATGACTTTATTGCGCAAACCGCCCCCGAACATGTCGGCGTATTTGCATACAGTAAAGAGGACGGCACGCCGTCCGCACGACTCGACGGACACGTTTCCAAAAAAGTCAAAACCGCACGAGTGAATGCAATCGGAAAATTGCATTTGCAAAACAGGGAACAACTCAACCGCGCACTGATAGGGAAAACGCTTAAAGTAATCTACGAAGATATCGACTACGACAAAAATCTGTTTGTGGGAAGAACAGAGTACGATGCGCCCGATATTGATACAAAAGTCTACTTTACCGCCGATTTCGTAGAGGTGGGAGAGTGTTATTACATAAAAATCACCGATTATAACGGATATGATTTAATAGGAGAAAAATGCCCCGTATGAATCTGCCCACCAAACTGACATTCTTGCGCATCTTGCTGATTCCCGTATTTATTACGATGTTTTACGTGCGCTTTCCGTTCCATCGCTTTGTTGCAACGGGTATATTTATTCTTGCCAGTTTCACCGATTTTCTGGACGGATATTTGGCACGAAAAAATAATCTTGTAACCGACCTCGGCAAATTTCTGGACCCCATTGCCGACAAAATGTTGGTTGCCTGCGCGCTGTTTGCCGTTGTAACGCTTTTATACGATTCGGCAAACAATGTTATGCTCGGATTGCAAATCGGGGGCGTTGTATGCGCCATGGTTATTTTATGCCGCGAATTGATGATTAGCGGGTTCCGCATTGTGGCAAGTTCCAAAAATGTTGTGCTTGCCGCCGACAAGCTGGGTAAAATCAAAACGGTTCTGCAAATGATTGCACTTATTCTTTTGTTGCCTGTTCCCGATTTTTACGAGTATGCCGCGCAATATACTGCCACTATGCACATAACCTGGGGCAATATTCAGCTGTACGTCGGGTTTGCGTTTCTCGCTCTGTCAACTGTGATGACAATCCTTTCGGGTTGCAACTATATTGTCAAAAACAAACAAGTGTTAAAGGATTGAGATGAACGTAGGAATTCTTAACATCGGCGTCGGGGAATGTATTTCCGACGCAATACAAACGGATACAAACCGTGTTTCCGACAAACTTTGCAAGCACGGATATTTTGTTACGTTTTGTATCGAGATTACGGAATCCGACCGCATTTCCGAAACCTTTTCTTTCCTGCAAAAAAATTGCGACGCCATTGTTATATGCGGTGATATCGAAAAATTTTACACCGTCATTTCGGAACGGTTTGCCGTAAATCGCAGTCTTGCCACCTTTATGTTGGAAGAAACGCCGTGCGCCGTATCCGCCGTATGCGACGACTCGTTCACGAATAACATGCTTTTACCCATGCTGAACAGTCAATGCAAAACATTTTACAGCACGGCTGTATTTCGCACAATCGGCAAAAGCGAAGAACAGTTGCGAATTTCTCTGAAAGAATATATCAAAAACCGCAACAAAATTGTTTTCAAATTCGATTCCTGTCCGCCCGAATGTGTTGTTTCGGTGCGATATTCCCATAAAACGCAAAAAAGCACCGTTGCCGAATTATTGGCAGGCGTTCGGTCGGTACTCAAAGACTGCACCTATTCCTATGATGAAAACCGTCTGCCCGAAACGGTTGCCGAACTGCTCATGAAAACAAACAAAACGCTGGGGCTTGCCGAATCGTTTACGGGCGGCAATATAGCCGCTTCTTTGGTAGCGGTTCCCGGTATCAGTCGCTCGCTCAAAGAAGGAATCGTTTGCTACGCCAACGAAACCAAACAAAATCGTCTGCGCGTATCGTCTTCGATTCTGGATAATTACGGAGCCGTCAGTGTAGAAACGGCATACGAAATGGCGGCAAATCTATTGATGGACGGACACCACGACTACGTGGTAGCCACAACGGGAAATGCGGGTCCTACGTCCGAAAAGCCCGACGAGGTGGGCGTTTGTTACATAGCTGTCGGCGATAAACGGAATATAGATATTTTTCCGTATCGTTTTCGGGGCGACCGACAATCCGTTATCCACAGCGGTACGTTAACCGCATTATATCATCTGTATAAATTCGTTTCCGACACCGTACTAAACGAGTCGCAAACAAAAGAAAACGTCTGAAAGTAAAGAAAGAAGGAGAACATATAATGGACAAAGGCAAACCTATTATCGACTACAATATGACCAAAGAAGAGCGCAAAAAAGCGTTGGATGCCGCCATTGCGCAAATCGAGAAGAACTACGGCAAAGGCGCCATCATGAAACTGAACGAAAATCAGGTGACGAGTGTGGAAGTGATTCCCACAGGTTGTTTGAGCGTAGATTTGGCTCTCGGAATCGGCGGATTGCCGCGCGGACGCATTATCGAAATCTACGGCCCCGAATCGAGCGGCAAGACCACGCTCAGTCTGCACGTAATTGCCCAGGCGCAGAAAATGGGCGGCACGGTTGCGTTCGTCGACGCCGAACACGCACTCGACCCGATATATGCGCGTAATCTCGGTATCGATACCGATAGTCTTTATATCTCTCAACCCGACAACGGTGAGCAAGGCTTGGACATTGCCGAGGCGCTTGTACGCAGCGGCGGCGTAGACGTTGTGGTTATAGACTCGGTTGCGGCGCTCACACCCAAAGCGGAAATCGACGGCGATATGGGTGACAGCCAAATCGGATTACAGGCAAGACTGATGTCGAAAGCCTTACGTATTCTGGCATCGGTATGCAATAAATCTAAAACGTGTATCATCTTCATCAATCAGTTGCGCGAGAAAGTGGGCGTTATGTTCGGCAATCCCGAAACCACGCCGGGCGGTAAAGCACTCAAATTCTACGCAAGTATTCGTTTGGACGTGCGCAGGGTAGAATCGGTTAAAGAAGGCGGAGAAGTGGTAGGCAACCATACAAAAGTGAAGGTTGTTAAAAATAAATTAGCTCCTCCGTTTCGCACCGCCGAATTCGATATCATTTTCGGCAAAGGTATATCGAGAGAAAGTTGCATTATCGACCTCGGTCTGGAACACGGAATTCTTTCCAAAAGCGGTTCGTGGTTCAATTATAACGGCTCCCGTCTGTGCCAGGGACGCGCGGCTCTTATGAATCTGCTGGAATCCAAAAAAGAAACGGCGGACGAAATGGAAATCGCCATCAAAAAAATCGTGGAAGAAAAACGGAAAGCCGCCGAAGGCGTTCAGGAAGAAACAAAACCTGCCGCCGAAGCGGAAACACCCGTTTCCGAATAATCGGCAAATCGGTATTATCGATTACTTGACTTTTGCCCACAATATATTGTAATATAAAAGCATGACGGATTGCCACAGGCATCCGTCCGCCGATATATTGAATCATCGAATGCGAACACGATGAAATCATTTACGTTTCAAAAAATACGAAAAAGGAGGTAGAAAACATGTTGCAGAATTCATTATATTCCGTATCCACCGCACTCGTCATCGTATTGCCCATTGTTGCACTCATTGTCGGTCTTGCGGCAGGTATCGGATTATACGTTTTATTGCAGAAAAAACGGTTGGGCGACGCAAAACAGTCGGCGAATAAAATCACCGAAGACGCCTATGCCGAAGCAAAAGAAATTCGTGCCCAGGCAAAAAATCAGCAAAAAGAGTCTATACTGGAAGCAAAAGAAGAAATTCAGAAGTTGCGCAGTGAGTTTGACCAAGAGCTGAAAGGACGCCGCAACGAAGTGCAACGAAGCGAACAGCGGTTATCCCAACGTGAAGACGCGCTTGATAAAAAAGAAGAAGCGCTCGACAAAAAAACGGAAGCGGTAGAAAAAGCCAAAGCCGCCGTTGCCGAAAAAGAAAGCCGTCTGGAAGCAAAACGGGCGGAAATCGAATCGGCGCACGAGCGCATGATTGGCGAGTTGGAGAAAGTTGCGCAACTTACGCGTGAAGAGGCAAAAGCACAGCTTATACACGAAATCGAAGAAGAGGCGCGTCACGACGCGGTGAAACTCGTTCGAGAAATCGAAGCGGAGGCAAAAGAAGAAGCCGAAAAGAAATCCCGATCGATTATCGCTACGGCGGTACAGCGCTGTGCCGTAGATCACAGCGCCGAAATCACGGTGTCCGTTGTTAATTTGCCCAACGACGAAATGAAAGGCAGAATCATAGGCAGAGAAGGGCGCAATATCCGTGCTTTGGAAAATGCCACGGGCGTAGACTTAATTATAGACGACACGCCCGAAGCGGTGGTGCTTTCGGGATTTGACCCCGTTCGCCGCGAAGTGGCAAGAATCACGCTTGAAAAGCTGATTGCCGACGGACGGATTCATCCCGCCCGTATCGAAGAAATCGTGGAAAAAACCCGCAAAGAATTGGATAGCCAAATCAAAGAAACGGGTGAAAACGCCACGTTCGAAGCCAATGTGTTCGGCTTGCATCCCGATCTCGTTCGATTATTGGGACGCTTGAAATATCGTACAAGCTATGGGCAGAATGTGCTCAAACATTCGTTGGAAGTATCCTATTTGGCAGGGCTTATGGCTGCCGAATTAGGCGCCGACGTCAAACTCGCCAAACGCGCGGGATTACTGCACGATATCGGAAAAGCCGTAGACCACGAGGTGGAAGGCACGCATATCACAATCGGTGCCGACCTTGCAAAGAAATACAAGGAAAGCAAAGAAGTCATTCACTGTATCGCGGCGCACCATAACGATATCGAGCCGCAATCGGTAGAAGCGGTGTTGGTTCAATGTGCCGACGCAATCAGCGGAGCGCGCCCGGGCGCACGCAGAGAATCGCTTGATAACTACGTTAAGCGTCTTGAAAAACTCGAAGAAATCGCCAACGGATTCAACGGCGTGGAAAAATCGTTTGCCATTCAGGCAGGACGAGAGGTTCGCATCATCGTCAAGCCCGAAGTTGTCAACGACGCGGCAACCGTATTTCTGGCAAAAGACATTGCTCAAAAAATCGAGAGCGAAATGGAATATCCCGGTCAAATCAAAGTCAACGTTATTCGGGAAACACGTAGCGTAGATTACGCAAAATAAAAAATCGTTTTCGGAATTTTATCCGACTTGCATGAATTCATGCAGGTCGGATTTTTTTTGCGCGTTCCTTTCAACGTATATTCGGTAACAAAATTACGCAAGACTATTTTGTACACAAAATAAAGGAAGGGTAACGAAATTGAATTTGTATCTGGAAATCGTGCTCCGCACATTGTTCACTATCGTTGTTTTGTTGATACTCACCAAAATAGACGGGGCAAAACAGATTTCACAGCTTAACTTTTTCGACTACGTAATCGGTATTACCGCAGGCAGTATTGCCGCCGTCATGTGCGTGGAACCCGAATTATCGCTGTGGGCGAGTACGCTTGCCTTGGCGCTGTTTATGCTTTGCGGTGCATTTTTCTCCTTCTTATCGCAGAAAAGTATTTTCTGCCGCAGATTTCTGGAAGGCAATCCGATATTCATTATCGCAAAAGGAGAAATCTTATACAAGGGACTCAAACGGGCGCGGTTTTCGGTTAACGATTTGATGAGAGAATTGCGCAGTCAGGGATATTTTGATATTACCGAAATCAATTATGCCATTTTGGAAACAAACGGAATGGTTTCGGTCATGCCGAAAGGTTCGGCTCGTCCCGCCACAAACGAAGATCAGGGCAATCAGGTAGAAGACGATGCAGTACGTGCAGACATTATTATTGACGGAAAAATACTCAAAGGGAATCTGAAAGCGTTCGCAAAAAACGAACAATGGCTTCTCAATACACTCAAAGAGCAGGGCTATGCCAGAGTGAGAGATATAGCGTTGGCGTCGCTCGATACCGACGATAATCTGTCCGTTTACGCAAAAAACACTACCGACGTCAGTCGGTCGGTATTTCAATAAAAACAAGGAGCGACGGCTATGAAACGCACGCAAACCGAATTTATCGATCTGAAAAACATCACGGAAAAAGAAACGGTTATTAGAATAAAGGAGACGAAACATGAACACGGTTGCTAATCCCATAGAAAAAAGAAACGAACGTTACGGAAAATACGTGGATTCCGTAACGCCCAAAACGGGCACCGTAAAGTCGCTTTGGCACTCGTTCTGGATAGGCGGACTTACCTGTTGCATAGCACAAGGCATAGGCGATATCTATGCGTTGATTTTCCCCAATTTTTCGGAAGATTTGATTGTCAATATTACGTCTATGACTATCATCACGCTTGCTATACTATTTACGGGGCTGGGATTTTACGACATTATCGCTCGTAAAGGCGGCGCAGGGTGTTTCCTGCCTATTACCGGTTTTGCCAATGCTATTTCAAGCGCGGCAATGGAATTCAAGTCGGAAGGGCTGATTTTGGGCACAAGCGTGAAAATGTTTACGGTGGTCGGTCCCGTAGTGGTAAACGGCGTAGTGTGGTCTACTGTGGCTGGTATACTCAATCTGCTGATTTTGGGCAGAATTTAAGGAGAAAATTTTATGTCGGGACTCACGATTCACAAAGGACAAAATTGTCAATTCACACAAACACTTGCGCCGATGAAACGCAATAACCGCAAAGAAGCGAAACAAACCGTATTTTTCACAAATCCCGTGCACATTGTTACGGCTAACGCCGTAGTGGGGAATAAAGAAGCACAAGGACCGCTCAAAGGATATTTTCGCAGAATAAAAGAAGATATCAAGTTGGGCGAAAAAAACTTTGAGCGAGCGGAAATTCTCATGTTCGACGAAGCGGTGCGCACAGCGTTCAACGAGGCAAAACCGATTGTAGGGGACGTGCAACTGCTGATTTCGGGTGATTTATTGAACCAGATGACCACGTCGAGTTATGTGGCACGTAATTTGCAACTGCCGCATTTAGGCGTATACAGCGCCTGTTCCACATACACCGAAGCGCTTTCTTTGGGGTCTGTATTTCTGGATGCAGGGCATTTCGACACTGTGGCATGCGCCACGGCAAGCCACTTTGCCACCGCCGAACGGCAATTCCGTTATCCGCTCGAATACGGGTGCCAACGCCCGCCGTATGCCCAGTGGACGGTTACGGCGGCAGGTTGTTGCGTGCTTTCGTCAAAAGGTACGGGACCGTTGATTAAATCCGCCACACTCGGAAAAGTAGTCGATTTCGGGCAGAATGACTTATCCAACATGGGCGCCGCAATGGCTCCTGCCGCTATGGACACCATGTGCGCTTTATTTGAAGAAACGGGATTGCAACCCGACGACTTCGACATGATTCTCACAGGCGATCTCGGAAAATTGGGGTCGGATATTCTGCGCGATTTGATGCGCGAACAAGGCTATACTCTGGGGCAAAATTATCATGACTGCGGCTGTTTGATTTACAGCGTAGATCAGAACTGTTATCAGGGCGGCAGCGGCGCGGGGTGCAGCGCTTCTGTAATCAATGAATTTGTTATTCCCCGTCTGTGTTCGGGGGAATATCGCCGAGTGGCTTACCTTGCAACGGGCGCACTTATGAGCACGCAAAGTTGCTATCAGGGTGAAACTATTCCGTGCGTCAGCCACGGTATCATAATGGAAGGAGAATAGAAATGGAAATCTGGAACGCGATACAAACGTATCTGATTGTATTTGCCGTAGGCGGACTGCTGTGCGCACTCGCACAACTCCTTATTATCAAAACAAAACTGACGCCGGCAAGAATTCTCGTCATCTTCTTGCTGGCAGGCGTCGTACTCGAAGGGTTCGGAATCTATAAGCCGATTAACGAATTCGCACAGGCGGGAATCAGCGTTCCCATTGTGGGATTCGGCGCGTCGTTGGCACGCGGTTCCATTGAAATGGCGCGGCAAATCGGTTTTATCGGTGCATTTGCGGGCGGATTGGTGCGCACGGCGTTCGGTGTGGGCGTGGCAGTAGTGGCCAGTTATGCCGTTACGCTCATATTCTCGCCGCGTTCCAAATAGTCCATTTTCCCAAACCCATACCAGATTGCACATGATACGGGGTTTTCCACCGTTTGAGTAACTTGGGAAAAATAAAAGGAAAAAACCGTGCGTAATCCGCATATATACAATATATGAAACGTTTTCGCAAAAAACGGAAGAAGAAGCTGATTATACTGTCGGCTCTTCTTTTCATAGGATTGGGCATTTACGCATTCACTGCGTCGTTTGTCCGTCCCGTAATCCGCACCGTTTCCGAAGATGCAATCAAATCTTTTACGGTGGATTCTGTCAATGCGTCTGTAATAGAAGTGATGAGCGTTAATCCGATATATGACGATTTAATTGAAATCGTAAAAGACAACGACGGAAATATCACGTTGATTCGTACAAATTCCTCTGCCGTCAATGCGTTGGCACGCGGAATCACACAAAGCGCACAACGAAATCTCGAACAAATCGGCGAACAGGGAATCGGTATTCCTATCGGGTCGTTATCGGGAATTTCTTTTTTTGCGGGCAGGGGACCGGACGTTAAAATCAAGGCAATTCCCGTAGGCAGTATCGACACAAACTTTTCATCGCAATTTATTCCCGCGGGAATCAATCAAACTTTACACCGACTGTTTATCGACGTAACGGCATCGGTCAGTATTGTCATTCCGGGAGCCGAAAACAAAGTCACAACGCTCACGCAGGTTTTGATTGGAGAAAGCGTGATTATCGGAAAAGTGCCCGATGTGTATTTCAATGCACAAACCACAGATAAAACATACGATTTCGTGCCGTAACCAAAGCAAACTTGTAAATCGTGGCAAATCTTTGTAAAAAGTTTGACAGCACGGCAAAAATATGCTACTATATAAGCACATACGATGACTGCGGTTTAAGATAAGCGCAAACAAACAGAGAGCGTTTCCACGGCTGAAAGAACGCACAAGCGCCCAGAATTTTCCCCGCACGAGTACGAATGTCTAAACCGTTTGGCGCTAAACATTCGCGGTGGTTCCGTTATAACCGATTCGAGACCGAAAAGAAATTTTCGGTGAACGAGGTGGTACCGCGTGTAACTACGCCCTCGGATAGTATCCGAGGGTTTTATTTTTAGGGAGAGATTCATGGAAGAGAAAGTCAAACAACTGACGGAAGAAACCGTTTCCGCCATTGCCGCCTGTAACACAACGGCGGCGCTCAACGACGTTCGCGTGAAAATTCTGGGTAAAAGCGGAGCGCTCACCGCGCTACTGCGGAACATGAAAGACCTGCCGCCCGAGCAACGTCCCGAAGCGGGGAAAATCGTTAACGTTGCGCGGGAAAAATTGGAGTCCGCTTTTTCCGACCGACAAGACGAGCTTCTTCGTATCGAATCGGAAAAACGTATGCGTGAAGAGCGAATCGACATCACAATTGACGAACATATACCGTTGTCGGGCGGTTTGCACCCGCTTACGCAAGTACGCAATCGTATTGTCGAATTTTTCACATCACTGGGCTTTGTAATCGCCGACAGTCCCGAAATCGAAACCGATTATTATAATTTCGAAGCACTCAATATTCCCGCCGACCATCCCGCGCGCGAAATGCAGGATACATTCTTTGTTACCGATACCATTTTGCTTCGCTCGCAAACTTCGGCAGGGCAAATCCGCATGATGGAAAAAGTAAAACCGCCGCTCAAAATGCTCTCGCCCGGACGGGTATTCCGTGCCGATGAAGCGGACGCGACCCATACGCCCGTCTTTCATCAGATAGAAGGCTTGGTTGTGGATAAGGGAATTACCATGTGCGATCTCAAAGGCATTCTCGATTTATTTGCGCAAAAGTTTTTCAGCAAATCCACACGGACAAGATTCCGTCCGTCTTATTTTCCGTTCACCGAACCGAGCGTGGAAGTGGACGCATCGTGTCACCGTTGCGGCGGCAAGGGGTGCAACGTATGTAAAGGAACGGGCTGGATTGAAATTATGGGCGCGGGGATGGTGAATCGAAACGTACTTGCGAACTGCGGAATCGACCCCGACGAATATACGGGATTCGCATTCGGTTGCGGACTTGACCGAATTACAAGTATTATTCACGGAATTACCGATGCACGCATTCCGTTTGAAAACGACATACGTTTTCTTAAACAATTCAGATAAGGAAAGAAAATTATGAAATTATCTTTGCAATGGTTAAGCGAATATGTTGCTCTCGACGGAATTACCCCCGCGGAACTTGCCGATAAACTTGTAAATATCGGATTCGAAGTGGAAGAAATCGTCTACACGGGCAAAGGAATCGAACGGGTTGTCACGGGCAAAATTCTCGACATCAAAAAACACCCCGATGCCGACAAACTGCGGGTGTGTATGGTAGACGTAGGCACGGAAATCACTACTATCGTCACGGGCGCACAAAACGTGCAGACGGGTGATTTTGTACCCGTAGCGCTTGACGGTGCTTTGTTGCCGAACGGTAAAACAATCAATGCGGCGCCTTTACGCGGCGTAATGAGTTACGGCATGCTTTGTTCGGGTGCAGAACTGGGCATAGACAACAACGTAATCAAAGGTGCCGAAGAAAACGGAATTTTGATTCTGCCCGAAACGGAAATAGGAAAAGACATCAGGGAACTTCTCCGCCTTAACGACTGGATTTTAGACGTATCGGTTACGGCAAACCGACCCGACTGTCAATCGGTATACGGCATGGCGCGGGAAGTTGCCGCCGTGCTCGGACGCAAGCGCAAACCGCTTTCCCTTAAATACAAAACCGTACCGTGCGATTGCACGCCTACGGTAAAAATTAGCAATACGGCATGCACTCGCTACACTTGCCGTGTAATCAAAGACGTGAAAATCCAACAATCGCCGCAATGGATGCGCGACAGACTGCGCAGTGTGGGCGTACGACCTATCAACAACGTAGTGGATATCACCAACTACGTTCTGTTTGAAGTGGGACAACCGTTGCATGCGTTTGATACTTCGTATGTGTCCGATTTGGGTATCATTGTGCGGAGTGCGCAGGCGGGCGAAAAAATCACTACGCTCGACTCGCATACCTATACATTGACGAATGAAATGCTTGTAATTGCCGATAAAGAAAAAGCACTTGCCGTAGCAGGCGTTATGGGCGGTGAGTACAGCGGTATCAACGAGCAGACGCAATCCGTACTTTTAGAATCCGCCGGCTTTGCAAAGGGCAGTGTGCGAGCTACATCCCGCGCGCTCGGACTCCGTTCCGATTCGTCGGCACGGTACGAAAAAGGGGTAGACGCCATGAGCGTAGATATGGGGCGCGAACGCGCATTAGCGTTATTCGACCAATTAAAGGCAGGAAAAGTAACCGACGCATTTGCCGAAGAAATCCGCGTGCCTACGCAAACGAAAACAATCAAAACTTCCGCGAAAAAAATATGCGATTTGTTGGGAATCGAAATCAAACAGAGCGTTATAGCAAAAATTCTCAAAGCACTCGATTTTGTTGTGCAAACCGACGGTGATAGTCTGAACGTAGATGTGCCTGCTTTCCGCGAGGATATAGATAATTACACCGACCTCGCAGAAGAAGTGATACGCTATTACGGCTACGATAATCTACAATCCACTTTTCTGCCCACCGCAAAAACGACGGCGGGCGGGGAAGATATTCGTCTGAAAAATCTCAATTTGGTAAAAGCCTGCGCGTGTGGTGTCGGCGCGTACGAAATCAACACATTCTCTTTTTACGGAAAAAAAGCGGCGGACAAACTGAATCTGCCGTCCGACAGCGAACTGCGCAACCAAATCGAAATACTCAATCCGCTGGGAGAAGAGTACTCTCTTATGCGCACGCAACTCGTTTCCAACATGTTGAATGTAGCGGCATTGAATATCAGCCGAAAAAACACCTGTTTCCGTCTGTTTGAAGTGGGAAAAACCTATTTCCCGAAAGCTCTTCCGCTCACCGAACTTCCCGACGAACGCGATACGCTTTGCCTTGCTTTTGCGGGAGAAAGTGAATCTTTCTATACTATCAAAGCGGCGGCACTCGATATTCTCGGCAAATTCGCAATCAAGCCCGAACGAATCGAATATACAAATAAACCGTATTTACATCCCGGTATCGGTTGCGACTTTTTCAATGCAGAAGACGCTATCGTTTGTTCGCTCGGCAAACTGCATCCCGCCGTTGCCAAAAATTACGGTATCTCGATACCCGTTTATATTTGCGAAATATATTTGCACACGTTTATTCAAAAAGAGATTCCGCTTGTTCGATTCGAACCTTTGCCCAAATATCAGGAAGTAGACCGCGACCTTGCCGTCGTTGTCCGTATGGATATTCCCGTGGGGGCAATTCTCAAATCCGTCCGCGCGGCAGACACTCTGTGCGTGCGTGCCGACCTGTTCGACATATATACGGGTGAACAAATCGACAAGGGCTACAAAAGCGTGGCTCTCTCTCTCGGACTTTCCGCTCCCGATAGAACGCTGAACGATAAAGATATAACAACCGCTATGCAAAAAATTCTGTCCGCACTGGAAGAACAATTCGACGCAAAACTGCGTCTGTAAAACGTAATATGGAATTATTGGCGCCTGCGGGAAATTACGAATCATTGAAAGTAGCGGCAACTTGCGGTGCAGATGCCGTCTATTTGGGCGTGCAAAAATACGGTGCACGCGCAAGCGCCGATAATTTCGACTTACTTCGTTTGCCCGAGATTACGGAGTTTGCGCATTTACGCGGCGTTAAGGTATATTTAACCGTAAATACATTGCTCAAAGACTCCGAACTGTCCGATGCCGTTAAAACGGTTATACAGGCACATAAAGCGGGCGTAGACGCTTTCTTGGTGCAGGATTGGGGACTGATTGCCGAATTACACAAAACGGCTCCGTCTGCCGTTCTGCACGCCAGCACGCAAATGGGTATCACGAATGCCTACGGCGCCGCCGTTGCCAAAGAAGCAGGTTTAACTCGTATCGTGGTAGCGCGTGAATCTTTGCCGCAAGATATTCTTGCCATAAAGCGCGAAACGGGACTGGAAGTGGAAGTCTTTTGCCAGGGCGCTTTGTGTGTGGCATATTCGGGAAACTGCTATTACAGCAGTTTGGTAAGCGGTTGCAGCGGCAATCGCGGCAAATGTTTACAGCTTTGCCGTAAAAAATATCGAACTGACTCGGAAAGCGGCTATTTTCTTTCGGCAAAAGACATCTGTTTACTCGATAAAGTTCAACAACTCAAAGACATGGGCGTAGATTGTATTAAAATCGAAGGACGCATGCGCTCTCCCGAGTATGTAGCGCAAAGCGTAACGGTATATCGACAAACCATAGACGCCGCCCCGCCCGAAAACGGACGCGAACTGCTCAAAGAAGTATTTAATCGCGGCGACTATTGCAACGCATATTTTTCCGACCCAACCGAAAAAGTTATCTATTCCATAGCACAGAATCATATAGGGCGCAAGTGCGGAACGGTTCGCGCGGTAAAGAACGGAAAAGCCGTTATTGCCACCGACGGTTCACTGAAAACGGGGGACGGAGTCAAGTATCTCCGAAACGGGTATGAAACGGGCGGAGGACTGATTGACGGATTACCCGAAACGGGCTATCGCGGTAATGTTCGAATAGGCGACACAGTATGCCTTACAAGTAAAGCCGCGCTAAAACAACAACTTGCGGCAATGGACGCGCGTATACCCGCAAACGCCTATATAAGCGTTACCGAACAACATGGTGCACGAATCGACCTTTCTTGCCGTGATGTCAGCGTAACCGCAACAGGGGAAGAATCCGTAACCAAAGCAAAAAAACATGCACTCACGCAAACCGCCGTAGCCGACGCAATCGGCAGTTTGGGCGGAACCGATTTTTCTCTTCAATCTATCGATATACAGGTTCAAGACGATATTTTTTATCCCGCTTCCCAATTGAAAGATATGCGAAAGCGTGCCGTATCTCTTTTACATGAAAAATTGCTGAAAAGCTATCCATTTGCAAAAGCGCAATCACAGAATCAACATATGCCCGAAATACTACGTTTTTCGCTTTCGACCCCATCTGTTTTTGTTCAGGTGTCCGATTGCACTTTACTCCGAAAAATCGAATTTGCTTATGATTATGTTATTTTGAATCCGTCCGACTATTCCGACGTCGGCGCAATCGAACGCGCATGTTACCAAATCGGTAGAAATGTTTTGCTCAATCTTCCGCCTATTGTTCGTGGGAAAGACGCCGACATACTCAAACGTTTGCGTTGTCTGCCCGTATGCGGTGTAGTAGCGAATAATATTTGCCATTACAAATTGTTTCCCGACATTCCTGTGCTTGACGGACTTTGTATGAACCGCTTAAACGGTGCTTGCGGCGGCGCTTTCATCGATTCCGTAGAAAGCGACAAACCGATTGGCGGCATACGCTATGCTTACGGCAAACCGCCTCTCATGCATGTGGCACACTGTCCGCGTAAAACACACGGCGAAACATGCAAAAATTGCACTGGATACGCTATTCGTATGACGGACGACAAAGGCGCCGATATCGAATTCCGACGCGTAAAGATTCAATACTGTTACGGTGTGCTGATTCCCGTTCTGCCAGTCAACATCATTTCGGATAGCAAAAACAGTTCTATGTTGCTCGATTTCACTTATGCTACCGAGCAAGAAATTCGGTGTGTGAACGAGCAGATACGAACAGGAAAACCGTATATGCTTTCTGCCACACGCGGTAACATGGGCAAATTGTTGCAATAAGGCAAAAAAAATTATGAATGAAAAATTATTGAAAGTACTCGAATTCGATGAAATTCGCAATCGACTTGCGGCATATGCCGTTTCGCAACCGGCAAAAGAACAAATACTGTCGCTTATGCCGCATTCCGATTTTATATCGGTGCAAAAAAGTTTGCAATACACCGAGCAAGCATACACGGTAAAAAATAAATATCTCGTCAGTCCTATATGCGAATTCGACGATATTTCCGAAATTCTCGATAAAGCACGAACAGGCGCCGTATTGCGTCCGGGCGAACTACTGAAAACGGCTATTGTGTTGCGTTGCGCGCGTATTGCCAAAAGCGAAATTTCCGCACTGGGCGACGACGTAAACGGACTGAAAGAAATCGTTTCGTCTATGTTAACCGACCGCAATATGGAAAAGCAAATCACCGACGCCATAGCAGGCGAAAACGAAGTAAAAGACGACGCCAGCGACAAACTGCGTGAACTGCGGCGAAAAATTCATACCACTAACGTCAAACTTAAAGAAAAGCTATCGAGTTATACGCGCAACGGCAGCATGGGCAAATATTTGCAAGATAACATCGTAACGGTGCGAATGGGACGTTTTGTGTTGCCCGTCAAATCGGAATGTCGTTCCATGGTGCCCGGTTTGATTCACGACCAGTCGGGTAGCGGGTCTACCGTATTTATTGAACCGTTTCCCGTTGTGGAACTGAACAATGAATTGCGCTATCTTCAAATGGAAGAACAGCGCGAAATCGAACGGATACTGTCTGTATTAAGCGAATATGTTGCAAACAGTTATGACCTGCTCAAATTCGCTCTTGCCAAGTGCACCGAATTAGACGTCATTTTTGCAAAATCCGCTTTTTCGGTAGCGTGTAACGGTATTATGCCGCGGCTGAACGAAAAAGGAATTCTTTCACTGAAAAACGCCAGACATCCGCTGATTGACCGCGAAAAAGTAGTGCCCGTAAGTGTGGAAGTAGGGCAGGATTTCAATATGCTGATAGTTACGGGTCCGAACACGGGCGGCAAAACAGTCTGTTTGAAAACAGTGGGGTTGTGCTGTCTGATGGCGTACAGCGGCATAATGATTCCGTGCGATAAAGAAAGCAGTATTGCGGTATATGACAATATCTTTTGTGACCTCGGCGACGAACAGAGTATCGAACAGTCTTTGAGCACTTTTTCGGCGCATATCGTCAATATTGTGCACATTACCGATTCGGTCACGCCGCAAAGTCTTGTGCTATTAGACGAACTCGGCTCGGGAACCGACCCAATCGAAGGCGCAGCTCTTTCGGTAGGAATTCTGCAATATCTCGAACTGATAGGGTGCAAAGGCGTTGTTACCACGCATTTCAACGAAGTGAAAGAATACGCTTTGTTGAGTAAGAAACTGATGAACGCCTGCATGCAATTTGATGAAAAAACGCTTTCCCCTACGTATAAATTGATGGTGGGAATTCCGGGCGTAAGCAATGCGTTGCAGATTGCGGGCACATTGGGTGTAAACGACTATATACTTCGTAAAGCAAAAGAAAGCATTTCTCACGAGCATGCACGTTTTGAAAATGTATTGCGACAAGCGCAATCCACCAAAACGGAAGTGGAACGCCAACGGGAAGAATTGGAAAAAGAAAAAGAAACTTTGCGCGTTGAACGCGAGCAATGGGAAATTATCCGCAAAAAAATAGAAGAAAAGCGTGAAAAAATAGAAAGCAATGCCAAAGCGGAAACCAATCGAATCATTGCTCGCATGCTCGAACAAGCAGACGACCTTATGCAGGAATTGAAAAATACGTTAAAAGAAGAGAACGAAGAAGCGTTGCGCAAAGCCCGCGCCGTATATGCGCGTTTAGACGATGTACGGCGGGAAAGCGAAGAACGGATTCGCCCCGCATACGCCGCTTTTGTTCCCGAAAAAGCAAAAACAGGACAACGGGTGATTGTGCGCTCTCTCGATTCGGAAGGAGAAATCACGGCGCCCAAAGACAAAAAGGGATTCTATAAAGTGCGCGTAGGAAATTTGCATATTACGGTAAAAGAAAATGATATCGCGCTTCCCATACCCACTTCGGCAAAAAGTTCGGAAAGCCGAAAAAATTACAAAAACACTACGCCTGTTGTTTCCGCAGTAGTCGAAGAACCTGTTGTTTCCGAAATCAAACTGCTTGGAAAAACCGTTTCCGAAGCAATCGAAATTTTAGAACCGCATATACTATCCGCGCAATCGGGAAGTATGCTACGCATAGTACACGGAAAAGGCACGGGCGCACTCGGAAAAGGAATTCAAAGCTACTTGAAAACATGTCCTTCTATTGCATCGTTCCGCTACGGGCGTTACGGAGAAGGCGAAACGGGCGTTACAATAGCCGAAATAAAATAATGGGGCGAAACACTTGTAATTTCTCGGCAGATTTAGTATAATGTTTGCAGAGAAAGTTACACGGGAAGAATGACAATGTCACAAAAAATATTGATAGTGGATGATGACGACAATATTTGTCAGCTACTCACGTTATATTTGGTAAAAGAAGGTTATGCAACCGAAATCTGTCATAACGGAAACGATGCGCTTGTTCGCTTAAAAGAGAACGCATTCGATCTTGTATTGTTAGACGTAATGATGCCCGAAATGGATGGATATGAAACACTTACCGAAGCGCGCAAATTTTCCGATATTCCCATTATCATGGTATCGGCAAAAGGCGAGCCTATGGATAAAATCAGCGGACTGGATTACGGCGCCGATGATTACGTAACCAAGCCGTTTGAGCCGCAGGAACTGATTTCACGTATCAAAGCCATCTTCCGCAGGTCACAGCCGACTACGCGTCCCGCCGCAACGGAAACGGCAGAATCGCCTGATTTACATTACGACGATTTGTACATCGGCATGCGGAATTATATTGTGAAAATAGGGGATCGCATTGTAGATATGCCTCCCAAAGAAATCGAACTGTTATATTATTTGGCGTCGCACCCCATGCAAGTATTTACGCGAGAGCAACTTTTGAAAAAAGTTTGGAGTAACGACTATCAAGGTGACGAGCGAACGGTAGACGTTCATATAAAGCGTATCCGCGAAAAGTTGGGGAGCGGAAAAACGTGGAAACTCAACACCGTATGGGGTGTAGGGTATAAATTCGAAACGGAACTTCCATGAAAATTTTCGGCAATTACATTTTTCGCAGTATCGTATGTTTTATTTCGGTTGCGGCAACCGTATTTTTTCCGCTGTATTTCTGGATGCCCGTTCTTTCGTCGGATGCAAACAGAATCCTGCTTGCCGTGTTGGTTATTTTACTCACAGGCATCGAAGTTACTATTTTTGTAACAATCAACTATAAAATGCTTATTTTACCCATGAAAAGCATTAACGATACGGCAAAAAAATTGAGTAACGGCGAATACGATGCCCGCGCCGACATTCGTTTTGCTGACGAAGAAGTAAGACGATTGGGAAAAAGCACCAATAATATCGCCGACGAATTCGAAAATTTGGAACAAATGCGCAAATCGTTCGTTGCAAACGCTTCACACGAATTGCGTTCGCCGCTGACCTCCATGCAAGGATTTTTACAGGCATTACTCGACGGCACAATCGAACAAAAAGACGGCGAAAAATATCTTAAAATCGTACTGAACGAAACAAAACGACTGAATTCACTGATTACTTCCATGCTCGACTTATCCCGCATGGACTCGGGAAAATATCCGCTTACCATGTCCCGATTTGAAATCAATGCGGTTATACGGCAAATCATCGAGCGGTTTGAACCGAATCTCGTTAAAAAAGAATTGCAACTCGACGTAGATTTTGCCCGTCCTACAAGTTTCGTTTATGCGGATAAGGATAAAATCATTCAGGTGCTCATCAATCTGATAGACAACGCCATCAAATATTCGCCCGCATTTTCGCGCATTCTCGTTACCACGCATGTACGCGGCAAAAAAATCTATATATCGGTTAAAGACCAAGGTTTCGGTATCAGTAAAAAAGATCAGATGCTCATTTGGGATCGGTTTTACATGGCAGATAAGGCGCGCACCCCCAATAAAAGCAAGGGTACGGGACTCGGGTTGAGTATCGTCAAAAAAATTATCGATGACCACAAAGAAGTCATCACAGTAGAAAGTAACAAGGGCGCAGGTGCGGCATTTATATTTTCTTTGACGCTATTCGATGCGGCAAGACACAAAATAGACAACGGAACATTGCAAAAAGAAACGCGCAGACGCGGCAACAAGTCTTTGCAATAAAGCAAAAAAGGATGACCAAATGGAAATTTTTTACGAGCAGAACGTAGCCAATCCCAATATCGATAAACACAAAAAACGCACGGTTGTATTGTCCGTATTGCGCATTGTATTGCTTGCAATCGGTATAATTGCGGGATTGTTTCTGTTGGGATTTGGTGTCCAAATCGGGAAAGGTGCTTTAACCACCGTAATTCAACTCGGCATGGTTGTCTTGTCGGTTGCGCCATTCGTACTTACTTATATTCTTTTAGGACGTTTTTTGCGCAACTCCAACACCGAATACGACTATATATTAAACGGCGATGTATTGCGGATTGTATCCGTTGTCAGACGCACCAAACGCAAATTGTCGGCAACCGTTCGGATTGCTTCCGTCGAATCAATCGGTCGCATCACCGGCGAAGCGTATGACCGTTACGCCGCATCCAAAGACATAAAAAAGAAATTTGCGCTGTGCAATTATGATAACGAAGAAAAAATCGTGTATATTCGCTATCGGAGCGAAGGGGAAAATTTTCTTCTTCACATAGAGCCGGATGATGAAATGATTGCATCGTTACGAAAAAGTCTGCCGAGAATGGGAATTATGGATAAAAGCATGGGATTGGCGGTAAAATGATGATTTATCTGGATAATGCGGCAACCACAAAGCCGTTTGACGGCGTCCTTCGTAAGATGTCCGAATTGTACGAAGAACGGTTTTTCAATCCGTCGGCGCTATATACACCCGCGTATGCGGTAGCCAAAGAAATCGAAAGTGCCAGAGAATCGATATGCCGTTTCTTGGGTAGTGGGGGAACGGTTTATTTTACATCGTGCGCCACCGAATCCAACACGTGGGTATTTTCCTGCGGAATCAAAAACAAAAAGGGAAACATTGTCATATCGGCGGGAGAGCACGCTTCTGTTTACGAAAACGCACACGCACTTATTGCCAAAGGGTACGATGTTCGGATTGTCAATCTTTCTGCCGACGGAACAGTGAATCAAAGCGATTTAATGCGGAAAACAGACCAAAACACCACATTGGTATCCGTTTTGCATTGCAATAACGAAACGGGCGCCGTCAACGATATTGCCGCACTTGCCCGCAGCGTCAAAAAAGTTGCGCCGCATGCGCTTTTTCACAGTGACGGTGTGCAAGCTCTTTGTAAAATTCCCGTTCGGTGTGCCGACGCAGGTATTGACTTATATAGTGTGAGCGCGCACAAAATCGGAGGCGTTAAAGGCGTAGGCGCTTTATGGGTGCGGAACGGCATTCGTCTTGCCCCGATGTTGCTCGGCGGCGGCCAGGAAAAAGGGGAACGTTCGGGAACCGAAAATACGGCGGGAATTATAGGATTTGCCGAAGCCATTCGGCTTTTTTCCCAAACCGACGCAAATGCCGTTGCCGACATGCGCCATGCCGTCCGCCGAACATTACTTGCAACCGATAATGTGCTGATAAACGAATCGGAAAATAATTCGCCGTATATTTTATCCGCTTCGATTTCGGGCATTCGCTCGGAAATTTTACAACGTAAACTTGCCGAACGGGGTATTTTTATCGGTTTGGGGTCGGCATGTTCGTCGCGGTTGAAGAAAAACAGGATTTTATCTGCAATGGGCAGAAGTATGTCATACATAGAAGGCAGTATTCGTATTAGTTTCGGCGCGCAGAATAGTCCGATTGAAATTCCTGCGGTATGCACCGCATTACAAGAAGAAATCGCCGCGTTACGAACATAAACACGGCAAGGACGGTACACTTTGGAAAATATTATTGTAATTCGTTACGGCGAAATCTACTTAAAAGGAAAAAACAGAGCCTTTTTCGAACGGATACTAATCAAAAATATCCGCTATAAACTCAAAGATTTCGGTTGCAAGCTCCATGCGGGGAGAAGTAGGTATATTGTAAGCGACTATCCGACCAAACAGGAAAACGAAGTGGTAGCCGCCCTGCAAACGGTTTTCGGAATTCATTCGTTAAGCGTTGCCGTTTGCGTTCCGAACGACCTTGAAACGCTCATAAAGCACGTTTGTCTGTCCGCACCCGATTCGGGAACGTTTCGTATCAGCGTGCACCGCGGAGATAAACGCTATCCGCTTACGTCCGTTGCGCTCGCCGCCAAATTAGGCGCCGCCGTATTGTCGGCAAAGCCCGATTTACGTGTGGATTTGCACACGCCCGAACACACCGTTTGGGTAGACGTGCGCGAAAACGGTACGGCATATATTTACGGAAAGGTGATAAACGGTTTAGGCGGTATGCCCGTGGGTTGCGCAGGAAAAGGCTTATTATTGCTTTCGGGCGGCATCGATAGCCCCGTAGCCGGCTATATGATGGCAAAACGCGGCTTATGTTTCGATGCCATACATTTTCATTCTTACCCGTATACCAGCGAACAAGCGAAAGAAAAAGTAATTCAACTTGCGTCGATTATGCAAAACACCTGCGGAAAAATCCACTTGTATTGCGTGCCCGTCACGCAAATTCAGGAAGCAATTCACAAATACTGCACCGATTCGTATATGATTACTATTCTGCGACGATTTATGATGCGCATAGCGGCTATCGTTGCGCAAAAGCAACAATGCGGTTGTCTTATCAACGGTGAAAGTTTGGGGCAGGTGGCAAGTCAGACACTGGAAAGCATTACCGTTACAAACGATATGGTGTCATCTATGCCGATTTTTCGCCCGCTAATCGGAATGGACAAGCAAGAAATTATCGATATCGCGCTCAAAATGGGTACGTATGAAACTTCCGTTTTGCCGTATGAAGATTGTTGTACCGTATTTCTCCCCGAATCACCCGTTACGCGCCCTACAATCGCAAAAGCGGAAGAAGAGGAAGCAAAAATCCCCGATTATAATCGATTGCTTTCCGATGCCGTCAATAAAATTGAAATTCTGAAAATTTCACAATCCGAAACTTGCTGAAAAACCTTTTCTATTGGTGTGCAAACCCATTAAGCAGGATACACACAAACGCTTATTCGTCGATTTCGTAAAGAATTTCAAAGTCATCAAAATTGTCCGAATCGAAAGTGTCATCAAAAATGAACGGTGTTTCAAAATACGAGTATCGGGTAGGAAGATGATTTTTGGAAAACCAGCAGGATTTTCTGTATCGCGGGGGCAAATCTGCACCCGCAAGATATACCGCTTTTTCATCGGTCAATTTTTTTGTATCGATATCTAATTTTGTAACCGTATCGGGCACCGTAAAACCATTCGTGTCATGTAAAACTTCCAATATCTTTTTGGCAAGTAACGTCGGCTCGTTTCCGCCGTAAATCGGTTTCCCGTCATCATCATTTCCAAACCAAACGGCAACCGTATAACGGGGAGTATAGGCGACGCAATATGCGTCGCTGTTTTTGTCCCCACGTTCCACCGTACCGGTTTTTGCGGCAACATTATGAAAACACGCAAGTTTTTTTGCCGTACCCGTCTGCGCGCATTCCCGAAGCATTTCCGTTAATAAAAAAGCGGTATCCGAACCCACAGCTCTGCTTTGCACGTTTTTTTTCTTATACACGCATTTCCCGTCTACTTGTATACTGTTTATATAAGAAGCAGGGGAATGCACACCCCCATTTGCCAAGGCGGAATACGCATTGGCTAATTCATATAACGTAACCCCTTCGTTCAAACCGCCCAATGCAACGGCAAGTCCGTTATCTTTATCGGAAAACGGTAACCCAAAACGGCTTGCAATTGATTTTGCGTATTCCACACCACACATGTCGGTCAATTTAACCGCGGGTATATTTAACGAATATTTCAAACTGTCGGAAACAGTAATATCTCCGTAATATTTATCGGCGAAATTCTTGGGACTGTATCCCGAAAAATCCGTTTTTTCATCTTGCAAAATCGAAACAGGGTACACGCATTTCTTTTCCAAAGCAGGCGCAAACGCAACAAACGGTTTGAGCGCCGACCCCGGTTGCCGCCTTATGGCAGGGGAATTGAATATGTTCCCATAATCTCCTACCACAAGGGAGCTAAAATTATCCACTACAAGCGCACGCACATCATGCCCCGTTTTATATAGTATGTCTGACATACTACTATAAATATCGTTCAAAGTCCCCGTTTTTGTATTTACGATGATAGTCGGTTTTTTTTCAAAAAGTTCTTCCGCAAGACAATCCAATACCCGCGCCGCCTCTGTCAACACATTTTCAATATAAACGGAATAGGGATTTTGACGCATGGGTGAAATTATCACATCTTTTGCTTTTTCTCTTTCCACATCGATTTTTTCGATTTTTCCGATATCCGCCATTCTGTCTATTACAACGTTTCTGCGTTTTATGGCATTCTCCTTTTTCAAAAGGGGATTAAACCGCGTAGGATTGTTTATGATTCCCGCCAGTAAAGCGCTTTCCGCAACGTCGAGGTTTGCAACGTCTTTATCGAAATATGTGCGAGCAGCCTGCCCGATTCCGTACACATTGTTCCCGAAATAAATTATGTTCAAATACGCTTCCAGAATCCGGTCTTTGGAATAGTTTCTTTCCAATTCTTTTGCTATGCGGATTTCCTGAAACTTACGCGAAAATGTTTTTTTATTGGATAAATGCGTATTTTTTATCAGTTGCTGTGTAATGGTAGAGGCACCTTCTTTGAACGACGCCGATCGAACGTTGTTTTTTAATGCACCCATCATCCGCACGTAATCCACACCGTGGTGGCGATAAAATCGTTTATCTTCTATGCAGATAAATGCATTTTTGGTATGTTCGGGAATTTCGGATAGCGGGGTATAAATTCTGTTGTTGCTATATATTCCGTCTGCCACAATATTTCCGTCTAATCCCTTTATGGTAACGGTTTGATGAATTCTTTCTAATTTGGCAGTATCCAACGTTGCCCAACCGCCGATTTTTACCGCAGGTTCGGTCAGCAAAAAGAAAGCCGTGCCGCAAACGACAAGCAATGAAACGACCGTAACGGTCAGAATAATCAGCCAACGCTTTGCTTTCATAAAAATAGTATTGCATTTTTTATAAAATTCCATACGAAGCAGTGTTTTTACTATACTTTTCCGTAATTATCCATTATAATATTTATCGGAGGTTTTATGGAAAAAACCTATAAAATTCTTACATACGGTTGCCAGATGAATGTTCACGAGTCGGAAAAGATTGCGGGACTCTTGGAACGAGAAGGATATACATGCACCGAAAACGATTTTGCCGACGTTGTTGTACTCAACACATGTTGTGTACGCGAAAGCGCCGAAACGCGGATTTTGGGTAATCTCGGCATTCTGAAAAAAACAAAAGAGCAGCATCCCGAAATGAAAATCATCGTTTGCGGTTGCATGACGCAGGCAGACGGCGCAGCAGAACGCTTGCAAAAACGTTGCCCGTTTCTCTATGCGATTTTGGGCACTCATAACCTGGATAAAATTCCCGAAATTCTGTCGGAAAACGAAAGGCATACGCATATAGAAGTTTCGCAAACATATGCCGTAAAAGAAGATATTCCCATTGCCCGCACGTCCGGCATCAACGCTTGGGTGAACATCATGTACGGCTGCAATAACTTTTGCACGTATTGCATTGTTCCGTATGTTCGCGGAAGAGAGCGTAGCCGAGAAAAAAAACGTGTAATCGCCGACGTAAAAGCCCTGGTAGAGCAAGGATATAAACAAATTACGCTTCTCGGGCAGAACGTAAATTCATATGGGCACGACCTTATTGATAAAAATTCCGATTTCGCCTCTCTTTTACGTGACCTTTCGGAAATAGACGGAAAATTCCGCATAAAGTTCATGACCTCGCACCCCAAAGATATTCAAAGAGAAACGATTCTCGCACTATCTTCCGGCGAAAAACTCTCGCATTTTCTTCATGTTCCGGCACAAGCGGGAAGCGACCGAATTCTCAAACTGATGAATCGTGGTTATACGGCAAGAGAATATCTGAACAAAGTAGATATGATTCGTACAATCATTCCCGACGCAGGGTTATCGGGGGATATCATGGTAGGCTTTCCCACCGAAACGGAAGAAGATTTTGCCGACACGCTTCGTTTGGTGCAAAATGCCCGTTATGACAATTTGTATACGTTTATCTATTCCAGGCGCAACGGAACGCCCGCCGCCGCTATGGAGGGACAAGTTCCCATAAGCGATAAAAAACACCGTATTCGAGAGTTGATTGCCACACAGGCAATTGTTGCCGAAAAGCAGGCGGCACAAGCGGTAGGGAAGCAATTCGAAATACTATGTTCGGAATATCGCGACGGCAAACTGATAGGAGAAACCGCATGCGGCAAAGCCGTTGTTTTTGACGGCAAAGCCGATTTGGTAGGAAAATTTTTTCCCGTACGCATTATAAAACATAAAAATTCCAAGTTATACGGAGTGATACAATAATATGTCTTTATCACCAATGATGAAACAATATCTGCAAATGAAAGACGACTGCAAAGATTCTTTGCTGTTCTTTCGTTTGGGAGATTTTTATGAACTATTTTTTGACGACGCCATAACGGTAAGCCGTGAACTTGATTTGGTGCTTACGGGAAAAAGTTGCGGATTGCCCGAACGCGCACCTATGTGCGGTATACCGTATCATGCCGTAGATACATATTTAACCAAGTTGATTCAAAAAGGATACAAAGTTACTATCTGCGAACAAACTACACCCGTAAACAAAAAGGGAATCATGCGTAGGGAAGTAACGCGTATCGTTACGCCCGGTACGGTTACGGAAAGCAGTATGCTTACCGCCGATAAAAACAATTACCTGGTAAGTATTTACTATGCGAATTCGGGCGTAGGAGTTTCTTGGGCGGATATCTCTACGGGCGAATTTAACCATACCTATATCGACGGGCAAATTTCCGTCGGTTTGAACGATTTATTGGCGCGAATCGAACCGGTAGAAATCATATGCAATCAGGATATGCTTGCCGAAAGCATTCAACTTTCCATTGTAAAGTACGGTGCAGTATGCCCGTTTTCGGCATACGACGAAACGGCGTACGAATACGATAACGCCGCAAATATTTTGCGCACGCAATTATCCGAAGAAAACTTGCAACGTATCGATAACAAACATTGCATATGTGCCGCAGGTGCACTGCTTGCCTACATAAAAGATACGCAAAAATGTGCGTTGACACACATCAACAAACTCAATCGCGACGAAAGCGAAAAACATATGTTAATCGACGCAAACACGCGTCGGACGCTGGAATTAACGCAATCGTTTTCGGGGAAAAAGAACCATTCTCTTTTCGGTTGTATCAATCGAACCCGCACGGGAATGGGGGCTCGCTTGTTGAAAAAATGGATAGAGCAACCCGAAATCGACGTTTCCATAATCAATTCACGTTTGGATTTTGTGCAGGAGCTGACCGACCATCCCGTAAATTGCAAGAACTTATATGGGATTTTGAGTAGTATACATGACATAGAACGTTTAACTGCTCGTCTTTCGGCGCATAAAATCCTTCCGATAGAATTACTCACATTAAGCGCATCTTTGCGTAGCATAGTCAGCTTAAAACAACAACTGCAAGCAATCGGCAGCGAATCGGCATTTCGTATCGACGAGCAGTTATTGGTATTCGATGAAATATGTGATTTACTCGAAAGGGCAATCCGTGACTTCAACAAAACCACAACCGCTACCGATAAGAAGAAGAAAGAAAAGGTTTCTCACAGTATTTTCAACAAGGGTTATGATGCCGATTTAGACGAATACAGAAATCTAATTGAGAATACGCGATCGGTTTTGGAACAGTTGGTGTGTGCCGAAAAGGAAGAAACAGGTATAAAAAATATAAAAATCGGCTTTAACAATATATTCGGATATTATCTGGAAGTCCCCAAATCGCAAGCCGATTCCGTTCCGTACAGATATGTACGCAAACAAACGGTTGCCAATGCGGAACGATACGTCACCGAAGAACTGAAAGAATTGGAAGACAAAATTCTTCATGCGGAAGAATTGTCGGTAGAACGAGAAAACAAATTGTATGAAGATCTGACGGCTAAATTACAATTGAAAATCGAAGATTTTCTCTCGGTGGCGCAAACAATTGCAATGCTCGATTGCGTGGTATCGTTTGCAATCATTTCCCAAGAACGCAACTACATACGACCTATCGTTAATAACAATGCAACCATAAAAATTCGAGAAGGCAGACACCCTGTGGTCGAAACCCTGCTAAAAGACGAAACGTTCGTTCCAAATGACACCTTGGTTGATTCGGATGAAAACAAAATCATGTTAATCACCGGTCCGAATATGGCAGGCAAAAGTATCTATATGAAGCAGGTGGCTCTCATTACCGTCATGGCGCATATGGGTTGCTTTATTCCCGCAGCAGCAGCGGAAATCGGAGTTGTCGATCGAATTTTCACGCGTGTAGGGGCCAATGATGATTTATCGTCGGGTAGAAGTACGTTTATGGTAGAAATGTCGGAAGTGACGGATATTCTGAAAAATGCAACCGATAACTCACTCATACTTATGGACGAAATCGGACGCGGAACTTCTACATTTGATGGATTGAGTATTGCCTGGTCCATTATAGAATACCTCTCCGTGAATCTTAAAGCCAAGGTTTTGTTTTCCACGCATTATCATGAATTAACCGATTTAGAAGGTTCTTTATCGGGAATCAAAAATTATAAACTTACGGTAAGAGAACTTAATAACACCATTATCTTTTTGCGCAAGTTAATGCGGGGAAGCGCAAACCGTAGTTTCGGAATCGAAGTGGCAAGCCTTACGGGATTACCCGATACAGTCGTCGCAAGAGCAAAAGAACTTTTGAAACGATTGGAAATGTCCGATTTACATAAAGAAACCGTTGCAACCGCAGGACAACAAATATCGCTTTTTGCCCCCGAAGGCAAAACGCATGAAATCGTCCGCATTTTGCAAGAACTTGATATCAATGAAACTTCTCCGCGCGCGGCACTGGATATCCTGATAGATTTGAAAGAAAAGGCAACCGTAAATGAATAAAATCAACATATTGGACAGCACTATATTCAATCGCATTGCCGCGGGAGAAGTTGTGGAAAATCCGCGTTCTGTCGTGAAAGAATTGGTGGAGAACAGTATAGACGCAGGCGCCGATTCGCTGTCGGTAGAAATTCGCAACGGCGGTATCGAATATATTTGCGTAAGCGATAACGGAAAAGGCATAGAAAAAGAGGATATGCCGATTGCCTTTATGCCGCATGCCACAAGCAAAATCAAAACAGTCAAGGATTTGGAAACGATCGGCACGCTGGGGTTTCGCGGAGAAGCATTACCCAGCATTGCTTCCGTAGCCGATGTAGAGATGATATCCCGAACGGCGAACAGTGAACTCGGATATAAAATCGAGTTACACGGCGGACAAATTATCGAACAAGGCGAATGCGGAAGCAGTTACGGAACAAAAGTCATTGTTCGCCGTCTTTTCGGAAATATTCCCGCGCGCGCCAAATTTTTACGCAAATCGCAAATGGAAGAAAGTGATGTCACCGAAATGATGGCAAAAATAATTTTAGCAAATCCGTTGCTTAAAATCAAGTACATAATAAACGGAAAAACATACTATCAGTCAGATGGAAAAGGGGTAGATTCTGCCATATACAACATATACGGCAACGATTTTTTGCAAAATATGTGCCACGTTGACAGTAGTATGCCAGGCATAGTTCTATCCGGACTAATCGGAAAACCCGATTTTACCAAGCATAACCGAACATATCAAACATTGATTGTAAACGGCAGATATATCGTCAATACCGATATATCTTATTGTATTCAGCAATGCTATCAGGAATATTTGATGAAACGCCGGTTTCCCGCTTATCTGCTATATCTTGATATCCCCGCGGATATGATAGACGTAAACGTGCATCCCAACAAATTAGACGTTCGCTTTGCCTGCGAAAAGCAACTGAAAGGTTTTCTATACCACACAATAAAGAATAAGGTAGACGAGCTTGCCGCGATTCCCACTACGTTTACGCCTATATCTTTCCAATCCGAAGTGTCTCACGGTGAAACAGCGGCAACAACCGTGCAAAATAACGGGCACGATAATGAAACAACAGACTTTTCCATCGAACGTTTTAACTTACACACTCCCACGCAGACTTTTGAACGCAACAAATCTCTATCTCGGGTGTCGGAATCGGGAATCATTAAGACAAAACTCAATAATTTTATACAAAATGCAATTTTCAATACGTCTTCCGAAACATCGAAATCTTCAAATGAAATCGTATGCGAAGAAATAGACACATATCGTTATGCGGGCAAACTGTTTAACACGTATCTTTTGGCGGAAAACGGCGAAAATTTCTATATTATCGACCAGCACGCTGCCCATGAAAAATTGCTGTATGACCAACTTATAAAACGAATCAATACCGGCAATACCGCAATACAAGATTTACTTGTACCGTATATTTTTGAAGTTACTCCTACCGAAAAGATACTTCTTTGCGATAGATTATCACAAATCAATACGTATGGGTTCAAAATCGACCCGTTAAACGGTTGCTCGTTCACTCTTTATGCCGTTCCCGTGTGTTGCGCCGACATCGATTTGCGTAAGTTTATTTCGATTTTACTGAATGATTTGGAAGCTCCGCACAATCATGCGGATTTCATTAAAGAAAGCTTAATGCAAGCAGCATGCAAAAGCGCAGTTAAAGGGGAAGACAACCTGACGGAAAACGAAATACAAACACTTCTTTGCCAAATGCAACAGTCTTCCATGACAAAATTTTGCCCACATGGCAGACCGATTATTATTCAATATAAGAAATCCGATTTGGAAAAATTATTCAAACGTGTATGAACAAAGTTTTAATGATTGGTGGACCTACCGGAATAGGAAAATCAGCGGTTGCCGTGCAACTTGCTTTACGGTATAATTCGGTGATAATAGGTGCAGATTCCATGCAGATTTATAAAGGCATGGATATCGGTACGGGAAAAGTAACGGAGCAAGAAAAACAGGGCATATTGCATACTATGATAGACATAGTGATGCCGAATCAAGACTATTCCGTACAAAAATATGTGTTTGATGCAAAAAACGAAATAGCCAATGCCTTGCATCAAGGTAAAATCCCTATTGTTGTGGGCGGTACGGGTTTATACCTGAATGCATTAATAAACGAACAGAATTTTGCGGAAGCAGCGCCCAATTCTCAAATACGTGAATACTATTATGCCATTTATCGGGAAAGAGGAGCAGAACATCTTCACAAACTCTTATATAACGTTGATAGCACTACGGCAGCAAAAATTTCTCCGAACGACGTGAAACGTACTATTCGCGCATTGGAAATATACAATGTAACAGGGAAAAAAAAATCGGAATCCATATCGGAACACAAAAGCACATATGACATCAAATTTTTTGTTCTTGAATCGGAGCGGCAACTTTTATATAATAAAATCGATACACGTGTAGACGCAATGTTTCAAAACGGACTAATCGATGAAGTGAAACGTCTACAACCGTATTGGGAATGCAGAAGCATGCAGGCAATCGGATATAAAGAAATCATAGAAAAAATCAAAAACAATAATACTCCATATGATGCAATAGATGCAATCAAACAAAACAGTCGCCGTTATGCCAAAAGACAAATCACTTTCTTAAAATGGATACAAGCCGAAAAAACGCATGTCAGCAAAGACTATTACCATACAATTGCCGCCGGTACAGACCAATGGCTGAATGAGGGAACACCATGAACGCACAAAAACATATTATCGATTGTGAAAACAAAGCCTTGCCGCAATTTGCTCATATCGATGCGATTGCATACGCGAATCAAGTGAAAGTTTTGCAAGCCTTTCAAAATCATAAAATAGCATTACGGCATTTTGCACCTACAACAGGATATGGCTACGACGATATCGGTCGAGATTCCCTGTCTGCCGTTTTTGCACAAATTTTCGAGGCGGAAAGTGCAATCGTATCGCCTATGATTGCTTCGGGCACGCACGCAATCTCTTTAATGCTATTTGGGATTTTGCGCCCGAAAGATATTTTACTATCCGTTTCGGGTGACGTATACGACACATTACAAGGCGTTATTACGGGAGTAGGGAACGGCTCACTGAAAGATTACGGTATTGGATATGAAAAAGTCGAATTAAAAAACGGCAAGTTCAATTATGCCGCAATTCTAAACGCAATAGAAAAATGGCACCCCAAAGTTGTGTTTATTCAGCGTTCCCGCGGATATAATTGGAGAAAAGCGTTCTCGGCAGAAGAAATACAAACCGTATGCGAATTCATAAAAAAACATGCTCAAAATATAATTATAGCGGTAGACAACTGCTATGGGGAATTCGTGTCAACATCCGAACCGACGGCGCTCGGCGCAGATATCTGCGCCGGTTCTATGATAAAAAATCCCGGCGGGGGATTGGCGCCCACAGGCGGATATATTGCAGGGAAAGCCGATTTAATCCAAGCGGTTGGCAACAGGATGACCGCTCCCGGAGTGGGTACGGAAATAGGTTCATATGCCGCCGATTACAGACCGTATTTTCAAGGCTTATTTATGGCGCCCCACGTCACGGCGCAAGCGCTCAAAGGCGCCGTTTTGTTTTCGCATGTATTTTCATCGCTTGGATATAAAACTTTACCTGAAATCACAGAAACACCTAACGATATCATTTGTTCCATTCAATTCGAGCGCTGCGAAGAACTGATTGATTTTTGCCGCACGATACAATCCGTTTCTCCGATTGACAGTCATGTAACGCCGTATCCTTGGGATATGCCCGGATACGACCATCAAGTTATTATGGCAGCAGGAACATTCGTTCAAGGTGCATCTATTGAATTAAGCGCCGATTCTCCGATAAAAGCGCCATACATTGCATACTTGCAAGGCGGTTTAACGTATGAACACGCACGCTACGCCGCATTAAAATGCGCAGAAGCCCTTATTAAATAGCGCAAATTTCAACTACTATGCGTGATACAACATGCAAAAACAGGTTAATTTTCTTTATCTGCTTTATGTAATGTAACTGCGTTAGCCGCTTTTTTGCGGATATCTTCGCTCATTTGCGCATAATGCTTTTTTGTTGTATTTACGTCGCTATGTCCCAATACGTCTGCTACAACATAAATATCTTGCGTTTCATGATATAACGAAGTACCGAATGTACTACGAAGTTTGTGCGGTGTAATGTTTTTCAACGGTGTAACCGTTTTGCTGTATTTTTTCACGAGATTTTCCACCGAGCGAACACAATATCGTGTGCCCTGATTGGATAAAAACATAGCCTTCGCATGGCGGACGCCATCTGCGAATTTGCTTCTATCGGTGGATTTGCATATTTTATCAAGCCAATCGAGATAGGAGAGAAGGGACGATTTTACTTCATCGGAAAAATACAAAATACTTTTATTGCCGCCTTTGCGTGTTACCGTAAAGCTGTTATTTTCAAACCGAAAATCGTCTTTATCAAGTCCTACAAGCTCGCTTACGCGAATTCCCGTCCCCAAAAACAACGTGAGAATCGCCGTATCGCGTTTGCCGTATTTTTGCTGATAACTTTTCTGACGAGCAGTAAGGTGTTCGCCGTTTTCGGCTTCGTTTAATAATGCGTCAACTTCATTGGCATCCAAACGTATGATCGGCTTTTCGTGTAACTTCGGCAAATCGACTTTGGCGCATACATTAGACGAAAGTTTATCTTTTTTGAAAAAATACTTAAAAAACGACCGCAATGACGAAAGTTTACGTTCTTTTGCTTTTTCTTCACAAGCACACGCTTTACCGTCTATGGAATAATGCGACAAATAGTCCAAATAAAGCTCGATATCGTATGCCCGCAGTTTTTCCAAATCCGCCAAAACTATTTCTTTGACATCTAAATTTTTATACTTTTTCACAGTAAGATAGCGAAAAAACACTTTCAAATCATAGGCATAATTCAAACGTGTCAATACGGTCGTACGCATTTGTATTCCTATAAAGAATTCCCGTACAAAATCCGGTAATGTATCTAAAATTTCATCTATCCGTTCCAAACCGTGTTCGTTTCGTTGCTTATAGTAATTTTCGTTGTTTTTCATTGTTTCAATCTCCAATTCATAAGCTTAATTCCATTATACCAAACTTTCGCTTAAAAATCAAGCATTTAACGAATACTTTTTCGTAAAAGAAGACTTTTACGCATAGTTTGGTATGTCCCGTGTTTATGAATTTCTTTTACTCCCCATAAGAAAACCCCATTCGAATATTTTCAAATGAGGTTGTGCTTTAATTATACTCAAACTTAAAAAATTCTGTTTACAGCATACACGCATGCGTATGGTTTAATAAATGCATTTTTCTTATCTTATCAATTATAAAGGAACTATTATTCTATGCCACGCAAAGTAATTATTTGTGCCAAAAAATCCGTGAGCTTTTTCTATTCGGTTTCAATTCTCTCTGCATTGCCGCTATGTACCGAACGGAAACAAGCATCTAAAATTTTCATTACCAGACGATTGTCTTCATGTGAAACCAGCAAAGATTCTTTCCCTTCCACAACTTTGATAAAATTTTCATAAAAACTTTCCCAACGAGGAAGTTCGGGAATCGGAGCGGAGAATTCACGAAGATTTTCTACGGGGCGCGGCGCCATAGTACTCGACCTTCCGTTAGAAGTGAAAATAAACCCTTCTTCCCACCCGATTTCCTTTATATTCGCTTTCATCACTTTTCCGTCCGTCCCACCCCACACGGGCACAACGGCGGTTCCGTCATCACCGCAGATATGCCAACGTCCTTCACCGATATAGCACCAACTATCCACCACAATCTGATAGCGCACGCCGTTCTCAAATCGTACCGAAATCCGATTGCAATCATCCACATCGGGAAAATGTACGTTTACGGCATCCACGTAAACGCTTATCGGTTTGCTGTCTATCAAGTCGACCATCTGATCGATTAAGTGCACACTCCAATCATACAGCATGCCACCACCCGCAACACGTGCACTTCTCCAATCACCGGGCAATCCTTTGCAACCGAACAGACGCGAATCGATAAAATACGGTTTTCCCACAAGTTTTTCACGCAAAATGTTTTTTACGACACAATAATCGGCATCCCAACGACGATTCTGATGTACGGTAAAAATCATGCCTGTTGCACTTGCCACTGCCAGAACTTCGTCCAACTCATCGCAATTCATACATACGGGCTTTTCACAGACAACGTTCTTCCCTGCTCGCATTGCTTCGATACTGTACTGTTTATGCACGTGATTGGGTGTTGCCACTAAAATGATGTCCGCATCCGTACAAGCATACACTTCTTGCGGCGTGGAAAATGTTCGCAATCCGAATTTGCGTGCCAATTCCATACGCTCGGAACGAATGTCGTATGCTCCTATAACTTCGATATCCCCAATCCTATCACGTATATTTTCGTAATGCCATTGCCCTTGATTGCCAAAACCTATAATAATCATGCCGTGTTTCATGTTGCCGTTCTCCACTGATTGTTATAATGTAATCTCTCTTTTTTTCTCCGACGATTCATATAGAGCGTCCAAAAGTTTAGCGGATTCCAAAATATTGTCTATGTAGGTTTTTGTGTGTTCACCCGTACGCATCGCATTCAGAAAAGCCGTATCTTCCCGTTCCATTTGATTGGGAATGTTAAAGTTATAACGAACGGTTGTCAACTCGCCTTCGTCGGAAGTGGTGTAAAAAGTGAAATGCCCGCCATAAGCAAGCCGTGCGCCGCCTTTATCGCCCATGAAGTCAATGAACATTTCATCTTCGCCGATATTTTGCGCCCAGGCTCCGTTAAACGAAACGGACGCTTTGTCGGTGCGAATATGTCCCGCAATATAATCGTCCACATCGTTGGTTCCGTTCAAGTCTTTGGTTTCTTCCGCCCACATGCCCAAGTATTTGTAAGACGCCATATCCTTCGCTATTTCGCTGTATGCGTCGCATGTCACCGTTTTAAGTTTGGCACCGCCTAACACATAGAGCACCAGGTCAAGAAAATGCACGCCCCAATCAATCAGCACGCCGCCACCCGACTGCGATTTTGTAGTAAACGCTCCACCCAACCCGGGAATACAACGATAACTCCGGAACGAGCAATATACGTGATAAATATTGCCGAATTTTCCGTTTCGATTCATTTCTTCCAGTAATTCCACCGATTTATTGTATCGGTTGCACACTCCGATATTCAGTAACTTGCCTTGTTTTTTGGCTTCTGCCGCCATTTCACACGACAATTTATAATTAACCGTGATCGGCTTTTCACAGAATACGTGTTTGCCTGCCCGCAATGCGTCCATAGTAATGACGTAATGCGCATAATTAGGCGTTAAAACGTACACCGCTTCCACTTCGGGATCGGCAAGCGCAATTTTGTAATCGGTGATAACTTTTTCCACGAAATCGTATTCATCTTTTTTTGCCTGCGCTTTGCTTTCAATCAAATCGCATGCGTATTTTACGCGCACGTTTCCCATTGCCTTAAATGCGGGAAAATGTCCATTGGTAGCAATTCTGCCACATCCGACTACGGCTATACAAAATTCTTTTTTCATGTTTTTATCCTCTTTTTTCTTATTTTAATAGTTGTTATAATAAACCGCGAATATATTCTATACCTGCATGAATATCGTCAAACGGATTGTCACCGGCTTCCCGTTCTACGGTCAAATATCCGTTGTAGCCGATTTCTTTCAAAGCGGATAGATATGATTTCCAATCCACATCGCCTTCGCCGATGGGAAGTTCCGCAAAGCCCTTGCAGGCGTTTAACGCCTCCACGCCACCCACAGCGAACGCGTGATATACGGTAGCAGGGTCGAGATTGTCGTCCAAACGCTTTCCGTCTTTCAAGTGTGTATGTACAATATAGTCCCGCAATACATACACCGCTTCCACAGCATCCTGCCCCGTTACCATGGTAAAGTTTGCCGGATCGAGATTGACGCCTACCCCGCCTTTTGTATTCTCTAAAAAATCTTTAAGTACAGCGGCTTTTTCGGGTCCTGTTTCGATTGCAAGCGTAACATTTTTACGCATAGCGTATAGACCGCATTCGGTAAGTGCGCGTAGCATAACCGCATAGCGCGGATTCGATTTATCATCGGGAATCACACCGATATGCGTTGTTACCACATGCGTTCCGAATTCGGCTGCCAAATCCACAATACGTTTGGTCTGTTCGATTCGGGTAGCATTATCCGCTTCGATTTCAAAGCCATATCCCCCCAAATCCCCACATAACGCACTGATTTCCAAACCGTTTTCCACTAATTTTTTGCGATAATGTGCTTTCTGTTCTTCCGTTAAACTACTCGGACTGAATATGCCTTTTGTCGCGTAAATTTGTACGCCGTCGGCTTTCAGACGCGCCGCTTCGATGAGCGCCTCGTCTAACGTGTTTTTTTTCATACAGTCGGTAATGATGCCGATTTTCATTTTTCCGCTTTTACTCCTTTTCTTCTTCGCAATAAAATTCCGGCTATGCCGCAAAGCATAAACGCCGTGCCCGTTACGCCAAACGGTGTTACAACCGAACCGCATCCCGATTTTTTATCGTCAGACGGTGCCATTCCTTCATTTCCGCCCTGATTCTCATCGGGCGGCGGAGGATTCTCATCTCCACCCGGCGGCACGGAAGTAAACGACACCGATATCGGATTGCTATAAAGAATATAGCCGTCACGTTCGCTTTGCAGAATTACCTGCGCTCCGTGTTCCGACTTCCGATACGCAAAGACCGAAAGTTCTTCTTCCGTAGTTTCCCGTCCGTATGTTTCCACATCGGCTGTAAACTTCGCATTAGATAAATTCGTGTCGACTGCCACCGTATACGATTCGGAAGGAATAATTCGTTTCTGACAATCCCGAAGCGTATCGGCATAATTATTGGTTATTCCCACAATACCCGTTATCGCCGCCGCTTTAACTTCTGCCAAAGAGTAATACGTCCAGGCATAAGCAAGATATCCGCGGTTTTTCAGATTCCTTTCTTCAAAATACATATGGTCGTTGCGCGCATCGCAAATCGTATTGTGCTTTTGTAACGATTTCAAATCTCCTGCTGCCGTTCCCTGCGTGCAACCGTTTAAGTATGCCGTGGGAATCTCGGGGATTTTTTCCTTCATAGACAGCAACATCGATTGTGAAAAAGCAATTACCACTACTTTGTCATACATATTATACTGACGAAGCTTGTTTGCAAACAGTTCGACGATTTTTTCTTTCACCGTTTTGATTTCACACACCAACACGCAATCTTCTACGGTTTGAAAGTACTTGAAAATATCATCGATTGTTGGAATCGAACACGGCTCACCCACCTCTTGTCCGTTGCTGTTTTTAGTCACTTTATACTGCCGCAACTGTGCGAGCGTCATGTTTTCGGGGTCTTTGGCGGGTCCGTCTGTTCGAGCAGATAAATCACTGTCATGCATGATGAAAATTTCATCGTCTGCGCTTACTTTCATATCGATTTCCACAGCGGTTGCCCCGCCCTTGTACGCAGAAACACAACACTCCAATGTGTTTTCAGGCATTGACATAGGCAATCCGCGATGACCGATATTGTAAAACGGACGCGCTATCGAATTTTGCTCATACGTATCGTATAACGGATACAATGTTCGCGTATCCGCATTTGTGATAATACCGTAAGCGCCGCTCGAAACGGCGGCAAATAAATCAAATTCATCCGCTATTTCGGCATATGTCCATACCGCTTTGAACCGTGCATGCAGATAATATACTGCATCGGAAGTTGCCTGCTCCGCCGATAGCGCCACAATGTGCGCAAACGAAGTGTTTGTTTCTTTCACAACTTCGGATAACGAAAGTTCTGCCGTTTGAGCGGAATAGTCTACAATTCCGCGTATCGATTCGTTCGCCGTACGCGCCGATTTTACAAGCGCGGCGTCTCCCGACATGACCGCTATATCGTAAATATCATTCTCCCGTAGCCATGTAGATAAAGACGCGACGGTAGCCGAATCATGCACATACACCACAGTAAGTACACCGCTTGTTTTGAGTCCTTTGAGCGCGGTGTATATCTCCGCCAACGTGCCGATTTTTTCATCCGTTCCCTTTTTCACCGCATCGAGATTTTCATTTACGTGCACAATCACGTTGGACGGACGCATTGTTGCCGTATACGTTGCGTATTCTTCCGCCTGATTCTCTCTGTTCCATTCAGCCACGAGCGACGGAGCCAAATCGAGCTTTGCGGCATATGTTTTTGTATCGATAATGCGCGGCACCGCTGCATTTGCCGAAACGGCACCGAATGTTCCCAGTATACTAATGCACAGCAGTGCTATGATACACATAATACCATGCTTTCTTTTTATTTTCATAGCCACGCTTCTCCCAATTTTATTCTGCTTTATCGGATAGCACCGTGAAACTCTTTGCCGGCAAAGTGACGTATGCAATACCGCCCGACGTATTTACGGATGTGTACGCGCTCGGCAGAACCACGGCACGGTCTTCGGGAATGGATGCTTCGGTAATTCGGTATACGTTCATACTGTCGGCACGGTCAATGCCTCCGTATACAATTCCCACTTTCTTGCTTACCGTATCGTTATTTACGCACATATAACTCCACGAGCCGTCCGGCAACTTATACGCCGTCATGATTACTTTATCATCCTGTGATTCAATAGGATAGACGTAGCTACCGATATCCGAATATTTGCATATCAAACCGTAAAAGTAGTACTCGGGATGTGCTTTCCAGTTATTATCGCGGTATTGCCACAATCCCATCGTATGTACATAGCTGTTTGTGAAGAATGTGTCCCCCAATATATAGTGATTGAGTGCCGTCACGCCTTTTTCGGTAGACGCCAACACAATACGCGCAATATACAACCCGGCATCATAATCGTCTATATCCGTTTTGTTAACGGCGTCAATAAAGTGCTTTCCTTGGCAGAACTCGGAAATATAGAAACTCTTTCCGAACCCTTTGCAAACCTCCATAATATCTTCAAAATAGTTTTCCGCCGCTTCAATCGGGTCGTTGTTATCCCAATTATAGTTGCCCGTACCCATGATATCGAACACGTCTTTCAACGGTTCTTGTTCGTCTTTGAAGTATTTGGGATTATACCCTGCGTTGGAGTGTCCGATAAACGTCACTTTATCTCGTATTCCTTCTTTGCGGAGTCGCGCGTCAATGAGTTTGCAGCATTTGACATATTCATCCCACACAATCGCGCCGCTGGAATTGATAAACATTTCGGCAATCACGCTGAATCCGTAAATGCAGGTATACTTTTTGGTGTTGACTAAATAATCGAGTAACACGTAAATATTTTCGGCATATTCGGCATACCCATGGAAATCGGCGGTTTCTTTGGGACCTACCACCCACTGATTTTTTATTTTATCACCGCCTATATCATCGGCGCGATAGCCCATCCAAGTGCCGTCCGTATATTTTCCGTCATACGACTTGAACCAAGCATAACAACCATACCAACTCAAATCCACATTGATGTGGTACTTCTCGCATATATCTAAAATCTTATACAAAGCTTGCATTTCCACACATTCGAAATCCACGCCTTCGGCATCATAGTCAAACACTTCGGGGTCATCGTTATCGTTGGCGCGTTCAAAAAATTCGGGAAAAAACTTAATGCGCGTAAATTGCAAATTCATGTCTTTGATTCGCTGTTCGAGCATGACCTCTTCTTCGGCAGTCAAATGATTCCACGGCATATATACGTCGGTATCAATCTGCGCACCGAATCCCACGGTAGGGTCAGGCAAACTTTTTCCTACGTCGTAACGGTCATAGCCGTCCGCTACCGTGAGATTTGTCAATTCCTTTTTTGTATTTGAATTGTTCTCGCCATTATTTCCGCATGCAAACAGCGTAAAAGCAAACACTACGGAAAGCAAACAACATATAATTTTTTTCATCTTGTTTTCTCCTTATTTTTTCACGGATTTCATTGTTTATCGGAAAGTACTACAAAACTTTTTGCGGGAAGTTGAAAATACGCTACTCCGTCGCGCGTATCCACAGTCGACGAAGGCACGGGCACTTTCCGCTCTCCCGTTTCGGGTATAGACGCACCCGTCAAACGGATATACCCCATGGAATCGGGGCGGTCCGCCCGTCCGTTGACCAACGCAATTTTTTTGCTCGACGTTCCGCTGTTGGTAGCAAAGTACGCCCATTTTCCGTTCGGAAGTTTCAAAGCCGCAATGCTCACTTCGTCATCGGAACCTTCGGCATAGCTATCGGTTACAGGAAAAATCGTACTTCCGAATTCCGAGTATTTGCACAACAGTGCCCACGAATACCAAATGGGTTTTGCCTTCCAAGCAATTCCGTCTCCGTCGTCGTCACGGAACGTAAACATTCCCAATTCGTTGAGCGTTCCGTCGTAATAACATTCGGAAAAAATAAAGTATTTGATGTTGGTGCACCCGCCATTCAAAAAATTGACGGCAATACGTGCCATGCAATGCGCCCGTTCATACGTTTCCGAATCGTAATTGCTTACAGGCGTTTTGAAATTCGACGTGCCGCTCTCCGCCACTCCCCAACTGATATTGTATTTGTCACAAACGGCAACGTACCGTTTGGCAAAATCCAACATAGCGCGGTTGGTGCTCTCGTCTTTGAACGCATACACCGAACTGGTGGCTTTATCATACGTCATTTTGCTCAAATAGGAATTGTCGTACAATACGGGGTCGTTATTGTAATCGGCAGGTCCCGAAAAGCGAACTTTTCCGTCCAGACTGTAATCGCGCAAACGTTCTTTTACCAAATTGCAAATGCGTATGTACTGCGCCGTATTCCCGTGCCCGAATATGCCCTCCGGCTCGGGAAACAAACTGTATTCGTAAATACAGGTATATTTTTTAACGTTAATCAGATAGTGCAAACAAGCCGCAACCGATTCGGCATATTCTTCGTCGGGATGAGCGGTAAGCGTAGGACGCACCATCCAGGAATCGATTCCGTTTTCGCCGAATTTGCCGCCTAACCAACTTCCGTTCACTTTGCCGTCTTCGGACGCGAACGACGTGCGACACCCGTACCAACTTAAATCGACCTTTACGTTGTTTTTCTCGAATACATCAAGCAACCGGTACAAATATCCCATTTCTATGGACGAAAAATCTACGTTAGGGCTATTAAAATCGAATACGGACGGGTCGTCGTTATCGTTTCCGCGTTCATACATCTCGGGATAAAAACGGATACGCACGCTTTGCAATTCCATTTCTTCCAAAGCGTCCACTTGTATCTGCCATTCTTCTTCGGTGATTCCGTTTAGCTTTTCCAGTATGCACGTGTCGAATTGCGCTCCGAACCCTTCGGTCTTGCGCATGCTTTCCTTTACGTCATAACGCGAATACCCTTCTTGCACGCTCTCTACCGTGATTTCCGTTTTGGACGAAGCGGGCGGCGAATCGTCGCCCGAAGGCGACTTTTCGTTTCCGCAACCGCCCAACGCCGAAAACGTCAACACAGCTCCCAAAAGGCAACCGACAATTTTACGTTTTTTCATAGCGATTTCATTCCTTTCGCTTTACGCTTTTACGCACTTTATTGTACTTGTTTTCTGCGCCGTATAAGTAATAAGCCCGCAGATAAAACAGCCAAAACCGCACCCGTCACGCATGTTCCCGCAAGACTGCCTTTGCAACCTTTTTTGGATTCTTCGGGTTTCTCGTTGCCCGTGTTGTTTCCGTCATCGGGATTGCCGTCGGGCACGGTAGCCTTGTTTACGCGAATTGTGGCATATGTAATCTCCGATTTTTCGCCTGCCGTTGCACGAAAATCAATGTCGTATGAACCCGCTTCTTCGGGTGTCCAAATCCAGTACCCGTTGCGAATCGTCCCCAAACTCTGTCCGTTACACGTTACCGAATATTCCAACGGGTCGTCGCCTTCGTACTGGAAAATGTTCGACATGCGCACTTCGATTTCTTCGCCCGTATCGTAACTTGCGGCGGGGGTAAAAGGAATCACTTCAATATCGAATTCGGGTTTATCGCAAATTTCAAACGGTTCGGTATTATCGTTATCGTACGAAGTGATTTGCACTTTTTTGATATCCACATAGCAGTTTGTAGTCGAAGAAAGCGCGCCCACGGGAAAATCGCTCGAAGTCCAGTACCCCAACCAGCCGCTCGTCGTGCTAAACGGAATATCCTGTTTTGCATTGATAGACTGGCAAAAAACGTCTTTATCGCGCTGAAAATAGGAGAATATTTCCATTCCGTCCATAAAATAGGTAAATCTTTTTCCCTCGTATTCAATCGGATTCCCCTTGCGATCATATTCGATTTTCACGTCGTTCTCAAAGGTGAATTCAAACCAATGATAAGCGTCATCGTTCCAGTTTGTATTAGCCGTATCTTCCGCAACCACTCTGCGCATTTCGCCGTGTCCCACAAAGCTTTCGTTCAGGTATAAGGAAGTTTTGGGACTCCCCTGCAAATTTTCAAAGCACACGCTGAAATATGCCTGATTGCCGTTCCACGGACAGGTGGATGCCGCACGGGGCGCTTCCGAATTTATCATGAACGAAATATACAAATTGGAATAATCGTGCGTGTACTGCCCTTCATCATATCCGCATTCGCTCGGACGCGTAAGGTGTAACTTGGCATACATGGAATACTTGAATTCACTGAATTTGTTACTCTGATAAATCGCATAGCAACTGCCGCCGATGTTGAAGTTTTCCATGCGCAAACCGTTTTGGTCTATCGTAGTCTGCGCGCTTCCCACTTTGTCGGTTAGCCAGTCGTATTTGTTTGCCGCCAAGTTGTTCTTATCGGCAACGGTTACGTCCGCCGATGCCGTAAGCATGGGAACCAAACAAATTCCCACAGCCAACAACAGAACCGCAAGCACGGGCAATACTCGCCGTAATACTTTCGCCTTCATTGATTTTCCTCCTATTGCCTTTATCGGCACAAAAATTTTGAGATTTTCTTACCCGTTATGCGTCAAGCGCACGGATTTGCAAATAACGCTTGTATTGATCGGTAAGCCATTCAATATAATCTTTCGCCTGCTCACGGTATGCTTTGTCCTGCGCGGGATAAGTAGTCGCAGGGTCGCCCGAACCGTTCCAGGCAGGCGTTGCCGCCTGTTGATACATATTGGCTTCCGCGGTGGTAAAATTCACTGCCGCGGCAGCGGGCATGTTGTAAAATAGCATAGCATCCGTCGCGTTTTTCATGGTTGCGGCGCTTTCGGTCTTTTCAATCCACCCGAGTTCTTCTTCGCTGTAACTGTCGTACAAACGATATGCAAATTCGTCGTTATGCAAAAGAGCGAACACGCCCGAATACGGCGGCGATACAAAGTAGCGGTCCTCTTTTCCTTCGGGATACGCATAAAATCCTTCGCGTACGTCTACCCAGTGCGTGCCTTTCACACCGTAACGGCACAACTCGTAATTCTCCGTGTCCGAATACATCCAGTTCAAATACTTCACAAGTAAAGATGCGTTTTTAGAACGTTTGTTCACAATCAAACAGTCGGTCGTGCGCGAAACTTCGGCAAACCGTCCGCTGTTTTCCACCGCATTCCCTCGCTCGTCCACGGCGTCAAGCGGTCCGAGCACCGTAAACGTAGCGTCTTTTGCTACCGTTTTCACCTGACGCGCCACGCTGATAAGATTGAGAATATTCGGGTCGGCACAATATACGCCCGCCTTGCCGTTAGAGAAATCGGAAATGCGCTTTTCATCCGTTTTTACCGTGTTATCCGCTTCCCAAAGCCCTTCGTGTTGCCACATATATTCGTAGGCAAGCATTTTGTCGTATCCTTCGCTCAACCACCCCGGCACAACTTCTTTCACGCTTCCGTCCGCATTGTAGTGCACTGCTTTGTACTGATACCCCGCCGTTCCGCATGCGCCTGTTAAAATAGCGAATTCAAGGTCATACGGATTGCCGATGAGCGGCATATTACAACCGGGAATCTTTGTTTTCATGGCGCGTAACATGTTGGTAAAATCATTGATTGTGCGGCAGTATGTAAGCGTACCGCCGGATGCGTCCGCTTCCGCTTTGCTCTCGGTATACCCTGCCTGCGTCATAAAATCTTTGCGCACCAAAATGTTTTTCATTTTGGTTTTGTTTACCGACGGAATTCCAATCACTTCGCCCGTAAGCGTGGTTACGGCATACATCGCCTCTTTATCCACCGCTTTCAAAAGGTTCTCTCCGTTGTCGGCGATAACGTCGGCAAGATTCATGCTTACGTCTTGCGTCAGCACCGTTTCTTCCAGTCCCGCCTGCCCCAAATAACTGACAGCCGCATCCCACTGTCCCGTGGTCATCACGCCGCCGAACCGCGTGTTGAACGAATCGTGCGTTTCGTACATGATTTCCATGTTGATGGCTTCGCCCGTATCTTCGTAGAATTTCTTCTCTATGCAATCTTTCACATAGGCTTCGTCGCTACCCTTCACGTAAGCGCCGTAAATATTGCTTTCGTCTACGTAAATGGTCACCTTTGCGGCGTTGCGTTTCGCCGTTTCCCAAGGTACTTTTTCTCCGTTGCCACTCGGATTGTTCCCATTATCCGAGTTTCCGCAAGCGGTTACGGCAAACGCCATAAACACCGCCAGCACCAGTCCCAACACTTTCTTCACCGTTTCGTCCTCCGATACTATTGATTTATTTCCGAAACGCGCCTTTTGCCCGCATACGCAAACAACCGACGCCGTATCCGACAAATTTACTCTTTTACCCCGCCTACCAGTACGCCGTTAATAAAAAACCGTTGCAAGAAAGGATAAATGATGACAATGGGCAACGTGGAAATAACCACTGCCGCGCTCTTGATTCCTTCGGAATTGAGTCCGAGCGTGCTGCCTCCGCCCACCGCGTTGGCAATCGACGAGAAATTCGTATTCAACTCGCGCACAACCGCTTGCACGGGCCATAACTGCTTATGCGAGCTGTCCAAAAACAACATTGCCTGAAACCAATCGTTCCAAAGCGCCACCGCCGAATACAGAATAATGGTGGCAATAATGGGAAAACCGAGCGGCAACGTGATGCGGAATAAAACCTGCATATTGTTCGCGCCTTCGATTTTTGCCGCCTCGCTCAACGATTCGGGCAAATTTCTGAAAAAGTTCCGCACCAAAAGAATGTACCAAGCATTCACCGCTCCGGGCAAAATAATGGCAAGCGGTGAATTCATCAACCCCAAGTTGTTAATATTAATATAATACGGAATGGTTCCGCCCGCAAACAATATGGGAATCAGCAACAACACGGTGAAAAACTTGCGGAATTGCAGTTCTTTGCGCGTAAGCGCGTAGGCGTAGAGCGAAGTGGTAACAACCAGCAATGCGGTTGCCGATACGGTAATGATGAGCGAATTAAGCATAGACCGCAAAAACAAATCGGACGCCGTAAATATGTATTTATACGACCCGAGCGAAAAGCCGTGTATGAATAGGCTGTATCCGTATTTGGTGAGTCCTTCGGTAGAAGTAAACGACGCGCTCACGATAATAATAACGGGAAACACAAACGCACACGTAAAGAGCACCATGAGTATGATGTTGCATACGTCGAATACTTTTTCTCCTTTGGATTTAATCATACGATTGCGAATCTCCTTTTCCCGAACGGTAAAGCGGCGGTACCGTCAGAATATTCCTTCCATGTTGAGTTTTTTAATCAGCTTATTGCTAAACAGCACAATCACGAGCGCCACCGTGCTTTGCAACAAACTCATTGCGGCGGCACTGCTGTATGCGCTCACCGACCCGATGGATTTGAATACGATTGTACCGATAACGTCGGTTGTTTCGCTCAATGCGGCGTTATTCCCACCCACCATTGTGTAGATTTGGTCAAAGTCGTCTTTTACAAGATTGCCCAAACTGAATATGATTTGTATGCCGATAACGGGAAACAGTCCCGGCAACGTGATATGCCACAGTTGCTTACATCGCCCCGCCCCGTCGATTTTTGCGGCTTCGTATAACCCGGGGTCGATTGCAGTCATACCCGCAAGATAGACGATTGTGGAATACCCCACCGTTTTCCAGATAGACGATATTGTGAGTATACTTCGCCAGTATTGCGGCGACGAGTACCAGGTAATACCCGTGCCGCCGAATCGTTCGATAATGCGGTTGAATATTCCCCCGTCGGACGCAAGAAACAGATAGGCAATGTTATACACCACCACCCAAGATATGAAATACGGAAAATACGATATGGTTTGAACCGTCTTTTTGAAAATACCGTTGGCAAGATAACTGAATAAAATGGCAAGTCCGATAGAACACACGAATCCGAAAATAAATTTGAGCACCGCCAAAATCACGGTGTTTTTTGCCAGTTTCAAAAAGTCGGACGCAGGATTGACAAATAAATCCACAAAGTTCTTGAATCCGCCGAACGCCGCCCATTCGCTACCGTAGATACCGTCGTTTATGCGAAAGTTCTTAAACGCCATAACCACGCCGCCCATCGGCAAATAGGAAAAGAGTATCAACAACGCAATAGCGGGCAACATCATGAGATATAAACTGTAATTTTTACGCAAAAGGCGTGCCTTTCTGCTACGGTGTATTCGCTTGAAAAGTCCGGATACAAAGCCGTAAATCACAAAGCCGCCGAGCAACGCGCCGCCCCCTATCAGGCAACCGAGCAGAATTTTGTTCATGCCCATATCGAAAACCACGTATCCCGCAAAACACGAAACGTCTTTGCGTTCCGCGCTTTCCAACGTGGTGACTACGGCGGAAATGTTCGTAGGATACACGCGCACCGTGTTTTTATCTACTTGCTCGATGTTTTTGCTTCCGTATGCGGTAATCTTGCCCGCAAAAGAAAACGTAATGCTTTGAAGCCCCGCAAAATCCGCCATAAAGAAAGAAAAAATCTGACCTTTCTTGCGGTCCATCACGCCGCCCGACGCCAAAAAGTCATCGGTAGAAACCGTTTCACCCGTAGAAACCAATGTAGGACGAAAAGCATACTGCGGATTCCCGAGCGTTTCGCCGTCGAATATATACAAATCTCCCGAATAACTCTGATACCGTTTGAACCGCCCGCGCGCCCAATTCGTCACCTGTGCGATTTTATTTTCTTCTGCCAGAAAGTCGCGGCTTTTCATGTAATCGAAATCGCCCAAACCTTTGGTATACTGAATCCGCTTAAACGAAATCTTTACAACAAACCCGTCGGCGCGCTCTTTAAGAGATTTCAGTTTCAAGCGGTATTCGTCGCCCGACATTTCGCTCACGCCCTCGAATATATCGTTCATACGTTCCCGAACGTCTTGTTCGGTGGTGCCGTCCGATTTATCGATTGCAAGAGTTATCGTGCCCGAACCGTCGCGTCCAATCTCCGCTTGCGCCGTAGCACAACCGCTCAAACACAAAACGCACAAACACAGCGTTACAAGCACAATCAAAGCGGAAAAGCGTTTTTTGCGCGGCATCATGTTACCTCCTTGTAAACGATTTTGCGGCATCACATGCAATATGATTTTCTCGCATTTATTTTCACCCATAGTATAACACAAAGCCGATAGGCTTGAAAATAGTCAATCTATGCGCGGCGTTTAACTATTTTTAACCTGTTGTCATCTTAAAAAAGGAACAGAAAGAAGAATATACAATTTGTATTTAACAAAAATATACCAAACATTTGTCGATTTACAACCCGTGCACCGTTCATCCGTTTTTTTATCGAAAACTATGCTATAATGAAGTTAATTTAGGATAAACCGAAAATAAATCGGACAAACTGCAAATATGAGAAACGATATCGTTATCGACAACAAATTTTCCCACGATTTCAATTACCTGAAAAAGCCCAAAACTATGGGCGATTTGGTGCTGTACCAATGCGGCGAACTGTACTGCGACAACGGCGCCGAAGTTATCGAACACGTGCACGACGATTTTTTCGAGCTGACGTTTATTGTATCGGGTACGGGCATTTTCTATGTTGCGGGCGAACCTACGGAAGCAAAGGCAAACGATTTGTTTCTGTCTTTGCCGTACGAGAGCCACAAAATCATTTCGGACAGCACGCAATCGTTGCGATATTACTACATTGCGTTCAGTTTTGCGCATGATTCCCCTTTCCGAAACGACATTTTGTACAGTTCGCATTTGATGAATCTGTCACCCAATATGCGCGTTTGTAACTATCCCGATATTGCCGATTCTTTTATTCGCATGCTTTCTACGTTGGAAAGCGTGGCACCCTATTCCGATTTGGAATTCGAATTGCAGGTCAAACTGTTCAGTATACGCATTTTTCAGTTGTATCAAAATATTTATTCCGAAAAATATGTGTCGCCCACCATAGATAACGAACAAAATCTCTATTACAAAATCATTCATTATATCGACACGCATCTTGTAACAATGACCAAACTCACCGACATTGCCGACGATTTGCATTACAACTACATATACATTTCCCGTATCTTCAAACGCAAGTTCGGGTCGTCTATTTACAATTATTATTCCAACAAAAAGCTACACTACGCCAAGCAACTTCTCGAAGAAAAAAACATGTCCGTCACCGAAGTTGCGGCTTATCTCAATTATTCGTCTATATACGTATTCAGTCGCACATTCAAAAAGAAATACGGTATCAGTCCGCAAACGTTCAAGCAATCACTGCCGAAAAAAGACGATTCCGATAAAAAACGCCCGTAGGTTCGAGTCCTACGGACGTTTTTTTTGTACGCTTTTTGCGTCAACTTATTTTGCTTGTTTCCGTTTGCGGGAAATCAGCAACAAACCTACGGTAGCAAATGCGGCAAGAGCCAAAACAACCATTGCGCCGCCCAGTTGCGAACCGCATTTCTTTTTGGGTTGCGGCTCGTCGGGAGTAGTGTCGCCCGGCTTTTCATCTTCTCCGGGATTTTCATCTTCGCCCGGGTTCGTATTGTTCAGTTCGGTAATTTTTGCACGAGCCGCTGTAATTTTCGCCGCTTCGGAATCTCCTACCAACGCTTTTGCCTGCGCATTCAATGCGGCATATGCCGTTTCTGCCGCCGCAACTTTGGTTTCCGCATCCGCTTTGTTGTCTGCCGTTATTTCGGCGGGAATTGCGGCAATCAGCGCCTTCACGGCGTCCGCCGCCTCTTTATCCGCCAATGCGGTAAGAGCGTTACGCGCCGCAGTTATCTTGCCGTATTCGGTTGCGCCTACCATGTTTTTCGCGTTTTCCGTAAGCGCCGCATATGCCGTTTCAGCCGCGGCAACTTTACTCTCGGCGTCCGCTTTATTTGCCGCCGTGATTTCTGCGGGAATTTCGGCAATCAACGCAAGCAAATCGTCCGCCGCCTCACGGTCGGTTACATACGCCGCAAGATTGTTTTCCAGATTACCCAAAAGAGCGTACGGGAACGCTTTTTCCTGCTCGTAGTTGAGCGTTTTACGAAGCGCTTTCCAATCGTTCAATTTGGTTTGCAATTCGCTATAATTCTCGGCAGTTACTACCGTTTCAGACGCTGCTTTGATTGCCAACTGTATTTCGGCAATATCCACCTCGGGCACATATCCTTCCGCTACGTCGCTGACTTTCAGAACAGGCACTTTTACGCTGCCGTTCTGTCCGCCGCACATTGCACCCAAATAGCAACCCACACTAAACCAGAATCCGTCTTGCACGTCTTCCGCCGTGTACTGCGTAGGGTACAAAACAGTACTCGTCTTTCCACTCGGTCCCAAAAGCGTAATAATCAAATCCACGCCATTTTCATCTGCATCCAGCGCGAAGGTCAGTTTTGTATAAGATTTATAAATAAACCAAACGTCGTTGTTGTTTACTTCATTACTTTCCAAACTTGTGCCTTCATTTGCAATGCCCGCATCGGTCAACGAATCTTCTCCGCTCGCCCATTCTCCTGCTACGCTCTCATAGGCGCGGAATCCGTTGCCGCCTACCATTATTGCCAAACGATTGCCTTTGGGCGTAGGTAACGGCGAATCGGTTTTTAACATAAATTCGGGCGAATCGAAATGGAACATAAAATACATATTGCCCCACTCCGCGTTCAAATTTCCGTCTACCGTAATCGAAACCGTTTTGTCGGTAGCAATTTTCTGATTGAGCACCGCTTCGCCGCTTCTCGCATCCCAAACCTGTAAACCGTCTTGGTCGATGAAAATATTTTCTTCCGACGTAAGATTCTTCCAGTATTTCAAATCGGTAACAAAGTTGCATAGTCCGTCGTCCACCACACGGTCCACGAGCGGCTTATCCGATTTGAGCGACGACACCGCAATCGAACCTTTATTATCATAGTATGCCCCAACCGACAGCGCGCCGTCGCCCAAGAATTTACCCGTAGTGTCATTCGTGGTATATTCGATTGTATACGTCTTGCCCGTAGGCGTTTTATCGGTAAGCGCCAAATTCTTTCCCACAAACGTGATAGTCACTTTCACGGTTCCCGCGTCGGCGTTATCTTCCGTTTTGATTGTCAGTTCGGAATCCTGCGCGTAAAAATAGTTAAAATCGTTTCCATTCATGTTTACAGGCGCTTCCGTACAGTTATATCTTGTTACAACTCCGTCTACACACTCTAAAATAGACGCCTGATAGCTGGCGCCGAACATAAACGCCATCCAAGTGCCCGCGGGAGCCGCAGGGGCTTTGGTTGCCGTAAGTGGAGCAACGCTGTCTATCTCCACACTTTTGTTCTTAAACACAACCCACGTTTGTCCCCAACCGCTTGCTTTCGATTTTCCTTTAATCGTAAGCGATACGGTGGAATCCGCCGCAACGTTCTTATCGAGCGTATAGCCGTATGTATTTCCGCTTCCGCCAAACGTCAAGCCGTAAGCGTCTGCCGTTACGTCGGTACCCACACGACCGTCTTTCGACCAGTTATCCATATTCTGCGCAAGGTTATCGGGGTCCAACTCGGGCGCCGTATCAACGGGCACTTTATCCGACGCAACGTCCGTCACGTTAATTTTATATGTATACGTTGCCGCAGGAGTGCTCATAAGGTCAACCGTGTCCGTGTTACCACCGGTTCTTCCTACCGAAATGCTATAAGCCCCCCACAAAAGCGTATTACTACTCAAATAGGTAGCCGTAGTGTGCTCGGTGGGCGAATCGTATTTCATCGATACTTCTACGCCTTCTTCGGTATCTTGTGTCGTAATGGTAATCGTCTGTTTCTGATGAAACGATTCCCAAGATGTAGCACAATGCAGTCCAACTTGTTTTTTCGTTATCTGACCGTTTTTGCACTCCATTATCGTGAAGTTTACGCCCCTACCGCAATATATTGCCAACCAGTTTCCCGTTGAAATTTCCGAACTATACGGAAATGTCGTTAACGGCGTATCGTTCGTGTTTTTGAAAACAATCCAATCTGCACACCAATCGGTACCCGGTAAATTCCCGTCAATCTCAAAGGTAATCGTGGAATTGCCGCCGATACTCTTTGCCTTCGTTGCCGCATATGTCCCGAAACTTGCCGTTAAGTGCATGCCCAACGTATCGTTAAACGCAAAGCCGTTTTTCTCCGTCCATTTGGTTTCGTCCGCCGACCAATCTACCGCTACGGGAGTATCAGGTTCGGCATCTCCCCCCTCTGCGGCAAATGCCGTACCACAAACGGTTGCCATACTCAAAGCCGCTATCAACAGCAACACGCACAGCAAACTTCTTTTCTTTCTCATCCTGCTTTTCTCCTACAAATAAATTTTGAAACATTACATTCCAATCTGCCTTTATTATAAAAGCTAAAACCGCATATGTAAATGCCGATTTTTAACTGCGCATTTGGCAGATTTTAACTTCACGGCAAAATAAGTTGAAAATAGTCAAATTTCCGCTTGCAAAAACGTATATTCGCCCGCCGAATATTTCTTTTGGCGATATACGACATAAGCGTTGCAAGGTACCGTAAACCATACCCGAACGCCTTCGGGTACACGCGCAAGCCGCACTTCGTATCTGCCGTATACGGTGTCAAGATACGTTTGCGCGGCATTCAGTCCGCTCGGCAGATTGGGCACAATTTCCGCAGATTCCATATTCTTTCCCACACGCAAACCGCACAAATAGCGGCTCATATACTCGCAAACGGGACTGTACATGTGATGATTGAGTGAATTTGTCAACTCGAAATCTTCGCAAAGCGCCGTTTGTCCTTTTTCTACCCAATAGCCAAACGACGGATATTCGGTGCGTTCCAACAATCGAAGTCCCAAATCGCTCCGTCCGCTTTTTCCTAACGTATCCAATACGAACTTGGCGCCCAAAATGCCGAAATGCGGCACGCAGTCGTTTTGTTCGAGATAAGTAGCCACTTCCGCAGACTTATCCAAAATTCCGAAGTACGTAAGCGCGGCAAGCCCCGTTAAACTCTTTTCCGCCCCATATTTTGCCCGAATTCCGCATGCCGTTTTTATAGCGGCAATATCATATTGCGCCGCTTCGGCGGGTGCAAACGCTTTGCACAATTCGCTCAAAATCTTTGCCATGGCGTAATAATAGCCGCTGTCGGTCAATTCTGTGGGACACACGGCAAAAGATATATTTTTGGGATAATTCCAATCTCCCAACCCGACGCACAAAAGTCCGTTACTGTCGGCATATGCCGAAATATACGCAAAATATTTTTTTAGATACGGCAACATTTTGCGCGCGGTAATTTCGTCGCCGTAATAATACCACAGCGCATACGGAATGCGAAACATTGCCACATCCCAAGCAGGACCGCTCCCCCAGTTGTATCCCCAACCGCATGACGGAATAATTGCCGAAATCTGACCGCTTTCCCGCATGTTGTCTATAAAATCATCTGCCCATTTGCGATATGCTTCCCGCATATCGTAACGGTACAAGCACGCTTCCAGCGAGAGTTGTGCGTCGCCCGTCCAACCGTTTTTTTCGCGGTGCGGACAATCGGTGGGGAACGCATGATAGTTGCTCAATATCGCGTTGCCGCCCATAGAATATAATGCGTTCAATATAGGCGACGAGCAGGAAAAACTTCCCCGTTCGGCAAGGTCGGTATGCACGAACAAAGCACAAATTTCTTTAACGCACGCCTGCCCGCGCACAAGAACATAACGAAATCCGTGATACACAAATTTGGGTTTAACGTGTGAAACGCCCGGAGGCAGCAAAAACTCGTCGGTCTGCACTTTTGCGTTCGGATTGAAAATATACATACCGTTGCTGCCGTTATCGGGCAATCCGTTTGTCAGCCGGTCGGAATACGTAAATTCTACGGCTGTTTCTTTATCCGTTTCGAGTACGGCGACACAATAACCTGCCATGCTTTTGCCGAAGTCGTACACAACGCCGCTTTCCGTTTCCCACGAACAAACAGGCGCAATCCGTTCGCACTCGCGTATGGGCGGCAGAAAAGCAGGCGACAATATTCCGCCCGGCGGTGCGGTTTGCGCGACAGGTTTACGCGCAAATGACTGCGTGCAAAGATTCCACCGTTCGCCCGCCCGCAATGCGTTCGATACGATTGCACCGTCCGACGTCTGCCAACTTTTATCCGATACAATCACCGTACCGTCGCAATGCATTTCAAAAAGCAGTTTGGGCATATCGCGCCAACCCGCCTGATAAAACCCCCAAGTGTCGCGCGTAGCTTGATTATACCACCCGTCGCCCAAAATGACTTCTATCTTATTTTCACCCGCTTGCAAATATTCGGTAACTTCATAAGCGGAAACAAGCACGCGTTTATCGTATTGCGAAAATGCAGGTTCGAGCACACGGTCACCCACGCGCTTGCCGTTCAGATGTAGCTCATATAAACCCAATCCGCACAAATGCACCACGGCATCGCGGGGCGCATTCATAAGTGAAAAGGATTTGTACAAATAAACGGCAGGGGTTCCCACCGCATCGCTTTCGCTCACGTATCTGCTTCCGTTTCCTATCCACCGCGCGCAAGAAGAAAATCCGTGCACAAGTCCCGCACGGAATTTCGCCCGCTCGCTCGTAAACGTGTATGCGTCGGTGATTGCCGTTATTTCGTAAGAATATACGGCAAGCGGTTTTAAGGTTACATTTTGGGGCAACGTGAAACGTTGCAAGCGGGATTTTCGCCTGTATTCGCCCACAAGCGTATCCCCTTCATACAGGCGAAAAACAACTTCCTTTTGCTTTTTACACCCTTCGAGTTGCCAGGAAAAATCCACGGGGTGCTCAATGTTTACGGGATATTTCTCCCCGCGGCAACACAGCCCGAACACACGTTGCGCCATAGTCGCTCTCCTAAATATCGAACCAGGTAAACGGCTTTGCAAGCGCTTTGCGCGCAACGTCTAACATACCCATAAGGTCGATTGTTTCGGCGGAATCCACCTGCGGTATCCCGCTCACGAAAAACTCCACAAGATGGTCCACAAAACGATTCTGATAGCCGTCCCCGATTGTGTAATAGTGCGCCGTTTTATCGGGCATTTCCGCCGATGTGATAAACGGTACGCCGTAAGGGTCATCGGTGTGCATTTGCAAAAACGACGCGTCCCGTCCGTTGCCGTAATCCACAATGATATTGCGGTTGCGCCCCGTTTGCACAGCCATCATGCGTTTGGCGCCCCCTTTCATAATGGTGCACATCATTTCGAAAATATGTATGGCGTAAATATCAAACGTAAAGCAGCCGCACACCATACAATGCAAAGCGCCCACGTCGCTTGCCCGATACGGCGCCAGTTCGTCGGCAAACCGTAGCGCCGACGTGGAATACAGCGGCGTTTTATGCTTTGCGGCAAGCGCGAACAGCTTTTCCGCCGTCGCTTTGTCGGGCGCAAACGTTTTATCTATATAAGTGGGTTTTCCGCTACACAGTGCGTATTCCGCCAATTCGTAATGCAATTCGGGATTATCGGGTGATAACACGGCAATGCAATCCGAATTATCCACCAGTTCCCGAATATCGGCGCACCGTTTTACGCCGAATTTCTTACACCACTCGTCGGTAGTCACGCCGTCGTAAGGCGATACGTCCGTATGCGCATAGGCATAACATACTTCCAACCCTTCTTTTTGCGCAAGCGAATGTTTGCGAATCATATCGGGATAGTTGTTGGCATGCCACTCGCTTAAAAAGTTGTCGATAAAACCGATTTTTTTCATTATTTTACCCTCCGTTCCGGTTTGTGTTTTCTATAATCGTTTTTCGGAAGGTACACCGAGCCGCAATGTGCCTACCGTTTGATACGTAAGTTGTGCGGTACGTGCCAACATTTTGCATATTTTAATTGTACAATACTGTTTTGGTAATGTAAATAGCCGATATCTACCGTTTTTTTAGCATTTTTTAACTTTATTATGTGTTTCGGTTTGTTTGAGATTTTTACCCGAATCTACCTGATTTTACGCATATAAAAAATCCTTTCATAAATAACTACAAAAGGATTTTTGTTTATTTTTATATGAAATGATAATTAACCGAAAACGTAGAAAATCGCGCCGATTTTGCAAACAAAATTTTTTGTTCCCAAAAATTCTTTACTGATTTCGCAACCGTATTCACGTTTTACCGTAGCGTATACCGCATCGTAATTCTTATTGAGATAATAATCGATTTTGGCACGGACGGCGGCGGCGCTTTCTCCGTTTGTTCCCAACCGCAAATACTCCTTTGCCAACACCAGTTTTTCCCGTTTTGCGCTCTTATAAACCAAAATCGAAATCCAATTCAGAACACGCGACGGTAAATCCGTCAATCCCGTTTTCATCAAAAAGCGACGCACTGTCTGCTCGGTAAAATCATCGAAATCTTCGTCGTTCCGTTCCCGTAGCATTCCGAACCGAAACGACACAGGCGCACTTCCGTTTCCGAATAAAAGTTCTTGCGTATCCAAATTAACTTGTTCCTTCATTCTCTTGATACAAAAATTATACACAAATTTACAAAAAATGTCAAACTATTTATGCGTCACACTGTTCGGATTTTATGTCGGCAGCCAACAAATCCAACAATTCTTTATATTTCCGCGCCGCTTCCTCGGTTGCTGCAATGGAATACGGCATACCGTCCCACTTTCCCGTTCCGATAAGTTCATACGGTCGCTCCGTTCCGCTTTTTGTTTTTGCCATGTTTGCGTCTTTGTACGCAATATTCGCACGGTTTTCCATCGGCTCATAATCGAGCGTTACTTTGAATTCGATATCGTTGGAAACTATACCGCAATACGGCACGTTTGCATAACCGGGCTTTGCCATATACGGCATAATAACGGCACCGCTACGGTCCGAATACGAAGAATCGATTACAGCCCGAATCACATAATCGGGAACGATTCCGTCCGACAATAAAATGTCGGTAAAATGAGCGGGTTCATTTTGAGCGGCAGGTCTAACATGGCGCGGAAACTGCTCCTTATATTGCGGGAACGTTCCCCACACTGTCAGAACGATTCCCCGTTTTGTGCAAGAAAGTGTGGCAAACGCCGAATCGTATACCGTATAGCGGATATAATCCCAATGCGGAATGGCTCGTTTTTTCGCATCCGGTTTATTCAGAATATACCGTTCTAATTCTTTTAGGTTCATCAAGCAGTTTTCTCCCATTTGAATTGAGCAATCGATTTTATGCCAAATATTCGGTTAAACCCCCAAACTCTTTCAGGCATAGTACCGTTTTTTTGTATTCCGGCAATATCTTTTCAACGTTTTCCCAAAACTTTTTGGAATGATTATGCTCTTTCGTATGCATCAATTCATGCACAACTACGTAATCAATCCATTCGGGTTTAAGCAAAATCAAATTCCTATGCAACTTTATACGATTGTAAGAATCACAACTTCCCCACTTTGTTTTTGCACTTGTGAGAGAAAACCCTGTATATGCAATTCCCAACCTTTCCGCAATAATGCGTAACCGTTCGGAAAGATATTCTTTTGCAATGCGTGCATAAAAACGTTTCAAGGCAACAACAAATTTTTCGGACGCAACAAGTGTTCCGTTTGTCGCGTATACATCGGGAATTTGCAAATAACCGTTTTCCAAACGAAACGTTCTTCTATTCGACCAAACAACCGTCAAATTTTCTCCAAGATACAAAAAACGCCGAAACGCAAAGACATCTGCCACACTCGCCGCTCGCTTTTCACTTTCGGACAGTTTGCGCACAATCCACTTTTCCTTTCGTACAAGAAATTCTTCAATTATTTTCAGGTCGGCTCGATGCGGCGCTTTTACAAACAGCTTGCCGTCTTTAATCAGAATCGCAACCGTCTTTCTTTTCGACCGCGTCAGCGTATAGGAAAACATTATGCCCACGTAATTTTTGCGCGAAACATCGGAAATTGTTCGCCGCAAGAATTCACACCTTTATTTGCCTCGAAATACGAAACGTTTTCATGCGTTTTTACGCGCACACGATATTCGTCGCCGATTTTCGCTTCCGAAAGAAAATTGAAATCAAACGACGCGATTTTGTGCGCCGAATAAAAATCGAAATCGCAACTGTTTACCACAATATCGGCATAACGCGCATTGTTCATATGCCCGTTGCGGTCCAAATCGGTAATGCGCACTTTTCCCGTACATTCCCATTCGCATGCAGACGAAATCGAATTCAGTTCGGGCAGTTGCGGATTTCCGTCCGTTACCGCATATTCGGGATTATATTGTGAATCGTCAAACGAAAACAGCGGCGCACATCTGCGAATTGCCTTATTGCGGATATCCAGCACGCACCACCGCGACGTGCCGCGAATCAGCCCATTCCCTTTCGTATCGGTTATATAATAATCTCTGAATGCGTCCACAATTCCCGGCTTGTGCGGATACGTTGTAACAACAATCGGTTCTCCGACGGCCGGCATACGTTCTACAACTGCCGATAACCGATTGAGCACCCAACATAGATTCTTTTCTTTCATTTCTTCGTAACCGATACCGATTTCGGTAGCATGCACGGTTGCAAGGTCCTGAAAGTATTCCATTACGGCACTCGGTTTGATTCGTTCCAAAAAGTCAAACTCATCTACCGCCGTGATAATCGTCTGCGTATGATGCAAAAAACCATCCATAATAGCCTCCGCATATCATTATAGCGTATCGACAAATTTCTTGCAAATCTTTTTGCATAATTTCAAAAAATAGCTATGCCTTAAATAGTATTCTATTGACAAAAGAAACAAAAAAGTATACAATAATAGCAATAACTTACATGAGGTTTGTATGGAAAATACGATACAAAGCGATCTGATTCGAGGGCACATCAATACAATCATTCTCAAAGCCCTCTTCGACGGCGATCGCTACGGATACGATATTGTTCGGGAAATCGAGCAAAAAAGCAGCGGGCAGTATAAGCTGAAACAGCCCACGCTGTACAGTTGCCTCAAACGGCTGGAAATACAAGGATTCATTCGTTCGTATTGGGGCGCAAAATCCAACGGCGGGCGCAGAAAATATTTTACGCTCACCGATATGGGGCGCGAACTTTTTATCAAAAATCAAAGCGAATGGGAGTATTCTCGCACGGTTATAGATAAACTGATTTCCGACCGCGAAGTCAACTTAAACGATTATCATTCGGAAAACAACGACTCCGACTCGGAATCGGAGCAAGCCGAATCCGTCGGGTATGATGAAACTGCCGAAGAATCGGAATCGGATATATTTATAACTACTACCGACGTATCCGCCGAACACTCGGAAGAACAAATCGGCGAAATTATTGTAGGTGACGCCATACAACCCGCCCCCGAACAAATTCCCGAACAAGAAGTTGTTTTTTCGGATACAACGGCAATCATGAACGAACTTTTCCGTAGACAAACCGACGTTCCGTCGGATGCCAGTTATGCGGAAAAACTGGTTTCCGAAAAATACGTTTCGGACCGAACGGCGGAAACTTTCTCTTCGGACACCTATTTTCGTGATTTTTTCGATAGCAACGAAACTTCGGAAGATTCGGAAAACGAAGAACAAGCGGAGCAGAAATCCCATCTTTCTCCCGTTTCGGAAGAGTCGGTACAGCCCGAACCGGTATCCGACCCCCAATCCGAAACAGCAAATGTATCTCCTACCGACCGTTTCTTGGATTACCACACGTCACAAGTAGCGCCCCGTCCCGAAAACGCAATTATAGAACGAGAATACCGCAATATTTTGGGCGAATTTCTCAACGCGAGTTTTTCCGAACGGCGCACGCCTCCCGCAGAAGAACCGCAACGCAACGACCAGAACGTTCCGACGGACACGCAAGAATCGTTGCAGGAAGAGCAAACGCAACCCACACTTGCGGAAAATCATTCGGAAATAGAAACGAACGATTATCCCGACGAGCAAATCGAGAACACGCTCGAATCGTATACGGCGGATGCCGACGTCAACAAAAAACTCAATCGTTTAACGGGCGAAGTGCGAGAAATGGGCGATAACGTGGTAATTCGCACGCACAACAGCACGGGCGCCAAAGAACACAACAATACGTATTACTACTATTCCAACAAACTCATGCTTGTGCACTACGGAATCCTGTTCGCCGTCATGATGTTAGAAATCCTATTCACCGCCGTATTTATCAATCCAATCTTAAAAGCGGGGCAAAGCACCGATAAATGGTTTTATATTATTGCAACTGTGGTTGCCGTCACATTCCCCGCCGTTGCCTTTGTTAAAAATTTTACGGCGCCCAACAAGCGGAAGCGAATCAATTTCAATATGAAAAACTCTCTTATATATCGATTGATTGTTATGGCGCAATGTTTCCTGATTATCTACTGCTTGAACATCATCGGCGGAATGCCCTTGTCTTTCTCCAAAGAGTATCTTACTACTCTGCTGTTGCCCGCTCTGCTATGCACAGGATTCCCCGTCAGCGCATTTATCTTCAACGCACTCTTCAAAACCAAAAAGTTTGCGGTAGAACAGTAAATCATATCCCGATTGAGTATATCAATCGGGATATTTTTCTACATAAAACCTTTTTGAGCAGATTCATTTTTCGATAAGTTGCACATCTTTTTTCTTTTCTTGTTTTCCCCTCATGATTCTCTTTTTAATATGATTGATTACAAAAAACAGTACGATAATAGCCGCAATCAATGCAATCCATACGGGGATTCCCCACCCTTTGAACGGGATAATTGTTCCGCTCCCAAAATAACATAAAAACGCAACCATAACGGGTCGCGTCAACGATACCGTAATCGTAAAGTAGCGCAAACTCATTGTGGTTATGCCTGCAATCAAACAAATGATATCATCGGGAAAAAAGGGAAACAACATGGCGACAATAAATAAAAAACGCCCCTTTTGATTAAGCAATTCTGCATACTTATCCGTTTTTTCTTCTCCAATCACCCACACCGCCAATTTTCTGCCGAAAATCTTCCCCAATAGAAAGGTAAGCACCGAGCCGATCAAAGTGCCTGCCGTCATAAATAAAAAAGCATATGTCGGACCATACAGAACAGACCCAAGAACTGCTACAATCGCAGACGGAATGGGCAAAAAAATCACCTGAAAAATAACGATTCCGATATATACCAAAATTCCCCAATGTTTCGTACTGCGAATAAATGCAATCAGTGCATCGGTATCCCGAAATTTTGATAACATACCGCTGGCATCTAATGCCACATAACACAATAAGGCAAACGCAGCAAAAATCGACGCCAGAATAAAAAATTTATAAACCGACCGATGTGTTTTTTCGTCTATGCTCGGAACGGTTACGCCCAAAGTTGCGAACAAAATCATAGTACATAATAGTACCACACGCGGCAAATCTATCATATACACACATGCCAAAGAAAGCATACCGAGATTGAGCAAGGTAATCCAGATTTTAGTAAATGCTATTTTCGACATGCCCGCCATACAACTATTATATGCTTTTTCTTCGGTTATATTATGTAGTTTCCCCTTTTATACGTTTTATTCCCGTATTCTTTTATTAAATGTGCTACTTCTAATCCGCAATGTTACACACGGCATGCTTTGATTGCCGCCCGTGCCAACTCGTCGCACCGATTGTTGAATACGTTGTCGCTATGTCCTTTCACTTTGATAAACGTTACGTTATGTCTACTGATTTTTAACGATAGGTCATTCCATAAATCCCTGTTTTTAACTTCTTTTTTATCCGCGGTTTTCCAATCGGAATTTTGCCAAGCGCGCAACCAACCTTTATTGATTGCGTCTACCGCATATGCGGAATCGCTGTAAACTTCAACGTCGCAAGATTCTTTCAAAGCCGCCAATCCCTGTATGATTGCAAACAACTCCATACGATTATTTGTTGTGTCCTTGTTAAATCCCGATATTTCTTTTCTGTGTTCGTTAAACATCAGAATTGCCGCCCAGCCCCCCACACCGGGATTGCCGCTACAAGCTCCGTCCGTGTATATCTGCACCTTTTTCATTATGCCTTTCCCAACTCCTTTGCACGCTCGATTGATTTTTTAACCGCTGTTCGTATATTCTCTTCAAACTCCGTTGCATGCAAATGTTTTACGCCTTCGATTGTCGTTCCACCCTTACTGCATACCGACTCAATCAGTTCACCCAAATTCGCCGCCGATATCCGCGCGGTTTCGGTGCTACCCATAATTACGGAAAGAGCCATTTCGCGCGCCGTAGCGGTATCAAATCCTTGCGCAATTCCTTCGTCGATAAGCGCCTGAATAAACATAAACACAAAGGCAGGAGCGCTTCCCGTCAAGCCCGTTATCGCGTCGAATCGATTCTCCGATATTCTTGCCGCAACGCCGAACGACCGCAACAGAATCCGCACAAATTCTTCTTGTTCAGCAGAAAGCCCCGTACAAGTATATGCATTATACGACAGACAAACACGCGCATTCAGATTAGGCATAATGCGAACAATCTTTTCGCTTCCCGTCCATTTACAAAGCGTCTGAACGGTAACGCCCGCCATAATCGAAAGAATAGTCTTATTGCGCAACTGTAACTCCTTCAACGCTTCGGGGGCTATTTGCGGTTTTACGGAAAGTAAAACATAATCGGCGTTATTTACTGCTTCCGAATTATCGATTGTTTTCCGTGCGGGAAACGGAAGCATATCAAGCTTTCGGGAATCCGGGTCGGACACCGTAATCTCCAAACCGATATCCCTTTTCCGCAAATCTGCTTGCGCTTTCTCGCCATATAACGCCCGCAAAATAGCTTGCGCCATATTGCCGCACCCGATTACGGATAAAGTATATTTTTTCATAATACTCCTAATTTTATTTGACTAATAAACGATTTTTGTTTATAATAAATAGAGTTCAAGGGGAGTGGCTCAACGGTAGAGTAGCGGTCTCCAAAACCGTAGGTTGCGTGTTCGAATCGCGTCTCCCCTGCCAAGCAAGAAACACACTTAAC
>JAAWAB010000004.1 GCA_022791915.1 Clostridia bacterium
CCGTGGATGGAAGTTGGTAAATGCCGGAAATGAAGGCAGCGTCTTTATCACTCATACCTGCTTCTTACAAGGCAGAAACACTTATTCTTTTTACCGATTTGCGTATTATCAATTTTACATTTCAAAAAATTAAATGACACTAATGCAATAAAGGAAAGACTATGACAAACTACATTGTATGCCCCGAATGCGGGTATAAATTGTTTAAGTTGGGCGACGGCTCAAACGCGGAAATATATTGCCCGAAATGTAAATTAAAACTACAAATAGAAATCAAAGACGGCAAAATCATTATTCAAAAAGCATTGGAGAATAAAACCTAACAACAGAATAAATCTTTAAGCAAATAAAGAATTGAGTGTACGAAAGTAAAAACATAAAAAACTTTCGGGAGCAGTAAATGGAACACTCAATTCTTTTTTTATACATAGACACCTCATAATACGCCTATACCCTCGCAATGGAATATTGGGCAGTAATCGCACGCACGGTTACGGCTGGCGTTTGTCAAAGGTGTTAAGGCTCTCAATGAAAGAGTAAAACCCGACAGATTTTCAAGGCTGAATTAAGTCTGAAAGTTTGTCGGGCTTTTTTTATTTTCAAGAACTTTTATAAAAACCTTACCACAATGCCGCCGCCGTGCTTATAAGTGGAGGCTTTCTATATGCAAGTAATAATCTATAAACTTGTGGACGGCACGACGAACGCCGTCGAGGTTACGGAAGATATATATTTGATACACTTGGAATTAGTACAACAAGAAAAGCGCAACCATTGGAAAGAAACAAGGCGGCACACCTCGCTATACTACTTTACCGATATGGGAATAGACTTCGAGGACAAGCGTATTGATATTTTCGCGGAAATTGAGCGGAAAGAAAACGCCGAGCGCGTACATAAAGCGTTGCTTACTCTATCGGACAAGCGGCGCGATTTAGTGCGTAAGTGTTTTACGAGGAAATGACAATGCGATAAATAGCAAGTCAAACGGGCGTATCGCATACCGCCATATCGCAACGTATGAAAACGATACGCAAACATTGAACAATCACCGTGTCGCTAACTGCTTGCCGTACAGTTTATAGTCCGACAGCGGCAATTCCACCGCGCAATACAATTCCCGCCGATTTACCTTGTATATTACCGTGTTCGTTTTTGCGGTAAGTCGGTGCACCAAACTCTAAAAAGGACGCAATTTGCGTCCTTTTCCTATTATCCGTTATGCTATGCCGACGGGCGCTTTGCGGAAAATTTCGGCAAACTTCCGCTTATGACGAGCGGTGTAAATTCTTGTCTTTTTTCGGGGAATGTGCTATAATCGTCTTGCGGCATAGTCGGGTGATAGATTGTTGTCGCATATACTATCGGGAGAAGAAGTTATGGAATACTTTACCGCAAAAACCGTTTTGGCATTGCCGCCCGACGTGGAAACTTACGGTATCGATTATGTAGCCAATCTGTATCGCGGCTGTAATTTGGGTTGCGTGTATTGCGACGGGCACAGCGATTGCTATAAAATGAAAAACTTTAACGTGGTGTCCGCCAAAAAAGACGCCCTTGCCATTTTAGAAAACGAACTGGCGCATAAGCGGAAAAAGGGGATTGTGGCGCTCGGCACGTTGAGCGATTGCTATAATCCGCATGAGAAAGAAACGGAACTGACGCGCGGCGCGTTGCAACTGCTCGATAAATACGGATTCGGCGTGTCCGTAGAAACCAAATCCGACCTTGTGGTGCGCGATATCGACGTTTTATGTTCCATTGCAAAACATTCGCCCGCGGTGGTAAAGTTTTCGGTTTGCACGCCGTACGACGATTTGAGCCGCAAGCTCGAACCCAAGGCGAATCCGCCGCGCCGTCGTTTTGCGGCACTGCGCAAATTGTCGGACGCGGGGATTTTTACGGGAATCTGCTTGACCCCTGTTCTGCCTTTTATCACCGACGACAGCGCGAGTATTCTCTCGCTAATCGAATCGGCGGCGCAAGTGGGGTGTAAATTCGCCTATGCGGGCGAGGCGTTCGGCGTCACGTTGCGCGATAGCCAGCGCGCGTACTTTCTCAATAAAATAGAAAAAGCGTTTCCGGGCATGAAAGAAAAATACGAAAAAGCGTATCCCGACGCATACCTGTGCGTTTCGCCGAACAACGATTCGCTTTTGCGCGCGTTTGCCGATAAGTGCGATTCTCTCGGGTTGTTGCATACGGCGCGCGAAATTTCTCAAAGTTTTCTGCGTCCGTATCAAACGTGTCAGATTTCGCTTTTCGATTTTTGAAATCTCCCGCAATTTTGTTTGACAAGCGCGGCGGAAGTATGTATAATAGTATAGCATGATTAAATTCGGTACAGGAGGTGCTAAAAATGGCAGTACCCAAGCATAAAGCGTCCAAAAAGCAGACCAATTCCCGTTTTGCCAACTGGAAAATTGCCACCGCTACGGTAGGCGAATGCCCGCAGTGTCACGAAATGAAACTGAATCATAGAGTTTGCAAGCATTGCGGATACTATGACGGCGTGAAAAAAATTGACATTAAGCAGGACAAAGAATAATTTTCCGAACGCTTGCATCGAGTGACTCCGCATATATCTGTTGCGGAGTCGTTTTATTGAAAAAGCAAATTGTCGAAAAAGCATAAAAGCTACGGCAAACACACGCATATCTACGGAGGCAGGGCAGACATGAAAATACTCATAGACGCATTCGGCGGCGACAATTCGCCGCAAGCGCAGGTGCAGGGCGGCATCGATTTTATAAACGCGCAGCAAGGCGCCGATATCGTTTTCACGGGCGACGAACAAAAACTCAAAGCCGAACTCGATAAACTTACGTTTGACCGCAATCGGGTGAGCATTGTGCACGCGCCCGACGTGGTAACCAACGAAGATTCGCCCACGGGCGCAATCCGCGCCAAAAAGGAATCGTCGCTCGTCAAAGCGTTCGACGTTCTCAAATCGGACGAAAGCGTTGCGGCAATGGTCAGCTCGGGCAGTACGGGCGCCGTGCTCACGGGCGCCGTGCTCAAAGTGGGCAGAATTCCGGGCGTGCTCCGTCCCGCGCTTTGTCCGTTGTTGCCCACGAAAACGGGCGGACGCGTGTGCATTGTGGACTGCGGCGCCAATATGGATTGCCGTCCCGAATATCTGCGCCAGTTCGCTCTCATGGGCGTTTCGTATATGCGCTCGGTGTGCGGCATACAAAATCCCCGCGTGGGGCTTTTGTCGGTGGGCGTAGAAGACCATAAAGGCAACGAACTTACAAAAGCGGTTTTCGCCATGCTCGAAGAATTGCCCATAAACTTTGCGGGCAATATGGAAGCGCGCGACGCGCTCACGGGCGAATACGACGTAATCGTCACCGACGGTTTTGCGGGCAACGTGTTGCTTAAATCGGTAGAAGGCACGGCGCAAATGGTTATGTCTATGCTCAAACAGGCAATCATGCAGTCGGCGTCCGCGAAATTCGGCACGCTGTTCATGAAAAAGGCGTTTTCGTCGCTCAAAAGCAGTATGGATTACCAACAGTTCGGCGGCGCACCCTTTCTCGGTGTGGAAAAAGTGATTGTAAAGGCGCACGGCGCGTCCAATCCCAAGGCAATCACGGCGGCGCTTTTCCAGGCGGAAAGCATGGCAAAATCCGACCTTTGCGGGCAAATCAAAGCCGAAGTGGAAAAACTCGCCACGGTGGAAGAAGGCGCGGCACAGTGAACTTGCCGCAGAACATAGCCGAAAAAGTCGAACAAATCATAGACTACACATTTTCGGATAAAGCACTTTTGGCGTGCGCGCTCACGCATAAATCGTATGCAAACGAGCACGGCGGCGAAAGCAACGGCAGACTGGAATATCTGGGCGACAGCGTGCTCAATTTTTTGGTGGCGGAACATCTGTACCGCACCTGCGAATGCGACGAAGGCACGCTCACCGACAGGCGCAAAGAGATTGTGTCCGAAACGCCGCTTGCCGACGCCGTGCGAAGAATGGGACTGATGGCGTATTACAGGCTGGGCAAGGGTGCAAGAATGGGCATGGCGCAGTTCGGCGAAAAGCCTACGTCCGACGTGTTCGAGTCGGTGCTCGGCGCCGTTTATCTCGACGGCGGCATACAGTCCGCCCGCGCGTTCGTAACGCGGCATTTGTTGGGCGGAAAATAATACGGAAATATGCGCGACCGCTTTTGTGCGGTTGCGCATGCGATAGAACGGAAATTTTTGCGGAAAAAGGAAGCGGCGGTTTGAAATTCAAAAAGTTGGAAGTGGCAGGCTTTAAGTCCTTCGCCGATAGATTGGAAGTAAAATTCGGAGCGGGCGTAACGGCAATCGTCGGTCCGAACGGGTGCGGCAAGAGTAACGTTGCCGACTCCATTCGTTGGGTGCTCGGCGAGCAGTCGGCAAAACTTTTGCGCGGTAATTCGATGCAAGACGTTATTTTCAACGGCACCGAAAACCGTAAATCGCTTTCGTATTGCGAAGTCAATCTGTATTTCGATAACACCGAAAAATTGTTCCCTTCGCTCGATTACGACGAAGTGGTTATTTCGCGTAAGTTGTACCGTAGCGGCGAAAGCGAATATTGCTTAAACCGCACGCCTTGCCGACTCAAAGATATCACCGATTTATTGCGCGACGGCGGCATGGGCCGCGAAGGCTATTCCATTATCGGGCAGGGGCGCATAGAAGAACTGTTGCGCGCCAAGCCCGAAGACAGACGCGCCATATTCGAAGAAGCGGCGGGTATCTCCAAATTCAAAGCGCGCAAAACGGACGCCGAACGCAAACTCGCCCGCACCCGCGAAAACATTGTGCGTATCGACGATATTTTGCACGAAAAAGCGTCGTTGCTCGAACCGCTCACCAAACAGTCGGAAGCGGCGCGCAAGTGGCTGGATTTGCGCGATAAACTCAAAACGCACGAAATCAACATCTACATACACCAGTACGATTCGGCAAGCCAGGCAAAAGAAGTGATTAAAAATCGCCTGAACGGCGTGTGCGAAGAAATCGACTTGCGCCAAAAAGATTGCGACCAAGCCACGGCGCAATATAACGAAACCATGGAGAATCTGGGCGATACCGATAAATCCATCAATTCTTTGCGCGACGAACTTTTGGAACTCACGGTGGGAATCGAAAAAGCGGCGGGCGAAATCAAAGTGCTCAAAGAGCGGCTCGGCTACTTAAATACGCAAAACGAACGCTTAAAAGAAGAACACACGCAATTTGTAAACGATTACGCGCAAACCGAAGCGTTCATCGCGGCGGGCAAAGAACAAATGGAAAAAACGGAAGAAGAACTTGCCGCCGCGCGAGCGGAAGCGGAAAAGTACGATTCCGAATATCTGGCGGTTGTCGATACGCTCGCACAGGGCGAAGGGGAAGTGGAATCCAACCACCGCGCCGTGGTGGAAGCAATGGACAAGCTCACCGAAATTCGTTCCAATATGTCCCGTTTGGTGGCGGAACGCGAAGCGCTCGAAGCGTCGGTTGTCGACCTTAAAAACCGAATCGACGCGCGCGCCGAACGCCTTGCCGCCGACGAAACGCAATACACCCGTCTGAAAGAAGAATCGGATGGCTTTATCGCGCGCAAAAAGACGCTGTGCGAACAGCAGGACGCGCTGTACGAAAAGAACAACGAGTGCGTTGCCGACATCAATCGGGCGGCGGAAAAAATCGACGGTATCAGCGCCAAATACTATATGGCGAAGTCACGCCACAAAATGCTCGTGGAAATGCAGCAGTCGCATGAAGGATTCGCATACAGCGTTAAAAAGTTGTTGAGCGACGCAAAGCAACGCCGCGATTTGTCCGAACGGTTCGAAGGCGTCGTTGCCGCGCTCCTTTGCGTAAACGAAGGGTTTGAAACGGCAATCGAAACGGCGCTCGGCAACGCGGTGCAAAACATCGTAACCAAAACCGAAGAAGACGCGAAATATCTGATTGAATACTTAAAGAGCACGCGTAGCGGACGCGCGACGTTTTTGCCCATGTCGGCGGTTAAGTCGCGTTCGCTCGACCCCGAGTACAGAGCGTTGCTCCGCGAGAAAGGCGTGTGCGGCGTGGCTACCGATTTGGTGACGTTCGACGCCAAATACGCCAACGTGTTCGGCGGACTTTTGGGCAATACCGTTGTAGTCGAAGATATGGATACCGCCATTGCGGTGGCGCGGAAAGCGCGCTACGGATTCAAAATCGTCACGCGCGACGGCGAAGTTCTCACGCCGCACGGCTCGATTACGGGCGGCAGTAAAAAGTCGGAACTTACCAACGTGTTCGGCTACGAAAAAGAAATCGAAGCGCTTGCGGCGGAACTTGCGGGCATGGATAAAACGCTCGCCGAACTGAACGAACGGCGCGACGCACGCGCCAAAGAACAGCGCGAAGTAAGCGAACGTATTCGCGCTCTGGGCGACGAAACGCATAAACTCGAAGTGGAAATCGCCACGCGCACCGAGGCAATGAATAAGCTGTCGGTAAGCCAAGAACAGACGCGGGAAGAACTCGCGCGCTTGCGGGAAGAGAAAGAAAACGCCACCGCACGTATCGCCACCATCACGCACGATTTCGACAGCGTGGAAGAGTTGGAACAGATTGTGCGCGGAAGAAAAGACAGCGCCAATGAGAGCGGCGAAGAACAGCGCCACCAGTTCGACGCCCTGCGCAAACAGCGGGACGAATTGCACGAAAAGATGACGTCGGCGCGCGTTCGCGTTTCCACGCTCGAAGGGCTCTTGAAATCCGCCGCAACCGAAATCGAACGTTTGAACAATAATCTCCAAACCATTGCGGCTAAAACGGAATACACGGCAGAGCAGATAACCGAAAACGATACGCTTATCGCGCAATTAGACGTCGAAATCAGTGCGTCCATGAATGCCGACGGCGCGGCGGACAGCAACCGCGTAAAAGAAATCCGACATAAACTCGCCAATCTCGACGACTACAAAGCCGAAGTGCAGGTTTCGCTTGCGTCGCTCGATACCAAGCGTATGGATTTGATGAACGAATTGCAGCAGTTGCACGAAAAGAAAAACCGCGAAGAAATGCAACTTCTCAAAGTGGATACCGACATCGAGCAAATGCAGGAAAAAGTGAAAACCGACTACGAGTTGGAATACGCCGACTGCCTGCCGTTTAAGTTGGACGAGTACGACGTAAACAAGGGCATTGCCGAAGCAAACCGAATCACGCGCCAAATGCACGCGCTCGGCAACGTTAACCTTGCGTCTATCGAACAGTGTCAGGAAATGTACGCGAGTTATCACGAAATGGACGTGCAAAGGGAAGACCTTGTAAAAGCGGAAGCCGACTTAATCAAAATCATCGGCGAATTGAGCGCCGAAATGCTGGAAAAATTCACCGTTCAGTTTGAACAGATTCGCGTCAACTTCGTGAAAATCTTCAAAGAACTATTCGACGGCGGCAACGCCGACCTGCTCTTGCTGGATAGCGAAAATCCGCTCGACGCGGGTATCGAAATCGTGGCGCAACCGCCGCAAAAGCGCTTGCAAAGCATATCCCTTCTTTCGGGCGGCGAACGCGCGCTCACGGCTATTGCCATACTGTTCGCCATTCTGCGCTTAAAGCCCATGCCGTTTTGCGTGCTCGACGAAATCGAGGCGGCGCTCGACGACGCCAATGCGGGTCGGTTTGCCAAGTATCTGCGCAGATTCTCCGAAGAAACGCAGTTCATCGTCATTACGCACCGTAAGCCCACCATGGAACTCGCCGACAGTTTGTACGGCGTAACCATGGAGGAAAAGGGCGTCAGTAAAATCGTTTCCGTCAAATTGAGCGAGGCAATGGCGTTTGAAGAAGGTCAGTAATCGGATAAGCCTGTCGGAATAAAGGAGAAACAAATGGGATTTTTCGGGAAAATCAAAGAGAAACTCAAAAAGACAAAAGAAGCCATTTCGTATAAGTTGAACAAACTGTTCACGGGCGGCGTATTAACCGATGATTTTTACGACGAGTTGGAAATGGCGCTGATTTCGTCCGACATCGGCGCCGAAACGGTGTCCACGCTTATGGACGACTTGCGCGACGTAATAGACGAAAAGCATATCCGCGATACGGCGTCGGTCAAAGCCGAATTAAAAGAACTCATGGTAAATATTCTCGACGATAACCCCGTGCCCGAATACGAGTATCCGCTCGTGCTTTTGGTGGCAGGCGTCAACGGCGTGGGAAAAACCACGGCAATCGGAAAACTCGCCAAAAAGTTCAAAAAAGAAGGCAAAAGCGTCACCATAGTGGCGGCGGATACCTTCCGTGCTGCGGCGGCAGACCAACTCACCGTGTGGGCGGAACGGGCGGGCGTGCGCATTGTAAAACATGCCGAAGGCGCCGACCCCGGCGCGGTGGTGTACGACGCAATCGCCAGTGCCAAAAGCAAAAATACCGACGTGTTGCTTGTGGATACGGCGGGGCGTTTACATAATAAAAAGAACTTAATGGACGAGCTTAAAAAAATCAGCCGTATCATAGAGCGCGAATATCCCGATTGCATGTATCTCAACTATATCGTGCTCGACGCCACAACGGGGCAGAACGCCGTAACGCAAGTAGACATTTTCAACGAGGCTATCGACATCGACGGCATTATTCTCACCAAACTCGACGGCACGTCCAAAGGGGGCGTGGTGCTCGCCATAGCGGGGCAACTGCAAGTTCCCGTGGTATACGTGGGCGTGGGCGAAGGAATCGACGACCTCGAAGATTTCGATTCGCGCGAATTTATCGACGCAATCATCGAATAAGTTTGTCCTGCCTGCGTCAAATCGCTTGACAATCGAATATATAACGGATATAATAACGGGTGTAAAGTAATTTTGCTTTACACCCGCTGTTTTTATCGGTGGTGCGCGGCGGCGCGTCCCGACAAGAAAAACGCTTGTTGTGCGAGGTGCGTAAAACGTGAAAGATTTGTCTTATCTTGCGCTGTTGGATATCTACGGCGAAGCGCTCACGCAAAAACAGCGGCAAATGCTTGCCGACTACTACGAACGCGATTATTCTCTTTCCGAAATCGCCGATAACAGCGGTATCAGCCGGCAGGCGGTACACGCGGCGGTCAGGCAGGCGCAAGACAGTTTGGCGGATTACGAAAGCAAATTCCGCGTGCATGCGTTCGTCAGCGAATTGCACCGCGAACTTGCAAAATGGGAAGGCGAATCGAGCGCCGCCAAAGAAAAGGCAGACGTTCTCGAAGCGCTTATCAGGAGGTTTTATGGGTCTGTTTGGCAGCCTTAGCGAAAAACTCAATCACATTTTCAGCAAGATGAAATCGCGCGGAAAACTCACCGAACTGGAAATCAAGCAGGCTATGCGCGAAATCCGCGTTGCGCTTTTGGAGGCGGACGTCAATTTCGGCGTTGTAAAGAACTTCGTTGCCCGCGTCAGCGAAAAGGCGGTGGGCGAGAATATTCTCAACAGCCTTACGCCGGGGCAACAGGTCGTAAAACTGGTAAACGACGAACTGATTGAGCTTATGGGCGCCACAAACGCCAAACTCAACGTTTCGTCCAAACTGCCCACGGTTATCATGATGGTAGGCTTGCAGGGCGCGGGCAAAACCACCATGTGCGGCAAACTTTCCCAACTACTCAAAAAGCAGGGCAAAAAGCCGTTTTTGGCGGCGTGCGACGTCTATCGTCCCGCGGCAATCAACCAGTTGAAAGTAGTGGGTAAAAGCGTGAATACCGAAGTATTCGAACGCGGCAACCAAAACCCCGTCAAAACGGCAAAACTCGCCGTAGACGAAGCGCTGAACCGCGGTTGCGATACGCTGATTATCGACACGGCGGGTCGGCTCCAAATCAACGAAGAGTTAATGCGCGAGCTGGAAGAAATCAAAAAGGCGGTTTCTCCCACCGAAATCCTGTTGACCGTAGACGCCATGACGGGGCAGGAAGCGGCAAACGTTGCGTCCGTGTTCAACGAGCGGTTGGATATTACGGGCGTGATTCTCACCAAGTTAGACGGCGATACGCGCGGCGGCGCGGCGCTGTCCATTAAAGCCGTAACGGGCAAGCCGATTAAATTCTGCGGCACGGGCGAAAAAACGAGCGATATCGAGCCGTTTTATCCCGACCGTATGGCGTCCCGCATTCTGGGCATGGGCGACGTTCTCACGCTGATAGAAAAAGCGCAGTCCGCCGTCACCGAAGAAGAAATGCTCAAAATGGAAAAGAAGTTGCGCGAATCGGCGTTCACGCTCGACGACTTTTTAACGCAATTCGAGCAAATCGGCAAAATGGGCAACTTGTCCGAGCTAATGCAAATGATTCCCGGGCTTCCCGGCAATATGCGTTTGAGCGAAAAAGACGTAGACGAAGCGCAAATCGAACGCTTTAAGGCAATCATCAAATCCATGACGATGTACGAGCGCGAACACCCCGACGTAATCAAAGCGTCGCGCCGCAAACGAATCGCGGCGGGGAGCGGCACGTCTATTCAAGACGTGAACAGGCTCTTAAAACAATTCGAGCAAACCAAAGACATGATGAAAATGATGAAAAACGGCAAAATGGGCAAAGCGGGACGCCGCTTTCCGTTTTAATAAAAGAAATACAAATTGTAAAGGAGAATAAACAAATGGTAAAAATCAGACTGACGCGTATGGGTGACAAAAAAAGTCCGTTCTACCGCATTATCGTTGCCGATTCCCGCGCCCCGCGCGACGGCAAGTTCATCGACATTGTGGGAACGTATAATCCGCTCACCCAACCTGCCGAAATCAAAATCGACGCCGAAAAGGCAAAACACTGGATTTCGGTCGGCGCCGTTCCCACCGACACGGTGAAGGCAATGTTCGCCAATGCGGGCATTATCGAAAACGTGAAAAAAGCGCCCGCAAAAACCAAAGCGGTCAAGAAAAAGAAAGCCGAATAAGCGCGGGGTGATTTATTATGACCGAACTTGTGCAATATCTCGTAACGCATCTTGTAGATAACAAAGATGCGGTGCGCGTAAGCGAAACGGAAGACGGCGTTGTAACGGTGAGCGTCGATAAAGCCGATATGGGCAAAATCATCGGTCGTCAGGGCAAAATCGCCAAGGCAATCCGCACGATTGTCAAGGCGGCGTGCATGGGCGGCGAAAAATCGTATACCGTAGATATTTTGGAAGCCGAATAGGCAGGAGCAAGAGAGAATTGCGAAAGATTCTCTCTTCTTGTTATTACGAGGAAAAAATGGAATATATTACCGTGGGCGAAGTGCTCAAAGCGCAGGGAATCGCGGGCGAAATCAAAGTGCGTTCGCTTTCGGACAGCGCGGAACGATTCGCCAAATTGCGCGTGGTATACGTAGAGAATAAGCCGTATAAAATTCTCAATTTGCGTATCGACCGCGAATACGTGTATCTGCGGTTGCAGGGCGTGGAAAACCGTACCGTTGCCGAAACGTTGCGTGGCAAATTCTTGCAAATCGACCGCGTGCACGCCGTAGACCTAAACGAATCGGAGTATTTTATCGCCGATTTGATAGGGTGCGAACTGATTGCCGACGATTGCCCGTTGGGCGCCATTACCGATATTTTGCAGAACGGCGGCGGCGCAGACGTCATCAACGTGCGCGCGCCAAGCGGAAAAGAACTGCGCTTTCCCTTTCTCAATCGTATCGTAAAAGAAGTAGACGTGGAACGTAAGCGGTTCGTCGTATACCGCAAACTGTTAGACGAGGTGTGCGTGTATGACGATTGACGTGCTCACGCTGTTCCCCGAAATGTTTTCGGCAATGCGCCACAGCGTTATCGGCAGAGCAATCGAAAACGGGGTGGTGTCGTTGCGCGTAACCGATATCCGCGATTACAGCGCCGATAAACACCGCAAGTGCGACGATTATCCGTTCGGCGGCGGGGCGGGAATGGTTATGACGCCCCAACCCGTATTCGACGCGGTGCATGCCGTAGACCCCGCGCACGCCTGCCGTCGTATTTATCTTTCTCCTCGCGGTGCGCGCCTGAACGCAGCAAAAGCGCGCGAACTGTCGGAGTACGAGCGGTTGCTTTTTTGGTGCGGGCACTATGAAGGCGTAGACCAACGCGCCATCGACTTATGCGCCGACGAAGAACTTTCCATCGGCGACTACGTTCTTACGGGCGGCGAACTTGCCGCCATGGTGGCAATCGACGCGCTGTTGCGATTTGTGCCCGGCGTGCTCGGAAGCGAACAATCGGCGCAAGACGAAAGTTTTTCGGAAGGATTGCTCGAATATCCGCAGTATACCCGTCCGCGCGTGTTCCAAGGGTTGGAAGTGCCCGAAGTGCTTGTGGGCGGGCACCACGCCAACGTGGAAAAGTGGCGCAGGCAACAGGCGGAAATCATAACCCGAAAATTGCGCCCCGATTTGCTGAAAAACAAAACGGAGCAATAAAACAAAAAAGAGGAAATTGCGGTGATAAACTGGTACCCCGGACACATGACAAAAGCCATACGCATGATAGAAGAGAATCTGCGTATCGTGGATATCGTCGTGTACGTGTTAGACGCGCGTGCGCCTTTTAGTTGTATCAACCCCAATTTCGAGAGCATGCTCGGTAGTATGCCTGTCATATATGCGGTAAATAAGGCGGAATTGGGGGATAGAACGCGCGTAAAAGCGTGGTGTGAACGTCTTTCGGGCGAAAAAAGAAAGGCGCTTGCGCTCAATGCCACGGCGTCTAAATCCACCGCGCCGCTTGTAACTCTCATACGCGAACTGTGCGGCGCGAAAATCGAAAAGTACCGCAATAAAGGGGTGCGCACCACCATCAAGTGTATGGTGCTCGGCGTGCCCAACACGGGCAAATCCACTATCATCAATAACCTTTGCGGCAGTGCGAAAACGGTAACGGGCAACAAGGCGGGCGTCACGCGCGGCAAACAGTGGGTGCGCGTGGGTGAGTATCTTGAAGTACTTGATACGCCCGGCACGCTCTATCCCAAATTGAGCGACCAAAAAATCGCACGGCGACTTGCCTTTATCGGCAGTATCCGCGACGAAATTCTCGATACCTATGAACTCGCCGTTTCCCTTTTTAACGAGCTTTATGCCGTTTCGCCCGAGATTGTAAGCGCCCGCTATAAGGTGGGGCAATCCGAAGGGGAAGAAGGAATCGCCGCTATCGCCCGCGCCCGCGGCTACCTTTTGCGCGGCGGCGAACCCGACGTCGAACGAGCGGCTCTTGCGCTTATCGACGATTTCCGCAAAGGGAAACTGGGCGCAATCACGTTGGATAACCCCGAAGGAGAGTAGCCGTGCGCACCGAACAATTATTTGCATACGATAAAGCGATAAACGGTTCGCTCGTTGCGGGAATGGACGAAGCGGGCAGAGGGCCGTTGGCGGGTCCCGTTGTTGCCGCCTGCGTAATTATGCCGTTGCATTGTTGTATAAACGGCATAGATGACAGCAAAAAAATAAGCGAACAAAAGCGCGAAAAACTGTATGAAGAAATCATACGTTCGGCAGTGGCATACGGCGTCGGAATCGTGGAAAACGACGAAATCGACGCAATCAATATTCTCAACGCTACCAAAAAAGCCATGCGTTCGGCATACGAACAAATGCGGGTAACGCCGTCGGTACTTTTGATAGACGCCGTGAAAGAACTCGGCTTGCCGTGCTCCTGCCGCGCCATTATAAAAGGGGACGCCACAAGCTACAATATAGCCGCCGCGTCTATCATCGCCAAGGTAACGCGGGATAGGTTAATGCGCGCGTATGCCGAGCAATATCCCGCCTACAATTTCGCAAAAAATAAGGGATACGGTACGGGCGAACATATTGCGGCGCTCATCAAAGTGGGAAAATGCCCGTTGCACCGCAACACGTTTATCGGCAATTTTGTCGCCGACGAAACGCCCGAATCTGCCGAAAATCAAGAAAAAACGGGCTGATACCTTATTATGTCACGCATAATAAGGTGAATGAGGAGAGCAAATGTCGCAAAAATCGGATAACAAGCGGAAAGGAAAGGCGGGCGAAGATATCGCGTGCAAATATCTCAAAAAAGCGGGATACGAAATCTTTCACCGCAATTTTGCCACGAATATCGGCGAACTCGATATTGTCGCAACCGATACCACGGCGCTTGTTTTCGTGGAAGTAAAAACCCGTTTGGGCGACGAATTCGGCACGCCCGCCGAAGCGGTAGACTATCGCAAACGCCGCAAAATCAGCGAAGTGGCGGCACAGTATATTAAAAAATTCCGTTATTTCGACGTGCCCGTGCGGTTCGACGTCATCGAAGTTTTTCTGCCCGAGAACCGCGTCAATCACATCGTCAATGCGTTCGATAGCTATCTGCGCTATTAAACGTCCGCCCGCTCCACACAATCAGTTGCCGTGTTTTTTCGATAAACGTCCGTATTCTCTCATATATGCACCCATGTTCTCTCGTATAAAAGGGGACGCAAAGAGCCAAAATAGAGAAAATTTATTTTCCGTATTTGTGCGAGTATCGCTTGCAATCGCATGCGATTAGGTGTAAAATATGTAGCGTACAACCGTAAAAAGGATTCTTTGCAATGCACGCACTTTCTTTTTTGAATTCTGCGGGAACCGACGAGCCCAAAGTGTCCATTCCTGCCAAAACCGTGTTTCATATCGGTTCGTTTGCCGTTACCGATACCATGGTCAGCGCGTTTGTCACTATGCTCGTGCTCGTTCTTTTCGCATGTGTCGTGCGTATTTTTTTCATTCCGCGTTGGCGGAAAAACGATACCCGCATTTCGGGATTTCGGCTCTTTCTCGAATCCATGGTGGGCATGTTCGATTCCGCCGCTCGCGAACAAGACGGCGAGTACGGAGGCTTTGTAGGTCCTTTCTATTTTTCGTGCGCGGCGTTTATCGCGCTCGGCACCTTGATGGAAATGACGGGTCTGCGTCCGCCCACCAGCGACTTGAACGTAACGCTCGCGCTCGGACTGATGTCGTTTGTGCTCATTGCGTTTTTCGGTTTTCATAAAAAGAAAGCGCGTCGGCTGTTGCACTATTGCAATCCCATAAACGTAATCAGCGACGTTGTTGTGCCGTTCTCGCTCGCGTTGCGTCTGTTCGGCAGCGTGTTCTCGGGCTATGTTATTATGCATCTTATATACGGCTTGCCCGTTTTTGCCCGAATCGCGTTTCCCGCCTTGGCGTCGGTTATTTTCACGCTCTTTCACGCCGTGATTCAAAGTTATATCTTTATGTTCTTGTCTATGAGTTTTATAGGCGAGGCAGTGGAATAAAATTTCGATTTTCGGAGGTACTGTTATGAATCCTTTATTGTCCGTATTCACAGCCGTTCTGCAACTGTTCATGTCGGTCGGCGGACTCACGGCAATCGGCGCAGGTATCGCCGCCGTTACGGGGTTGGGCGCGGGTATTGCCATGGGTATCATCACCGCAAAGGCGGAAGAAGGTATCGCGCGTCAGCCCGAAGCCGAAAAGAAGATTCGCGGCGCCATGATGCTCGGTTTGGCGTTTGCCGAAACCACGGCAATCTACGGCGTGCTCGTGGCTATTCTCATTATGGTAATGTAAGGCGCAGACCATGGGCGAAATATTCCGAAAACTCGGTTTAAGCGGATGGGAAATCCTGTTTCACGCCGTCAATCTCATCATTTTGGTGGTGGCGCTGTATTTTCTGTTGTATAAACCGATTAAAAAAATCGTGTCTAACCATAAAAAGAAGTTAGACGAAATCTATCGGGAAAACAACCGCATGCGCGAACAAGCCGAAGCTCTTCGTTGCGATTGCGATAACATCAAGCAGAGCGCGTTGGAAGAATCGGCGGCAATCGGCGAACGCGCCGCGGCTCGTAGCAGAGAAATCGTGGAAGACGCGCAAAAAGAAGCGTCGGTCATTCTGGAAAACGCGCAAAAGGAAGCAATCGCCGAAAAACAGCGCGTGCAACACGAACTGCACGATTCGGTGGGACACATAGCGGTGGAAATCGCCGAAAAGATTTTGGAACGCGAAGTCAGTATAGAAGATAATAAACGTATCATCGACGAAAGCCTTTCGGAGTGGGAAAAATGACGGAAAACGTAAAAGTGGTTTCGGCGGTGGAATTAGACGACCACACCAAAAAACGTATCGAAAAGAGTTTTTCGCAAAAACATAAAGGCAACGTGGTGTATGAATATACGGTAGATTCGTCTTTAATCGGCGGACTGCTCGTCATCGACGGAAACGATTACTACGATTCGTCGGTTGCGGGCAAACTGGCGAAAATCAAACGCAACTTGTTGTAACGGGGCGGCTATGAACAGAGAAGAAATATCGCTGATTGAAGAGCATATACGCAAAAAGATAAATGCCGTAAAGCTCGACTGTGCCGCCATGCCCGCGGGGCGCGTTGCTTTTTCGGGCGACGGCGTTATAAAGGTAGACGGCTTGCGCGACGCCAAATACGGCGAACTTTTAGACGTGAGCGGGCAGACGCAGGCAATCGTTCTGGGACTTTACGAAAACGAAGTAGACGCCATCGTGCTCGGCGAAGAAGATAAAGCGTCGGCAGGCATGATTGTAAAAGCCACGGGGCGTATCGTAGAAGTCCCCGTAGGGAAAAAGCTGTTGGGGCGCGTCGTCAATCCGTTGGGCGTTCCCATCGACGGCATGGGCGAACTCAAAGGCGTCCGCCGCCGTCCCATCGAGGCGCCCGCGCCCGAAATCGCCGACCGCGGCAAAGTGGACACGCCGTTGCAAACGGGCATTTTGGCTATCGATTCCATGGTGCCCATAGGCAGGGGACAGCGCGAACTGATAATCGGCGACCGCCAAACGGGCAAAACTTCGATTGCCGTAGATACCATAATCAATCAAAAAGGCAAAGGCGTGCTCTGCGTCTACGTTGCCATAGGGCAGAAGGCGAGCAACGTGTCGGCACTCGTGCACACGCTGTCGCAATACGGCGCCATGGATTATACCGTTATCGTGTGTTCCACCGCCAAGGATTCGGCGCCGCTCCAATATATCGCGCCGTACAGCGGATGCGCCATTGCCGAAGAATTCATGTATGCGGGCAAAGACGTGCTCGTGGTCTACGACGATTTATCCAAACACGCCGTGGCGTACCGTGCCATGAGTCTGCTGTTAAAGCGTCCGCCGGGGCGGGAAGCGTATCCCGGCGATATCTTCTATCTGCATTCCCGCCTGTTGGAACGTGCGGCAAAACTGTCGCCCGAAAAAGGAGGCGGCTCTGTGACCGCTCTGCCTATTGTGGAAACCATGGCGGGCGATATTTCGGCATACGTGCCCACCAATATCATCTCCATCACCGACGGGCAGATTTATCTCGAAAGCGACCTGTTTAACGCGGGAATCCGCCCTGCGGTCAACGTGGGGTTGTCCGTTTCGCGCGTGGGTTCCGCCGCGCAGATTTCGGGCATGAAAAAGGTGAGCGGAAAACTGCGGCTCGACCTTTCGCAGTACCGCGAACTCGCCGTGTTCGCACAGTTCGGCTCCGATTTGGACGAGAACACCACGGCGCGGTTGGAACAGGGCAAACGCGTCACCGAAGCGCTTAAACAGGAAGTGCATGTCACGTTGCCGGTGGAACATCAGATTGTTTTGCTGTACGTTACCGTAAAAGAACTGCTGAAAAACGTGCCCGTAAAAAGTATCGGAGCGTTCAACGCCGAGTTTCTCAAATATCTCGACGCCGCCTATCCTTCGGTGCGCGAATCGGTGCGCGAAACAGGCAATCTTTCCATGGACGCAGGTCTTACAATCGAGGACGCCGTAACCGAATTCGGCAAAATCTATTTCAAGGAGTAGAATGAGAAATTTTTCCGACATCCGACACCGCATCAAAAGCGTTTCCGACACCCGCAAAATAACGGGCGCCATGGAAACCATTTCGGTTGCCAAAATGCGCAAGGCGCTTGCCCGCTACGAGAACAACAAGGCGTATTTCGAAACCATACGGCACGCAATCAACGATATCGTGCTGTATTCGCACCACGTAGAACATAAGGTGTTCTCTCCGTCGGAAGATAAACGGCTCGCGTTCATCGTCATCGCGTCCGATAAAGGGCTTGCGGGCGGCTTTAACCATACCGTGCTGAACTACGCGTGCGAAAAGATGAAAGATTACGAAAATCCGCACTTGTTCGCGGTGGGGCAGGTTGCCGCTTCGTTTTTCGTTTCCCGCAATACGGCAATCGACGATACCTTCGCCGACGCGTCGTTCGACCCTTCCGCCGAACAGGCGGCGCAGATGAGCGACCGACTGTATAAAATGTTTTTAAGCGGCGAAATCGACGGCGCCTATATTGTGTACACGGCAATGCGTTCGTCGGCGGGTATGGCGCCCGTAGCCGATCGCCTGTTGCCGTTTAACCGCGAGAGCGTGTTGCAAGAAAGCGAATGCACAACCGAGCGCAAAAAAGAATTGCACGAAATCGAATACGAGCCGTCGCCCGAAGAAGTGCTTGCCAGTCTGATTCCGCAGTATCTCACGGGTATGATATACGGCGCGCTTATTCAGAGTTCGGCGTGCGAGCATAGCCAACGGCGCGCGGCAATGAGCAGCGCCACCAAAAACGCCGCCGAAATTTTAGACGGATTGCAACTCGAATATAACAGAGCGCGGCAAGAATCGGTAACGGGCGAAATAACCGAAATCGTCACAGCCGCAAACGGGGTGAAACAATGACGGAAAACGCAAATACGCATACGGGCAAGGTTGTCACCGTTTTGGGTCCCGTGGTAGAAGTGGAATTCGACGGCGCCTATATGCCCAAAATTTACGAAAAACTCGTGGTGCGCATGGGCGAAGGGCAGTTCGTCACGTTGGAAACGTTCAGCCATATTCGTAGCAGGGTGGCGCGTTGTATTGCGCTTTCCGCCACCGAAGGCATGAGCCGCGGCATGCCCGTGTTCGCGTCGGGCGAGCCTATCAAAGTGCCCGTGGGCACGGGCGTACTGGGGCGGGTGATGAACGTGCTTGGCGACCCTATCGATAAAAAGGGCGAAATCAAGGGCGAGAAACTTTCGTCCATTCATCGTAAAGCGCCCGAGTTTTTCGAGCAGTCGCCTTCGGTGCGCGTGCTGGAAACGGGAATCAAAGTTATCGACCTTGTGGCGCCGTACGCGCGCGGCGGAAAAATCGGCTTGTTCGGCGGCGCGGGCGTGGGCAAAACGGTGCTCATTATGGAACTGATACGCAACGTGGCGCACGAGCACAACGGCTATTCGGTGTTTACGGGCGTGGGCGAGCGTAGCCGCGAAGGGTACGAAATGATTCGCGATATGACCGAAAGCGGCGTTTTGGAAAAAACGGCTCTCGTGTTCGGGCAGATGAACGAACCGCCCGGCTCGCGTATGCGCGTGGCGCTCACGGGACTCACCCTTGCCGAATATTTCCGCGACGAAATGAATAAAGACGTTCTGCTGTTCATCGACAACATCTATCGGTTTGTGCAGGCGGGCAGCGAAGTTTCCGCCATGCTGGGCAGAATGCCGAGCGCCGTGGGGTATCAGCCCACGCTCGCCACCGAAATGGGCGCCCTGCAAGAGAGAATCGCTACCACAAAAAGCGGCTCTATCACGTCTATACAGGCAGTGTACGTGCCCGCCGACGACTTAACCGACCCTGCGCCCGCGGCAATCTTTTCCCATCTCGACGCCACCACGGTGCTCTCGCGCAAGGTGGTGGAGCAGGGAATCTATCCCGCCGTCAATCCGCTCGAATCGGGTAGTCGCATATTAGACCCGCATATCGTGGGCGAAACGCATTATCGCACGGCGCGTAAAGTGCAGGAAGCATTGCAGCGTTACGCCGAATTGCAAGATATCATTGCCATTTTGGGCATGGACGAATTAAGCGAAGAAGATAAACAAACCGTGTACCGCGCCCGCAAAATGCAACGCTTTTTCTCGCAACCCATGTTTGTTGCAAGCGTCTATACGGGGTTGGAAGGGCGGTACGTGCCCGTAAAAACCACGGTAGAATGTTTCGACGAAATTCTCAAAGGCAACGCCGACCAATATCCCGAAAGTGCGTTTTATATGGTGGGCGACCTTGACGAAGTGAAAGAAAAGGCAAAAGATTGCTGATTTTCGGCAAATTGCGGTACTATGCGTAACATATTGCAGGAGGTGCGAAAATGGAAAAGCCGTTTCAACTGAATATCGTAACGCCCGACCGCGCCTTTTTCTCGGGCGAAGTACAATCGCTCGTCGTAAATACCACAAGCGGCGAAATGGGGATTTTGTACCACACGTTGCCGCTCGTCGCCGTGCTGAAAGCGGGGCGTATGCGTATCAAAAAGAACGGGAGGTGGATGGAAGCAATCGGCTCGGCGGGATTCGTGTCGGTCATGCGCGATAAAGTTACGGTGCTCACGCAGTCGTGCGTCTGGCCGTACGAAACGGAAAACGAAGAAAGCAACGAACACGCTTTGTCGGACGACGAGCGCAAGGCGGCATCTATGCACGAATACAAAATGGCAAAAGCGCAGCTTTCCGCACAGTTCGCCAAATTACAGAATAAAAACCGACGGGAATAACGGTGTGCCGCCCGCACGTTTTGGGTTGTCGTTTCATACATAAAGAAAAGATAACGCAAATCCGATTCGGGAGGTGACCGCACGCGTTACGTCTTTATGTCAATCTTTCCGTTCTCCGCAACAATCTCGCCGCACTCAAAAAGTGTACCGCCGCAAAAATCTGCGCAGTGGTAAAAGCGGACGCCTACGGGCACGGATTGCGGGCAATCGAAGCGTTCTCCGACGCCGACGCATTCGCCGTGTCGAGCATAGGCGAAGCGCTCGAAGTGCGCGAGTATACCGATAAACCAATCGATATTCTCTCGTCGCCCGACCGCACGGCGCCGCACGTATACCCCGAAGGCGTTTTTCCTTCGGTATCGTCGGCAGACGACGTTGCGTTCGTTGCGGCTTTCGGGGCAACGCAAATCAACGTAAAAGTAAATAGCGGCATGAACCGTTACGGAGCCGATAAAAACGATTTGCCCGAATTGTTCCGTTCGGCAGAGCGGGCGGGGCTGAAAATCCGCAGTGCGTTTTCGCATATCTACGATATTTCCGCCGCGGAAGAGCAGTTTGCCCGATTTATGCGTGACATAGCACCCTATGCGTCCGTCGTACCGCAAAAACATATCCTTTCCAGCAACTTTGCGGTGTTGCCCGCCTATATGCATCTCGATATGGTGCGCCCCGGCATTGTACTGTACGGCTACGGACACGGGCTTACCGAGAGCGCAATCACCGCAACGTGCGGCGTAACCTGCGTGCGCGAAGTATCGGCAAACGAGAATATAGGCTACGGTATATCGCCGAGCGGCAAAGCGCGCAAAATAGCCGTTCTCGGAGCGGGATATGCCGACGGTTGCCGCCGTATCCAAAACGGCGCCCCGCGCTATGTGGAAGTAGGCGGAATGCTGTGCCCCGTAGTCGGGCAAATCTGTATGGACGCCATGATGGCAGACGTTTCGGGTTTAGACGTGCGCGTGGGCGATACGGCAACCGTGCTCGGAACAAACTACGGGTGCGAATCGGTCGCGGCGTCGGCAGACACAATCTGCTACGAAATTCTCACGGGTATCGGAAAAAGAGTACCGCGCCTGTACGAGTGGTAAAACGGAGAAAAATGGATAAACAAACCCTGCGTGAAAAGTGCATACGAATGCGGTCGGAAATTTCCCGCCGCGAACAAAAGGACAAGCGTATCTTTTCGGCAGTCACGGCGTTCGCCGCACCGTACGAAAAAATATTCGTTTACGTTTCCTTCGGTTGCGAAGCGGATACTCATAAACTGATTGCGGCATGGAAAGACATAGGAAAAACGGTATACGTTCCGTTCACAACGCCCCAAAAAGAAATGCACGCCGTTTTGCCCGTAGAGCCTGTCGATTTGTCGGCAACCGATAAGCGGGGAAACGTACCGTCGGAAACAAGTCGGTTTTTCGACGGACAAGCCGAGCTTGTCATCGTGCCGCTGCTTGGATTCGATTCCGATTGCCACAGGTTGGGGTACGGCGCAGGTTGCTACGACCGCTACTTTGCCGCGTATCCCCAGGGCATAAAAACGGGAATCGCCTATGAAGAACAGTATTGTCCCTTTCCGCACGAACAAACCGACCTGCCTTTGGATATCATTATTACGCCCAATCGGGTCATAAGGAGAAAACCATGAAAAAAGAAACCAAAAAAGAAATCGGCGGCTACGTCATGAGCAATCTCACCATTTTGGTGTTTTCGCTCATTTTTTCGTTGCTCGCGCTCATCTTCATCATCGACAAAATCCCCAAGTGGTTGCAGTTCGTCATTAGCTTCGTGTTTATGGCGCCCGTGTTCTTTATCGTGTTTTCGCAAGGCAAAAACCGCGGCGAACGTATTTTCAAAGAACACGCCAAAACCACGCTGGATAATATCCACGGCGAACAGGCAATCGAAATCCCGTACCATAAGTGCGTGTATCACGTAATCGGATTCGTTTCTCTTATGCTTATCTTCTGCGTGCTCGCCACGGCGCTCAAAAACACCGTACTGCGCATGTTCGTGTTCATCTTCGAGTTTCCCGCCGTGCTCCTGTTCTCGTCGGTGGGCGCGCTCGCACTCGATGTCGTAACCCCCGTAACGCTCGCGATTTTCATTCCCTACACGCTGATAGAAGCGGGCATGTTCGTGCTCGGCTATTTCTTCCAAATCCGCAAACTGCGCCGCCGTCACGCCGACATCGAAAACGAAATCCGGATGTTCGACAACTGATATGCGAGTCATAGCGGGAAAATACAGGGGAAAACGGCTGTTCTCGCCGCAGGATAACGCCGTGCGTCCCACAACCGACCGTATTAAAGAAACGGTGTTCAATATCCTTTGCAACCGCTATCGGGTGGGCGAGAGCGTGCTCGACCTCTTTTGCGGCAGCGGCGCGTTGGGTATCGAGGCGCTTTCGCGCGGGGCAACGCGCGCCGTGTTTGTAGATAAATCGCCGCAAAGCGTTCGTCTTACGCGCGAGAACTTAAAGGGCATACAGGAAAGCCATGCCGTTTTCAACACCGATTACAAAATCGCTCTGCAAAAACTGACCGAAACCTTCGATTTGATTCTCATCGACCCGCCGTACCGCGACGGACTGGAAGAAGACGCCGTGCGTCTGATACAAGAACGGAACCTTTTGCGCAAGGGCGGCGTCATATTTATCGAACATTCGCGCCGAAATAACTTGATAAATTTGCCCGAATCCTATATAATAGATACCAGACGTTGCGGTAATACGGATATTTCCTTTTTAACGCTGCGGGAGGAAGAGCATGAATAATATCGGTTTGTTGGCGGGGTCGTTCGACCCGTTCACGCTCGGGCACTACGATATCGCGGTGCGCGCGGCGCGCCTGTTTTCTCATCTGTATATCGGCGTGGCGGCAGATACGGGCGCCAAGTGTTGCGCGGCGTCGCTACATGAGCGCACCGAAATCGTCCGTAAATCGGTGGCGGATATCCCCAATGCGTGTGTGTGCACGTTCGACGGCTTTCTCACCGACTTCGCCCGCGAAATCGGCGCCGATACGGTGGTGCGCGGCTTGCGCACGTTCAAAGATTTCGAATACGAAAAGTCGCTTTCGCAGGTATATAAATCGCAGTGGGACGAAATCGAATCGGTGTTTCTCATTTCCACGCCGCGGTTTTCGCATATATCGGGCACAATCGTGCGCAATCTGGCGGCGTCGGGCGGCAGTATAAACAACTACGTGTGCGCTCCCGCGCGCGCGCTCGTGCAAGAAATTTACGGAAAGAGTTTATAAATCGGAAGAGAGGAAGAATCATGGACGTAATGCAACTGATAGACGAACTGGAAACGGAACTGGGCGACCGCAAGGGCGGACTGTTCGGCAAAAAAGTGGATATCGGCAGATGTTCCGAGCTTGTGCGCCGATTGCGCGGCGCGTTGCCCGACGCTCTGCGCGAAGCCGAATACGTAGTGGAGAATAAACAGAAAATTCTCGAAAACGCCGACAGCGTGGCAAAAAATACCATTCGCGAAGCGGAAGAACGCGCCGAACACATCATCGATAATTCCGAACTCGTCAAACGCGCCGAGATGGAAGGCAAGCAACTGATTGAAACGGCGTATATGCAGTGCGACGCGCTCGTCGATAAAACCAAAACGCATCTGGATATCATGTTCCGCGATATCGAACAGTTTTTGCAGTCCACGCTCGCCATGATTCGCAACAACCGCGAAGAACTGCGCGGCGCCATGATTATCAAAACCAATCCCAACTCGTAAGCCGCGCCCATTTACCGACCATAAGGAAAAACGCTCATGTTTGAAATCGTGCGAAAAATCATCACCCCCGAAGAAGTGCTCTCGCAAATTCCGTTCCCGCCGAATTTGCAAAAAATCAAGTCGGAACGCGACCGCACCTTGCAAAATATCTTTTCGGGCGCCGATAACCGCCTGATTCTGATTGTCGGACCGTGTTCCGCCGATAACCGAGACGCCGTTTGCGACTACGCCTGCCGTCTTGCCGCTTTGGCGCAAAAAGTGCAAAACGAAATTTTCATCGTGCCGCGGGTGTACACCAATAAACCGCGTACGCGCGGAGAAGGGTATAAGGGGATGCTCCATAATCCCGACCCGCACAAGGGCACCGATATCCGCGAAGGCATTCTCCGCTTGCGCCGCATGCACGTGCAAGTGGTGCAAGAAAGCGGACTCACTTCCGCCGACGAAATGCTTTATCCCGATAACTACGCCTATTTGCAAGATGTTCTTTCCTACGTGGCGGTGGGCGCGCGGTCGGCAGAGAACCAACAGCACCGATTGGTGGCAAGCGGCGCCGATATCCCCGTGGGTATCAAAAATCCGATGAACGGCAGCATACAGGTGCTCATGAACTCGTTGTATGCGGCGCAGATTGCCAACGAGTTTCAGTACCACGGCAATCAGGTCAAAACGGGCGGTAATCCGTTCGCGCACGCGGTGCTCCGCGGCAGTGTGGATACGTTCGGCAACAATCACCCCAACTATCACTACGAAGATTTAATCGGCGTATACCGCGCGTATCAAAAACAGAATTTGCATAACCCCGCCGTTATCATCGATACCAACCACAGCAACAGTGATAAAAACCCGTTCGAGCAAATCCGCATCGCCAAAGAAGTGCTGTCGGTGCGCAGAGAAAGCGCCGAACTGCACACGCTCGTCAAAGGGTTTTTAATCGAAAGTTATATACAAGACGGCAATCAGCCGCCCAACGGAACGGAATACGGCAAGTCGATTACCGACGGTTGCCTCGGGTGGGATAAAACCGAAAAACTGATTTGCGATATCGCCGAAAATCTGTAAAGAAAAATCGGCGCAACCAAGGAGGAAAAGCACATGGCGGAAAGAAAAAAAGTGGGCGTTGCTTTGGGTAGCGGCGGAGCGCGCGGATTTTGTCACATCGGCGTGTTGCAAGTTCTTGCCGAGAACCGTATCCCCGTCGATTTCGTGTCGGGCTGTTCTATGGGCGCTATTGTGGGCGGGTGTTTCTGCGCGGGCGTTCCGCTCGAAAAATTGCGGGAAACGGCGGAAAAAATCACGCAAATGGTGGTAATGGATATCAATATATCCGTCAAAAATTTCGGCTTGATAAAAGGGCGGCGCGCCGTAAACGTCATCAAACCGCTCGTAGGGGATACCACCATCGAAGAATGTAAAATCCCTTTCCGCGCCACCGCAACCGACCTTACGAGCGGACAACTCAAAGTGTTCGACAGCGGCAAACTCATCAACGCAATCCGCGCAAGCATGTCCATTCCCGTGGCGTTTCACGCCGTGGAAACGGAACGGGAAATTCTGGTAGACGGCGGCGTGCTCGAACGCGTGCCCATCGATTGCTGTAAGCAAATGGGCGCCGACGTTATTATCGCAATCGACGCATTGGGCGGCGCGCCCGGCACCGATTATCGCCCCACGGGACTGCTCGACGCTTTCGAGCGCAGCTATCTTCTCATGGACTGGCGAAATTGCAAAGAAAATCTCAAAAAAGCCGATTTGGTCATCACGCCCGACCAGGGCAACCGCTCTGTTTGGCGGTTTAAGGATAACGCCTATTCCATCGAATGCGGCAGAATCGCGGCGCAGGAAATGTTGCCGCAAATTCTCGACGTCATTTCGTAAACGGTAGGGCGGCGGCGATAAAGTCACACCGTCACGGGCTTTCTCTGCCAAAAGAGATTGCCGTCCCGTCCCGTAATCAGCGAATATATTCCGCCCGCTTTGCCGTCCGTTTGGGCGAGCGCGGCGGTTTTTTCGTTTTCGGCATAATCGGAATTGCGCACCGCCACACCGCAAAGATGTTTGACGTCGTTCTTGCGTTCGGCTCGGTATCCAATCAGTCTGCCCTTGGCAAACGCCGCTTGTTTCGCGCTTTCTTGCGTAATGCCCAAAAGAGTTTGCAGGCAAATGCGCTTTAATCGGCTCATGGTGTACCGCTTGCTTTTGCATGCGTTGAGCACGTCGGAAAGCGACGCATACCGCAGGGCGGCTTTGTGCAGTTTGCCGTCTATGCCTTCCGCGGCGTCGCACGGCGCCATATCGTCGGCAGTGTGCGTGCGCAGCGCATGAACGGTCAGCGCCTCGTATATCTCCGTTTTTACGGCAAAGTTTTCCTGTTCGGCAATCAGTTCGTCCAAACCGTTTCGGGGAATATACCGCCCAAGCGTAGCATAGTCTTTGCTTGCCAGAAGATTGCGCGCCGCCGTCGCCGAAATATATTCGCCCGTAGTCGAATCGTCGTTGTAGCCGTTTCCCGTGCGCGGAATAAATACGGGCGTAATATCGAGTTTATGCCGCGTAATCGCTTTCAGATACTCTATGGCAAGCACGTTGTTCGGCTTTTTCAGAATGCTCTCGCACGCGCGCGCCGAAAGAATTCCGTTCATCGCCGCCACGGTGGCTTGCGTCACGGCGGCGGCATAGGGGAGTCCCTGCCCGATACATCGGTGCAGCGTGTCCGCATATACGGGCGGTTCGGCGGCTTGTACGGCGGCAATCGCTTTGAGCGCCGTGCCGCCGTCCTCCGTACCCATGGCAAGATATTTCACAGCGGGAATCTTGCCCGCAATCGTCGCGCCGCCTTCGGCAAATAAACTGCCCGCAGAGCAGGAGAATACAACGGGCAACTCCACCACAAAGTCCATGCCGCCGTACAGCGCCGCTTTTGCGCGCACAACGGGTGAAACAACGGCAGGCTCGGCGCGTTGCACAAAACATCCGCTCATAATTCCTATCACGGTATCGGCGTCGCACGCCTGTTTCGCGGCGGCAATGTGATAGGCATGCCCCGTGTGAAACGGATTGTATTCGCAAATAATCGCTACGGCCTTCATTTCGTACCCTTCCTTGTATGTCTTTCCGTCTGCGTAACGTTCGGAATTTTTCGCCAAACCCCGAAAACGGTTGCAGGTATACCCGTAGTATAACAGATTGCCCCGAAATTGACAACGAATTTTTGGTTTTCTTGCGCCTGTTTTCTTGACAATCTCACGGGGGAGTGCTATAATGCAAGCACATCGAATACATTTCCCCGTCATTACGGACAAGTAGACCCTTAAACGTCCCAAGAGAGCATGCGTCGCGGCTGAAAGCGCGTGCGGAAAGGTTAAGGAGTTCCAAACCGCCGTATAGGGAATCGCGCACGGGCGTTTCCGTGAAAAGAAGGTTGCGCAATCGGCAACGAAAAAAGGTGGAACCACGGGTAAAAATCTCGTCCTTTGGCAAAATTTTGTCAAAGGACTTTCTTTTGAATCGCTCAAAATTTTCCCCGTAAACTCTTAAAAATTTCATATGACAGGAGGTCATAAAAAAATATGAAAATCGAACTGACAAACGGCAGTATCATGGATTGCCAAGAAGGTATCACCGTATTGCGGGCGGCGGAGCAAATCAGCGAAGGTCTTGCCCGCAATGCGCTCGCCGCAAAAGTAAACGGCGTGCTCGTCGGGTTAAACGAAAAACTCACGGGCGATTGCAAATTGCAGATTCTCACCTTTAAGGACGAAGAAGGCAAAGAAGTCTACCGTCATACGGCGGCGCACATTCTCGCGCAGGCGGTCAAAAATATCTATCCCACCGCCAAACTTGCCATAGGTCCCGCCGTGAAAAACGGTTTTTACTACGATTTCGATTTCCAAGAACCGATTACGCAAGCCGACTTTGAAAAAATCGAAAAGGAAATGCAGGCAATCGTCAAAGCCGATTTTCCCATCGAACGCGCCGTCGTCACGCGCAAACAGGCGCTTACCCAAATGAAGGGATTCGACGAACCGTATAAAATTCAACTAATCGACGAACTGCCCAAAGACGCCGAAATCACGCTGTATAAGCAGGGCGGCTTTACCGACCTGTGCCGCGGACCGCATCTTCCCGGCACGGGGCGGGTGAAAAATTTCAAACTCACCCAGCTCGCGGGCGCGTATTGGAAGGGCAACGAAAAGAATAAAATGCTCACCCGTATCTACGGCACCGCTTTCGAGAAAAAGTCGGAACTTACCGAATATATCCAAAAAATGGAAGAAGCCAAAAAGCGGGACCACAACAAGTTGGGGCGCGATTTGGGCATTTTCATGACGAGCGACGTAATAGGGCAGGGCTTGCCCATTCTCATGCCCAAGGGCGCCAAAATCATGCAAATTCTCAAACGGTTCGTGGAAGACGAAGAAGCCAAACGCGGCTTTATGATTACCTACACCCCCAATATGGCAAAATCCGATTTGTATAAAATCTCGGGGCACTGGTCGCATTACCGCGATAAAATGTTCGTGCTCGGTCAGGTAGACGAACAGGGCGAAGCGCTGGAAAAAGACGAAGAAATCATGGCGCTGCGTCCCATGACCTGCCCGTTCCAGTACCAGATTTTCAAAAACGGATTAAAGTCGTACCGCGACTTGCCGTGCCGCTATTCCGAAACGGCTACTTTGTACCGCAAGGAAGCGTCGGGCGAAATGCACGGGCTCATTCGCGTGCGCCAGTTCACGCTCTCCGACGGGCACATCGTCTGCACCAAAGAACAGGTCGCCGACGAGTTCAAAAGCTGTTTGGATTTGTCGTACTATATTCTCGATTGTCTGGGCATGCGCAACGATATCTCCTTCCGTTTCTCCAAACGCGGCGCGTCCAAGTCGGATAAATATATCGACGACGACGAAGCCTGGAACACCACCGAAACGATGATGAAAAACATACTCGACGACCTAAAATTAGACTACGTGGAAGCGGACGACGAAGCAGCTTTCTACGGTCCCAAACTCGATATCCAGTGCACCAACGTGTACGGCAAGGAAGATACGCTCATCACCATTCAAATCGACTTCGCCGCAGGCGAGAGTTTCGACATGCAGTACGTAGACGCCGACGGCGTAAAACGCACACCCTACGTTATTCACCGCAGTTCCATCGGGTGCTACGAGCGCACGCTCGCCATGCTGATAGAAAAATACGCGGGCGCTTTCCCGCTGTGGTTCAGTCCCACGCAGGTGCGCGTTCTCTCGCTCACGCAAAGAAACGAAGAACAGGCAAACGAAATCGCCGCTCGCCTTACGCGTGCGGGTATTCGCGCCGAGGCGGATAACCGCAACGAAAAAATCGGCTACAAAATCCGCGAGGCGCAAATGGAAAAAATCCCGTATATGCTCGTTATCGGCGATAAAGAAGCCGAATTGGACTGCGTTTCGGTGCGCTCGCGTAGCGGGGGCGACCTCGGTCAAATGAAGTTTGCCGACCTTTTGGAAAAATTATTGAAAGAAATCGACGAAAAGGTATGCTGATTCGGTTGACTTTTCCCGCGCGATAAACTATAATAATCGGGTAGAAAGCAGACTTATGTCTCACCGACGGATTTCGTTCCTGTCGCGTTCATAAAACAGATACGTGCATATCCATGCGTTTGTGTTGTGTTTTCGGAGCGGAAGTTTGCTTTCCGCTCTGATTTTTTTTGTGGAGGACTACTACTATCAATCTCAAAGACGTTGAGCTGAACGAGCGGATTTGCGACCGCGAGGTGCGCGTAATCGACGACGACAATACCCAGCTCGGAATTATGTCGGCTATGGAAGCGAACCGAATCGCCGACGGGAAAAATCTCGACCTGGTAAAAATCAGCCCCAATGCTACGCCGCCTGTATGCAAAATCATGGATTTCGGCAAATTCAAGTTTGAAATGCAGAAGCGCGAGAAAGACGCACGAAAGAATCAGAAAGTAACCGAACTCAAAGAAGTTTGGTTGAGTATGACTATCGATACGCACGACCTCGAAACCAAGGCGCGCGCGGCGCAAAAGTTCTTGCGTAACGGCGATAAAGTGCGCGTTTCCATTCGCATGCGCGGTCGCCAACAGGCACACGCGGCGCTGGGCGTTCAGGTAATGCACGATTTTTACGCCATCGTTTCGCAAGACGCGGTTATCGATAAGCAACCCACCACCGAGGGTAGAAATATCCTCATGATTTTATCACCCAAAAAATAACTTTATCGGAGGACATACAGTATGCCAAAAATGAAAAGCCACAGCGGCGCGAAAAAGCGTTTTCGCGTAACCGCTTCGGGTCGCGTAAAACGTGCCCAGCAGGGAAAGAATCATATTCTTACCAAAAAGTCCCGCAAGCGTAAAGATTCGCTTCGTCAGGGCGCTTACATGGCGTCGGATAAAGAAGCCCGCACCATTAAGTCGATGATTCAGAAATAGGAGGTAGCAGGTTTATGAGAATCAAGAGAGCGGTCAACGCGGTTAAAAAACGCAGAAAAATAATGAAACTTTCCAAAGGGTACTTCGGTTCCAAATCCCGTTCGTACCGTATCGCGCGCGAAGCGGTCATGAAATCGCAGATGTACGCGTTTGTGGGGCGCCGCTTAAAAAAGCGCGATTTCCGCAGATTGTGGATTGCAAGAATCAACGCCGCGGCAAGAATGAACGGAATGTCGTACAGCACGTTCATGCACGGATTGAAAGTGTCGGGTATCACGCTCAACCGCAAGGTGCTTGCCGATATCGCCGTGAACGATGCCGCAGGATTCAAGGCTTTGGCGGAAACCGCGCACAAAGCGGTAGCGCAATAGTCTTTTCGGGGTGCCGTTATGCGGGCGCCCCTTTTTTGTGGAAAAAATATGGAAAAGATTCCCGTGGTTTCGCGCACCAATGCGCTCGTAAAAAAACTGCGCAAATTGTCCGATAAAAAGTACCGCGCACAATTCGGCGAATACGTAGCCGAAGGCAAACGCTGGGTATCCGACGCATTGCGGCTCTGCCCGCAAAACGTGGTTGCCGTAGTCCGTTCGCAGTCGGGCGGATTCGAAGGGGCAGATTATGTGCTTTCCGACGAAATTTTTGCCGAAATCGCCGATACGCAGAGCAGTCAGGGCGTGCTCGCTCTCATGCGGATTCCCGCGCCTGCGTCCGAATTTTGCGGCGATTGTTGCTTGTTTCTCGACCGCGTGCGCGACCCCGGCAATATGGGCGCCATTATCCGCACTGCATGCGCCGCAGGCTATAACGATATCGTGCTGAACGATTGCGTCGACGTCTATAACCCCAAAGTTATTCGCAGCAGCATGACGGGCGTTCTGAACGTGCGTTTCCATGCGGCAAATTCGCTCGATGTCCTGAAAGAAAACGGCTACGCGTGCGTTGCGGCGTCGCTCGGCGGGCAAAACGCGTTTGAATCCCGTTTAAGCGCAACAAAAATCTGTCTTGTCATCGGCAACGAAGCGGAAGGAATCTCGCCTAACGTGCTCCGCGCGTGCGACGCTTGCGTCACCATTCCCATGTCGCAGAACATGGAGTCGCTCAACGCCGCCGTCAGTGCGGGTATACTCATGTACGTACTCAAATATAAATAAATGTAAAAGGAGAACAATACCTAATATGTCCGGACACAGCAAATGGGCAACCATCAAAAGAGCAAAGGGCAAAACCGACGCGGCACGCGCCAACGTGTTCACCAAAATCGGACGCGAACTTGCCGTAGCCGTCAAAGCGGGCGGACCCGACCCCAACAACAACCCCAAATTGCGCGACGTAATTTCCAAGGCAAAAGCCGCCAATATGCCCAACGATAACATCACCCGCAGTATCAAAAAGGCGAGCGGGGAACTGGGCAGTATCAACTACGATTCCATCACCTACGAAGGCTACGGCGCGGGCGGCGTCGCAGTCATCGTGGAAACGCTCACCGATAATAAAAACCGCACCGCCGCCGACGTGCGCCACATTTTCGATAAGTGCGGCGGCTCCATGGGCACCAACGGCTGCGTTTCCTACCTGTTTGAAACGCGCGGCGTGTTGGTAGTGGAAAAAACGCCTTCGCACGACGACGACGAAATGATGATGCTTGCGCTCGATTGCGGCGCCGACGATTTCAATCTCGAAGACGGCATGTACGAAATTCTCACTTCGCCCGCCGACTTTTCGGCAGTGCGTGAAAAACTGGAATCCAACGGCGTCGTGTTCGTAAAGAGCGAAATCGAAAAAATTCCCGCCAATTATATCACGGTAGACGATGCCACCTTGCCCAAGTTGCAACGCATGCTCGATATGTTCGATGAAAACGACGATGTGCAAAACGTGTATCATAACGCCGACCTTCCCGAAGAAGAGACGGAAGAATGACGGTAGTCGAGATTTGCTCCCGCGCAAAAGCGAACGCGGCGGCAATCGCTACGGCAGACACCCGAGCCAAAAACAGTATGCTTGCGCTCGCGGCAGACGCCGTGCTCGCCGAGTCGGATACGATTCTGTCGGAAAACGCAAAAGACGTGCGCGCCTGTACCCGTCCGCCGCAGTTTGTCGACCGCTTGTCGCTCGATAAAAAACGGCTTGCCGATATGGCGGAAGGGTTGCGCCAAATCCAAAGCCTTGCCGACCCCGTCGGCGAAGTTACCCAAGAGTGGACGCTTCCGAACGGCTTGTATATCCGCAAAGTGCGGGTGCCGCTCGGCGTGCTGGGTATCATCTACGAGGCGCGCCCCAACGTAACGGTCGATGCAATCGGACTGTGTATCAAAACGGGCAACGCCGTGGTGTTGCGCGGCAGTAAAGAGGCAATCCGCTCCAATTCCGCCCTCGTTGCCGCCGTAAAGGCGCGTATGCAAGCGGGCGGGTATAATCCCGAGTTCATTCAACTCGTGTCGGATACCACGCGCGAAGGCGCCGAAAAGATGATGCGTTGCCGCGATAGTTTAGACGTGCTCATTCCGCGCGGCTCGCCGGCGCTCATTCAAACGGTGGTGGAAAAGTCGAGCGTTCCCGTCATTCAGACGGGGGCGGGGAACTGTCACGCCTATATCGAAAAAACGGCGGATATCGCCATGGCGAAAAATATCGTGCTGAACGGAAAACTGCAACGACCGAGCGTGTGCAACGCGCTCGAAAGCTTGCTTGTCGACGCGGAAATCGCGCCCGATTGCCTGCCCGTCGTTTTGGGTGCTCTGCATGAAGCGGGCGTAAAAATCACGGGGTGCGAACAAACGTGCGCAATCTGTCCGTTCGTGCAACCCGCCACGCCGCAAGACTATTTCACCGAATATCTCGCGCTCGAAATTTCGGTAAAAGTGGTAGAAAACGTGCAACAGGCGTGCGAACATATCAACGCCCATTCCACGGGGCACAGCGAAGTCATCGTCACCCAAAGTAAAGACGCGGCGCAGTATTTCACTCAACATATCGACAGCGCGGCGGTCTACGTAAACGCGTCTACGCGCTTTACCGACGGTTTTCAATTCGGATTCGGCGCGGAAATGGGCATTTCCACCCAAAAACTGCACGCGCGCGGTCCGCTCGGTTTGCAACAACTCACAAGCGAAAAATATGTGATTCGCGGCAACGGACAGGTGCGCGAATAACAAAAAACATACGCGGGAGGAAAACAAGATTGACCGAAGATGATTTTCATTCGCTGACGGGCGACGTCAAACGTAAAGAACCCACCAACGTAGCAGGGCATCGTGCGCGCGTGCGCGCGGCAATCGACCGCAACCCCGATTTCAGCGGCTATTCGGAATACGAAATGCTCGAATATCTGCTGTTTGCCGTCATTCCCCGCAAGGATACCAAACCGATAGCCAAAGATTTAATCCAAACGTTCGGCTCGCTGTCCGCCGTTTTTCACGCCGACTACTACGAACTGTTGCGCGTAGACGGAGTGGGAGAGCAGGCGGCGCACCTGCTCGCGCACGTGTTGCCCATCGTAATGCGCGGCGAATACCTGCGCTACGATAAAGTGGAAACGTTGAGCACGCCGCAAGCCACGGCAAAATATTATTACGCCCGCTTTTTGGGCGAAACCAAAGAAAAACTGCTCATGACCACGCTCAACGTCAACGACGAAGTCATTCAAACGGTCGAAATTTCGTACGGCATGGCAGATTCCACTTCGGTAGACGTAATGAAAATACTTCGCTATGCCGACCGCGACGGCGCCAAAAAGATTTTGCTCGCGCACAATCATCCCGGCGGCACCATGGATTTTTCGGACGCCGACGTGGAAACAACGGCGCGTATCGTCACCTGTTGCCGCTTAACCGATATCACAATGTACGACCATCTCATCTTCTACGGCAATAAATATTTGAGCATGTACGGCAACGACGTTCTCTCGCGCGTGTTCGACGTCTGCGAAAACGTCTGTTCCCAGCTTTCGGTCAATCTCGCCCGCGAGCGCACCTACCGCAGTTTGCTTGCAAAGTTGCGCGAAAGCGGTATGCGTTCCGAATCTACCGATTTCAAGTTGGCGGCGCTGTCCGTATATCGCGCGCTTGCCCGTTTCGACCGCGACGCCCGCGAACGCATACTCGCCGATTTGGTCGCCACCGTAAAAGAATAAAAAGAAAAAATCACCGTCCGTGCGCATAAATTGCCGCGCATTGCGGTGATTTTTCTTTTTTGCGATTTTTTTGTACGTCTGCCCGTTTTTATGCGCGCCGCCACCGTGCTCGGTGCCGATACAATCCGTAAGATGTCGTCGCCTTGCAATTCCGTACGTTTTTCTTTGCTTACAACAGCGTCGCCGCGGCTTTTTGTAAGGCGGCAATTTCTTTTTTTACCGTAGCAGGCGAAGGTCCGCCCACAACGACGCGCGCCGCCACCATACTCGGCGCCGATACAACCTGTAAGATGTCGTCGCCGAATTGCGGAGAGAATAAGCGGTATTCGTCCGTCGTGAGCATGTCTAACCGCTTGCCGCCGTCACAGCAGTAGGCAACCAGTTGCCCCACGATTTTGTGCGCGTCGCGGAAAGGAATCCCTTTTTTCACAAGATAATCGGCACAGTCGGTAGCCGCCGTGTATCCGCCCGACGCCCCCGCAAACAATACGTCTTTATGAAAGGTGAGAGTGGGGAGCAAAGCGGTAAACACCGTTAAACACGATTTCACGGTGTCCTCGCAGTCGAATACGGGTTCTTTGTCCTCTTGCATGTCCTTGTTGTAGGCAAGCGGCAAACCTTTCATCACCGTCAAAAGGGTAACAAGGTCGCCGAATACGCGCCCCGTTTTGCCGCGAATCAGTTCGTTCATGTCGGGATTTTTCTTTTGCGGCATAATGCTCGACCCCGTGCTGAACGCATCGTCGGGCGTCACGAATCCGAATTCGTCGCTCGCCCAGTAAATGATTTCCTCGTTGAACCGCGAAAGGTGCATCATCAAAATGGAACAAGCGGATAAAAACTCCGCCGCAAAATCGCGGTCGGATACGCCGTCTAATGAGTTCTGCGTCACGCGCGGAAAGTCCAAAAGCTGCGCCACCCGCTCGCGGTTAATCGGATAACTCGTCGTCGTGCACGCGCCGCTCCCCAGCGGCATCACGTTCACCCGCTTGCGGCAGTCGGAAAGCCGATCGGCATCGCGCAAAAACATCTCGCAGTACGCGCAAAAATGGTGCGCGAGCGTCGTGGGTTGCGCCTTTTGCATGTGCGTGTAGGCGGGCATATACGTGTCGGTGTGTTGTTCGGCAATCGAGCAAAGCGTTTGTATCAACTTGCCGAGCAGCGCAATAATGTCGGCAATCGCGTCGCGCATGTATAAGCGGATATCAAGCGCCACCTGGTCGTTGCGCGACCTTCCCGTGTGCAGCTTTTTGCCCACTTGCCCCAGTCGTTTGGTCAGTTCTTCCTCCACGAACATGTGAATATCTTCCGCGCCCGCTATTTCGGTTTTTCCGCTCTCGATGTCGCGTAAAATCTCGGCAAGCGATTCCCGTATGCTGTCCGCATCTTCGCGGGGAATGATATTCTGTTCGCCGAGCATCGTCACGTGCGCAATGCTGCCCGCAATGTCGTGCTTGTACATGCGCTTGTCTATGGGCAGCGAACTGTTAAACGTATCGGCTTGTTCGTTGAGCGCCGCCTTAAAGCGCCCCGACCACATTTTCATTTGGGTATATTCCTTTTTGTCTGTATTTTATGGGGGATATATGCGTTGCGCCGTTGCAAAAACAAATGCCACGGCGCAACCGATAGAACAGCTTTTTCGCGCGTTACGCTTTTTTGTTGCGTTTGAGCATTTTTGCCCGCACTTTCAGCGGCAATCCGAACAGATTGATAAAGCCCGCCGAATCTTTTTGGTCGTATACTTCGTCCGCGCCGAAAGTGGCAATGTCCTCGTCGTACAGTGAGTAAGGGGATTTTACGCCCGCGCCGATAATGTTTCCTTTGTACAGTTTTACGCGCGCCGTGCCCGTCACGGTTTCCTGCGTCGAGCTTACAAACGCGCTCAACGCCTCGCGGAGCGGGGTAAACCAGTTGCCGTCGTAAACCAGTTCGGCAAAACGGAGCGCCACCTGTTCTTTGTAATGGAAAGTAGCGCGGTCAAGCGTCAACTCTTCCAGATTGTGGTGCGCCGCATACAAAATAGAACCTGCGGGGTTTTCGTACACGCCGCGCGATTTCATGCCCACCAAACGGTTTTCCACCATGTCGCATACGCCCACGCCGTGCTTTGCGCCCAGTTCGTTGAGCGTTTCGAGCAACTTGACGGGAGAGAGCTTTTTGCCGTTCACGGCAACGGGCACGCCTTTCACGAATTCGATTTCCGCATATTCGGCTTGGTCGGGCGTTTGCGAAAGCGGCTTGCTTATCAACAGCATTTCGTCAAGCGGCTCGTTCCAGGGGTCTTCCAAGTCGCACCCTTCGTGCGAAAGGTGCCAGATGTTGCGATCCATGGAATAGGGGTGCTTTTTGGAAATAGGCACGTCCAACCCGTGCTGTTCGGCATAGGCGATTTCTTCTTCGCGCGACTTGATGTCCCAAATTCTCCACGGCGCAATGATTTTCATGTCGGGGCTCAACGCCTTTATGGAAAGCTCGAAACGCACCTGGTCATTGCCTTTGCCCGTGCAACCGTGGCAAATGGCAGTCGCGCCTTCGCGTTCGGCAATTTCCACCAACCGCTTGGCAATCACGGGGCGCGCAAAACTCGTGCCCAGTAAATACTTGCCTTCGTATACCGCACCCGCCTGAATGGTGGGAAACACGTAATCGCGCACGAATTCTTCGGTCAAATCTTCGATAAAGATTTTCGACGCGCCGCTGCGAATCGCCTTCTCGTTCAACGGCGCCAGTTCTTCGCCTTGTCCCACGTTTGCGGCAACGGCTATCACGTCGCAGTCGTAATTCTCTTTGAGCCAGGGAATAATTACCGTTGTGTCCAGTCCGCCCGAATAGGCGAGTACGATTTTGGTTTTTGCCATTTTTAACTCCTTATTGTGCCAATCGCTTGACTTTGTAGTGAAATAATACTATATTATAATAAACCATTTTGCAAGAATAAGCAAGAAAATCGGAGAGAAAATTTGATAATTTTGGGAATCGACCCGGGATACGCCACAATCGGATACGGCGTCATACAAAAAGAAGGCGCCGACCTTTCGGCAATCGACTACGGAGTGATTCAAACCCCCAAAGACGAAAGTATCCCCGTGCGTCTTGCCATGCTCGACGACGCGCTCACCGCGGTCATCCAAAAATTTCAACCCGACGCCGTATCGGTGGAAGAACTCTTTTTCAACACCAACATCACCACGGGTATCAAAGTGGCGCAGGCAAGGGGGGTTATCTTGCTGTGCGCCATCAAACATTGCGGCAAACTGTACGAATATACGCCGCTGCAAATCAAACAGGCGCTCACGGGCAACGGCAGGGCGGAAAAACAGCAGGTGCAATTCATGGTGAAATCGCTACTCCGCCTAAAAACCATTCCCAAACCCGACGACGCGGCAGACGCGCTTGCGGCGGCGGTATGTCACGCAAGTTTCGGCGAATACGCGCACAGATTACTCAATTAGGAGAACGTATGTATAACTATATCAAAGGCAGATTCATGTACGCCGACGAAAACGTCGTGGTGGTGGAAGCAAACGGCGTGGGGTACGAGCTGTTCGTCGGTCCGCAAACGGCGTCCCGTCTGGGAAAAACAGGCGACGAATGCAAAGTATATTGCTATCTCAACGTAAAAGAAGACGAGATGAGCCTGTTCGGATTCGCCGACCTTGCCGAAAAAGAACTGTTCGTCAAACTCATCAACGTATCGGGAATCGGCTGCAAAATGGCGATTTCCATACTGGGTAGCGGTAGTCTGTCAGACATAATATCCGCGATTGCGTCGGCAGACGTGGCAAAATTGAGCAAAATCAAAGGAATCGGCAAAAAAACGGCGGAAAGACTGGTTGTGGAACTGCGCGATAAACTGGCGGGCGGTGTTTCCGATTTCCCCATAGCGCCGTCTGCGGGAGCGGTTGCCGTAAACGGCGAAGCGGTAGAAGCGCTAATCGGCTTGGGGTACACGCGGCAAGAAGCGCAAGCGGCTGTCGCGCGGGTGGAAAAAGCGGGCATGACGGCGGAAGAAATTGTTTTCTTTGCTTTGAAGGGGCAGTAAAAGGGTAATATATGGACGACGAAAGATTTATCACAAGCACCAAAACGGCGGACGACGGCGAGCTTGACGTAACGTTGCGCCCCAAAGTGCTTGCCGACTACGTGGGGCAAGAGAAAGTCAAAAGCAATCTCAATGTGTTCATACAGGCAAGCAAAAAACGGAACGAGGCGCTCGACCATGTGTTGTTATACGGTCCTCCGGGGCTGGGAAAGACTACTTTGTCACACATAATAGCGGCGGAATTGGGCGTTCAGATCCGTATCACAAGCGGACCGTCCATCGAACGGGCGGGCGACCTTGCGGCAATTCTCACCAACCTGAACGAAAACGACGTCCTGTTCGTAGACGAAATCCACCGTCTGAACCGTTCGGTAGAAGAGATTCTGTATCCCGCCATGGAAGATTACGCGCTCGATATCGTCATCGGCAAAGGTCCGTCGGCACGGAGCATGCGACTCAATCTGCCGCATTTCACGCTTATCGGCGCCACCACGCGGGCGGGTATGCTCACGGGACCGCTACGCGACCGTTTCGGTGTTATCTGCCGTTTGGAAATGTACGAACCCGACGAACTCGCCACCATCGTGCGACGTAGTGCGGGTATCTTAAAAGTAAAACTTTCGCCCGATTCGGCAACCGAAATCGCAAGGCGTTCGCGCGGCACGCCGCGTATCGCCAACCGCCTGTTAAAGCGGGTGCGCGATTTTGCCGAAGTGGAACAAAACGGCAACGTAGATATCGCACTGTGCCGCCGCGCGCTCGACTTAATGGAAGTAGACGATTTGGGGCTCGATTTCAACGACCGCAAATATCTGCGCGCTGTCATCGAAAAATTTGCGGGCGGACCCGTGGGGCTGGATACCATCGCGTCGTCCGTCAACGAAGAAGCGGTCACAATCGAGGACGTAGTGGAACCGTATCTGTTGCAACTCGGATTCATCGCGCGCACGCCGCGCGGAAGGGTGTGTCTGCCCGCCGCCTATAAACATCTCGGAATCAAACAAACGGGCGAGCGTCCCGTACAAATCGATTTCATGTCCGATTCGGTGGAGTGATATGAAAACAAGCGACTTTTTCTATCATCTGCCCGAAGAACTGATTGCGCAAACGCCCGTATCTCCGCGGGACGGCGCGCGAATGTTGGTGTATAACCGCGCCGCCGATACCACGGAGCATAAGATTTTTTCCGATTTGCCGCGCTATCTGAAAAAGGGCGACGTACTGGTGCGCAACAACACCCGCGTTTTGCCCGCGCGCATTTTCGGCGTAAAACGGGAAACGGGCGCAAGAATCGAATTTTTGCTGCATAAACGGCTCGATTTGAACGAGTGGGAAGTTCTGGCGCGCCCCGCCAAACGCTTAAAAGCGGGGAGTATCGTGGATTTTTCGCCCGCGCTGTCCGCCGAAGTTTGCGGCGTGTTCGCCGAAGGCATTGCCCGCGTCCGCTTTTCGTATAGCGGCGTGTTCGAGTCGGTGCTCGCTCAAATCGGCGAAATGCCGTTGCCACCGTATATTCGCGAAAAGTTGTCCGATAAAGAACGTTACCAAACGGTATACGCGCAAAAAGAAGGTTCGAGCGCCGCGCCCACGGCGGGGTTGCATTTCACGCCCCGTCTTTTAAGTGAACTGAACGAAATGGGCGTAGAGATTGTAGACGTACTGCTGCACGTGGGACTGGGCACGTTCCGCCCCGTAAAGGCGGACGAAATCGCAAACCACAAAATGCACGGCGAGTATTTCGAAATCTCGCCGCAGGCGTGCGAACGTATCAATCTGGCAAAATCGGAAGGCAGACGGGTGATTGCCGTGGGTACTACGTCTGTCAGAGTTCTCGAAAGCGCCGCCGTATCGCAAGGCAAAGTGGCGCCCACGTGCGGCGAAACGGATATTTTCATCTATCCGCCCTACGCGTTCAAAATAGTGGATTCTCTCATCACCAACTTTCATCTGCCCGAATCCACGCTCTTAATGCTTGTATCGGCATTTTGCGGACGCGAAAAAGTGCTCGAACTGTACAAAACGGCGGTGGAAAATAGGTATCGGTTTTTCAGTTTCGGCGACGCCTGTTTCTTCCTATAAGCGTCGCAATAGTTCGTCAGCTTTCGCGCCGTCATAATCAAAAATCCACATAAAGGAAATCGTATGGAACATTTTTCGTATCGGGTATTGCACCAATGTAAACAGAGCGGGGCGCGCGTGGGGGAATTCACCACGCCGCACGGCAAAATCGTTACGCCCGTATTTATGCCCGTGGGCACGCAAGCAACGGTAAAAGCGCTCACGCCGCAGGTGCTCTCCGAGGTGCACGCGCAGATTATCCTGTCCAACACCTATCATTTGTATATGCGCCCGGGGCACAAACTGGTGGAAAAGGCGGGCGGATTGCACGCTTTCATGGGGTGGGATAAACCCATTTTAACCGACAGCGGCGGCTTTCAGGTTTTCTCGCTGGCAAAACTCAACAACGTCACCGACGAAGGCGTATTGTTCCACTCCCATTTAGACGGCAGCAAACACTTTTTCACGCCCGAAGTCGCTATGGAAATCGAGAACGCACTGGGCGCCGATATCATTATGGCGTTCGACGAATGCAGTACGTACGGCGTAGACCAAGCGTATGCCGAAAAAGCGCTGGAACGCACGTTGCGGTGGTTAAAACGGTGTTACGATTCGCATAGTAACGAAAAACAGATACTGTTTCCCATTGTGCAGGGCAATATGTTCGAAGATTTGCGGCTCCGCTCGCTCGAAGAATCCGTTCCGTTCGCAAAATGCGGAATTGCCATAGGCGGATTAAGCGTGGGCGAACCGAAAGACGTCATGTATAAAATCATGGACGTTCTGCGTCCGCACTATCCGCAGAACATGCCGCGCTATCTCATGGGCGTGGGAAGCGCCGACTGCCTTGTGGAAGGCGTGTTGCGCGGTATCGACATGTTCGACTGCGTGTTGCCCACGCGCACGGCGCGCTACGGCACCGCCATGACGTCGCGCGGAAAAGTGGTAATCCGCAACGCCTCGTTCAAAGAAGATTTCACGCCGCTCGACCCCGACTGCGACTGCTACTGTTGCCAAAACTTCACCAAGGCATATCTGCGTCATCTGATAAACGCCGACGAAATCCTGGGCGCCGAACTGTTAAGCCTACACAATATCCGTTATCTCACGCGCCTAACCGAACGCATGCGTCAAGCAATCTTTGCCGATTCGTTCGGCGATTTCGCCGATTCGTTCCGCCGTTCTCCCGAATACTGTTAGTTGCAAACAAGATTTTTTGCGGCGAAAGCGTTTGCGTTTTCCCATTCGCTTTTTGTACTTTTTACTACCGTCACAAAGTTTCTTTCCGTTTCCTAAAAGTACGATTTGCATGTATTTTTTCGTGTGCTCGTTCTTTTGGTTTTTCGGGGTGGGTATTCCTATTAGGCATGGCTATACGTGTAGCCATGCCTCCGAGTGTGGTATTCCTAAAACGCATAGCAACGGGGGGGGGTATGCTTAATAGGAATATCATTTTGAGCATATTTTACCATTTTCGCTCATAAAAAAAAGTTGCAAAACCCACACAAAATCGCTTGCCTATTTATTGTATTTTTAGTATACTATTGCAGTATGGCTCATACGGTCCGCTGTTCTATATTAAAATTCGGTAGAATACGAACGTGTGCATAAACCAAGTAGGAGGGTATCAGTCATGGCTAACAGCATTATCGAATCGATTGAAAAAGAGTATCTCAAAGCGGAAGTGCCCGCGTTCAACGTGGGCGACGTGGTAAAAGTGGGCGTTAAGGTTGTAGAAGGCAACAGAGAAAGAACGCAGGCGTTCGAAGGCACGGTTATCGCCAAACGTAACGGCGGCGTGCGCGAAACGTTCACTGTTCGCAGAGTGTCGTTCGGCGTGGGTATCGAAAGAACGTTCCCGTTGCATTCGCCGCGTATCGAAAGCATCACCGTTATGCGTAAAGGCAAAGTCCGCAGAGCAAAACTCTATTATCTGCGTAAGTTGTCGGGTAAAGCCGCCAAAATCAAAGAAGTTAAATAAACCGCAAACCTGCCGTTTGCATGCAAAATATGCGGGATTTGCAAGAAAAAGCGTCGTTCGTATCCGTTCGGCGCTCTTTTTTTATCGTTTTGCCGAAAATAGCTTGATTATTTCGGCAAAGTATATTATCATAAAGAATAGGAAAAAACTGTTTTTGCGGCGAACGGCTTGTTCGGCGCGAAAAAAACGGAGTGGAAAAATATGCGTATGAACGGAGTTCTGATATCTGCGAGTGTGGCAAACGTGTTGTATCCGTTGTTGTTCTCGGTGTGCACGCTGGTTTGCGTGGCGCTTTTTGTGTGGCTTATGGTACGTTCCATCGGCAAAACGAACGGGGAAGAAGCCACTGCGGGCGGGCGGCAACTCAATTTTACCGCGCTCATGCTTGCGCTCTTGCTCATCGGATTGGTGTTGCGCCTGATTTTCGTGTTTCTCGTCAAAGGGTATCGCCCCGACGTAAACGTTGCCATATCGCTGTTCGACCGGCTCAAACGCGACGGATTTGCGAAAAATTACTACGTAGACGCGGGCATGGATATGTTCCCGCTAACCTATTATATATACGCGCTTATGGGCTTGTTCTACAATCTGGGACTCACGCCCGTATCCACGCTCACGCCGCTGCTCGTAAAATTGCCGCTGATTGCCGCCGACCTTATCACGGCGGTCGTGCTGTGGAAACTGGCGCGTAAATACATGAACGAAACGGTTGCTCTTGTCGTGTGCGGATTGGTGTGCGTTTTCCCCGTGTTCGTGTTCGCATCGTCGGTGTGGGCGACAACCTATTCCGTTCTCATGATGTTTTCGGTGCTCGCGCTGTACTTTTTGGTGCGGAAGAATCACGTGGCGCTCATCGGCGTATATTCCGCCGCGCTGTTATGCCATAAGCACGCGATTTATCTTTTCCCGCTCGTTGCCGTGTTCGTCATCTATCATTTCGTAAAGGCGATTCTCAAAATCCGCGCCGATAAACCGAGTTCGTTCGGCGACGTTCTGGCAAACCCCGAAATGCGCCCCGTGTTCACCGTTCCCGTGAGTATAGTGGGCTTTACCGTTCTGTCTTATCTCGTCGCGTTGCCGCTGCTTATCGGCTCGTTCGGCGCGGGATTCTTCACGTTTATCTATCATATTTACCTGCGCCCGCTCGTGTCGTTCTCGCTGTTCGGGCACAATTCGCTGGGCATTTTCAACTTGTTCATGCGCAACGGCAGGTCGCTCGATACGCGCTTTCCGTCGGTTGTGTTCGCGGTACTCTTTGCCGTCATCATTACGGGAATCGTGCTGTTGGTTTATTTGAGCAAGAAAAACAGAGCCAATCTCGTGTACCTTGCGGCATACGTGGGGCTTACGCTCGCTACCTATTTCGTGGGATTCGACGAGTTCAGCCTGCTCGCCACGCTTGCCGTGCTGCTCATGTCGTTCCTGTTGGTGCGCGATAAACGAATCCTTTCGGTGTTCGGCGTGTTGAGCGTGATTGTGGCAATCAACGCGTCCACCGTTATGGCATACGCGGGATATTACAATCTCTTGCCCGATTCGAGCTTTAACGGCGTAAACCTGTCGAATACCGTGCTCTCGGGCGGAATTTCGGCAGTCACGATTGTCTGTTCGGCGCTCGCCGTTCTGGCGCATTTATACGCCACCGTGGTGCTGTTGGATATCTCCATGAGCAACAAAAGAAAGTTATTGCCGTATGAATCGAACGCGGGATTCACCCGTGCGATGTCGCAATTCTTTCGCATAAAAACAAAATAAACGTTTCTGTCGGGCGGTTTTTATAAACCGCCTTCGTTTATGCGTGGGAATAAAGGAAGAAAAACGGGAGTAGAAGGAATGCTTGCAAAAGTCAAAAGTTTCGGTCTGTCGGGATTGAACGGCTATGCGGTAGACGTGGAAGTAGACGTGTCGAACGGCTTGCCGGGTATCGAAATGGTAGGGCTTCCCGACGCCGCAATCAAAGAGAGTAAAGAACGGGTGCGCAGCGCCATCAAAAACAGCATGTTTCAGTATACATACGGCAAGGTCACCGTTAATCTGGCGCCTGCCGACGTGCGCAAAGAAGGTCCGCTGTACGATTTGCCCGTAGCGTTGGGGATTTTGGCGGCAACGGGGCAGATAGACCCCCGCGCGCTTGCCGACACGGTGATTGTGGGCGAGCTGTCGTTAGACGGCGGCGTGCGCCCCGTGCGCGGCATTCTGCCCATTCTGTTGGCGGCGAAAAACGCGGGATTCCGCAAAATCATTATCCCGTGGGAAAACCGTAACGAAACGGTGTTCGTGCCCGATATAAACGTGTTCGCCTTTTCTTCTCTGGGTGACGCGGCGGCACACCTTCGCGGCGAAAAAACGGCGAATCCCGTGGAAAAATCGGTTTGGCATACGGGGGATAGCGGCACCGTTTACGGCGAAGATTTGCGCTACGTAAAAGGACAGTACGCGGCGCGGCGCGCATTGGAAATAGCGGCGGCGGGCGGACACAACCTTTTAATGATAGGTCCTCCCGGCGGCGGCAAAACCATGCTCGCGCGCTGTTTGCCTACCATATTGCCCGAAATGACGTTAGACGAAGCGCTGGAAACCACCAAAATTCATTCGGTGGCAGGCATACTCGGCGAAAAAGAAAGTTTGATTTTGCGCCGACCGTTCCGTACGCCGCACCATACGGCAAGCGGAATCGCACTCACGGGCGGCAGCGCATCTGCGCGCCCCGGCGAAATCAGTCTGGCGCATAACGGCGTGTTGTTTTTAGACGAGCTGCCCGAGTATCCGCGCGCGGTGTTGGAGATTTTGCGCCAACCGCTCGAAGATAATCAAATCACGGTGGCAAGGGCGCAACGCACGGTGTGCTATCCCGCAAACTTCATGTTGGTGGCGAGCATGAATCCCTGCCCGTGCGGCAACTACGGCTCGTCGCACGGGGAGTGCCGCTGTACGCCCGCCCAAATAGAAAAGTACCGTTCGCGTATATCGGGACCGCTGCTCGACCGTATCGATTTGCATATAGAAGTGGATAACGTAACGTACGACGACCTTACGGAGCATTCCGCGAGTGAAGACTCGGCAACGGTGAAAAAGCGCGTAGACGCCGCCAGAGCGGTTCAGGCGGCGCGTTTTGCGGGCACCGACGTGCATAGCAACGCGGCAATGCCGTCGGCTATGCTCCAATTGCATTGCGCTTTGAACGAGCAGGCGCACACCCTTTTGCGAGATGCTTTTAACCGTTTGGGGCTTTCGGCGCGCGCCTATTCGCGTATCGTAAAAGTGGCGCGTACCATAGCCGACCTCGAAGGGGCGGAAAGCATTACGGCAGAACATGTCGCCGAGGCGGTGGGGTACAGAACGCTGGATAGGAAAGTCTGACGTATGATGGAAAGCGAAGATTTTTTCTGGTTTTGGTTGGGTATTTCGGGCGTTTCGGCACGCAGGTTAGACGCCGTGTTGTCGGTGTATTCGCCCGTGGAAATTTGGGAGAAAATAGGCGGCGAACTGTCCGACCCGTACCCGTTCGGCGAAAAAGCGTACGAATCACTCCTGCGCTATCACAGCGAAGAATTGCTCCGTAAAAGCATGGAGCGGCTGGACGATTTGGGTATCGGCTTTGTTACGCGCAATCGATTTTCCGAGCGGCTGTCGCAACGCGAAGTGCGCCCGCCCGCAATGCTCTATTATCGCGGCGATATTTCTCTCTTGCACACCGATTGCGTGGGCGTGGTGGGAACGCGCGAGTGCACCGCCTACGGCAAAGACGCGGCAACGCGGCTGGCGTACGATTTGTGCGCGAGCGGCGTCACGGTGGTGAGCGGACTCGCCACGGGAATCGACGCCTACGCCCACCGCGCCGCACTCAAAGCAAACGGCAAAACAATCGCCGTGCTCGGTAGCGGACTCAACTGCATGGCGCCCGTTTCCAATATGGGATTATACCAAGATATTCTCCGCTCGGGCGGGTTGGTGGTGTCCGAATATGCGCCGCAGATTGTTGCCACGCGTTACACGTTCCCCGAACGTAATCGCATTATAAGCGGACTTTCCGCGGGCGTGATTGTGGTGGAAGCACGCGAAAAGAGCGGCGCGCTCATCACCGCAGAATTTGCGGCGGAACAAAACAGAACGGTGTTCGCCGTGCCCGGCAATATCACGTCCGCCCGTTCGTCGGGTTGCAACCGCTTGCTATACGACGGCGCCACGCCTGCGCTGTGCGCCCAAGATATCTGCGACTGCCTGAATATCTCCGCAAAAAAATCGGAGAAAAATAATCGCGTCATTCAGCTTGACATTTTCGAGCAAAAGATATATAACATTCTTATTTCGGGCGAAAGGAGCTTTGACGATTTAGTGGAACAGACCGCTCTTTTGCCGCCCAAACTTTCGGCGTTGCTTTCCGCCATGGAAATAAAGGGCGCCGTTGTGAAAAAACAGTCCAATATCTATACTATTGCATAAGCGAGGGATTTTCGTTTGAAGTTAGTCGTAATCGAAGGTATCGGTAAAAAAGAAACGGTCGAAAAGTATTTGGGCACGGGGTATAAAGTGTTTGCCACCAAAGGGCACGTGCGCGACCTGCCCGCCAAAACGCTCGCCGTGAACGTGAAAAAAGATTTCGAACCAAAATACGTCATCATGGACGATAAAAAAGACGTGGTGGAACAGCTCAAATCGGCGGCGTCCAAAGCCGAAGAAGTTTTGCTCGCCACCGACCCGGACCGCGAAGGCGAAGCCATTTCGTGGCACGTGGCGCACATTCTCGGCATACCCGAGGATAGCCCCGTGCGTATCGAGTTTAACGAAATCAGCAAAAAGGCGGTGCAAAACGCGCTCAAAAATCCGCGCGCTATAAACGTGAATTTGGTAGACGCCCAACAGGCGCGCCGCGTGCTCGATAGACTTGTGGGCTATAAGTTAAGCCCCGTTCTGTGCAAAAAAATTCAGAATAAACTGTCGGCGGGCAGAGTGCAGTCGGTTACGCTCCGTCTTGTGGTGGAACGGGAACGCGAAATTCTCAATTTCAAACCCGAAGAATACTGGCCGTTTTTCTCCATACTCCGCAATCACGGAGATATGAAAATCAAAGCGGCGCTCTCCACCAAAAACAAACAAAAGTTCAAAATTCCCAATGAACAGGTGCTAAAATCGGTTATCGCCGATTTAGACGGCGCCGAGTACGAAGTCGCCAATGTGAAAAAGTCGGTCACAAAATCCAAACCGCCCGCACCGTTTATCACCAGTTCCATGCAACAGGACGCAATGAACAAACTGGGAATGTCGCTCAAACAGACGTCGAGCGCGGCGCAAGCGTTGTACGAAGGCGTCGATTTGCCGGGGGAAGGCAAAGTGGCTCTCATCACGTATATCCGTACCGATTCCACCCGCGTGTCCGAAGACGCCATGCGCGAAGCGCGCGATTTCATCACCGAAAAGTACGGCAAAGAATATATCCCCGCAAAACCCAACGTGTACGCGTCCAAAAAGAACGCGCAAGACGCGCACGAAGCCATTCGTCCCATTTCGCTCGCGCGCACGCCCGAGAGTATCAAAAACGCTCTAAACAAATACCACTACAAATTGTATAAACTCATATACGACCGCTTTATGGCAAGCCAGATGAGCGAAGCCACCTATAACTCGCTGTCGGTGGATATCGCCGCAAAAAATTACGGATTTAAGGTTACGGGCAAATCGCCGCTGTTTGCGGGCTACACCGCCGTGTACAACGTGTACGTAGACGAAACAAAAGAAGACGAAGAAGAAACGGCAAAACTGCCCGATTTGAACGTGGGCGAAAAACTTACGTTCTGCGAATACAAATACGAACAGAAATTCACCAAGCCGCCCGCGCGCTTTACCGAGGCGAGCCTTGTCAAAACCATGGAAGAAAAGGGAATCGGCAGACCTGCTACCTACACGCCCACCGTCACCCTTCTCGCCGCCCGCAACTATACCGAAAAAGAGGGCAAATACATAAAGCCCACGGCGCTCGGTATGGACGTAACCGACATGCTCATCAAATATTTCCCCGACGTCATGGACGTAAAATTCACGGCGTCCATGGAACAACGGTTAGACGAAATCGAAGACGGCGGCGTCATCTGGCAACGGGTGGTGGGCGATTTTTACAACGGATTCGAAGAAAAAATTTCGCAGGCGCTGGGCGACAGTTTCAGCTTAAAAGCGCCCGACCAAAAGTCGGACGTTCCGTGTCCTACCTGCGGCACGCTCATGGTGGTAAAATCGGGTCGGTTCGGTAAGTTTTTCGCTTGCCCCAACTATCCCAAATGCAGAACCACGTTGCCGTACGACGAAGAAACGGGCAAACCCGCGCAAACAACCGCGCCCAAAGCAGAAGAAACGGAAGAAAAATGCGCCAAGTGCGGGCGCCCCATGGTGCTCAAACAGGGCAAATACGGTCCGTTTTTGGCATGTTCGGGGTATCCCGCCTGCAAAAATATCGTGAATATAGAAAAAAAGCAAGACGAACCGCAAGTAGAGTCGGCGCCGTGCCCCGAGTGCGGCAAGCCCATGAAACGCATTTCGGCGCGCGGTTCGGTGTTCTACGGTTGCACGGGGTATCCCGATTGCCGTTTCACCGCCAATGCGCCGCTTGCGCAAGGCAAATGTCCCGAGTGCGGCAGTCATCTGCTCGTGCGCAATTATAAAGACGGAACGTATACCGTGTGCGCGTCCAAAACGTGCAAGTATAAAGTAAAGGCGGAGTAACGCGTGAACGTAACGGTAATCGGGGCGGGACTCGCGGGGTGCGAGGCGGCGTATAAAATCGCGCAAAGCGGCTATACCGTTTGCCTAATCGATTGCAAACCCGCCGCGCGCTCGGCGGCGCATAAAAGCGATTCGTTCGCCGAACTGGTGTGCTCCAATTCGCTCAAATCGGACGTGCCCGATACGGCGGGCGGACTCTTAAAAGCCGAATTGCGCATGCTCGGCAGTCTGTGTATCCGCACGGCGGAACAGGTGCGCGTGCCCGCGGGCGGCGCGCTCGCGGTAGATAGGGAACTGTTTGCGCAAAAAATTACCGAGCAAATCCAAAACCACCCCAATATACAAATCGTGTGCCAAACGGCGCAAGACTGGAACGACGAAGAACTCACGGTAATCGCCACGGGTCCGCTTACGGTGGGCAAACTCAACGAGTCGCTCGCGCGGCGGTTGGGGGAATCGCTCGGCTTTTACGACGCATCCGCGCCCGTAATCGACGCGGCAAGTATCGATAATAGCAAGTGTTTTACGGCAAGCCGATACGGCAAAGGGCAAGACGATTATATCAACTGCCCCTTAAATAAAGAAGAATATCTTTCTTTTGTGCAAGAACTCGTGTCCGCCGAGTGCGCAACGCTACACGATTTCGATAAGCGCGAACTGTTCGACGGGTGCATGCCCGTGGAACTCATCGCGCGCGGCGGCGTGGATTCTCTGCGGTTCGGACCGTTGCGCCCCGTGGGCTTTACCGACCCCGCTACCGGAAAACGCCCGTATGCGGTGGTGCAGTTGCGCGCCGAAAACGCCCAAAAAACCATGTACAATCTCGTGGGCTTTCAAACCAATCTCAAATTCGCCGAACAACGCCGCGTGTTTTCGCTCATACCCGCGCTTGCGCACGCCGAGTTTTTGCGCTACGGCGTTATGCACCGCAACACGTTCGTTCGTTCGCCGCAAGAGTTAGACAAATATTCGCGCCTAAAACGCTTTCCCCGCACGTTTATGGCGGGGCAGATTTGCGGCGTGGAAGGGTATGTAGAGAGTATGGCGTCCGGTCTGTTCTGCGGAATCAATGCGGTGCGGCTGTTGCAAGGCAAACCGCTCGTGTCGTTGCCGCCTACAACCATGCTCGGGTCGCTGTACCGCTATATCACGTCGTTTGCGGGCGATTTTCAGCCCATGAACGCCAACTTCGGTATCTTGCCGCCGCTCGTTCCCGCCGTGCGCGATAAAGCCAAGCGCAAAACCGCGTACTGTGAACGGTCGTTATCCGATTTGCGCGAATTTCAAAAAGACGGGCAATTAAATTGATTTCTTGCGGAAAATAGTGTATAATCTCTTGTAAGCCGAACCGTCGGCTGTAAAAAGGAAAATAAACGGAATACGGGAGTAAACGTATGGAACTGAAAGGGACGACGATAGTCGCCGTAAAAAAGAACGGAAAAACGGTGTTGGCAGGCGACGGGCAGGTAACCGCGGGGCAAAGCGTGGTTATGAAGTCCAACGCCCAAAAAGTGCGGCGTATATACGACGGCAAGGTTGTCATCGGATTCGCAGGCTCGGTTGCCGACGCTTTCACGCTGTGCGAGCGGTTCGAAGGCATGCTGAATAAATACAGCGGCAATTTAATGCGCAGCGCGGTGGAACTCGCCCAGTTGTGGCGGGGCGATAAAATTCTGCGCCAACTCGAAGCTATGATGATAGTCGCCGATAAAGAAGAACTGTTTATCGTAGACGGAACGGGCAACGTAATCGAACCGGAAAACGGAATCTGCGCCATAGGCAGCGGCGGCAATTATGCGTTGGCGGCGGCGCGCGCACTCGCTTTCAACACGGAATTAGACGCAAGGCAGATTGCCGAAGAAGCCATGAAAATCGCATCGTCTATCTGCATTTTCACAAACGGCAACCTGACGGTAGAGGAGGTATAACGGTATGGAATTATCGCCCAAACAGATAGTCACCGAACTGGATAAATTCATCATAGGGCAAACCGACGCCAAAAAGGCGGTTGCCGTGGCGCTTCGCAACCGCTACCGCAGAAGTAAGTTGCCCGACTCTATCCGCGAAGAAATCACACCCAAAAATATCATCATGAAAGGTCCTACGGGCGTGGGTAAAACGGAAATCGCCCGCCGCCTTGCCAAGTTGGTAAAGGCGCCGTTTATCAAGGTGGAAGCCACCAAATTCACCGAAGTCGGGTATGTGGGGCGCGACGTGGAGTCCATGATTCGCGATCTCGCCGAAGTAGCCGTGCGGCTCGTAAAAGAAGAAAAACTTGCCGAAGTGGAAGTAAAAAGCAAAGCTGCGGCGGAAAAGAAGATTCTCGACGCATTGTATGCAAGCCGTAAAAAGCAATCGGCGGATATCCCCGAAAGCGCGTTGCGCGCACAGCTCGAAGAAGAACTCAAATCGGGCAAACTCGATTCGCATATGCTCGAAATCGAAGTGAACGACGCACCCAAGCCCATGGAAATCATGCCGGGCACGGGAGCGGAAATCAATATCGGAGAAATTTTCGGCGGATTTATGCCCAAAAAGCGCAAAAAGCGCAAACTTTCGGTCAAAGAAGCATTGCAACTGCTCACCATGGAAGAAGCCGAAAAACATATCGATATGGACGCAATCAACAGCGAAGGACTGCGCCGCGCCGAACAGCAGGGCGTAATTTTCATCGACGAAATCGATAAAATCGCCTCCCGCGGCACGCAGGGCGGACCGGACGTTTCGCGTGAAGGCGTGCAACGCGACATTCTGCCTATCGTGGAAGGGTGCACCGTCATGACCAAATACGGCGCGCTCAAAACCGACTATATCCTGTTCATCGCGTCGGGCGCGTTCCACGTCAGTTCCATAAGCGATTTAATTCCCGAATTTCAGGGGCGTTTCCCCGTGTGCGTGGAATTAAACAGCCTAACCGCCGACGATTTCGTGAAAATTCTCACGCAGACCGAAAACGCCATCACGCGCCAATACGCGGCAATGCTGGGCGTAGATAATATCAATTTGCTATTCGACGACGACGCCATTCGTCTGCTTGCCGAAATCGCCGTAGACGATAACAACGTAAAAGAAGATATCGGCGCTCGCAGATTGCACACCATTATGGAAAGCCTGTTGGAAGATTTGAGTTTCAATGCGTCGGGCGACCACCCCATGGTGGACGTGAAAATCGACAAAAAATACGTGTCCGACCATTTGGGCGACCCCGTGCGTCGGCACGACCTGAAAAAATACATTCTCTAAAACGGCGGTACTTTCATGATTAACATTCCCAGAGGAACCAAAGACGTCCTTCCGTCCGAAAGCTACAAGTGGCAACAGGCGGAAGCGTTGGCGCGCAAAATCTGCGCGCTTTATAACGTGCGCGAAATCCGCACGCCCGCGTTCGAGCATACCGAACTGTTTCTGCGCTCTATCGGCGACGATACCGACGTAGTGGGCAAGGAGATGTACACGTTTACCGATAAGGGCGGCAGGAGTATCACGCTCAAACCCGAGGGCACGGCGCCCGTTGCGCGCAGTTACGTGGAAAACGCGCTGGAAAGCGAAGCGTTGCCGCTCAAAATGTTTTATTTCTCGCCCGTGTTCCGCTACGAGCGTCCCGCGGCGGGCAGATTGCGCGAACATCATCAGTTCGGCGTGGAATTTTACGGCGGCGCCGGTCCCGAATACGATTTCGAAGTCATTTCGCTCGCGTACGACTTTTTGACGCAATTCGGCATTTCGTCGCTCTCTTTGCGTATCAACAGTATCGGGTGCCCCAACTGTCGCGCCGAATACAACAAGGCGTTGCGCGCGTTCGGCGAAGCGCATAAAAACGAACTGTGTGAAACGTGCGGTGTGCGCATGCAAAATAATCCGTTGCGCATGCTCGATTGCAAAGTGCCGCAGTGCAAGCAGATTATGGCGGGCGCGCCCACCATTCTCGATTATATTTGCGATGATTGCGCTCGTCATCTCGAACGGCTCAAACAACTGCTCACCGCGGCGGAAATTCCGTTTGCGGTAGATTCGAGCATTGTGCGCGGACTCGATTATTATACCAAAACGGTGTTTGAATTCGTAACCGACGCGTTAGGCGCACAGGGCACCGTGTGCGGCGGCGGCAGATACGACCATCTTGTGGAATCGGTGGGCGGAAAACCCACGCCGTGCGTGGGGTTCGGCATGGGACTGGAACGGCTCATTTTGCTCAAAGAAGCAATCGGGTCGCCGTTCGCGCCGCATAAGCGCGTAAACGTTATGCTCATTTCCCAATCGCCCGCCTATGCCGACGATTGCATCAGGCTCACCATGCAACTCCGTAAGCACGGCGTGCGCGCCGATTGCGACAATACGGGCAGAAGCTTAAAGGCGCAATTCAAGTTTGCCGATAAGCAGTGCGCCGAATACGCCGTAGTTATCGGCGAGAGCGAAAAGGCGAGCGGCACGGTTTCCGTCAAGCGGTTGGCAGACGGCGAAACGCAAACCTGCGCCATAGACAAATTGCCCGAATTTTTGGGTAATTGCATGCAAACCAATGCGTAGCGGAAAGGGGAAATGGAAAGAATAGAAACGTGCACGGTACAAAAGCGAAAAAGAAATCTGTACTATATACGGCTGACCAAAAACGCGAAATGCGAAGGGTGTAAAGCGTGCGCGTTCGGCAAAAAGAACGCCCTGATTGTTCCCGCGCTTTCCGAAATAGACTGTGCGGCAGGGGACAGCGTTGCCGTTTCCATGCCGGAAAAGCGCGTGAAAGCCTCGTACGTCTATTTGTATCTGTTGCCGCTTGCGTGCATGTTTATCGGGTTGATGATTCCGTACGGGCACGGAGAATCGTATATGTTTCTCGGCGCCATGGCAGGAATTGCCGTCAGTGTTCCCGCCGTATACCTGATAGAACGCATGTTTCGGCGCCGAAAAAAGTACCTGCCCGTGATTGTACGAAAAATTTCCCAAAAGGAGAATGAAATATGATTGATTTGAAACTTATATCCCGCACCGACCCCGAAGTTTCCGCCGCAATGAAACGCGAACTCGACCGTCAGCGCGAGAATATCGAACTGATTGCCAGCGAAAACTTTGTTTCGCCCGCGGTAATGGCGGCGGTGGGTTCGCATTTAACCAATAAATACGCCGAAGGGTACAGCGGCAAACGGTACTACGGCGGCTGTATGTACGTAGACGAAGTGGAAAATTTGGCAATCGAGCGCGCCAAAAAACTGTTCGGGTGCGAGTATGCCAACGTGCAACCGCACAGCGGTGCCAACGCCAATCTTGCGGTGTATTTCGCTTTGCTCGAAGTGGGCGATACCGTGCTCGGCATGAATCTCGCGCACGGCGGACATCTCACGCACGGCAGTCCCGTAAACTTTTCGGGCAAAAACTATAATATCGTGCCGTACGGCGTGAGCGACGAGAGCGAAACAATCGACTACGACGAGTTGGAACGCATCGCCAAGAAAAACAAGCCCAAAATGATAATCGCGGGCGCAAGCGCTTATTCGCGCGTCATCGATTTCAAACGGTTCCGCGAAATCGCCGATTCGGTGGGCGCTTATCTTATGGTAGACGTGGCGCACATCGCGGGACTGATTGTAACGGGTAATCACCCGTCGCCCTTCCCGTATGCGCACGTGGTAACCACCACCACGCACAAAACGTTGCGCGGACCGCGCGGCGGCATGATTCTGTGCAACGACGAAGAAATCGCCAAAAAAATCAACAAGGCGGTGTTCCCGGGCACGCAGGGCGGACCGCTTATGCACGTAATTGCGGGCAAGGCGGTGGCGCTCAAAGAAGCCATGCAACCCGAATTTATTTCCTACCAAACCAAAGTAAAAGAAAACGCGCAGGCGTTGTCGCGCGAGTTCCGTCAATGCGGTATACAAATTGTGTCGGGCGGCACCGATAACCACTTAATGCTCTTAAAACTTGCCGAGCACAACACTACGGGCAAAGAGATAGAAGCGCTTTTGGATAGATGCCGCATTACCGTAAACAAAAACACCGTTCCCAACGACCCGCAGTCGCCGTTCGTTACAAGCGGTATCCGTATCGGAACGCCCAGCGTTACCACGCGCGGCATGGGGGAGAAAGAAATGAAACTGATAGCCCGCCTGATAGCCCGCGTCATCAAAGAAAAAGAAGGCGCGATTCCCGAAGTGGCGAAAAGGGTGTGCGACCTAACAAGCAAGTTCCCGCTCTACAAAAAAGACGTAAAGGAATAAAATTTCAAAAACCCTACCAAATCGGTAGGGTTTTTCTTGACTTCGGGCAATTTCCGTGCTATACTATGGCGGAAAAGGAGAGATTGTCCCGTTTGAAACTGTCTACCACCGCCACATACGGACTGCGCATTTGCTTTTTGCTGGCGCTTTCCGAAAAAACGCTTTCGTTGCCCGTGCTTGTGGAACGCACCGATTTGAGTGAAAAGTATCTCGAACGGATTCTCGGCATGTTGCGCAAAGGCGGAATCGTGGGCGCCAAGCGGGGCGCGGGAGGCGGATACTATCTGTTGCGTCCGCCGAGTAGCATATCGGTGAGCGACATATTGAACGCGCTGGGCGGCAACATCGTGATTGCCGAGTGCGCGGCAGGCAAATGCGACGACGCCTATTGCCCCAATCGAAATCTGTTCCGCAAGATTTACGGTGCGGTAGACGAAATCGTGCACAACACTACGTTAGAGGATATGATTTATGAATACAGGTGCGATACAAAACAAAAGAGTTTATCTTGACCACTCTGCCACCACGCCCGTAGACGACGCGGTACTGCATGAAATGTTGCCGTATTTTACCCAAAAGTTCGGCAATGCCAACTCGGTGCATGCGTTCGGGAACGAATCGGCGCTTGCCGTCGATACGTCTCGCCGCAAAATCGCCCGAATTCTGGACGTAAAGCCCACCGAAATCTATTTCACGTCGGGCGGCACCGAAGGCGACAACTGGGCGCTTAAAGGGGTGGCGGAAGCAAAAAAAGAAAAGGGCAAACACATTATCACCAGTTGTATCGAGCACGCCGCCATGATGTCGTCTTGCAAACAACTTGCGGCAAAGGGGTATGAAATTACCTATTTGCCCGTAAACAGCCGCGGACTCGTTTCGCCCGCCGATTTGGAAAAGGCAATCCGCCCCGATACGATTTTGGTGTCGGTCATGCTCGCAAATAACGAAGTAGGCACCGTTCAGCCCGTGCGGGAATTATGCGAAATCGCGCACCGAAACGGCGTTCTGTTTCATACCGACGCCGTGCAGGCAATGGGGAGTATCCCCGTGTCGGTCAAAGAACTGGGCGTGGATATGCTCACCTTTTCGGCGCATAAGTTTTACGGACCCAAAGGAATCGGCGTGCTGTATATCAAGAGCGGCATAAAGCCCGAAAAGCTGATTATCGGCGGACACCAGGAACGCACCATGCGCGGCGGCACCACCAACGTGCCCGCGGTGGTAGGCATGGCAAAAGCGCTCGAACTCGCCGTGAATAACTTGCAAAAAAATTACGACTATGTGAAAAATCTGCGCGATACCTTTGTGGAGCGTGTGGAAAAAAGCGTGCCGTACGTACTGTACAACGGCGACAGAGAAAGCCGCTTGCCGCAAAACGCAAATTTTTCGTTTGAATTCATCGAAGGCGAATCGCTCCTTCTCAATCTCGACTTGAACGGAATCGCCTGTTCGTCCGGCTCGGCGTGTTCGTCGGGTTCGCTCGAACCGTCGCACGTGTTGCTTGCCATGGGGCTCAAACACGAAACGGCGCACGGCAGTATTCGCTTTACGTTCGGCAAATACAACACCATGCAGGACGTAGAATATACGGTGGAAAAAATTATCGAAACGGTAAACAAGTTGCGCGCCATATCGCCGTTGTTTGCCGAGTTCAAAGGAGAAATAAAGAATGTATAACGATAGGGTCATCAAAGAGTTTTCCAATCCGCAGAACGCGGGAGAGTTAAAAGACGCCAACGCCGTCGGGCAGGTGGGCAACGCCGCTTGCGGCGACATCATGAAAATTTTCATGAAAATAAACGACGACAATGTGATAGAAGACGTCAGCTTTCAAACGTTCGGGTGCGCGGCGGCTATCGCCACGTCGTCGGTTGCCACGTCTATGATTAAGGGAAAAACGGTGGAAGAAGCGCTCAAACTCACCAACGCGCAGGTGGTGGAAGAGTTGGGCGGTCTGCCCGCGCAAAAATTGCACTGCTCCGTTCTGGCGGAAGAAGCAATCAAAGCGGCGGTGCACGATTATTTAACCAACTATAAGGCGCAGAATAAATAACCTTTTTCGTCCGCCGTATAAAAAAGCGTGTATGCGTTATACTATCTACAACGGAGGTGAATACGCATGAAAAACGCTATGTTTGTGGGATTGGCAATCGGTATGGTTGCGGGCGCGTGCATTGCAAGCAACAGTCAAAAAACGCGCAAAGCCGTCACGGACGCGCAAGACAAAATCAAAACCAAACTTTGCCCCAACAACGAAACCGAATGGCAGGGCGGAGAAAGCAGCGGTAACGAAAACGGCGGATATTAAGTCGAAGTTACCTGTTTAACCGAGAGAAAACGCAGGATATTGCCTGCGTTTTGTCGTTTTCGGGCATATGCCCGCATGCGTCGCAAAATTGTTTTGTTTCCCTTATAGCGTCGCGCCGCGTTTTTGTTGACAAGGGTCAAACGCGTGCGGTATACTGTTTCTATATCGAACGTAAGGAGAATACATATTGTATGAAAATACTGTTTTACGGCGATTCCATTACCGATATGTGCCGTATCCGCGAATCGGATGATACGCCGCATGCCTACGGACTGGGGTATCCCAACTTTGTGGCGGGCGAACTGCTCGCAAAAAATCCGCAAGCGTACGAAATTATAAACCGCGGAATCGGCGGAAACGTGTTGGCGGATTTGTATGCGCGCATCAAAGCGGACGTGTGGAATCACACCCCCGACGTTTTGAGTATTCTAATCGGAATCAACGATATTTGGCGTGAAATCGACTTCGGCAGCGGAACGGAACTCCCGCGCTGGGAAAAATTATACCGCATGTTAATAGAAGATACGCTTGCGCGTCTGCCGAATGTAAAAATCATCATCATGGAGCCGTTTGTCTTGCGCGGCACTGCTACACAAGCAAAGTTTTCGCAGTTCGAACAGATTTACGAATATGCCGCCGTGGCAAAAAAACTTGCCGAAGAATACAAGATGTATTTCCTGCCGTTGCAACAAAAGCTGAACGACGCGGCAAAACGCGTGGGTGCGGCACGCATTTTATACGACGGCGTGCACCCCGATTCCGCAGGCGCGTACACCATCGCGCAGGAGTGGCTCAAACTGTTCAACGAAAAAGTGGTCGGGTAATCAAAACAAACAGATAAAAAAATCCGCATGTGAATTTCGGTTCACACGCGGATTTTTTGATTGCATAAAAGGGGAATACGCTATAAAACGGTGGAGAGTATCAAAAACAGAAAATAGCAAGCCGTCATCAGCGTGCCCGAAGATAGTGTAACCGTGTGCCCCAAAAGTCGCTTTTCGGGATTCTGATTCTTGCGCGTTTTCACCAACAGCAAAACAATTGCGAATATCGATGCCGCCGCGCCGAGAACGAGTAACAGCATGGATTGAAACCCCGCCGCGCCGTCCGAAAAAAACGGATATATGTCGGTGTTTCCTTTGCGGAACGAGAGCAGGTCGGCAAGGCAGAGAATACAGAAGTTGAAAATATTACTGCCCGCAATGTTGCCCACCGACGCGTTGAAATTTCCGCGCTTACACAGCGAAAGGGTGGAAACCAATTCGGGCAGAGAAGTGGTGAGCCCGAGTAAAAGCGCGCCCGCAAACGTCTTGCCGAGGTTGTGTTTGTTCGCCACCGAATCGGCAATATACGTAATGGCAATGCTCACGGCAACAAGCAAAACCGCCGCCGCAATAAATCGCACCACAAGTTGCTTTACCGAAAGAGCGCTTTCTTCTGTCTGACTCGCTTCTTCCGTTTTGGGCGTTAAAAAAAGATTGAGAATATACACCGCAAAAATAAACGGCGTAACAATATTCACAAATCCCAGTCGGGGCGTGCCTTTGATAAACGTGGGCAGAGCAATCAGACCGTAAATGCCCAAACACAGCGCCACCGTAACGGTGTGGTGCTTTTGCACCTTTGCGCGCGAAAAACCGCGGAACATAATGGCTACGGCAATGCCGAGCGTGGCAAGATTAAAAAGATTACTGCCCAAAATGTTGCCCGTCACCAATTCGTTTTCGCGCAGAAAGAGCACCGCCGATAAACTGGTGAACAGTTCGGGCAGACTGGTAACGGCGGCAAGCAGAACGCCGCCGATAAAAGCGCCCGACACGTTGGTTGTTTTGTCGAGCAAGTCCACGTATTTGGAGAGTTTGAGCGAAAGAAACACCACCAAAGCCGCCAATAGCACAAAAGCCGCATAAATCATGCCCATAGTATACCACGATTCTTCTTCGGCGGCAAGCCGAATGCCGTGCAAGCGGTAAAAAATTCTTTGCCGTCGAAAAAAAACTTTGTAAAAAAATGGGGCAGGCGGTAAAAGACTTGATATTTGCGCGGGATTGTATTATAATTGAAACGGAAATGTATAAGTTGTGGGAGAAAAAATCATGAGTAAGTTATTTTGCGATTCCAACAGTGAAATCTGGTTCACGCGTTTCGACGAACTGGGCGCTTCCTGTATCGGCATGCCGTATACGGTGAACGGAAACGAACGCTTTTACGACCTCGGGCGTAATACCGACAACCGCGCGTTTTTCGATGAAATGCGGGGCGGGGCAAGCGTAAAAACGCAAGCTTTGAACGAAAACGACTATATCGAATATTTCGAACCCGTGCTTGCGAGCGGCGAAGATATTCTCTACGTGCATTTTTCGCGCGCGATGTCGGGCACGTTTGCCTCTATGGATAAGGCAATCGCCACGCTCAAAGAAAAATATCCCGAGCGTAAAATCACCACGGTAGACACCAAAAATATCAGCATGGGCGCGGGCATGATTTCCTATTTCGCCGCGCGCAAACATCAAGAAGGCGCGTCCGACGAAGAAGTGGTTGCGTTTGTGGAATCGTTCCGCGAAAAAGTGCGAGTGTATTTTACGGTAGACGATTTAACGTATCTCAAACGCGGCGGCAGATTAAGTTCGTTCAAAGCGGTTATGGGAACGATTTTCAGTATCAAGCCGATTATTTCGGTATCGGACGAAGGAAAACTGGAAAACATTCTCAACGTAAAAGGACGCAAAAAAGCCATGCATACGCTGGTAGACTATCTCGAAAGCGGAAAGGTGGACGTACGCTATCCCATTTCCATCATGAACGCCGATACCGACGAAGACGTTGCCGTTACGGTAGACATGATTCGCGAAAAATATCCCACTGCGGAAATATGGCAACAGCTTGTGGGACCCGTTGTGGGCGCGCATTGCGGACCGGGTACAATCGGTATGATTTTTGTTTCTTCACTCGATAAAAAGGACGGGCAATAGGTGTCGAAAAAGGTTTTCTCCGTAGCTTTATTACTTTTACCGATAATTTCGGCACTTTGCGGCTGTGCGCCGGATTATTATACGGAGTTGCCGCCGTTCAAGTATTACACGCAGTGCCAAAAAGAAGTGTTCGCCACGGGTATCACCTTTCGGGCGGCGGTACGCGGCGGCAGCAAAGAGCACGAGCGAGCCGCACTCGAAGAAATGACGGCGCTTTTGGACGACATCAATTCGGATATGAGTCTTACGCTTTCGGGCAGTGCGTTGGCAACCTTCAACGCTTTGGGAAGCGGTAGCGAACAGACGGGCGATTCGGGGTATCAAAGCGATTACGTGGAGATTTCGAGCAGTACGTACGATTTGATACAAAAAGCGGTGGAGTACTATAAAGATACCGACGGCGCGTTCAATATCGCCGTGTATCCGCTGTCGGTACTGTGGAACGTAGACAGCGAAGGATTGCGTAAATACGGTTTGTTCGGTTCCGAAGACGCACCGCCGCCGCCTTCGTACGAAAAAGTGTCGGAACTGCGGAGCGCATGCGATTTGAACAATTTGTTGCTCGATTGCACCGACGGCGTATACCGTATCGCCAAAACCGACCCGCGGTTGCAAATCGATTTGGGCGCCGTGGCAAAAGGATACGCCGCCGACCGATGCGTAGAGATTGCAAAAGCGCACGGAATCGAATCGGCGCTCATCAATATCAGCGGCAATATCTGTCTGCTCGGCGATTGGTATCACCCCACGCAGAAAAAGTACGTGCGTTGGGAAGTAGGCGTGTTGGCGCCCCGTCCGCGCAACAGTATGGGCGGCAACGTGTGCGCGTTGTCGGTGCCGGCGGGCAAGACATTGGTATCGAGCGGCGATTACGAGCGGTACTATCAAACGCAGTCGGGCGGAGAACCGCTGTTTGTGCCGCATATCGTCAGTTCTCAAACGGGTATGCCGCTCGGCATACGGTATAACGGTACGCAGTACGCGAATTCGGATAACCATATCGTGTCTGCCACCGTTATCTGCAACGATTCGGCAAAAGCGGACGCCTACGCTACGGCAGTCTGCCTGATGGGGTACGAAAAGGCGGTCGAATTTTTGCAAAGTCGCGGCTTGCATGCCATTCTCCTGACGGCGGACGGCAGAATGGCGCTGGTGGGCGTTACCGAGCACGATTCATCGGGCGAAGAGTACTTTATCCGTAAAGATACGTTCGGCGGATATAAATCGTACACGGTTGAGGAATTTCCCGCAGTATGAACGAGCAGAAAATCGACAGTATCCGCCGAAGAAGATTCCCTATGGGCGTGTGCGATATCGTGGTGCTTGCGGCGGCAATCGTGCTCACGGTGGTTTCGGTGCTCACGCTACGCGGCAACGCGGGCAGTAGCGTGGAAATTTCGTATGAAGGTACCGTTTTATGGTTGCCGCTCGGCGAAAACGCAACGCGGCGAGTGGGCGACCACTTAACCGTAGTAATCGAAAACGGCAAATGCTACGTCACCGATTCGGACTGCAAAAACCGCACGTGCGAGCGCACGGGTAAAATCGGACGGGTAGGCGAAAGTATCGTGTGCGCGCAAAACAGAATCGTAATCACGGTAGTGGGCGACGACGGACTGGCAGGCTCGGTCGGGCGCGGCTGAAAGGAGAGCAATATGCGAACAAAACGAATCACACGAATCGCTCTGTTTACCGCCGCGGCGCTGTTGCTCAATCTGGTGGAATCCATGTTGCCGTCGTTGTTTCCGTTCGCTCCGGGCGCGAAGATGGGATTGAGCAATTTGGTGACGCTGGTGGCGCTCGTCATTTTGGGATACGCCGACGCCTATCTCATTCTTGCGTTGCGTTGTCTGTTGGGTTCGATATTTGCAGGCAATCTTTCGGCGCTTTTGTACAGCGTTCCCGCAGGCGTATCGAGTCTTACCGTGCAGATTTTGTTGTATCATTTTCTGTTTCGGTTCGTCAGTCTTATGGGTATCAGTTTTGCGGGTGCGCTCACGCACAACGCGGTGCAAGTGGGTGTGGCAAGTCTTACCGTGCATACCAATTTGGCGGCAATGTTGCCGTTCATGCTTTTGGCGAGTATCATTGCGGGCGTATTTGTGGGAATTACGGCATTTTTGGTAATCAAGTATCTGCCCAAATCGGTGTATATCGATAAAAACAGGCAAACGGCGTAACGGCAAAAAAAACGAAAGAAAAAGGAGGCAAGCATGCAATTTACGTACAGCGACAGAATGGCGAATCTGAACGGAACCGCCACGCGCGAAATTTTCAAATTGTTATCGCGCCCCGAAATCATTTCGTTTGCGGGCGGGTTGCCTGCCGCCGAAGCACTCCCCACAACCGCGGTGCAAGAGATTTGCAACGATGTTTTGGGTGGGGAAAATGCGCAAAAGATTTTACAATACGGCACCACCGAAGGGTATTTGCCGCTCGTCGACCAAATGACGGAACTGGTGCGTGAATTCGGCATAAACGGTATAAACCGCAGTAACGTGTTGATTATTAGCGGCGGACAGCAGGGAATCGACCTTATGTGCAAATGCCTGCTCGATAAAGGAGACACGGTGCTGGTGGAAAATCCTACCTATCTCGCCGTGTTGCAGATTTTGCAGTCTTACGAGGCGCGCGCCGTAGGGGTGCAGGCGGCACCCGACGGAATCGACGTTGCCGATATGGAAGAAAAAATCAAAAAGCACCGTCCCAAATTCATCTATCTTGTGCCCACGTTTTCCAACCCTACGGGAAAAACGTATTCGGCGGAAAACCGACGCAAAATCGCCGAGCTGTCGGCAAAGTACGCCCTTCCCGTGTTGGAAGACGACCCGTACGGGCGCTTGCGCTTTTCGGGCGAAAAGGTGAACGCGCTGTATTCGTTCGCCAAAGAAAACAATGTAGTTTATATCACGTCTATGAGTAAAATTCTGTCGCCCGGGCTTCGGGTGGGTGCGGCGGTAGGCAATGCGGACGTCATTCGCAAAATGGCAATCTGCAAACAGGGTGCCGACTTGCACACAAGCCTGTTGGCGCAGGCGGTAACGGCGGAATATCTGCGGCGCGGACTGTTGGCGCCCGCCGTGCAAAAGAGTTTGCCGCTGTACCGTACGCGTAAAGAAGCCATGATGCGCGCAATCCGAGCGTATATGCCCGATGAGTTCGAGCATACCGACCCGAACGGCGGATTGTTTGTGTGGGGCGAACTGAAAAGGTGTAACATAGACACGGCGGCATTGTTGCCGCGCGCGGTCGAGCGCAACGTGGCGTATATACAGGGCAGTGTGTTTTATGCGGACGGCGGCGGAAAGAACACGTTGCGGCTCAATTATTCCAACGCACAACCCGACCGAATCGAAACGGGAATCAAGGCGCTGGGTGAATTTTTCAAAGAGATTATAGCAAAGGAGAGAAGATAATGGCAAAGAAAAACGTGCTCGACACGCTATACGAACGCGGATTCATCGGGCAGACGGTATACGAAGACGACATGCGCAAACTGCTCGACCAAGGCGGCGTGCCCTTTTACGTGGGATTCGACCCCACTGCCGACAGTTTGCATATAGGACACTATATTCCCGTGATGGCAATGGCGCATATGCAACGGGCGGGGCACAAGCCGATTGCGTTAATCGGCGGCGGCACGGCAATGGTGGGCGACCCTTCGGGGCGTACCGATATGCGGCAGATGATGACAAAGGAAACCATTGCGCACAACGTGGAATGTTTCCGCAAACAGCTTTCGCGGTTCGTGTCGTTTACGGGCGAGAATGCAACGATTGTGGTCAACAACGCCGATTGGCTGTTAAAACTCAATTATATAGACTTTCTGCGCGAAGTGGGCGCCTATTTTTCGGTAAATAAAATGCTCACGAGCGATTGTTTCCGTCAGCGCATGGAAAAGGGATTGAGCTTTCTCGAATTTAACTATATGCCCATGCAGGCGTATGACTTTTTGGTTCTGTACCGCAAATACGGGTGCCGTTTGGAAATCGGCGGCAACGACCAGTGGAGCAATATTCTGGCGGGCGCCGACCTTATCCGCCGTTTCGAGCAGACGGACGCCTATGCGATGACGTTCAAGTTACTTCTTACGAGCGACGGCAAAAAAATGGGAAAGACGGCAAAAGGCGCGCTGTGGTTAGACGGCAACAAGACCACGCCGTACGAGTTTTACCAGTATTTCCGCAACGTGGAAGACGTAAAAGTTGCCGAGTGCATGAAACTGCTTACTTTTATGGAACTCGACGAGATCGCGGAACTCACCAAACATTGCGACGAACGCATGAACGAGGCGAAAAAGCGTCTTGCCTACGAAGTAACTAAACTCATACACGGCGAAGAAGAGGCGGAAAAGGCGCAAAAGCAGGCGTCGGGCGCGTTCGGCGGCGCGGCGGACGATATGCCGTTTGTAACGGTTTCGGCACCGAACACCGCGCTTGTGGCAGACGTTATGACGCTTGCGGGCGTGGCGGCGTCCAAATCGGAAGCGCGTAGGCTGATAGAAGGGGGCGGCGTGAAAATCGGCGAACAAAAAGTACTGTCGGCAACCGACACGGTAAACGCCTACGCAAACGGTGACGAGTTCATTCTGCATAAAGGCAAAAAAGTGCATTTGCGTATCGAACTCAAATGAAACCGTTTGTTACCGTAAAACCGCACGAGTACGAATACGAAGTAAACAAGTCGCGCTTTATCGGCATATGCAGGCGGGTTTCGGACGACGCGTCCGCGGCGGAAGAGATTGCCGCAATCCGCAAAAAATACCGCGATTGCACGCACGTATGTTATGCCTACATAGCGGGCGAGAGCGCGCGCAGTTGCGACGACGGCGAGCCGTCGGGAACGGCGGGCGTTCCGATTATGGAATGTATCCGTTCCGCCCGCGTAAACGAAACGCTTGTGGCGGTGGTGCGGTATTTCGGCGGCGTCAAGTTGGGTACGGGCGGCTTGTTGCGCGCGTATTCGCATACGGCGTCTCGCACGGTAGCCGACGCGGAAAAAACCGAAGTTGCCGATTGCGTCGCATATAAAGTGTCGTACGACTATGCCGTGTACAAAAAAATCGAAAAAAGGCAGTTGCAATCGCTTTATAAAACAATCGGATTGGAGTATAATAAAACGGTAGACGTAATCTATGCCGCGCAAAACGAGCAAACTTTTTTGGCGGAGTTGCAATCGCTCACGCAGGGAAAAGCGGTAATCGAGCGTTTGGGCGTGCGCAGAGTGGAACGCGCCTGCGGCAACAAGTAAAAAAGGGACGCAAGGAGAAAACAGCATGGAACTGAAAATTATCGAGGCGAAAAACAAAAAGCAAAAGCCTACGGGCGCGTTGGGATTCGGCAAAATTTTTACCGACCATATGTTTGTTATGGAATACGAGAACGGCGCCTGGGGCAACGCACGCATTCAGCCGTACGCGCCCTTTACGCTCGACCCGAGCGTGGCGGTGTTTCACTATGCGCAGGCGATTTTCGAAGGAACCAAAGCGTACAAAAACGAAAAGGGCGAAATTCGTCTGTTCCGTCCGCGCGATAACTTTTTGCGTATGAACGATTCGGGCGACCGTATCTGCATTCCCCCCATAGACGTGGATTTTGTGTTACAGGCGCTCGAAAAACTCGTCTTACTCGAAAAAGATTGGATTCCCACCGAAAACGGTACGGCGCTCTATATCCGCCCGAGCATTATTGCCGTAGACCCCGTGTTGGGCGTGCATGCGTCGCACAAGTACATATTTTTCATTATTTTGAGTCCGGTGGGCGCCTACTACGCGCACGGACTGGAACCCGTGGGGTTGTATGTGGAAAAAGAGTACGTGCGCGCGTCCAAGGGCGGAACGGGGCACCACAAAGTGGCAGGCAACTATGCCGCCAGCTTAAAAGCGGGAGAAAAGGCGATTGCGCTCGGCTACGACCAAGTTATGTGGTTAGACGCCAAAGAGCATAAATACGTGGAAGAAGTCGGCTCTATGAACATTTTCTTTGTGCTAAACGGCAAAGTGGTTACGCCCGCGTTGGTGGGCAGTATTCTGCCGGGCATTACGCGCAAGAGCGTGATTCAATTATTCGAGAGCAAGGGAATCGCTGTGGAAGAACGCCTTGTGGAAATAGACGAAGTTATGCAAGGAATCGAAAGCGGCGCATGCACCGAGATTTTCGGTACGGGCACGGCGGCGGTAATTTCTCCCGTGGGGCGCGTGGGCTACGGCGAGAGGGAATACACGGTATGCGGCGGCAAAATGGGGGAATATTCTTCCATGGCGTATCGCGAAATCACGGGAATCCAAACGGGCAAACTACCCGACCCGTTCGGTTGGGTAAAGAAAATCGGCGGATAACCGCATATGGCGCGCTGGAAAGAGATAATAACCGAGGCGCTGTATCCCAGCGGTATCAAATGCATTGTATGCGACGCCGAACTGCCCGAAGAATCGCGTTTCGAGCTGTGCGAAAAGTGTAAATTGCCCATTGCCGAAACGGTGTGCTCGCTGTGCGGCAGAGAAGTGGTTTTCGGCAACGTGATTTGCGACCAATGCAAAGAAGAGCGTCTGCCGTTTGCGGCGGCGCGGTCAAGCTGTGTGTACCGCGACGAAGCGGCAACGCTTGTGCACAAACTCAAATACCGCGATGCGAGATATTTGGCGCCTATTTTGGCGGAAATGATGTTTGAAACGTTTACGGCGGCGGAGTGGCAAGTTGATTTCATCACATTTGTGCCCGTGCACAAAAGCAAGCGTCGGGCGCGCGGATACAATCAAGCCGAACTTTTGGCAACCGAACTGGGCAAGCGAATCGGCAAGGAGTGCGTGCCCGCGCTCGAAAAGAAGGTAAAAACCAAGAGCATGGTACGGCAAACCCGCGAACGGCGGCGGCAGATTGTGTCGGGTGCGTTCGCGCTTACCGAAGGAGCGGACGTGCGCGGCAAAACGGTGCTTTTGGTAGACGACGTGCTCACCACGGGCGCAACGGCAAGCGAGTGCACGCGCATATTAAAGCAGGGCGGTTGCAAAGAAGCGTATGTGCTCACGTTTGCGGCAACCCCCGTAAACGCGACAATCGGAAAAGGAGAAAAAAGGCATGAAACCCGAAACAAAGTGCGTGCAAAGCGGCTATAATCCCCGTAACGGCGACCCGCGCGTCTTGCCGATTGCCATGTCCACCACCTTCAAATACGATTCCACCGACGACGTGGGCGATTTATTCGATTTGAAACAAGACGGCTTTTTCTATACGCGTTTATCCAATCCCACCGTGGCGGCAGTGGAAAGCAAGATAAATGACCTCGACGGCGGCGTGGGCGCCATGATGACAAGTTCGGGGCAGGCGGCGTCTCTGATTGCCGTAACCAATCTTGCGTCGGCGGGCGACCACATTGTGGCGGCGAACGAAATTTACGGCGGAACGCTCAATCTGTTTGCCGTAACGCTCAAAAAACTGGGAATCGAAACAACGTTTGTAAATATTAACGACTGCGCGGCGGTGGATAAGGCGATTCGCCCCAATACCAAGGCGGTGTTTGCCGAAACCATTTCCAATCCGTCGGTTACCGTAACCGATATAAAGCAGGCGGCGCAAGTGGCGCACGCACACAAAATTCCGCTGATTATCGATAACACGTTCGCCACGCCCGTACTTTGCCGTCCGCTCGATTACGGCGCGGATATCGTGGTGTATTCCACTTCCAAATATTTGGACGGACATGCCGTAGCGCTCGGCGGCATGATAGTAGACGGCGGAAAATTCGACTACGCGGCAAGCGGAAAATTTGCGTGTATGACCCAGCCCGACGAAAGCTATCACGGATTAAAATATACCGAGTCGTTCGGAACTACGGCGTTTATCGTGAAAGCGCGCGTGCAACTGATGCGCGATTTGGGGTCGAGCCCCAGTCCGATGAACGCGTTTTTGCTCAATTTGGGCACCGAAACGTTGCATTTGCGCATGCGGGCGCACAGTGAAAACGCACTTGCCGTAGCAAAACTGTTACAGTCGCACAAGGCGGTAGAGTGGGTGCACTATCCCGCGCTCGAAGGCGACGCCAACAAGCCGCTGTGCGAAAAATACTGCGGCGGAATGGGAAGCGGCGTCATTGCGTTCGACGTGGGTACGCGTGAAAAAGCGGTGCGCTTTATGGACGGACTCAAACTTGCGGCAATCGTCGTGCACGTGGCGGACGCGCGCACGTGCGTGTTGCACCCTGCGTCCAGCACGCACAGGCAATTAACAAACGAGCAACTCAAAGCGGCGGGAATCGGCGCGGGTACCATTCGGCTTTCGGTGGGAATCGAGGCAAGAGAAGATATTCTGCGCGATATAGAGCAAGGGCTGGAAAGGATATAGATGTCGAAAGAACTGATTAAAATACTCAAAAGCGTTAAGCTGACTACGGGAATCGATACTGCCGCCTATTCTGCGGACGGGGCGCTTTTATTCCGTACCGCCGATTTTCCGTCGTGCGATTTTTCCTATTCGCGCGAAGAAAAAGATATCTGTCAGGCTGGCGGAAGCGTAACCGTGTTGCCGCTCAAAAGCGGCGCAACCGTGATATTATCGGGAACGGGCGATATTTACCGCAATTATGCCGCACTGTTGCGCGCGGTGATAGAAGAAGGCCCCGAACCCAAAAAAGAACTGACGCTCGCCGAAAAGTTGCGGCTGTATCTGGCAGGTAAGGCGGATGAAGAAACGATAAACGAACTGCGCGAAAAATATGCGGGACCGTTCGATTGTTATGTGCTCACGTTGGTTGCCGAGTCGGCGCATAAACGGAACGAACTCAAAAACTATTTGGATACCATGCACGAAGTCGGCGATTTGGTTGTGCCGTACGACGATACGTCGGTGGCGTTTATCAAAAAGTGCGGCGGAGAAGACGAATACCAGTCGGCAACCGATTTTGCCATCACGTTGGGCGACAGCGTGCGCGAAGAACTGCGTATCAATTTCGTGATAAACGTGGGCGGCACCGTGCACGCGTTTTCCGAGCTTTCCGCTTGTTTCGAGCGGTGCGCGCTCGCGTACGCGTTCGGGCGCATGCTTTCGCCCGACGGAAAAGTGTATTCGTATAAAGAATACGTAATGACCCAGATGTTGAGCGAAATTCCCGTAAAGTCGCTAAAAGAATATCTCGGCACCCTTCTCGACCGCGACAGCGCCTATATTCTCGACGATGAAGAACTGATGCTCACGGCGGAAGAGTTTCTCAAAAATTCGCTCAATATTTCCGAAACCAGCCGCAGTATGTATATGCACCGCAATACGCTCATTTATCGGTTGGATAAAATAGAAAAAGCCACGGGGCTCAATCTGCGCCATTTTAACGACGCGGTGGCATTTCGTCTGCTTACCGTATTAAACAAATTGATAAAAAACAAACAAAACGGAGAAAAACATGAACTATAAGGAAAAAGCACTTTTGTTGCACGAACAGTGGAAAGGCAAATTGGAAATCGGCACGCGGGCGCCGCTCGAAACGGCGGAAGACCTTTCGCTTGCCTACACTCCCGGCGTGGCGGAGCCTTGCAAAAAGATAGCCGAAAATCCCGATTTGAGTTATACATATACGGGCAGGGGCAATATGGTTGCCGTTATCAGCGACGGCAGCGCCGTATTGGGACTGGGCAATATCGGCGCGCTCGGCGCTATGCCCGTTATGGAAGGCAAATGCGCTTTGTTCAAGCGGTTTGGCGGCGTAGACGCGTTTCCCATTGTGCTCGACACGCAGAAGGAAGACGAAATCGTGTCTGCCGTTGCGGCAATCGCGCCGTCGTTCGGCGGAATCAATTTAGAAGATATTTCGGCGCCGCGTTGCTTTACCATTGAGCGCACGCTCAAAGAAAAACTGGATATTCCCGTATTTCACGACGACCAGCACGGCACGGCAATCGTGGTGCTTGCCGCGTTTATCAATGCGTTGCGGTTAACGGGCAAAAAGGCGGAAAATTGCACCGTTACCGTTTCGGGACCGGGTGCCGCGGGAAACGCCATTGCCAAACTGCTTGTCCGCTCGGGAGTGGGCAACGTGATTATGTGCGACCGCAAAGGCGCGCTGTGGCGCGGACGCGACAATATGGACTGGGCAAAAACCGAACTTGCCGAAATCACCAATAAAGAGAACGTAAAAGGCGATTTGCGCACGGTGATAAAAGGCGCCGACATGTTTGTGGGCGTTTCGGGTCCCGGGCTTGTGGACGCCGATATGGTGAAAAGCATGAATAGCAAGGCGGTTGTGTTCGGACTTGCCAACCCCGTGCCCGAGATTCTGCCTGCCCAAGCGCTTGCCGCAGGCGCGTTTATTGCGGGTTCGGGCAGAAGTGATTTTCCCAATCAGGTGAACAACGTGCTCGCATTCCCGGGCGTATTCCGCGGCGCACTCGATTGCCGAGCGCGCACCATAAGCGAAGGCATGAAGATTGCCGCCGCTTATGCGCTTGCCGACTACGTAAAAGACGAACTTCGCCCCGATTGCGTGATTCCTTCCGCATTCAGTCCCGTTGCCGATTCGGTAGCCGCTGCGGTGAAAGCCTGCGCGATTGACGAAAAACTGAACAGAATATAAGCCGTTCCCGACCCCCTTTGAGAACGGGTGTGTAACGGAGAGAAAAAAACACCGTATGAGCAGAAACCGCTTTGCGGTGTTTTTCTTGTGTTCCCGAATGCGTTTTCTCCGATTTCTCTTGCTTTACCCTTATATATTACGGAGTGTAATTTGTACGGTGTTTTCCGTTTTTGCCGTAAGGGAAATAAATGTATGCCTAAAAATAATAACATAGCAAAAAATAGTGGCAATTAAAAAAAATTGACCCGTAAAAAAGAATATCCTATTTCAAAAAACAATATTGACAGCGAAAAAATCTCATGTTATAATGGAATTGCAATGAAAAGGGTCGTTGCAAAATACTATTTTGAGTAGGAGGAAATTATGAGAAAAATTCTGTGTTCGCTGATGATAGGTGCGTTGCTCCTTGCGGGGGGGGTGCCTTGATTACAGCAAAAACGTCGATGCGGGCGGCATTTGCCGAAGAAAACGTTGCGGCATTTACCGATACCATAACGGAAGGGCAGGAAACGGAAGAAACGGGTGACGGCACAACCGACCCCGGCAATCCCGACCAAGGCGGCGAAGAAACGCCCGACCCTGAAAATCCCGAGCAACCCGAACAACCTGTCGTGCAGGCAAAGATTGCTACGGCTGCGACTATGATAGAGAATAAAGACAAATTATATGCTACATATACCAAGGTTGCTTTGCCGAATGTGGGAAGTAAAGTAATACCTGCTTTTGTTGATTCATATAATGCAAGAATTTTTTACGGAGATGATACAATCGACGGTATAGAAGTCGAATATACGTCTACGGATAGTGTAAATTTGGGGAGTCAACTTGCTATTACATTGAGAGATACGGCGGGGAAAACTTTTTATGACGGTGGCGCAGTAGGATATGTGTTATATGTTAAGGGACAACAAGTATATGTGATACGGCGTAATGCCGCAACAAATCCTTGGGGTGAAGCAAATGCTTGCATTAGCATGACGCTTAAAAATTCGATTTTCGATGGGGAAACGCATATAATTCGTTTTGTGGCTTTGGATTCTGCCGACGGACAAAGTTGTACGCTCTCATTACAAATCGACGACCAAAAAGCCGATGATTATACGGAAACTGTTGCGCCGCTGCCGAAGACAAACGGGCAGGTTTCTTTTACATCAAACGGTACAAAGCATGCGTATTCGTTGGGTGAAATTGTTGAAGCGGGCGACTACGATGTAAACTACATATCTGCCGAAACAATGATGACTGCGGCAAATAAAGATAAATTGATTGCGGGATATGATGCCCCCAATACAAAACTCTCCGTTGCGGACGGATATATACTGTCGCATCAGGCGGACGGCGCGTTCGTGTATCAAGACGCAGAAATAGATGCCGTGGATTTTAATTTTCAATATGTGAGTAACAGTAAAGCGGTAAATGATATTTGCTTTGCGCTTCGCGCACAGGGCGGCGGCGCTATGTGGGGTGCCAAAGGATATTATGCCTATGTTAACGGTACTGCTTTGCAGATTTACAAAGTGAGCAATCTGTCGAGTTGGAGTGCCAACATGATGGCAAGCGGAACGGTTGCAAACATATTCGACGGAACCGACCACCGCGTTCAATTTTATGCCGTTACCGATAGCAACGGATACGTGCAAGTCGGATTTTCGGTAGACGGCGCCGCGGTAATTTCGGCAATGGATACCGAAAACGTTTTGCCTATCGGCACGCTGGATGGCGGAAACGTGACCGTATTCAAAATCAACAATGTAAACGGAGATATACGCTATAAGATTTCCGAATCCGACGAGAGCAAGCATACGTATGAAGAAGTTATCGTCACGCAGGCAACTTGCACCCAAGCGGGCAGCAAGCACAACGTGTGCGAAGTGTGCGGAAAAGAACAAGCCGACTCTACGGAAGAAATCGCCGCGCTCGGGCACGACTACGTGGACACCGTAGTGCCGCCCACCTGCACGCAAGACGGTTGCACCACGCATATCTGCTCGCGTTGCGACGACGCGCAAGACCCTACCGACACGGTTCCCGCTACGGGGCACAGTTGGGGCGAAGGCGTTGTGACGGCGCCTACTTGTACCGAAGGCGGCTACACGGAATATGCCTGCACGGTTTGCGAAGCAACCAAACGGGATACCGAAACCGACGCCGCAGGGCACAGTTGGGGCGAAGGTGTTGTGACGGCGCCTACTTGTAGCGAAAAAGGGTATACTACATACGAGTGCCAAAATTGCGACGCTACCAAAACGGATAACGAAACCCAAGCTACGGGGCACAGCTACACCGATACGGTGATTGCACCCACCTGCACCGAGAAAGGATACACCAAACACACGTGCGAAAACTGCGACCACACCTACAACGATACCGAAGTGGCGGCAACGGGGCACGAGTTTGAAGAAACGGAGCGCGTGGAACCTACGGGCGATACCGACGGCTATGTGGATTATAAATGCAAGCACTGCAATGAAACCAAGCGCGAAACGCTGGAAAAGACGGGTATAGCAACCAAAAAAGAAGGTTGCAAAGGCAGTCTTGCCGCGTCGGGAACGGCGCTTGCGCTTGCGGCGCTCGCGGGTGCGGGATTGTTGCTCGGCAAGAAGAAAAGAGAAAACGATTAACCGATAAAAAATACGACGCGCGGAGAATATTCACACATGAAAAAGTGTGCGGATTTCACCCCGACGTGTCGAAAAAGGAGTGAATATGAAAAAGAAAGGTTTGGGCTTACTGTTGGCGGTGTTTATCTGCCTGTGTTCGGTGTTTGCGTCCGCTTGCGGAAAAACGGATGACAACCAAAACGGAAATGAAAACAATCCGCCCGTTTCCATTGCCACGCAGGAGAATTTCGATTTCGGCGCGGCAATCAAAAAACAAGATAAGTGGAAGGGCGTAATGACGAACAATCCCGTTTTCGATACGGAAAATGGCTTTCTTACTTTTCGGGAAAAATCGAATAACGCCATCGTGTATACCGACGTGGGCATGAGCACGGGCGATATCGAACTGAAAGTAAAAGTACGCGTAAATACCGATACAACCGCTTACGTTTCGTTTTCCAATACGTCGTCGCGGCTCGAAGGATTCTGCTACGAAGAAGGCGGAAAAATGTATACGGTGGAATTTTCGTCCGACAGCAAGATGTACGTGAAAAAATGGGTGAACGGGGTGGAAACCGTTCTTAAAGGCAATAAATCGTCCGTTTCCGTTCCTATGTCGTTTGCGTCCGCATTTGCCGATATGAAAATATCCGTTGACGAAACGAACGGCAAAGTTACCGTAAAAGTATATACGGGTAGCACGTTGTTGCTCGACGTGGAAGATTCGGATAATCCGCTTTTGGGCGGCGGCGCGGTGGGCGTTTCCTATATGGGCGCGGGCGGTATGGCAATCGGCGGCAAGTCGAGCGTGGTTGCCGATTATGTGGCGCCCGAACCGCTCGGCATTACGCTCTACGATTCGCCGAACGTGGCGGTTGCCGAAGGAGAAGTCAATTTGCTGGATAATTTCTCCTCGGTCTGGGCGGGAAGAGAACGCATTTTCAATGTGGAGAACAAAGACGGCGGCTACGTGTTTTCGTCCAAAGATAATCCGCAGGAACCGCAAGCCGGCGTAACCGAGTATCAGGCGATTTATACCGATAAGATTTTCGGCAACGCACAGTTCGAATACACCTATAATCAGATAGCAAACGGAGAATGGACGATGTTCTGGTTGCGTTGCGTGCCGCAGTCGTCTACCAATGTGTCGATTTGGGGCAACAAGCAGACGCGCGAGAACACAAACGGCTATTCGGTGCTGATTACCAACGACGGCTATGTACAAATTCACAAATGGTCGGATTTCTCGCAGATTTGGTTGAACGGGCAAGGAGCAAAACTGCCGGGTACGGTTGCCGCGCTTTTCAACGACCCGTCCAAGGATATCAACCTCAAAATGAGTATCGAAGATAAGGTTGTTGCGGGCAAGCGGACGATTGAAATTCGCGTAAAAGTGGGTGACTTTTCCATACCCGTTGTGCAAGATTCGGATACGCCGTTCGTGAATGCGGGCTATATCGGATTGCAAGGGTATGCTACGGCAAACAAAGTGGATTCCATTAAATTGACGGCGGCGAAAGCCACAGCAACGCTTTCGCTGTAAGAGCGAAGATAAGGAGATTTTTATGATGAAAGGTATGAAAAAGAAGGGGGCTTTACCGATAGCGCTTTTGTTGGCGGTAATGGTATGCTGTTGCCTGTTTACGGCGCTGATTGCAGGCGCCGAAACCACTCCCGTAATCAAAACGAGCGACGACATGGTGCAATCGGGAAAACTGTATGAAGCGTCCGAAAAAACAACCAAACTGACTCCGTTCAACGGCGTGGTTGCCTCTACGGGTACGGGCGGATTGGTATACGATGAAGAAGTCGACGGGGTAGACGTTACTTTGCGTTATTCGGGTGCAAGCGTCGGTTCCGCCACGTTCTTTGTGTTGCGTGCCAACAGTCATATGGCGATTTGGGACGGCGGTCAGGGATATTTTGCCATGGCGGTAAGCACCGCAAGCGGCATTTCGGTACAACTTCTCAAAGGTGCGCAGACGGGAAAACCTGACCCGAATAATATACCTACGTTGAAAAGCGCAACTTCCGTAGCGGTAGATTTGTTCGACGGTGAAAAACACCGTGTGCAATATTCTGCGGTGAACGAAGGCGACGCGGTGAAGATTTCGCTTACAATCGACCAAACGGAAGTATTCACGGTAACCGACGACGGAAGTATAGGCGGCGCAATCTACGAAAAAGAAAACAGACACTATATGATGTGCGGCGGCACGGCGTTCAAGCTGTATGCTGCCGACGGAGAAGATTTCGATATAAGCACGGCGGAAACCGATTATATTACGCTTACCAGTAAAACCATGCTGAAAGAGGCGAGCAACTGGCAACTGAACGGTGCCTCTTTTACGCAGGAAGGGATTTTGCCCAACGCGGACCAGAGCAAAGCCATGTTCGGGCGCGAGCTTTCCAACGTGATGTATTCGTTCGATATTTCTATATCCGATTTGGGAGGGAACTGGGTGATGGCGGCGCTCAACACCAACGTTGCCGACGTTCCCTGGAATGCGGGATTCCGCTCGATGACTATCTTTTTTAACGCGGGAACCGTATCGCTCGAATACTGGAACGGTGCGCAGACGCCGATTGCGTCGTTTGCCTATCCTGCGGGTACCGATATTGCCGATATGCACGTGGAGTGCGGATTGTACACGATTGAATTGAGCACGGGCAAATATACGTTTGCAAAAATCGCAATCAACGGCACCGAGTTGTATAACGAACCTATTCTTACCGAAAACGTATCGCTGGGCGCGGGACATTTTGCGCTTATCAATTATGGTACGGCGCGCTATGTTTTCAAGCCGACCGAGAATGAAGTAGACCCGTTGCCTATGTTTACCGACGGCGTGAGCGAATTGCGCGAGGACGAGAGTACCATGACGCAGAATATCGGCACCGACGACTGGGCGGTTATTGCAAATAGCTTTAATCCCCGTTACAGTTTGGAAGACGACGGCGCGTTGCGCATGCAGAATAACGGCTACGTCACCTACAAAAACAGTGTAGACTTCGATAAACTTTCGTTTAGCCTTCGGTTTGATGCGGGCAACAAATTGAGTGCGCAGACGGCGGAGTTTGCGTTCGGCAAACGGCGTCAGGATTCGTATCCCGGCATACCGCTCACCGACGATTCCACCAACTACGGCTACGGATTGAAAATTCTGCCTTCGGGTATGGTGCTTGTAGTGAAAATGGGCACGGGTAAAGATATGCGCACGCTCATGACGCTCGATTACGGCAGCACGTTCAACGATAACGCGTACCATAAATTCACGGTATACCGTTCGGCTACCGAAACCACCATGAAAATCACCGTGTTTGTAGACGATTCGCCTACGGGATACAGCGTGGTGGATTCCGACCGTTACGAACCCAATTATCCGATGGACGGATTCCTTTCGTTCGGCAACACGGCGCTCGACAGCGGTATTCTTGTGAAAGACTTCGTGTACTCGGGAACGGAAACGGACGTGGCGTCTACGCTGAAAGCGGACGCGGTAAATTTTGTAACCTGCTTTGAACGCGACGACCGCAAATTCGTGTATTTCTGTTTCGACAGCGCGTCGTACACCACCAAATGGGCGGAGATTTATGCGTCCGACGCACAAGGCGTTAAGGGCGACCTGCTCGGTACCGTTTATGCGGGGGGGGGTGCGCAATTCGACATCACCGATTACGAGGGGGAATACGTACTCGTTGTTTCGGTAGGATTCACCGAGGCGGGCAATAAGCAAACCCTGCTCAAAACAACCGAAACGCCTGCGCCTGTTCAAGACGTAACGGACGTGCAACGCATAAAAATCCGCGAAAGCGAAGACGGCGCCTATTTCACTTACGGCGATACCGATAAAAAATATATTCCCATGGGTGCCAACTATATGGGATTGCGCGGCGGCGACCATTCCACGTTCGACGCGGCAACCACGTTCACCGAAGCGGATTACGACCCCGTGAAATCCGAGGCGATGATGAAAGCGGTGGCGGCGAACGGCGGCAATTTCCTTCGTGTGTTCTTAATCGGCAGAACGTCTATAAACCCGGGTATCAGCGGCGACGCGTCGTATGATATTAACGATGAAACCTATTACTATGAAGGTCTTTACAAACCGTATATGGAAAACGTGGTGCATTTCTTGCGTACGGCACAAAAGTACGGAATCTATGTAATGCTCACGTTGGGCGATGCCGACGTTCCGTCCAATGCGTACTACTATCAGTTGCAGGGCGGTTCCAACCTTGCCAGAAACTACATGTATATGGATTCGCGCGGCGTGGCGGCGCGCACGGCGTATGCGAGAAACGTCGTGTCGTACTTCCATGAATTTGCGCCCGATTGCATAAGCGGCATACTTTCCATAGCACTGCAAAACGAGTTCGCCGTTTACGGCGACCACTGGCCGTTTGACAACGCAACTACGGGCAGACAGACGCTTGCCAACGGCGAAACCTACGATATGGACAATGTGGACGAGCGGGAAGCGGCATATCGCGAAAGCGTGCTGTATTACCTGAACGAAATGGTAAAAGCAATCAAAACGGTAGACCCCGATATGCTTGTGAACGAAGGCACGTTCACCCGCAACATTGTGGGCAACAACGACGTATACGGTATGCAGGGATTCACTTCGGGCGATAACCGTCAGCCTGCCACGTTCGACATCTATCTTTCTTCGGATATCGATTATCTGGATTTGCACGTATATTTTGCCAACAGAAACAACAATACGGTCATGAGTTCGTTTGCCGACGACCTTACGGGCATGAATTTCTATGCGGAAGAAACGCAGAAACTTCTGAAAAAGAAACCGATTGTCATGGGCGAGTTCGGACCGAGTTCCACCATTTTCAAAACGCTGGAAGAAGCAACCCAAGTTTGGTTGGAAACGGCACGTCTTGCCAAGGAAGTGGGGATTGTGGGATTCTGTTGCTGGACGCTCGAATCGCATAATCAGGTGAACTGCTGGAATATCCTTGCCGACGACGGGAAGTTCGATACGTTCCGCGAACTGGTGAAAATCTTTGCGGACGAAGCGCAAGAACCCACGCCGCCCAATCCGCCCGACGGCGGTGACGATAAACCCGGACCCAAACCCGACGACGGGGAAAAAGACCCGCCCAAAAAGGTGAAGGGGTGCGGTTGCAATTCCACGCTCGGCGGCGTGTGCTCGGCGCTTGCGGTATTGCCTTTGCTGGGTGCGGCATTGCTTGTTGTAAAGCGTAAAACGAAAAAATCGGAAAACTGACCTGCTTTTATCTACCGACGCTGAAAAGGAAAAAATATGTTTTCAAAAGTAAAAAAATGGATTTGTTACGTTCTCGTTGTCGTGTGTTTCGGCTCGCTGGTATATAAAGCGGCGGTAACGGGGAACGACTCGCGGAAGGTGGTCCTCTCTTTTTGGGGGACCAACCTCCCGTACCAGTACGCGCTCGAATACGTGGCGGCGGAATACAACAAGACGCAGGACGATTTTGAAGTGGTAATCGACCGTCAGGATGCGGGAAATTACCGTACCTGGATGGGCGCCCGTCTTGCCGGCGGCAATGCGTCCGATATTCTTGCCACCACAATCGTGTACGGCAATACCGACGCCGCCAACGGGTATCTGTGTGATTTATCCGACGAACTTTCCAAGCCCAATCCGTATAACGAAGGCGAGGAGAGTTGGGCGGACAGTTTCGGCGGCACCTATTTAACGCAGGTTGCCTATGCGGCGGATACATCGCAATACTATTGCGTGCCCACGTCTACCGTTTCGGTGCGCATTATGATTAACAAAGATATGCTCAAAAAGAACGGGGTGGAAATCCCCGACGAAAACTGGACGTTCTCCGATTTCCGACGTATTTGCGAAAAGTTGGAAGCGAAGGGAATCACCGCCATGGAAATTGCCAACGCGAAGTTCATCAACTACATGGTGAGTTGGATGATAGATATTTTTATGGCGCAACTCAAATACGACGATATCAACGGTTACGACCGCAACACAAACGGACAGGTGGAAACCGAAGAAATCGTGCGCGCATTTCTGGACGGGGAAGACGTGCTCAATTTGGCAACCGACACCGACTTTGCCGAAACCATGCGTTTTCTCAAAACGTGGTCCAAATACTGGGGCGACGGATACAATTCCCGTTCGGATACGTCCGAGAACTTCTTGCGGCAGAGCGTTCCCATGTTTTTCAGCGGGTCGTGGGGCGTGTCGGGTGTAGAGCTTACGCTCAATAACGATAACCCCGATGCGGACAAAACCAATCCGTACACAATGTTCGATTATGTGTCGTTGCCTTTCCCCAAACTGGAAAAGGAAACGTACATCGACGCGGACAACACGTTCACGTTTACCAACTTGAAAGAAGGGTTGCCTTTTCAGGAGTTGGGCGAACCGTCGGGTTGTTTCTGTATTCCCAAGTCTACGGCAGACAACGGGAAGTACGAAGTGGCGGTAGACTTTCTCAAATATCTCACGTCGCAAAAGGGTGCGTCCATTATGGCAGAGCGAGCGTATGAAATTCCCGTAACCAAAGGCGTGCAAGTAAGCGAAAAGATGAGCGATTTCTTGCCGCCCGAGAACAGTGAATCGGTAAAATTTCGTTTTAACCTTCTGAACCTTGCCGACGGCGTGGCGGAAGAATATCACTTTAAGCAGGTACAGAATTATCTGATGGGTGAGTTGGCTCTCAACCGAAAAGAAAGCAAAAACGGAAGAACGGACGGACTGATGGATTTGATTCAGAAGAAATATCTCGAAGTTACGCAGATTCTGCGCGACGACAACGAGTGGGAGTGGTAGGCGATATGATAGAATTCAATAAAAAAAGCAAGTTGCGGAAATTTAATCCCGCGCCCTACCTTATGATACTGCCCGTGCTCGTGCTCTTGTGCATTTTTGCCTTTTATCCCATATGTCTTTCGGTGATAAAGTCGTTTTACCGCTGGTCGGGCACGTTCGACAGCAACTACGGTATCAATCAGTTTATCGGCATGAAAAACTATGTGGATTTGTTCAAAGACAAAGTGTTTTTGCAATCGTGGCTCAATACGCTTTTCTTTGTGGTAAGCGGCGCGATAATCAATTTGATTTTTCCTTTTCTTTGCGCGCTGATTGTGTTCTCGCTCAAAAGTGAAAAACTTTCGTACCGTTGGCGGGTGGCGTTTGTGGTGCCTATGGTGGTGCCGTCTATGGTCGTGTTCTTGTTATGGCAATTCATTTACGACGTAGACGTGGGTGTTATCAATAATCTATTGCAGGGAATCGGATTGCAAAAAGTGGATTTATTGGGCAATCCGAGTGCGGTGAAGTGGGCGATACGCTTTATGGGCTTTCCGTGGGTGGGCGGTACCTTTTTGCTTGTGTACATTGCGGGTCTTTCGGGTATCGACAATTCATTGCGCGAAGCCGCCCGAATCGACGGAGCATCTACGTTGCGCACCGTATTTTTCATTGACGTTCCGTTGAGCGCACCGCAATTTAAGATGGTGCTCACGCTCTCCATTATAGGGGAAATACAGGATTTCGTGAAAATTCAGACGGTAACGGAAGGCGGACCGGGATACAGCTCGTATGTGCCCGGACTGTACATGTATCAGACGGCATTCGCATCTAACGAATACGGCAAAGCGTGCGCCATCGGTGTAACCATGCTGATTGTTATGTTGGTATGTTCCACGCTGATCGGAAAATTATTCAAAACGGAGGCGGCAGACTGATGCAAGCAAAAGCAAAAAAACGCGTATCGCTGGTTGTTTCCAACGTTGTGCTGGCAATCTTTTTATTGCTGACGCTGGTGCCCGTGTACGTGATGATTGTCAATTCGTTCAAAACGCCCAACCAGATGTTGGACGGCGTGCTGTTCTTCTCGTTCCCGTTGCATTTTTCCAACTATGCGGACGCGTTCAAACGCATTTTCGACTATATATGGAATTCGGTAACGATTGCCGTGGTGGCAACCGTGGGCATTACGCTCATTTCGGCGATTACGGGGTATGCGTTCGGGCATTTCGAGTTCCGCGGTAAAAAGATTCTGTTTGCGCTCATTATTCTGAACATGATGATTCCCGCCGTACTTACGCTGGTGCCCAGTTATCTTGTAGTGGTAAAAATCGGACTGTACGACACCCATTTTGCGCTCATTCTGCCGTATTTTGCCACGGGGTCGGTTATGGGAATTTATCTCGTGCGCGGCTTTGTGGAACAGCTTCCCAAAAGCGTGTTCGAGGCGGCGAAAATCGACGGTGTGAGCGAATTCCGTTGTTTTACGAGCATTGCCATGCCGCTCATAAAAACCATACTGACCACCGTATCCATTCTGGCGCTTTTGAACGTGTGGAACGACATCGTGTGGCCCATGCTCGTGTTGGAAGACAACGCGCTCAAAACCATACCGTTGGGACTTTTGGAATTCAATCAACAACAGGGTGCCAACAAAGGCGCGCTATTCGCCGGATATATTCTGGCGTCGGTGCCTCTTCTTATCTATTTTGTACTCAATCTTCGTAACTTTATGGACAGCCTTGTGGAGGGAGCTATCAAATGACACATACCGATTTTATACCCATGGGATTTCAGTATTACCGCGCGCCTACGCCCGAAAGAAGCGAGTGGGATAAAGACCTGAAAAACATAAAAGCATACGGCTATAATACCGTAAAATACTGGTTGCAATGGCGTTGGAACGAGCCGATTCGCGGCGAATATACGTTTGACGATATAGACGAACTGATGGATTTGGCGCAAAAGCACGGATTGAAAGTGGTGCTCAATATCATACTCGACGTATCGCCCGTGTGGCTCGCGCGCGACTATCCCGAAAGCAGTATGATTACCGCCCGCGGCGAAAAGTTGGAAGGATTTGCGTCCGAATACCGTCAGATTGGCGGCATGCCGGGACCGTGTTTTCACCATGACGACGCCAACCGTTTCAAACGGGAATTTGTGGCGGCATGTGCGAAGCGGTATGCCAATCATCCCGCTTTACTTCTTTGGGACGTATGGAACGAGCCCGAACTGACGGTGGGCATTTACCGCGAACCGAAAGCCGAAAACCTTGTTTGCTACTGCGACGCTTGTCTGGCGGCATTCCGCAAGTGGTTGGAAAAGCGTTACGGCAGTATAGAGGCGCTTAACCGTGTGTGGGGAAGGTGTTACCGTTCTTTTGCGGAAGCGGAGCCGCCCAAACGGCACGGCACTACTTCGGACATTATAGACTGGCGCGAGTTTTTCTGCGATACGTTGACCGACGATTTTCGTGTTCGTGTGGAAACGGTAAAACAATACGATACCGTGCACCCCGTGATGTGCCACACGGTGCCTACGCCGCTTTTCAACAATATTGCTTGTTGCAGCGATGATTTCGCCATGGCAAAATACGGCGATTTGGTAGGCAACAGCGTGGGGTCCAACCCCATGGCTGCCGACCTTCTCAAAAGCGCGTCGCGCGGCAAACTGTGTATCAACTCCGAAATTCATGCGGTGTTCGGCAGTGCGCTCAACGGATTCCATATTCCCGATACCAACGATATGTTGCGGCACATTTTCATTCCGCTTGTGCACGGCAGTAAAGGCTTTTTATTTTGGCAATATCGTCCCGAATTGCTCGGCAACGAGGCGCCTTGCTGGGGGCATTCCAAGGCAAACGGCGAAAATACGGAGTGGAACGAAATCACGCGCAAATTGCATGCCGTTATCCGCGAAAACGAAAAAATGATTTGCGATTATCATGCGCCTACGGGAGAAACGGCAATCTATGTAGACCCCGCCAACGAGATATACAGTTGGAGCGCGTCGTTCGGCACCGAATTGTTCACCCGTTCGTTGGGCGGCGCTTACGACTTGTTGTATCGCAATAATTATGCGGTGGATTTCGTGAACGAAGAGGACGTATTGTGCGGTAATCTGAAAAAGTACAAAGCCGTTTATTTCCCGTCCGTCTTTTTGTTCGATACCGACAAAACGGAAAAATTGCGCGCTTACGTCGAAGACGGCGGAATTGTGCTCACCGAAGCGCTGTTTGCGTCGATAGACCAAAAGAGCGGACGGCATTGCACCGAGTTGCCGGGGTGCGGTTGGGCGAAGTTGCTCGGTAAAACGCAAGGGAACGTGTATTCCAGCACCATGATAGATAACGGCTACGACGGAAAGGTGTTTACCACGGACGGCGGCGAAAAGATTCATTTTGAAGCGGACGGCAAGCCGCTGGCAGGTGCAAAATATGTGGCTACCTATACGAATGACTGCGGCAAACCGCTTGCGTATTTCCCCGACGGAAACCCCGCCGTGTGCGAATATACGCTGGGCAAAGGCAAAGTGATTGAATTTAACACGCTGTTTGCGTACGGGTATCGCAACTACGGCACCGAGAACGATTTGCTTTTTTTGCGAAAAATCATCGGCGAACCGCGTATGTTGCCGCAAATTCCCGCGGGTGTGCGCGCCGACGCCGTTCTGTCGGACGGAAAGGGATTTGTATTGGTGGAAAACACCACGCCGACCGAGCAGACGTTTGATTTGCCGTATGTGCAAACGGGTGAAACGGTGGGTGACGTAAAGTGCACGAAAAAAGGATTTGTTATAGGAAAAGGGAAAACCGCTCTTATAAAAATAAACGGAGCGGATAAAAGATAACAGCAGATAAAAACTTGTCTTCTCTTGCTACTGTATGGTATAATTACGGTAGCGGACGGCATGTGTGTGTCGTATCCGCGTATAGATTGTTGCAACGGAGATGAATACTATGATAAATTCCCAATACGCATACGACTATGTATACGAGAAGATTTTGGAAGAACTGCGCGAAAAGGGGCGGGAAAATATGCCCGTTCTGCCTTCCGAAAAAGAGTATTGCGAGAAATTCGGCGTCAGTTTAACCACCGTTCGGCGTGCGCTCGACAGGTTGTATAATGAAAAAATCATTGTAAAAATGAAAGGGCAAGGGTCGGTGATTGCCGATAACGTGCGGTGTTTGAAATTCGTGCCCAACAAATTCATCGGTCTGCTCATGGTGCCGTTCGACGATATTCAGGGGCGCATGTTCGAGCGTAAATTCGTTTACGTCAATCCGTACGCGCAGAAAATCTACAAGTCGGTGTATAACGAACTCAAAGACACTTACGACCTTCTGATTGACACGATAGGCGCCGAAGATATTCCCAAAAAGTTTCCTATAAGCGTTTTGAGCCGCGCCGACAAGATTCTTTTACTGGGAGAAACGCGCACGGAAACGATTTCGTATCTTCATTCGGCGGGCAAGTGCGTGGTGGTGTACAATTTCTTTGAAAAAGGTATAGACGTGGCGCGCGTGAACGGCGACGAACGTTTGCAATATAAAACCATGACCGAATGGCTGATTGCAAACGGACACAAACGCATTGCGAGTATTAACGGCATTAACTTTTTCAGCGAATCCATCGAGCGGTATATGGGCTTTCAGGAAGCGATGATTATGAGCGATATCTATTTGGAAAATCGTTTCATCAAATGGGGCGACATGACGCCCGAAAGCGGCTATTTTATCACCAAAGAACTGCTGGCTCTTCCGCAGATTCCTACGGCAATCGTGTGTGTGAACGACGGTGTTGCCATGGGGGCGTGCGACGCGATTACGGAAGCGGGACTTACGGTGGGAAAAGACGTTGTGGTGACGGGGCACGACAACTACGCCGAGGACGGCAAATACGCTATTCCCACAATCGACCCTGACTACGACGGTGTGGGCAAACAAATTGCGGCGATGTTGCGGCGTGAAACATGGCTGGACGAAGAAATCATTCACGCGGGAAAACCGATTATAAGGTGAGGAGTATGAAAAAAAGAATTTTGGCAACGGTACTGTGTTGTATGCTTGCGTTGACACTCGGCGCTTGCGGAAACAGTGAGAACAACAATCCGGGATTGCCCGACGGCGACCCGAGCGTGACGGCAATGTACAGTCGCAAGGGGTACAGCCCTGCGGCAGTCATCGACGGCGATACCGATATAGGGTGGATTGGAGGCAGAAAGGCGAGTGAAACCAACTTTCAGGTGCTTACAGTCGATTTCGGTAAAACGACCGCTTTTTCGTCCATTACGCTGGACGATACGTTTTCGGACGGATACACGAATACACCGCCCGAATATCTGGCGCAAAGTGTGAGTTACGGTGACGGCGACGCTTCGGGTGTGGGAAAGGACGCTACCGTTTCCAACGTATTGCAAGGCGTGGCGGACGGACGCAGATGGTGTTCCGCCGATATTCCCACCGAGGACGCGCCGCAATGGATATGGATTACGCTTGGCGAACCGACAAAGGCGAGCAGAATCGAGTTGGATAACGAAGTGGACACGGCGGTATTTGAAAATTACGAAGTGTATTATTCGGAACAAAAGCACAGTAGCAGAGACCCCGAACAGAAATACAAAGACCCTGCCGACTACACGTTGTTACACAAAGAAACGGCAGGAGAGAGCAATGTGGCTGTCATCGAAACGGAAGAAGAAATCACCGTTTCCGATTTGCTGATACGGATTTACTCGCAAACCAAAGATGGAGAGCCTGTGGTTGCATCGTTGGACGAAATTTTCTTGTTCGGAAACGTGCCCGAAGGATATTCCGAGAGTCATCAACCCGTACGGTTTACGTTTTCCGTATCAAACGACGGCAAGACGTTCGACGTAATTTGCGAAGAGAGTGCCAACTATTCGGACGTTTGGCGTCGCACGTTCGATACGCCCGTTTCCTGTCGGTTTGTGCGCTATGTGGTGTTTGAAGAGATGAACAACAACTATCCGTCTATCGGAGAGTTGACGTTTGCCTGACATACATGTAGTATTACAAAAAGAATCCGGCTAATTTACCTAAAATTTCGCAGGAGGCGATTCCCGCAACCGCTTTAAGCCCGTAATACGGGCTTTTTTGCTTTTGTGCCATCGCCATGTTCATCACGGCGTTTATGTCCGGTTTTTCGCCCTGTGCGAGCTTTAAGAGCGAATTCATTTTTTCGTTGTTCGTTCCGCCCGATTTTCCCATAAGTAGGGGTAACAGCATGCCGATATCCATAAAAACACCTCCCGCATTGGCACTATTATGTATATGCTTGCATATGTATAATAGTAACAAAGTAACAAAAAAAGTCCGAAAATGCGGACGGCTCTTATGGGGGCGTAAAAGCATTGCGGGCAGTAGCGAGGCAAAATTTATGAAAAAACAGTTGCGCGGTTACGACGGAAAACAAAGCGGAGCGCAAGCCGACCAAATGTACGGAGAAGCTATGCGCAAATACGGGAATTTGAGCGAAGATGCCTTGGTGAGCAAGTTGGTGGAAATGGTACATAAACAAAAGCAGGAAGGCACGTTTGACGAGGTGCAGTTGCTTGGATTCATCAACACAATCACGCCGCATTTGAATGCCCAACAGCGCTCGCGTCTGGAAGGCGTTCTCGGCATGATTGGCGAGTAGTTACGCGTGCCGTAATTGCCGCGCAAAGTATGCTTTCCGCTCGCCAAGAAACGTTACGATTGGGCGGAAGGATTCTTGCCGATTATCCGTTCATATCGGCTGTGGGCGCCGACGTATCGCCGTATGCGCTCGAAAACCGCGGTACGGACGGAGGAATAAGCGTATGCGTGGCGGAACGGGTATCGATTGACGACGGGCGGACGGGCGATTCTTTTTCGCCCGTCGATTTGCGACGCTTACACGGGGCGGGTATTACGGGAAAGAGCGTGGGGATTGCTGTAATCGATACGGGCGTATATGCGCATATCGATTTTTGCGTTCCCCGCATGCGTCTAACCGCTTTTGTCGATTTTGTGCACGGAAAGGCTTTTCCGTATGACGACCACGGACACGGTACGGCTGTTGCGGGCATTGCCTGCGGGGGCGGGCGCTTTTCGTCTGCGGCATGCGGTGCCGCGCCGCAATCCGATTTGGCGGTGTTGAAAGCGATTGACGGAAACGGAAGCGGAAACGTGCTGGAAATTCTGACAGCCATGCAATGGTTATACACGAATTTCCGTACTCTGCGTATCAGAGTAGTGAATATGTCGTTGGGAAGTGAGCCGATGGGCGCGCGCGACCCGCTGGTTTTGGGAGTGGAAGCTCTCACGAGCGTGGGGCTGACGGTGGTTGCCAGCGCGGGCAATGCGGGGCCGAGCGGCGGAACGTTGAAATCGCCGGGCATAAGTAGGGCGGCAATTACGGTGGGCGGCGCCGAAAAAGACGCGCACGGATGGCATGCGGCGGAGTTTTCGTCGCGCGGGACGGATTCGGACGATAAGCCCGACCTGATTGCGCCTGCCGTGCATGTGGGAACGTGCAAAGAAAGCGGCGGATATATGTATATGAGCGGCACCAGCGCCGCTGCACCGCTTGTGTCGGGTGTCTGTGCATTGATTTTGCAGGAGAATCCTTCTTACACGCCTGCGCAGGTAAAAACAGCCGTTTTGGCGTCGCTCAAAAAACTGGATTGCCCGCATTCGGCGTGCGGTGCGGGACTTTTATGTCCGATGCAATAGCAAAACCGTGTAGTATGTGTGATATACTACACGGTTTTTCGGTGTAAAACAGCAATTTTTTTATATTCTGCCTTTTTTCTCCGTTTCCGCGATTTCGCGGATGGCACGCAGAAAGAAATCGATTTCGCCGAATGTGTTGTCGCTCGATAGCGACGCGCGCACGATTCCTTCTTTAAGTGTGCCCAAATGGCGGTGTATATAGGGCGCGCAATGTAATCCGCCGCGTACCGCAATATCGTATTGCGAGCTTAAAAGATTGCCTGCGTCCATAGAACTGATTCCGTCTATATTGAAACTGACCATGCCGTTATATGTATCGGGAGCGGTGTAAATGCGTATGCCGCTTATTCGTTGTATGCTTTCCAGCAGATACATGCTCAACTCACGCAGTTTGCGGCGCGATTCACCCCGTGTTTTTTCATTGTGGGTGATGGCGGCGTTCAGCGCGGCAATGGCGGGAGTGGGCAGTGTTCCCGATTCGAGCGCTTCGGGCAACTCGGTAGGTTGAAATACACTTTCCGATTGCGTTCCCGTGCCGCCGAATATAACGGGGCGCAAACACACGTCGGGTGCAAGGGCGAGAATGCCTACTCCTTGCAAGGCATGCAATCCTTTATGGGGCGCCACGGCAAGCATATCGATATTTTGCTCGCGCATGTCTATGTCGCCGTAGCCCACACTTTGCGCACCGTCTACAAGAAACAAAATTTTCCGTTTTCGGCACAGCTTTCCGATTTCGTCTACGGGGGTGACGGCGCCCGTAACGTTGCTGATATGATTGACTGCCACCATATACGTGCGCGGCGTGAGTGCGCGCTCGATTGTTTCCGCTGTAACAATACCTTTTTCGTTGGGCGGTACAATCGTTACGGTAATTCGCCCCGCTCGTTGCAACTCGAAGAGCGGGCGCAGAACGCTGTTGTGTTCGTTGCCCGTAGTAATCACGTTTCCGCCGCTGTGAACCGACCCCGAAATGGCGAGATTGAGCGCCTGTGTGCAGTTGAGTGTAAAGATAATGCGCTCGGGGTCGTGAATTCCCACGAGTTGCGCCGCTTTTTTGCGTGTGGCATACACCAGCATGCCCGCTTTAAGCGACAGGCTGTGTCCGCTCCGACCGGGATTGGCGCTCAATGATTTCATGGCGTTCACGGCGGCGTTGATTACGCATTCGGGCTTGTGGTGACTGGTGGCAGAATTGTCGAAATAAATCATATCTTGTTACCGCACTTTTTTGCAAATTTACATATAATGATAGTATGTTAATATAGTATACTTTCGTAAATGCGGCTTTATAACCGAATTATCCGTACAAAAGGAGAACTTTCGACAATGTATTTGTTTGCTTTTCGCAGTCGCACGCAGTCCATGAAGTTATATGACTTATTACGTTCCAACGATATTGCGTGTGAAATCATCAACACGCCGCGCGAAGTGTCGGCATCGTGCGGTTTGAGTGTGTCGGTGCCCGACGACGCCATCGAGAGAGCGGTGGGGATTCAGAACTACTATCGCACGGAAACGTTGATTGGCGTTTTTTATCATGACGACAGAGGATACCGACGGTACAGCTGACGATATATACTTACGAAACCGACCGATTTCTTTTGCCGTGTCGGCAACAAAAAAACACCGTATCCGCAATAATGCGTACACGGTGTTTTTTCTTTCGATTACGGCGGTTAAATCCACCAGGCTTTTGTAGAGTTGGATTCATTTATGAGAATTTCTTTGAGATAAAGAATGGCTTTCGTGAGCCCTTCTTGCGGCGTCATTAAACTATCTTCGTGTTCGATAGATACGGGTCCGTCGTATCCCACGGCGGCAAGCGCGCTTATCATCTTTTTGAAATCGCCGTTTCCGTATCCTACCGTGCGGAATACCCACGAACGGCGGAGAACGTCGGCGTAAGATTTGGTATCGAGCACGCCGTTCACGGCAACGTTGGCGTTGTCGAGCGCCGTATCTTTGGCATGGAAGAAATAGATAGCATTGCCGAGTGCTTTAATCGCTTCGGTAATGTCTACGCCTTGCCACAACAGGTGCGAAGGGTCGAGGTTTGCGCCGATTGCCTTACCCGCCGCATTATGCAAGCGTAGCATGCTTTCTACGCCGTACACCATAAATCCGGGGTGCATTTCAAGCGCTACTTTCACGCCTTCTTTATCGGCAAGTGCGGCGATTTCTTTCCAGTAGGGAATAAGTACTTCGTTCCATTGCCAGTCGAGCAATTCCGAATAATCGTTGGGCCAGGGACAAGTAATCCAGTTGGGGCAGGACGAAGTTTTGTCGCCCGGGCAACCCGAAAACGTAACCACACGGTCGGTTCCCAATGCGTGCGCCGTGCGGATAGCGGCTTTCAATTCGTCGGTTGCTTTTTTGGCAATCGCTTTATCGGGGTGCACCACGTTTCCGTGCACCGACAGTGCCGAAACGGTCATTTCGTTGCGTGCGAATGCGTCGTTTATCTTTTTGACTTGCGCGTTGTCTTTAACGAGCGCATTGATATCCGCGTGCGCCGTTCCCGGAAAACCGCCGCATCCCAACTCCATTTGTTCCACTCCCAATCCGTGCAGAAAAGAAAGCGCGTCATCGAGAGATAGGTGGGCGAGTACGGGACTGAATACGCTTAACTTCATATTATTTGTTCTCCTTATCGAAGAAATACGGTTTGCCTGTTTTGGCGGAAATGTAAATGCCTTCGAGAATATGCGTGACGGTTGCCGCTTGTTCGGGCAATACGTAGAGTTTGCCGTTTCCGCGTGCCGCGTCGATGAACGTGCGCGCTTCCAAATCGGGCGCGTCTTGCGAAACACCTTCATAGAACGCCACGCCGCTTGCCTTAAAGTTAGGCGTTTCGGTGTATTGTACACCGTTTTTCACGCCGTTCAGTTCGAGTTCGGGTTTCATGGTTGCGCCCGCTTTGGTGCCGCACAGCGTGACCGACGCTTCGCGTACGTCGGTGATGTTAAGCGCCCAGCTGGCGTCAAGCTGAATGGTGGCGCCGTTTTTCATAACAATGAATCCGAATGCCGAGTCTTCTACCGTGAATTTGTCGGGTTCCCAGTCGCCCCAGGCGTTGCCCGTTTGTGTGTCTTTGTTCAGTTTGTGATACGTTGTGCCCACTACGTAAGACGGCTCGTAGTTGTTCATCATGAACAGCGCAAGGTCGAGCGCGTGCGTACCGATATCAATCAGCGGTCCGCCGCCTTGTTTTTCTTCGTCGAGAAATACGCCCCAGGTGGGAACCGCGCGTCTACGTACGGCGTGCGCTTTGGCAAGGTAAATTTCACCCAAATTGCCGTTGTCGCATTCTTTTTTCAGGTATAAACTGTCGGGGCGGTAGCGGTTCTGATAACCGATGGTGAGCACCTTGCCCGATTTGTCGCGGGCGGCAATCATCTGCTTTGCCTCGGCGTAATTCATAGCCATCGGCTTTTCGCACATAACGTTTTTGCCCGCTTGGAGAGCTGCTACCGAGATTTCACAATGGCTGACGTTGGGGGTGCATACGTATACGGCGTCTAAATCGAGTTTGATAAGCTCCCGATAGTCGGTGAACACTTTGGCTTTTCCGTCGGCATATTGGGCATTCGCTTTTTGGGCGCGTTCTTCGATTAAATCGCAAAACGCAACGAATTCCACTTCGGAAATCTTTTTAAGTGCGGGCATATGTTTTCCGTTGGCAATGCCGCCGCAACCTACAATACCTACTTTGAATGTTTTCATGATGTAGTTTCTCCTTTATTAAATATGGTGATTTTTTGTTTACAGTTTTTCGTCGGGAGTGGCAATGTTGGGACAGGACGGCGCGTTTTGTTCGATATTCGGATTATACGCCCAACGCACCGCATTATACAAAATCTTTTTGATTTCGGGCTGACGGTAGGTGGGGTGCGATTCGTGTCCGGGCTGGAAATAGAAAACTTTGCCGCGTCCGCGTTTGTATGTTACGCCGCTGCGGAACACGTTGCCGCCTTGAAACCAACCGATAAAAACCGTTTCGTCGGGAGTGGGAATGTCGAACGGTTCGCCGTACATTTCTTCGTGTTCGATAACCGTGCACGACGGAATGTCTTTGGCAATGGGGTGCGCGGGGTCAATTGTCCATAACCGCTCGCGTTCGCCTGCTTCCCGCCAGCAAAGTGTGTTGGACGTGCCCGTAAGCGCTTGAAACGGTTTGGCAAGGTGCGCGGAATGTAGGAACACTACGCCCATGCCGCGCAATACGCGTTCGCGGATTTTTGCGACAAGTTCGTCGCTCACTTGGTCGTGCGCAGCATGCGCCCACCAAACAAGCACGTCTGTTTTTTCGAGCAATGCATTCGTGAGTCCTTGCTCGGGCATGTCGAGTGTGACGGTGGTGACGGTTGCGTCTTTTCCGCGCACTGCGTCGGCAATCGCACCGTGCAACGTTTCGGGGTATGCGGCGCGCACGGCTTCGCAATCTTGCCCGACGTTTTCATTCCATACGGTGATATACATGTTTATAACTCCTTTTCTATCTCTTTTATAACGGTATTTGTTTTGTCCGACAGCTCGCACAATTCCATAATGCGCATAACTTTCAGAACGCTTTCGGGGGTGACAATCGGTTTTTCCTTTCCGCGAACGGCAGCCGCAAAATTTTTATAGAATGTGTCGTGGTCGACTTCGGGGCGGGAAATGGGCTGTTCGGTTACGCTTTGGTGCGGGCGGTACGCCATAGTTTTGGTAAATCCGTTGCCCGCCTCTATTCCCACCGTTTCGATTTCGGTGCCGTATACGGGCAGAATGATTCTTCCGTTTACGTTCCAGTCATCAATGATTGCCGTGCCGTTTCTGCCGTAAAGAATCCAGCGGGGCATGCGGACAAACGTGTTGGTGTCTACGCGCACGTTTACGGTGAGCGCTCCGTCAAATCCGATTTGTGCATCGAATCCGTCGTCTACGTCGAAACCGAGCGCTTTGGAATAGCGACAGAACAAAGAAAGGGGGCGGGCGTCTATACAGTCGAAAATTTGGTCAAGCAGGTGAACGCCCCAGTCGAGCATCATGCCGCCGCCGTGCCGCAGTTGTTTGCGCCAGCCGCCGGGGATTCCGTTTGCACCGCAAACGAACGAATCGATACGGTATATTTTGCCGAGTATGCCGCTGTTCATGATATTTCGAGCGGCGATATAATCGTCATCCCAGCGTCGGTTCTGATGCACCGAAAATACAACGCCCGCCTCTTGTGCCGTTTGCGCCATTTCTTTGGTTTCGGTGACGGAAAGAGCAACGGGTTTTTCGCATAAAATATGTTTGCCCGCTTTTGCCGCAGCGATTGCATACGGATGGTGCCAATCGTTGGGGGTGGCAATAAGCACCACGTCAATCTCTTTATCGGATAATAATGCCTGTGCCGAAGGATAGGCAATCATGCCTTCCGATTGTGCCGCTTTTTGACGTGCGGGGTCGGTATCGTAAACGCCGTAAAATTCGTATAATCCCGTTTTGCGCATGCGTTCGCGGTGATAGCCCGCCATGCCGCCGTAGCCTAATACGCCCACTTTGATTGCGGTTGTGTTATTCATGCAGATTCTCCCGTATAAATGCTATCGATTTTTGAAGATATGTTTGGTCGTTTTCTACGTTTTCGTATTCGAGTACAATGCTTTTGTGTTTTTGCGAGATTGCAAAAGCAAGAACTTCTTTTGCGTCGGTGGTACCGTTGCCCACAACGGGGTTGGGTTCCTCCACCGAACTGCCGAATTCTTTAAGATGAACAAGCGCGATTTTTTCGGCGTTTTCACGCAAGAAGTCAATCGGTTCTATTCCTGCCGCTTTCAGCCAAAAGATGTCGGGTTGCAATTTCAGGGGCGGAAAACGGTCGGGAAGGGAAGAAAGCGCACCTTTTTCCGCCAATTCGTGCGCGTGATTGTGGTACGCAATCTCCAATCCGAGCGCATTTGCGTTTGCGATTTGCTTTTCTAACGTTTGGTGTAAGCGTTCGTCGTTGCAAAAATCTTCGGACGCCATCCAGGGGATAACGGCTGTTTGCAGTCGGAACGCGTCGGCAAATGCGGCAAGTTTTTCGGAATCGCGGAATACGTCGTTTGCGACGTGCGCAGACGTTGCCTGTAATCCGTAGGCGCGCATGCGCTCCGCTACGCCCGCAAAGCCGATGCCGTAGTCATCGCAAATCGGTTCGATACTGTCGAACCCGCAGTCGGCAACAAGATGCAACGCTTTATCGAGCCCTTCTTTGGCGATAAAGTGGCGCAAGGAATACATTTGTACGGCTATATTCATGTTATCTATCATTCTCCTTTCCTTATTTTAAGTCATTATAATTATAACTCTGCGCGAAAAGAAAAGCAATGCCATTATTCAAAGAATTTTTGCCAAAAATTGCGCATAATGTTTGCCGTTATCGGGAATATGATGTATACTGTATATATGAACGGTTTTTATGAAGCGGGAAGAGACCGCGGGCACGGAATAGAAGTGTTTGAATCGGAAGGGATAAAACCGCATTTTCATGCGCAGGTGGAAATATTGTGCGTTACGGCAGGCGAAGTTTCGGTGACAATCAACGGTGTTACCGAACGAGTTTCGGCGGGTGGTATCTGTGTGTCGGGTAGTTACGACGTGCACGGATATATTATGGAAACGGACGGGGTGGGAATTGTGTTGTTGTTTCCGCTCGAATATTTGCGCAAGTATTTTGTGCACACCAAAGATAGGGTTATTACGCGGCATGTTTTATACGAGAAATCTATTTTTACCGATATTATGGCATTGATTGCTTTATATAACAATCACAAAGACGATGAGAACAAATTGTTCGAAGAAGGGTGGTGCAATACGGTACTGGGCGTATTATTCGACGCGCTCGGATTTGCCTCGTCGGGTGTGGGGGGCGAAGTGGAACTGATTCGCGCCGTATTTACATATATACGCGAACATTACGACGAAGACCTTACGCTTACGTCTATCAGCAAAGAATTCGGGTACAATCCGTATCATTTTTCGCGGCTTTTTAACCGATTCACCAATTTCAGGCTTAAACAGTATATCAACTCGGTACGGCTCGAAGTGGCGCTCGATAAATTGAAAAACGGTGAAAGCGTGACCGACGCCGCATTCAATTCGGGATTTAACAGCATGCGCACGTTTTATCGGGATTTTACCGAGTTTTACGGCAGTACGCCGCAGAACTATGTGCGGCGACAGAAGGGAGTCGATAAAAAATCGCGTGACAAATAACGATGCATGTGGTATAATTTGTCTATATGGAAAAGGAAACCGTACATAAGAAAGAATCGCCGCGGACTCGACTGATTTTGGAACAATTGACGCAAACGTATCCGCAGGCGGAATGCGAACTCGAATACGATAATCCGTTTCATTTGCTCGTTTCGGTTATTTTATCGGCGCAGTGTACCGATAAACGCGTAAACGAAGTTACTAAAGAGCTTTTCAAGGTTTACGATACGCCCGAAGATTTTGCAAATGCGGATATCGATACGTTGCAACGACTGATTTTCAGTTGCGGCTTTTATCGTAACAAGTCGGCGAATATTATTGCCGCCGCGCGTGATATTGTGGCGCGTTTTAACGGAAAAGTGCCTTCGTCGTTCGACGAACTGCTCACACTGAAAGGAGTGGGAAGAAAGACGGCGAACGTGGTGATGGCGGTGGCGTTCGGCGGCAACAACATTGCGGTAGATACCCACGTATTCCGTGTAAGCCACCGACTGGGATTCAGCAATGGCAAAACGCCGTTCGACGTGGAAAAAGACTTGATGGCGGTGCTCGACCCGTCCGATTATTCGCGTGCGCATCATCTGCTTATCTTTCACGGCAGATATTGTTGTAAGTCGCAACGCCCTTTATGTGAAAAGTGCCCCGTTGCCGCGCTGTGTTCTGCCGCGCCGCATGCGGAAATCACCCAAAAATAAAGATAATTTAGTAAAATCCGGAAGTAAATTCGAATATCCGAATATAAAAACGGTAATAGGGAGGAGTTATGAATCAGATTCTCAAAAAGACAAGACTGGCGACAAACGTTACCGAATACGTGATTTCGGCGCCCGACGTGGCACGGCATGCCCGCCCCGGGCAGTTTATTATTTTGCGCGTGGACGAAGAGGGGGAGCGAATTCCGTTTACTATTTGCGATTACGATGCGCAGAACGGAACGGTAACCGTTCTCGTGCAAGAAGTGGGATATTCTACCATAAAGTTGTCGCAAGTGCCCGAAGGCGGAAACATTGCCGATTTTGTGGGACCGCTCGGGAATCCCACCGATTTATCCGAATATAAGAATATTCTGCTGATTGGCGGCGGAATCGGCGCGGCGGTTATTTATCCGCAGGCAAAAGCGTTGCGGCAAAAAGGCATGCCCGCCGACGTGATTGTGGGTGCGCGTAATGTGGAACTTATTATGTATGAAAAAGAATTTCGCGCGGCGGCAAAAAATCTGTATCTTATCACCGACGACGGAACAAGCGGCATGAAAGGATTCGTAACCGACGAACTTGCCCGCCTTGCGGTAAAAAATACATACGATTGTGTGTTTGCGGTGGGACCCATGCCCATGATGAAAGCGGTATGCGACCTGACGGCAAAGTTGGGACTTAAAACAATCGTCAGTATGAATTCCATTATGGTGGACGGCACGGGCATGTGCGGCGGGTGCCGACTGACCTGCGGCGGCAAAACGAAATATGCCTGCGTAGACGGTCCCGAATTCGACGGGCATCAAATTGATTGGAACGAAGCAATCAATCGCGGCAGAACGTACCGCGAACAAGAAGCGGCGCACAAGTGCAGGTTGACAGGGGAGGGAAGATAGTATGGCGTTCGAGAAAAAACCGAGAAACGTAATGCCCGAGCAAGCACCCGAAGTGCGGGCACATAATTTCGAAGAAGTGGCGCTCGGGTTCACCGAAGCGCAGATAAAAGACGAGGCGTCGCGGTGCATGCACTGCAAAAACGCGCCTTGCATGCAAGGTTGCCCCGTGTCGGTTAATATTCCCGACTTTCTGGCTGCGGCGGCGCGCGGCGATTTTGCGGTGGCGGGAGAAATTATCGGAAAAACGAGCAGTTTGCCGGCTATCTGCGGCAGAGTATGTCCGCAGGAAACGCAGTGCGAAAAAATGTGTTTGCGCGGTAAGGTGGACGGCGCGGTGGCTATCGGTCAGTGCGAGCGGTTTGTGGGCGACTATATGTTGGCGCATAAAACCGAAAAGCGGAAACCTGTTCCCACGGGTAAACGCGTTGCCGTAATCGGCAGCGGTCCTGCGGGGCTGACGTGTGCGGCGGAATTATCCAATCACGGCGTACAGGTGACGATATTCGAAGCGTTTCATAAAGCGGGCGGCGTGTTGGTGTACGGAATTCCCGAATTTCGTTTGCCCAAAGCGCTTGTGCAGTCGGAAATCGAAAAGTTGTGCGGCGGCGGGAATGTGGAAATCAAACTGAATACCGTAGCGGGGAAAACGCGCACTATGGAAGAAATTGCGCACGAGTACGATGCGGTGTTTATAGGCAGTGGCGCGGGGCTTCCCATGTTTATGAATATCCCCGGCGAAAATCTCAACGGCGTTTACTCGGCAAACGAATATTTAACGCGCGTGAATCTGATGAAAGCATATTTACCGAACAGTGCTACGCCCGTGCAAATCGGAAAGAACGTATCGGTAATCGGGGCGGGCAACGTGGCGATGGACGCGGCAAGAACGGCGCTTCGCATGGGTGCGCAAACGGTACGTATTGTGTACAGAAGGGGGCGTGAAGAAATGCCTGCCCGCGCCGAAGAGATTCATCATGCCGAACAAGAAGGAATCGAATTTTTGCTGTTAACCAATCCCGTGTCGTTCGGCGGGGAAAACGGTTGGGTGAAAAGCATGCGGTGCGTTAAAATGGCGCTCGGCGAACCCGATAAGAGCGGACGGCGGTCGCCTGCGCCTATTGCGGGTAGCGAGTACGACGTGGAAACCGATATGGTTATCGTGGCGCTCGGAACGCGTCCCAATCCGTTAATAAAAAACAGTTTTGCAGCACTGAAAACCAACGAAAAGGGCACAATAGTAGTAGACGAAGAAACCATGCAAACCAGCGTGGAAAATATGTATGCGGGCGGCGACGCCGTAACGGGCGCGGCAACGGTGATTCTTGCCATGGGTGCGGGAAGAAAGGCAAGCAAAGCGATTCTCGAAAAGTTGGGAATACGGACGTAAGAAAACCGTCGCGGCATATAACGTTGCGTTGGCATAAAAAGACACAGAGGAAACAATGTTTGTAGACAGAGTAAGAATATACATCAAAGCGGGTAACGGCGGCGCAGGATGCACCAGTTTTTATACCGAGAAATACGTGAGTAACGGCGGACCCGACGGCGGCGACGGCGGCGCGGGCGGAGATATTGTATTTGTTGCCGATGCGCGCATGACGTCGCTTTTGGATTTTAAGTACGAATCGCATTTCCGTGCGCCCGACGGCGAACGGGGCAGCGGACGGTATTGTAACGGAAAGGCGGGCAAAGAATTGATTATCCGCGTGCCGCGCGGCACCGTGATTGCGGATACCGAGAGCGGCGGAATTATTGCGGATTTATTCGAGGACGGCGAAAAGATAACCGTGCTTAAAGGCGGCAGGGGCGGCAAGGGCAACGCGCGTTTCAAGTCGAGCCGCAGGCAAGCGCCGCATTTTTCGCAGTTGGGCGAACAGACCGAAGAGCGTCGCGTAACGCTCGAACTCAAAACCATTGCCGACGTCGGGTTGGTGGGATATCCCAACGTGGGGAAAAGTACGTTGCTGTCGGTGGTAAGTTCGGCAAAGCCTAAAATCGCCAACTATCATTTTACTACGCTCTCTCCCAATCTGGGCGCGGTGCGGTACTACGACCACGGTTTTGTGGTTGCCGACATTCCCGGACTGATTGAAGGGGCGAGCAAGGGCGCAGGATTGGGAACCGACTTTTTGCGGCACGTGGAACGGACGCGTTTGATTGTTCACGTGATTGATATTTCGGGCAGTGAAGGGCGCGACCCTGCGGAAGATTACAAAAACATCAACCGCGAATTGAAGGGTTTTTCGCCCGAATTGGCAAAGCGCCCGCAGATTGTGGCATTGAATAAAGCGGAGTTATTGCCCGATGACCGTGCAATCACCGAATTTAAGCGCAAAGTGAAAGTTCCGTGCATTCCCGTGAGCGCGCTCACGAAAAAGGGATTGGACGAGCTGTTGCGATGCGTTTGGGAAACGCTGTCTACTCTTCCGCCTGTGGCACCGCTCGACTTCGAGCCGTTTGTGTATCCCGAACGGGATACGTCGGGTTTCTCCGTTCGGCGTGACGACGACGGGGCGTACGAAGTGTGCGGCGGCATGATTGAAGAATTGGCACGCGGCGTTGTGCTTGACAGCTACGATAGTTTCACCTATTTTCAAAAGCGCTTGCGTGACGACGGCGTGATTAAAGCGCTTAAAAAAGCGGGCGCGGGAGAAGGCGATACCGTTCGGATACTGGATGTGGAATTTGAATTTATTGATTAAGAGGACTATTATGACAGACAAAGTACAAAAGGTTGCGGTGCTCGGTGGCAGTTTTGACCCCGTTACCGATGCGCATTTGGAGATTATACGAGCGCTTTCGGCAAAATTTTCGCGCGTGGTGGTGTTGCCGTGCTATATTTCTCCCTTTAAGCAAGAAGGATGTTATGCAAGCGGCGAAGACCGCGTGAAGATGCTACGCAAGGTAACGGCGGATTTGGAAAACGTAAAAGTTTCCAAATGGGAAATCAAGCGCGAAAAAGTGAGTTACAGTGTAGACGCCGTGCGCCACTATCAAGAAAAATACGAAGGTGCCGAAATCTATTTTGTTATCGGTTCCGATTGTCTGGCAGGATTGCCCGAGTGGAAAGACGCCGACTATCTGGCGCAGAATGCTGTTTTTTATCTGATTCGTCGCCCCGGATATGCGGTTTCCAAAAAAGTAATCGAGCCGCTCAAAGCACTCGGGTTTCGCTTTAAGTCGGCGGGGGTTAAAGTGTCCGATTGCTCGTCCGCATTGGTGCGTGCGTCGGTGGCATTCGGCAAAGCGGGCGATTATGTGCCTGCGGAAGCGGCGGAGTATATCGAAAAACACGAACTGTATACACAGTTTGTTCCGTTTGTAAAAGCATTTCGTGTGTTCGGCGTAAAGTCGGAACGAATCGAACACACATTTCGTGCCGTTAAAGCGGGCATTACGCTTGCAAAGTTGCACGGTGAAGATATAGCGGAAGTGACTACGGCACTCATTTTGCATGATGTGGGCAAATATGCGTCTGCCGAACTGCTTGAAAAACAGGAAATTACGGTGCCGCTGTACGATTTGTACGCGAAAACGGCTCCTGCTGTGTTGCACGCTCACGTTTCTGCGGCGATTGCACGCTCTTACTGCAAAGTGAGCGATCGGATTGCGGACGCCATACGCAAGCATACGACGGGCGACGCGGAGATGAGCGTGCTCGATAAAATCGTTTATCTTGCCGACGCAACGGAAGAAGGGCGCGACTATGAAGGCGTAGTGCAGTTGCGAAGGTTGGCGGCAAAAGATTTGGACAGAGCTATGCTGTATTCATTAAAAGCAACGGTTAAAAATCTGAAAAGCGAAGGTAAACCGATTTGCGAAGATACGGTTTTTGCACTCAAAAAATTTACCGAAATTCGCAAAGCGGTATTGACGGCAAAACGTGCCGCGCCCGTGTTCGGCGTTCAATCCGAAGAACCGATAAAACGGGAAGAACAAGCAATGGGTATTTGTCCCGCAGAACTTAAAAAGGGGGACAGCAAAGCGCTTGCGTATTATATTGCCGAACGGGCGGACGAGAAAAAAGGACGCGATATTTTGGTGGTCGATATCGGGCAAAAAACGGTGATTGCCGATTATTTCGTAATCGTGGGGGCGGGGTCTACCACGGCGGTGAAAGCCATTGCCGATTATGTGGACGAAAAGTTGAGCAAGGATTGCGGAATAGAACCTATTCGCCGCGACGTTTCGCCTAAATGGGCGGTTATCGATTACGGCGGTGTGATTTTGCACGTTCAGCATGAGGAAGCGCGCGAATTTTATCGACTTGACAAGTTGTGGGATAACGGAGATAATATCGTCCGTTTCCGCCGATAAATTTGTTCGAAAAAATATTTGAAAAAACTTGACAAAACAACAATACGGTTGTATCCTATATATGCAAGTTTAGGGGCGGGGCGTGATTCCCCACCGGCGGTAACAGTCCGCGAGCGCATTTGCGCATGATGGGGTGAAATTCCCCGACCGACGGTATAGTCCGGATGAAATAGGCTTGCATGCAATTTTTTTCGCATGAAATCCCGCCCCGTTATTCAGCGGCGGCGGGTTTTTCGTTGTCCGCGACAAAAAGTTGCAGGAGGGCACAATTATTTATGAAAGAAAAGTTTTTCAGCACCAAAAACATCACGGTGGCGGCAGTTATGACGGCAATATCGTTCGTTTTGTATATGTTCGTGAAATTCCCGTTGCCGTTTTTGTTTCCCGCCTTTTTAGACGTGCAATTTTCCGAAATGCCGGCTCTCATTACGGGCTTTATGATGGGACCCGTTTGGGGTGGCGTGGTGATTGTGCTTAAATGCTTGCTTAAAATGCCGTTTTCGGGTACCGCTTGTGTGGGAGAGTTGGGCGACCTTATAATGGGAATCGCTTTCGTAGTGCCCGCGTCGTTGATTTATAAAAAATTTCGTACCAAAAAAGGGGCGCTCATCGGTTTGATTGTGGGTACGCTCTCCGAACTTGCGATTGCGTTGCTTGTGAACGGGTTGGTGCTCATTCCGTTCTATGCCAAAGCATTCGGGTGGGATATGATTGTGGGAATGTTGCAAAAACTGTTTCCCGACGTTTCACGGGCGAGCTTTTATCGCTATTATTTGCCGCTTTCCGTTTTGCCGTTTAATTTATTGCGGCTCTCTGTTTGCTCGCTGATTACCTTTTTTGTGTATAAGCACTTACATAAACTTATCGACCGTATGTTTGCCCGTCAAATGGGAAGAAAGAACGTGACGGCGGACGGTGTTGCGGAAATTGCGGCAACCGAATCTGCGACGGACGAAAACGGTACGCAGGAAAATACGGAAGGGCATATCCCGTCCGCGCAATGAAATGCTTTGTTTGTGTTTGACTTTTCCGCAAAAAAGTGGTATAATAAATAATATAGAAAAGTATACGGAAAGTGTACTGTTTCAGCGGGGACGTCAACATGCAGAACAGAGAAAAAATTCTCAAAGAAATCAACGATGTGCAATTACAGTTGAATATCGTGGAAACGGCGGCAACCATTACCGTATCCGATGAAGAAAAAGAGCATTGGAACGAAAAGCGTGCCGTTTTGCAGGCGCGTCTTGAAACGCTACGCAATCAGTTAGACGAAGAATCGAACGAAAGCGTTGCGGTTATCGATGATGAAACAGCGGACGCTATGCTCGACGGCATTCTCCGTGTACAGGAAGATAATGAATTTGCGGGGGCTGTGCCCGTAGCGGACGGAGCGGAATCCGACGCGACCGATAAAATGGCGGATGCCATGTTTGCGCGCATTCTGAATGCCGATGAATCCGATTTGGCGGTTTCCGATAATGCAATGCAAGGGGAAATTCTGTTTGATGCCGACAAGGCGGACGGGAAAGAAACGGCAGACGTTATGGCGAATGCAATCATAGGGAATATTTTGGCTACGAACGAACCCGCTACGATTGACGACGAAACGGCAGACGCTATGCTTGACGCTATACTTTCGGCTGTGGCGCCCGAAGAAACGGCAGAAAAAAGCGAAAAATCGGCGGAATCTGTTATGGCAATCCCTTCCGAACCGATGGCGGAACAGCCGCTGAACAAAGTTTTGCAGGCGGAAAAAGCGCCCGAAGAAAAGATTGTGCCCATGCAGGAACCTGCGAAAACGGATTCGGACGAAAGGTTGACGTTGCAGACGGTAGACCCGACGATTGCCAATGAAATTTTACGTGAGATTATGGCTGCGAACGAGCGGATTGCCGAAGTGGAACGCACAATGCGTACGGTAGACGGCGCGGCATTTGCCCGAAAAGCGGCGGAGCCCGAAATCGACCCCGATACGAGTAAACAGATAGAAACGCTCCGTGCGGAAGCGGACGAGGCAAACAGACGCGCACAAGCCGCGCTTGCCGAAGCCGAAAAACTCAAAAAAGAAGCGGAACAAATTAAACTTGCGGCGGAAACGGAACGTGCCATGTACGCTGCGGAAATGGAATTGCAGCGCGGTACGCGCAGTGCGGAAGAAACCATGCGTGTAGCGAACGAGCAGGCGGCAAAAGATAAACTTGCCGAAAAAATTGCGCGTCGCAAAGCGGAAATCACGGCGATTCGTAACGGGTTGCAAGATGTGAAAGATACCGACAGCGCATTTTTGTTGCGCGAGAAGTTGTTTTCCGTTCAACTTGTGTTGGATGAAGAAGAACGGAACAGCCCCGAAATCACATACTTACTCACCAAATCGATGGACGACGTGAGTCATGCGCTGGAAGTGGCGGAACTGAAACGCCGTATAGCGGTGCTTACGGCGGCACCGCGTTCCGTGCCCAAGCTTCCTGTAAAAAAGGCGGCGCCCAAGAAAAAACCGACTGCCAAAAAGAAACCCGCAAAGAAGAAAAGAGCGGTGGCGGCAAAAAAAAGACCGCCTGCGCGTCCTGCGCACCCGCCTGCAAAGCGGAGATATATGCCGCGTCCGTCGCCTTATTCTCCGCGGTATTACAGATAAGCTATGCGGTATGTGAGTAACGGCGAATCGCAAACGCTTGCTTACGGGCGCATGTTGGGAAACGGTCTTACCGGCGGAGAAATTATTACCTTGCACGGCGATTTGGGTGCGGGGAAAACGGTATTTACAAAAGGGATTGCCGTAGCGCTCGGAATTTCCGACCCGATTGTAAGCCCTACGTTTACGCTTATGAACGAATACGACGGCGGCAGGCTTGTATTGTATCATTATGACGCCTATCGTTTGCATAACGGTGCCGAAGCGCAGGAAGCGGGACTTGACGAATTTTTCGGAGATGAACGGGGCGTGTGCGTTATCGAATGGTCGGAAAATATTGCCGATATTTTGCAATCATATAAGAAAACAGGCGTGCATATTGTACGCAAAGACGAAAATACGAGGATAATCGAAATTGCTGACGAGTAAACAAAGAGCGAATTTGCGCGGACTCGCCGCTTCGGCGGAAACCCTGTTTCAGGTGGGGAAAGACGGATTGACCGAAAATTTCATAAGCGGCTGCGACAGCGCTCTTGCGGCGCGCGAGCTGATAAAGCTGTCCGTTCTCAAATCGGCGCCCGTTACGCCGCGCGAGGCGGGAGAACTTACGGCGGCACGGTTAAATGCCGAATTTGTGGCGGCAATCGGCAGTAAATTTATTTTGTATCGCTACAATAAAAACAAAAGCGAGCATGTTTCTCTTGGATAATGCCGTGAAATTTTTGGTAGTGGATACGGCGGGTCCGTCGGTAGGAGCGGCTCTGTCGGACGGTTCGTTTTTCCGCGACGACGACAATCGAAACGCGTCCGCCGTTTTAATGCCCGCTGTGGATAAGCTTTTATCGGATGCAAAACTTTCGCTTTCCGAACTCGATTTTGTGGCGTGTGTCGTGGGACCCGGTTCGTTTACGGGAATCCGTATCGGAGTATCTGCCGTTCGTGCGCTTTGCTATGCAACGGGAAAGCAGGCGGTGGGAATTCACTATTTGCGTATGTTGGCATATAATAAAAGAGCGGACGGGTACGGAAAAATTCTTTGTATTTCCGACGGTAGCAACAATACGGCGTATATTGCCGAATACGATGCGAACAGGCGCGAGATTTTGCCTTGTCGATGCGTGGCGCAGGAAAGCGCAATTGCTATGGCAAAGGCTTATGACGGCGCCGTATGTACCGACGAGCGCATGGCGGCATTTCTTCCCGAAGCGTTTGCACCCGAGAAGGACTGCGGCGCATTGGTTCGTGCGGCGTTTGCGTCGGCAGACGAGCGGGTTGCCTATTCGTTGCTTTTGCCCGTTTACATACGCGAGTCGCAAGCCGAACGAGATTGGAAAGCGAGGGAACAAAATGCTTGTATTCCGTAAGGCGCAATCACATGACGGAGCGCGGATTGCCGCCCTGGAAAAGGCATACATCGAATGTCCGTGGTCGGAAGCCGTTGTGTGTCAGACGATAGACGACGAATTGAGTACTATATATCTGCTTACCGACGGCGACGAGATATTGGGGTACGGCGGATTGAAAATGGTATTCGATACCGCGGAAGTATACAATATCGTCGTAGACGAAAAATACCGACGCCACGGTTACGGAACGCTCGTATTGGAAAAACTTTTCGAGCATGCCGTAGAGCACGGTGCGCAGGAAATGTTTTTGGAAGTCAACGAAAACAACGTTGCGGCAATCAATCTGTATACAGCGCACGGATTCAGAATATCCCATATGAGAAAGGACTATTACAAAAGCGGGAACGCTCTTATTCTCAAACGGGAAATCTGACGCGGTTTGCGGTACGCGTTGCGGAGAAAGCACATGAATTACAACGGTACCGAAGTTTTTTGCAAGCAGAGCGGAAACGGAAAGAATGCGGTTGTGCTGTTGCACGGCTGGGGCGCATCGTCTGCGGCGATGGACGGCATATATGCGTATCTTTCCAAAAACGGTCGGTCTGTATTTGCCGTCGATTTTCCGGGATTCGGGAAGAGTGACTTTCCGCCCGAAACATGGGGCGTATATGATTATGCCGATTGCGTGCAGTATATACTCAACGAATCGGGTATCGTGCGTCCCGTTCTGGTAGGACACAGTTTCGGTGGGCGTGTTGCGCTTATTTTAGGGGCGCGCGGAATCGCGTCTAAATTGGTGCTTGCCGACGCGGCAGGATTAAAGCCCAAAATGTCGCTTAAAAAGAAAAGGGCAATCGCGCGGTATAAAGCGGCAAAGCGAAAAGGAAAAATCCTGCCCGATGCGGGCAGCGCCGACTATGCGGCGTTATCGCCTGCCATGAAAAAAGTATTTGTGCGAATTGTCAACACGCATCTCGACGGGTTGCTCGCAAAAATAGACGTGCCTACTTTGTTGTTTTGGGGCAAGGAGGACAAAGACACGCCGCCGTATATGGCGAAACGGTTTCACAAAGGAATCAAAGACAGCGGATTGGTTATGCTGAACGGTGCGGGGCATTTTGCCTATGCCGAGCGGGGTGACGTATTCAACGCGGCGGTACGCGTATTTACCGCAAAAACGGAGTGACGGAACAATAAGTATGTACTATGCTTTTCTGATCGGATTCTCATTTATCAGCGGCGTACTTCTTGCCATGATGGGGCTTAAAATCATGCAGATTTTGCAATTATCGTCCTATCGTGTGGGGGGCGTTGTTTCCTGGTTGCAAGAAACGAAATGGAACTATGTTCTCCGCTATTTTTCGGCGGCATTTTTCTCATTCGTTTCCATGCTCGTGTATGTGGGGTGTTTCGGTAAATGCCGTTACGTTTCCTATATCGGACTTTTGTTTTATCTGCTTTTTACCGTGTTGTTCGTTTGTATTACGTTGCGGCAAAAAAGCAAGACGCCGTTAAAATTCACGCCGCGCATAATCCGTCTGACCGTGCTCACTGCCTTGCTGTTTGCTTTGGCGTCGTTCGGAATTTTGTATGCGGAAAGATTTGTGCCCGTTCGCTATGCGTTTTTGGGACTCATGCCGTTGGCGGTACCTTTAATTGTGATTGCGGCACATTGGATTTTATTGCCGCTCGAATTGCTCAATAACTTTGGGTACGAACATCGCGCGCACAAAAAATTACTCGATGCACACGGATTGATTAAAATCGGCATAACGGGCAGCTACGGCAAAACCACGGCGAAAAATATTCTTGCCGCTATGCTTGCGCAAAAATACGAAGTGCTTTCCACACCGTCCAGCTACAACACGCCGCTCGGTATTGCGCGAACGGTAAATTACAATTTAACTCCCGACCACCGCGTGTTTTTAGCCGAAATGGGCGCTCGTTATCGCGGAGATATTGCAAAACTTGCCAAACTCGTGTGCCCCGATATCGGCGTTATCACGGCTGTGGGGAATCAGCACCTTGCCACGTTCGGTTCGGTTGAAACGATTGCCCAAACCAAATACGAACTTATACAGGGATTATCGTCGGCGGGAGTTGCCGTGTTTTCGGCAGATAATCCGCACACGATACGCATGTACGAACAAACCGCATGTAAGAAAATTCTGGCGGGCAACAGCTTGACGGACGGCGCAACGGTTACGTATGCAAACGTTACGTTCGGTGCGGACGGTACGGGATTTGATTTGCAATCCGACGGACAAAGCGAACATATCGTTACCAAACTGTTGGGCAGACATATTCCGTCGCTTGTGTCGCTTTGTGCCGCCGTAGCGCTACAACTGGATGTTTCTTTGAGCGAAATTGCGCAGGCGGTAGCGCGGCTCGAACCTGTGGAACACAGATTGCAACTGATTCAAAACGGCGACGTGACCGTTTTGGACGACGCCTACAACAGCAACGTTGCAGGCGCAAAAAATGCGCTGGAAGTTCTTAAAGCGTTTGACGGAACACGCGTGATTGTAACGCCCGGTTTGGTGGAATTGGGTGACGAAGAAGAAAACGCAAATTTCGCTTTGGGAGAATGCGTATACGGCAGTGCCGATTTCGCCTGTTTTGTGGGCGGCAGAGCGCAGGTGTTGAAAGAAGGCGCTCTTTCGGCTGGGATGTCGGAAGAAAATATTTTTGTGTGTGAAACGCTGGACGAGGCGGTGGCAAAGACGGGTGAAATAGCGGGCAAAAAAACAATTTTATTTGAGAATGATTTGCCCGACAATATAAAATAAACGGGAAACGGGAGAAAAGAATGACGCAAAACGGAAAGAGAATTGCGTTTGTTGCAGGCGGTAGCGGGGCAATCGGAGCCGATATCTGTCGTGCGTTGGTTGCCGACGGATTTGCGGTAGCAATAGGATATTGCACGCAGCGGGAACGCGCGGAAGAACTTGCCGATAGGGTAAGCGCCGCATGCGGGACAAGCATTGCCGTGCGGTGCGATATTACCGAGTATGCGTCTGTTTTGCAGGCAAAAGAAGAAGTGCAAAACAGAATAGGAAATGTGGATACGCTTGTCAACTGTGCGGGAACGGAGGCATATCGGTTGCTTTGCGACGAAACGGAAAAAAGCATTGTGCATACGATTGCCGCCAACCTGACGGGTAACATTTTTTTGTGTCGCGTGTTTTCGCCCGATATGGTACGTATGCGGTTCGGGCGAATCGTGAATCTTTCTTCGGTATGGGGAGTGAGCGGCGCCGCCATGGAAACGGTGTACAGCGCCGCCAAAGCGGGACTGATTGGGTTTTCCAAAGCGCTTGCATTGGAGCTTGCGCCCTCGCTCGTTACCGTTAATGCCGTAAGTCCCGGTTTTATCGATACGCCTATGAACGCTCGTTTTTCGGATGCAGAACGGCAAGCGATTATAGATGAGATTCCCGCATGCCGTTTCGGATTGCCCGCAGACGTGTCTGCTGCGGTGCGATTTATAGTGAGTGAAAGTGCGTCGTATCTTACGGGACAGAATATTGTTGTATCGGGCGGATATAAAAATATTTAGGAATAAAGATATTTAATAAAAAACAACCGCATGCAATTTGCATGCGGTTGTTTTTTACGTTGGAAGTTAATCGTCGAATTGGTCGATGAACGAATCGTTTTTCGGTTCGATTTTTTCTTCGACGGGGGATTGTTGCTCGCCTGTTGCGGGCGTCTGTGCTTCGGTTTCCGTTGCCTGTTCGCTTGCAGACTCGCCGTCTGCGTTTTCTTGCGTGGGGGCGGATTCTTCGGCTTTTTCCGACATCGTTTCTTCTGTGGTAGATTCCGTAACGGGTTCGGTCGGTTTTACGGCAGGCGCTTTTTCCGACTTCACTGTGTCGTCGTCAAAGGTTTCATAGCTTTCGTCGCCGTCGGTACTCTCTACAACGTCAGCCACTTTTTCGCTTTCTTCCGCATTCTTATTGTGTTCGCGGTTGAGCGTGGCGGCACGGTCATACGATGCGGTTTTCTGCACTACGCCTTTCTTGTCGGCGCGTTTTTCCATAATCTTGCGAATCAGGAATCCCACAAGGGCAATCACGATAGCAATCGCAAACAGAATGGAAGGTATCAGCCACCATTGCATTGTATTGTCGCTCGGTGCGGGTTCGGTATCGTCGGGCGTTTCGTCGTCCTTTTGTTCACCCAAACGGGCAATAAGAGCGTAGTCGTTGTTTTTATCCGTTTCAACGTCTTTTACGCTGGCATTGAACAGGCTTTCGCTGATGTCCGTAACCGTAATGCTGTTGATATACACTCTGCCGCTGCAACGTTTTGCCGACGAAGCGCCTTCGCCCAAAGCAATTCGCAACGACGCGGTAGTGTCCTCACTGCCGGGGTCGATATAGAACGTATATTTGCGGAACGCTTCGGTATCCGTTGTGCCGTCCGTGACAACGGTTGTGCTCTTGATATCCTTGAAAGCAAATTCCGTTCCCGAAAGGGAAAGCGTTGCACCGATTGCGTTTATATTGGTTTGTTCGGGAATATCCACTTTAACGAGCACGTCCACTTGATAATAGGTGCCTGCGGTAAAAGACATTGCCTTGGCGGAAGTGAGCGCCGAGGAGGCGGGGGAGGGGTTATACAGCATGAGCACGGTGTGGTTATTGGGATATTCGGTGTTGCGGAACGACTGGGGCACCGTGGTATCGTCGGACGGATGACGCGTCGGGTCGAAAATGCCGTAGCGCACGCCTTCGCCGCCGTCGGTTGTCAGAGTCCAGTCATACGGGAGTTTTACATATGCGGAATCATAATAATCATAAGCCGTGAAATCGGAACTGACAAACGAATATGCGGCTTGTCCCGCCGTGGGATTGTTCAGTCTTGCCGCGTCGCATTTTGCTTTTGCATTTGCGAATTTAACCGCCGCACTGTCGCCGTCCGTATCGTCGGTAAAGGCGGCATAGGCAACTTTTTGCACATATACGTTGCCCGACGCGCGTTTGGTATGATTATCTTTGCGGTCTATGTTGCCCAACCAAACTTCTACGCTGACGGTAGAGATGTCGGTTGCGCCCGGTTCGATATAAAAAGTAAACGTTTTGAAGTCGTTGGTGTTGCCGATGTTTTCGATGGTGGCAAGTACCTTTTTGTCGTTTTTGAGCACCAAACTTGCACCGTAGCCTTTTATGTCTGCCGCCATCAGTTCTACGGTAAGCGTTCCCGGCGTATTTGCCGATACGGTAATTGCGGGGGAGCGGTAGCAGAATGCGGTGAGTTCGTTTGCGTGCAACAAAAGAAGGTTGCGTTTGCCGTCACCGTAGTTATAGGCGCCGCCAAAGTTTTCGGCGTATTGATTGAACGTTTTTGTGTCGGTAGGGATAATTCCGCTGATGAGATTATCCGAATCGAGATTGAGATATGCCGTTTCGGTCGAATATCCTTCGGTTTCTACCGTTTCGGGTGTGTACATCGACCAATTTGCGGGTGCAAACGGATATTCAAACGTTTCGTACTCGCCAATCTGATAGAATTCGCCGTTGGCAACACCCGTATCTTCGAAAGTGCGGAAAGATTCTTCTACGCCTGCGTCGGTATCGATATTGACTGCGGTGGCGTTTGTGTCCGAAGAGTGTGCGTTATAAACGGAAGGAAGAATTTCTTCAATCGTTACGTTATCGAAAATGGCGATACCGCTGCTTTCGTTGTCGGGCGTTCCCAACCAGCATTCCACGCTTGCTTCGTAATCTTGCACGGCGGAACCTTGCACATACAACGAATATTGCGTGTAGCCGCCCCTTGCGAGATTGGCGTCGTCACCCGTGCATTTTGCGTGCGTGGCAAACAGGTTTTTGCCTTCGTATTCTTTGTCGCCACTGTTGCGTACGACCGAAAGGGCAAGCGTTGCACCGTTTCCGTCGGACGACATTTCCTGCGTTTTAACCCAGGCGGATACGCGGTAGTAATGATAGCGTTCTACGGTGAACTTGCGGGAAGCTACGCCTGCCGCCACCGAACGGAACGAACCGTCGTTATACGAAGAGAGTACCAAAACGGAACTGTCGCCGTCAAACGTTTCGTTTGCGTCGGGGTTGTATCCCGTGTATTTTCCGTTTGCCGAGGAAGGGTCGGAAACAAGATGATACTTCTGCGCCTCTTCGCTCGTATCCGAGAAAGGCTGTGCGCCGTTGTAAATTCCGTACGTTAAGTCCGAAAGGTCGTCGCCCGTCAGTCGCCAATTTTCATCGGGTATTGCGGAGTAGAAGTTCAGATTCCGCATGCCGCTGGTTTCTACGATTTTATCGGTGGTTTTGTTGGAGTAATCTTTAACGATTGTATGGGACGAGCCTTTCGCGCTCTGTGCCATGCGGAAAAAGTCGGCGGGGGAAATCTGATATGCCTGAATGTTATCGAAGAAAGCATAGCCCGTAGCGGGGTCGTAATGCGTTTTGGTGGAATCTTTTGAATCCGTATAGCTGTCGCCTACTTGCAAGCTGACCGTAACGGTTTGGTCGGCATACGAGGAAGATGCAATATAAAATTCGAATCTTTCCCACCCGAAGTTATGGTCTTTATCGGGCGCGTTGTCTTTAACGGTGTTGATATTGATGAATGCTACGTCGTCGTCCAGTCCGTTCAATCGGATTGCGGCGCCCGTATTTTCGGCAAAATTGCCTGTGCGGACATACGCTTCTATTTTATAGTAGCGGTTTGCCATGAAAGTAAGACTGCTCGAAGTGTATCCGTAAGCCGTTCCTACCGAATTGGAAGGGCGAACGTTAATAAAGAGCACGTTGCGGTTGGTGCCGGGATAATTTTCGTTACCGAACGGAGAATCGGGGGGAGTATTCCCTTTGAATTCGTCGGGATAGTCTTCGTTTAATTTATAGCTGTCTTTTTCGCTTGCGTACGAATCGAGAGCCATAACGCCGCCGATAACGCCGCTCGAACCTTTATTGTCGATGCCGCCGCCCGTCCAGCCGTCGGGAGTGCGGGGCGCAGACCCGGACACGTTTGCAAACTGTCCGTTGGAAAGCGATAGGTTTTCGGTCACGAATTCCGCTATGCTCGTATCTTCGGCATGTGCGGAGAACGTGAGCGACCCAACCGACGCAAAAACGCCGACGGAGAGCGCCAGACACACGAGTGCGCAAAGGATGCGGGATATTTTACCGTTACGTGCTTTTTTCATCTTGTCACCTTTTTTTGAATAGTATTTGATTCCTTATAGCAGATATGCGGATGTCGTCAAATTTCGCCATACAGCATACATTATATAATTATATAATATACGGCAAATTTTTGCAAACGATTTGATGACCGATTTTGATTTTTTTACGCTGTAATAACAAATTTTTACACGTCGGAAAAGTTTACCGCGCGTATCGAATGGGGAGAATAAAAGAGTAACGAACGAGATTGCGAAAATGCGATTCGATACGAAAACAGTTGTTTTGAGAAAGACGGGAGATAAAAATTTGAAGAAAGGAACGGAACGAGCGGTAAAAATCGGCGGCGGACTGCTGATTGGACTGGTAAACGGTTTTTTCGGCGGCGGCGGGGGTATGTTGTGCGTGCCGCTTTTGGAAAAAGTTTTACACGAACCCACAAAAAAAGCGCATGCCACCGCTATACTGGTTATATTGCCGATTAGTATTGCCAGCGCGGTGACGTATCTGATAAACGGATACTTTTCGCTTTTCGGAACGCTTACAACGGGAATAGGTGTGATTGCGGGCGGAACGGTAGGGGCATTGCTGCTTAAAAAGTTGCCTTCCTTTGCCGTGGGAATCATTTTTGCGTTAATGATGATTGGAGTCGGTTTGCGAATGGCGCTCGTTTAACCGAAGGAGAACTATGAAAAATATTCTGATTTTTCTTTTGATAGGCATAATCGGCGGCATAATCGGCGGCATGGGTATGGGCGGGGGAACGTTGCTTATACCGCTGTTGACGCTGTTCACCGACACGCCCCAACATGTTGCGCAAGCAATCAATCTGGTGGCGTTTATCCCCATGTCGGCGGTGGCGCTGTTTATTCACGCCAAAAATAAATTACTGGACTGCAAATATCTTTTATGGGTGGCGTTGCCCGCCGTGGCGGCAAGCATTCCCGCATCGTTACTTGTAAAACGTATAGCGGGAAAATCGCTTTCCCGATACTTCGGAATCTTTCTGGCGGTGCTCGGTGTGTATCAGCTTGTTTCTTTAATCGTGAGCAAAATAAAAGAATATAAAGAAAAGCAAAAAAATGACAAAATCTCTCTTTACAAAACGGTTTATAAATGATATACTTGTAAGCACTGGATTTCGTCGGAAAAAGGAGAGCGTAGTTTGAAAACGTTTTCGCACGGGATTCACCCGCCGGGTAATAAAGAACGGACGAAAGATTTGCCGATTGTTCGTTTCGATGCGCCCGAAAAGGTGTATATTCCTTTGCAACAACATATCGGAAAAGAAGCCGCGCCTATCGTTGCGGTGGGCGATACGGTAAAAAAGGGTCAAAAAATCGGTGAGACGGTGGGAAATATTTCCGCCGCCGTTTTTGCATCTGTTTCGGGACCGGTAACGGCAATAGAAAAGCGCGCTACCGCAACGGGGCACTGCATGCACGTGGTGATAGAAAACGACGGACGGAACGAAGAAGAACTTTTGCCGCCGCTTGAAAATCCCGAACCCGAGATGATTGTACGCCGCATTGCCGATTGCGGTATCGTGGGCATGGGCGGCGCGGGATTTCCCACAGCCGTTAAACTTACGCCGCGGGAGAAAATAGACACGTTTATCATAAACGGGGCAGAGTGCGAACCGTATCTGACTTGTGATTTTCGTATCATGACCGAATATCCGCGCAAAATGCTTGCGGGCGCGCAGTATATGGCGCAGGCGTTGGGTTTATCTCGTTTTACCGTTGCGTTGGAAGATAATAAAGAAAGTGCGGCGGAAATTTTGCGCAGAACGGCGCAAGAAGAAAAAATCGATGCGGATATAGTTGTATGTCGAACAAAGTACCCGCAAGGTGCCGAGAAGCAGTTGATTTATGCTGTGACGGGGCGAAAAGTCTGCGTGGGGAAATTACCCGCAAGCGCGGGTGTTATAGTGAGCAACGTACACACGGCGTATTCGGTATACGAAGCTGTGCGCGAAGGCGTGAAGTGTACGGCACGCGTTTTAACCGTTTCGGGTGATGCGGCGAAAAATGCGGGAAACTTTCTTGTTCCCACGGGTACGCTGATTTCCGAACTGACGGGAGAGTGGGACGATGCGGCAAAATTGGTTCTCGGCGGTCCTATGATGGGCTTTGCCGAGCACAACGCCGACCTTTCCGTAACAAAAACAACGAGCGGCGTATTGTTGCTGACCGCAGAAGAAACGTTTTCGTACGAAGCGGAACCGTGTATTAACTGTGCGAGTTGCGCGCGTGCGTGCCCTATGCACCTGATGCCTATGTACATCGATTCGTATATCTTGTCGGGTGACGCTGCGGGGGCGGAAAAGTACGGCGCAATGAACTGTATCGAATGCGGTTCGTGCGCATATGTGTGCCCCGCGCACAGACCGCTTGTGCAATCCATGCGGTTGGCAAAAAAGAAAATACGGGCAAAGGGGCGCAGAGTATGAAAAATCTTACGGTAACGGTTTCTCCCCATATTACGCAGAAAAGCAAAACAACGCGCAGTATTATGTTTGACGTGCTGATTGCTTTATCGCCGGCGCTTGTAATGGCGATTGTGTATTTCGGATATCACGTACTGATTAACGCAATCGTTTGTATGGGATGTTGTTTTGCGTTTGAACTCTTGTATACGCTCATTCTGAAAAAGGATTTTTCGCGCAAAGCGGTGAAAGAATCCTCCTGTTGGGATTGTTCGTCGTTGGTAACGGGATTGATTTTGGCACTCAATCTGCCGCGCGTGATTATCGTGGAAGGTTGGAATCTGAATGTATACCGTGCTATGCCTGCGGGCGCGCGGGCGGTGGATTATGTGGCGTTCGGCGGCGATACGATTATTTTGTGTTTAATCGGCAGTTTGGTGGCGGTTGTGCTCGTGAAAATGCTGTTTGGCGGAATCGGAAAGAATTTTGCCAATCCTGCGGCAACGGCGCGAATTTTTCTGTTTCTTGCGTTCGGTATGACCTGGGCGAATACGACGGGACTGGGTGAAATGTTGCCTGCGTCTACGGGAGCTACCTGGCTTTCGAGCGGAACCAAGCTGACAAATAATCAGAATATGTTCTTTCAGATGTTTATAGGCAACCGCGGTGCCGCGGCGGCGGGCGAAACGTGCATGATTGCGCTTATATTGGGATATTTGTATTTGAGTATCCGCAAGGTAATCGATTTCCGTTTGCCGCTCATTATTGTGGGAAGCGCCGCCGTGTTGGCTTTACTGTTCGACGGCTTGCCGCGTCATCTTACGGGTGCGCGTCTTGTTAACAATATGTATGCGCATATCATGAGCGGCGGGCTTGTGTTCGGTGCCATCTTTATGGCAACCGATTATGCTACCAGTCCGAATACATTTTGGGGCAGTGCGCTCTACGGATTCGGAATCGCATTGTTTACCATGCTGATTCGCGTGTTTGCCAATTATCCCGAAGGAATGAGTTTTGCTATTCTTATCATGAATATTACGGTACCGCTCATTGACAAATACATTGTGCCCCGTCCGTTCGGGTATCACAAAAAAATCAAGGAAAAACCTCTGAAAACTCCCGACAGTCCGTTGCCGTACAACGAAGCGGGGAAAGGAGGCGCCGAGGCATGACGAATACGATGAATACGGAAATGCAGCCCGCGCAGACGCATCCTGCGCGCAAAAAGAACAACACGGTAAAAAATACGCTTCGTTGCGTGATTGTTTTGAGCGTGATTGCCATTGTGTGCGTATCGTTGTTGGCAGTGGCAAACCGTTTTTTGCGGGTGGAAGCAACGCTTGACGGCGCAACGGCGGCGCTTATAAACCGTATTGCCCCCACGGGCATGGACGACGGCACGGCGCTTTCGGGCGGATATATCAAAATGGTGAATTTGCGTGCCGAAAACTATGCAATCAAAGACCTTGATGCGTACAACAAACAGCACGGAACGGCGAATCAGAAGGTTCGCGCGCTTTATACGAGCAAAAACGCGGAAGGGAAAATCACCTATGTGGTGGAAGCGGAAGGCAAAGGATATGTGGACGCAGTTGTCATGCTGGTTGCATACGACGCGGAAAACAAGGTTTCGGGCGTAATTACCAAATCGCAGAACGAAAGCTATTGGAATCATATTAAAAACGAAGAAAAACTGTATGCGGCATTTGTGGGCTTATCGGGGAGAATCGAAAGTTCGCAGATTGCGGCGTCTACGGGCGTGACCGTTATGGGTACGTTGGGCGGTATGACGAGCGCAGTCAGCATTGCCAACGATTTTGTTTCCCGTTTGGGCGGCGACCCGCAAAAACCCGCGCCGCTCGTGGTAACCGATGCGGATTTGGTGCAAAAACTGAAAAAGGTTTCGGACGCTACCGTGTATACCTGTTATACCGTGCAGACGGCAACGGTAGATTATGTATTTACAGGCAACAACGGCGACTTAATCGTGCAGTCGCGCGGTGACGGCGGAACATACGGGCAAGTAGCGCTTTTGGTACGCGTGGCAGACGGCAAAGCGGTAAAACTGGCGTATGCCGCCAATCCGTCGTTTGACCCGACGGACGAACACGATTCCACGCTACTCAAAAACGAAGAAAAGCTGAACGAGTTATTCGGCGGAAAAACGATTGCGGAAATAAATGCCATGGCGGGGGATAGCCTGCCCGGCTTTACGGGCGTTACCCAATCGAGCGACGGCTTGAAAATGGCAGTGAAAAACGCGCTGGAATATGCGCCCACGTTCGACCGCACGCAATTCGGGGAGGTGGCGCAATAATGGACGTGAAAAAGCTGAAAGAAACCGCTTTGGGCGGAATTCTCAATAACCCCGTATTTGTGCTTGTGTTGGGCATGTGCCCTACAATCGGCATGTCTACCAGCGTGACCAATGCGCTCGGGTTGGGGCTTGCCACCGCATTCGTTCTTATTGTATCCAATGTGTTCGTATCGCTGTTGCGTAAGATTATTCCCGATAAAGTGCGTTTGCCATCGTATATTATTATAATCGCCACGTTTGTCACATTGGTGCAACTCTTTCTTGCCAAATTTCTGCCGGCGCTTAACGCGTCTATCGGGCGGTTTATTCCGCTTATAGTGGTGAACTGCATTATTTTGGGGCGTGCGGAGGCATTTGCGGGAAAGAACAGCGTGGGATATGCGGCGCTTGACGGAGTGAGCATGGGGCTCGGATTCACTTGTTCATTGGTGATTCTGGGCGGCGTGCGTATGCTTTTGATTGCCGCGGGTATGCGGATTTTCGAAACGGCGGCGGGCGGATTTATTGTGCTCGGATTGCTGATGGCGCTTTTTAATTATCTGATGCGTTTGTATCGGAACAGTCACAAGAGAAAATTGTTGCAAGGGGGTGCGGCACTGTGAGTATTGCAAGCATCATTTCGATAGTTATATCGGCAATCCTTACCGAAAATATCGTGCTCAACAAAACGCTCGGCATCTGTCCGTTGCTCGGCACCAGCAAAAAAACCGATTCGGCGGTGGGCATGGGGCTTGCCGTCACATTTGTGATAACCGTATCGAGTGTGGTGTGTTACGGATTATTTCAACTGCTCGATATGTGGAATATCACCTATTTGCAAACCATTGTGTTTATTTTGGTGATTGCTTCGCTCGTGCAACTGCTCGATATCGTGCTCAAACGGTTTTCGCCTACGCTGTATAATTCGCTCGGCATTTATTTGGCGCTTATCACCACTAACTGTACCGTACTCGGTTCGGCGAATATGGTGATTGATAATGGGTATAACCTGTTGGAAACGTTTATATTCGGATTTTTTACGGGGCTCGGATTTACTATGGTACTTATTTTAATGTCGGGAATCCGCGAAAAGCTCAACCGTGCGCATATTCCCGTTTCGTTTGCCGGATTTCCCATTGCGCTCATTATTGCGGGAATTCTCGCCATGGCGTTTGCCGGATTTTCGGGATTTGCTTTTTGACCGATAGGAGAGAGATATGCAATTTTTTATGACATATATTTTGCCCGTGTTGGTTGTGGGCGTGTTTGCGGCGATTTTTGCGTTTTGTTTGAGCTTCTTGGGTGAAAAACTGGCAATCGAGCGGGATGCGCGTATCGATGAAATCGAACGGAATCTTGCGGGTGCGAATTGCGGCGGGTGCGGCTATCCCGGATGTGCGGCGTTTGCCGAAGCCCTTTTCAAAGGGGAAGCTACCATAGACAGATGTAATCCCACGGCAGCTGCGAACAAATCCAATATTGCCAAAATATTGGGTATGAGCGAAGAAAAGAGCAGAGAAACGGTTGCGGTGGTTCGGTGTATCGGCGGCAATAAATGCCGCAATAAATATGACTATCAGGGTTATGGCGATTGCGAATCGGCGCAACTGCTTGCCGACGGGAACAAGGCATGCGAGTTGGGTTGCATGGGATTGGGAACCTGTTCGGAAAGTTGTAAGTTCGATGCGATTTCGGTAGACAAAGACTTGGGCTTTGCCATTGTGGACAGTGAAAAATGTACGAGTTGCGGCGCCTGCGTGGCGGCGTGTCCCAAAAAAATCATACGGCGGATTCCCAAAGACGCCAAGGTGTACGTGGCATGTTCCAACACGCATCGCGGTAAAGAGGTATCGTCTGTGTGCGAACGCGGCTGTATTGCTTGCGGATTGTGTCAGAAAAATTGCCCTACGGGTGCGATTGCGCTTTCCAATAATCTGGCAACGATTGATTATGATAAATGTATCGGGTGCGGAAAATGTAAAGAAGTCTGCCCGAGAAAATGTATTCTGCCTTTTTCTATGGAATATAATGCGGCTAAAAATCTGAAAAACGTCAATAATACCGGTGATAAAATCAACCGTAAAGGAGAAAACAATCATGAAAAAACAGCATAGTATTCTTGTTGCGCTTATTCTGGCGCTCGTTGTGTGTTCGTTTACTGCGTGCAGTGAAGGGGCGCCCAAGAAAAGCGGCGCCGTGGGAACGGCGATTGCGTTGGGGCACGGAAGTTGCGTCACCGAAGTCACGGTAGTCGTGAACGGCTACGGCGATCCCGTAAAAGTGCAGTTCGACGATATTTTTCCCGCCAGTAACGTGTATACCAATATGGCGTTGAAAAAAGAAGGCGACACCACCGAAGTAGTGCAGGTGGGCACAAGTTCGTACTTCAAATATCTGCGTATCGGGCAAAAGTATTTCAAGGCGGATGAAAACGGAAAATATTACGAAATGGGGTCCGCGAGCGGAAAAATCACCGACGACCTGATGACGTATTATAAAACGGCGGAAGGTACGCGCTGGTATTACGATAGTTTTCTTTCGGGTAATTTGTGGATTTGCGCCGAGAGCGAGAACGGTACCGAAAAAGACGGCGTAAAACTGGCGGACAAATACAAATTCAACACGTCGAACGGTTCTATGCGCAAGCGGTACTCTCGTTATTGGAGCACGCTCGGCTCGGGTTCAATCGGACAAGTGTCGGGTTTGGGTTTTAACGGCAATATGGATATGTTGGAAAATTATTTGCTTGCGCACGGATTTGATGCGCTTGCGTCCGACGATGCAATCGTGTTGCCCAAAGACAGCGGCACGGGATACAATGTAATCGGCGGAGTGACGACGGGCGCTACGTTGAGCGCCGATACGGCAATCTATCTCAAAACGGCAAAAGCGGCATACGAAAACGCTCTTGCCGCGCAAAAATAAGAAAAACAACAATTCGGGAAGGAAATTGGCATAGCCAAAGAGAGAAAACCACCGTAGAGCGGGCATGTATCGCGAAAACGGTGGTTTTCTTTTTCGGAAAGAATGAGTTTGGGCAGATGTTGTAAACGGAGCAACTACTTTTTTGCATGACGCGAAACGGTATGAAAAAACTTGTTTTTGCGGCGATTTAATGGTATAATGTAACCGTAAGATTGCATAAAAGAGGCTTGCATGCGGATATGATTAAAGATATGACCGTTGGAAAACCCGCAAAAGTATTGCTGGCGTTTTCGCTCCCGATGTTGTTGAGTATGGCTTTTCAGCAACTGTATAATATTGCGGATAGCGTGATTGCGGGTAAATTTGCGGGAAGCGACGCTTTGGCGGCAATCGGTGCGTCTTATCCCGTTACAATGCTGTTTTTGGCGGTGGCGTTGGGCGCGGGCGTGGGAAGTTCGGTAATAGTATCGCAATTTTTCGGCGTCAAAAAGCTCGGAAAAATGAAAACGGCAATCGGGACGAGTGTTTTGAGCATTATGGCGTTGGCTGTGGTTTTGACGGGTGTGGGACTGATTATTTGTCGCCCCGTGATACGGTTGTTGCAGACGCCTGCCGATATCTTTTCGGACGCAAACACGTATTTGTATATCTATATAGCGGGCTTGCCGTTTTTGTTTTTATATAATGCCGCCACGTCGATTTTTACGGGATTGGGCGACAGCAGAACGCCTCTGTTTTTTCTGATTTTTTCGTCGGTGTTCAATGTGGCGCTTGATATTGTGTTTGTAACGGCGGTGCATTGGGGCGTTGCGGGTGTGGCATGGGCTACGTTTATTGCGCAGGGGTTGAGCGGTGTGCTTGCCATGGTTACGCTTTTATTCCGAATCCGCAAGATAAAATGCGATGAGCCGCATAAAATATTCGAATGGGCGGTGCTCAAAAAAATCAGTTTGATTGCTTTGCCGAGCATACTGCAACAATCGTTTATTTCCATAGGTCAGCTTTGCGTGCAAGGACTTATCAATTCGTTCGGAAAGGATACGATTGCGGGGTATAGCGCGGCAATCAAAATCAACGTTTTCTGCGTTGCTATTTTTAATACGATGTCGAATGCGTTAAGTTCGTACACGGCGCAAAACAGCGGGGCGGGCGATTACGAACGGGTGAAAAAGGGATATCCTGCGGCGCTTGCCATCATTATGGGTGCGGCGGCGGTTTTCATTCTCGTTTTGTTGCTTGCGGGTAACTTTTTAATCGGGCTATTTGTGGACGGAAAAGAAAACAATGCTACTGTGATTGCCGTAGGGAGAAAATTCTTGTATTTCGTAGCGGCAGGATATCCGATTGTGGCATATAAAGTAGTGACCGACGGACTTTTGCGCGGTTCGGGTTTTATGTCCGCTTTTATGATTTCCACTTTTACCGACCTAATCGTGCGGGTGGGCTTTTCCTTTCTGTTTGCACATTGGTGGGGCTTTACGTCCGTTTGTATTTCTTTCCCCGTGGGTTGGTTGATTGGGGCGTTGGTTAGTATGATTTTTTATCTTTCGGGTAAATGGAAATACGCGATAAAGGTATAGTGCCGAAGGTTTTCAAAAAATTAGCAAATTTATTTGCCAAAACTCTTGACAAATCCTTGCGGGGCGTTTATAATATCGTTAAGGTCAAAGGTCAAAGATAGTCAAATGCAAGAAAGACGAATGACCGGACGGCGCTTCACATATCCTAAACGGGAGTGGAGAGCAAAGGAGGAGGCTATGGCAAATATCAGTGATTTAATCGAAGCGTTCTTGCTTAATACGTTGGGGGAAGACGATTCTCTCAACATCAGTCGCAACGAACTTGCCAGTTATTTTTCGTGTGCGCCCAGTCAAATCAATTATGTATTGAGTACACGGTTTACGCCCGAGCGCGGGTATGTAATCGAATCTCGTCGCGGGGGCGGTGGGTCGATTACGGTGGTGCGTTTGAGTCAGCCGCCGCACGAAATGCTCGAAGAACTGATTGGGCAAACGATTGCCGACGGATTGAGTTATCAGCGCGCTTGTCAGATTATCGACAGAATGGAAGCCGAAGAAATGCTGGACGAGAGAGAAGCATTGATAATGAAAACGGTGTTGAGCGATAAGGCGCTCATTGCCCCTTCTGTGGCAAAGGACGGTTTGCGGGCGGGAATCATGAAGTCGGTGCTCACGCAGCTCTTAAAGTCGAATGACGACGGCATACCGCCTAAAAAGCGGTGAGAATGATATAAAGAGTGCGAGCCGAAAACGATAAAGGAGAACATCGTAATATGTTATGTGACGAGTGCGGGAAGCGGGAAGCGACCTATCATTCCATAAAAAAGATAAACGGAGAAACAACCGAACGCCACTTGTGTTCCGAGTGTCAGAAAAAGCTCGGTAGCGGATTTATGAAAATGTCGGGATTGAACAACCTGTTCGGTACATTGAGCGGATTTTTCGACGAACCGCGTTTGCAAAAACGGGAAGAATATATTTGTTCTGCCTGTGGAACGACAGGAAATGAATTTTTGCACAGCGGTTTTGTGGGGTGTTCGGAGTGCTATAAAGAGTTTGCGCCTCTTATTATGCCTGTCATAAAACGCATGCAGGGGGACGTCAGTCATGTGGGAAAGGTTCCGCTTGGTGTGGAAAACAGCGTAAGTGCCGAATACGAGCGTCTTAAAAAGGAACTGGATAAAGCAATTGAACTGGAAGAATACGAACAGGCGTCGATTATACGCGACAGAATGCGCCAGTTGAAGGAGGAATAGAAGATGTCGGGAAACGAATCGGACGTTGTGGTAACCAGTCGCGTGCGGTTGGCGCGTAATATAGAAGGATTGCCGTATCCGCATAAACTTAACGACGACCGCGCGTTGGTGATTGCCAAAAAGGTGTATGAAGCCGTAAGCAGACAAAAACCCGATCGTGGCGACGGCGAATATAAAGATACGGGCTATGCGTTGTATCGTATGGAGTCTATCAGTGATATTGACGGCGGCGTGTTGCGTGAAAAACATTTAATCAGTGCCGATTTGCTGGAAAATCGGAAATACGGCGCGGCGATTATCAACGAAAGCGAAACGGTCAGTATCATGGTGGGTGAAGAAGATCATATTCGCGAGCAATGTATTTTGCAGGGTTTTGCGTTGCCCGAAGCGTATAAACGGGTAAATGCGGTAGACGACGAGATTTCCCGTGCCGTAAAGTTTGCGTATGACCCCAAGTTGGGATATCTTACAAGTTGCCCCACCAATATCGGTACGGGCATGCGGGCGTCCGCCATGATGTTTTTGCCCGGATTGAGTATTACGCATAATTTGGAAAAGTGTGTGGGCGCCGTTGCGCGACTGAATATGACCATTCGCGGCGTATACGGTGAAGGAAGTGAAGCGGACGGATACTTGTATCAGATTTCCAATCAGAAAACACTGGGCGTATCCGAACAGGAAATTTTGGCGTCTGTGCAGGCGTCGATAGGGCATATAGCCGAAGCAGAGTTGCAGGCAAGGCGGCAACTCTATCAGGCAAACGAAACCGAATTGCGTGACCGTATTATGCGTTCGTACGGTGTGCTTACCAATGCGTATACACTGGACAGCAAAGAATTTATGGATTTGCTTGCCATGGTGAAGTTGGGTGCGTATTATGACCTGATAAAGGTATCGGATGCGCAAAGGTTGGAAAAACTTGTATCGGACGGGCAGCCTGCCAATATACTCAATTTAAGCGGAAAGAAATTGCAGGAAGAAGGGCGCGATATTTTCCGCGCCGCATACGTGGCAAAAACGCTGAAAAGCATTGCTAAACGTGCCTAAATGCAGTAAGTATGCCACGCATAGTACTAAATTTATATAAACGTACGCCGTTTTGGCGTAAAAATCGAATCAAGTGAGGTGAATTTATATGACGTTTCCCGTATCGGAAAATATGAATCAAGCAGTCGAATACGCGCATAATATTGCGCTGGAATACAGTAATCCCGTAATCGGTACGGAGCACATGCTGTACGGATTGTTAAAAGTGGAAGATAGTCTGGCGGGGCAACTTCTCCGTCGGGGCGGTTTGCAAGCGTCGGTACTCGAACGGATTTTTTCCGAATCGGAGCATGTATCGGGAGTATCCGACGTTGACTTGACCCCGCGTGTCAAGCAGACGTTTATGATTGCGCAACGATTGTCGCAAAGTCGCGGCGGTTCGTTTGTGGGAACCGAACACTTTTTGTATTGCATGTTGCAGGACCCTACGTCGTTTGCGTATTCCATTTTAACGAATGCGGGTGTGGATATTGCGCGCGTGGTGGAAAAATTGGAATCGGCAATCGGCGGTAATGAGTCGCGTATGGGGGGAACGGCCGAAAAAGGCTCGACTTCGTTGCCGGCGCAGCTTTCGGATTTGGGTATTGATTTAACCCAACGCGCCCGCGAGCATAAAATCGACCCGATTATCGGACGCAAGGAAGAAATCGAACGGATTATACAGATTTTGTGCCGTAAAACAAAAAATAATCCCGTGCTAATCGGGGAGCCGGGCGTGGGTAAGAGCGCCGTGGTGGAAGGGTTGAGCAAAGCGATTGTGGAAGGAAACGTGCCCGAACTGCTCAAAGACAAAATCGTTTTCAGTCTTGACCTCGGGTCTTTGATGGCGGGAACGAAGTATCGCGGTGCGCTCGAAGAAAAGTTGAAAACGGCAATCGACCTTATCAAGTCGCAACAAAATATTATTGTGTTTATCGATGAATTGCACACGCTGGCGCAGGCGGGTAGCAAGGAAGGAGAAGTTTCGCCTGCCGATATTCTCAAACCGTATCTTGCCCGTGGCGAATTGCAGACAATCGGCGCAACGACAACCGACGAATACCGTAAATTTATTGAAACGGATAAAGCGCTCGAACGGAGATTCCAGCCGATTATCGTGGCGCCGCCCGGAGTGGACGAAACAATCGAAATCCTTCGCGGGTTGCGAGATAATTACGAGGCTTTCCACAAAGTGAAAGTTTCCGACGAAGCATTGGTTGCGGCGGCAAAATTGAGCGACCGCTATATTATGGATAGATTTTTGCCCGATAAAGCGATTGACTTAATCGACGAGGCGATGAGTAAAGCCAAAGTGAACGGAAACACCGTTCCCGAAGGCGTGAAAGAGTTGGAAGAAGAAGTGCGTCGTCTTGACCGTCAGAAGCAGGAGGCGCTCAATCACGAGGATTATAAAAAGGCGGGAGAGTTGCGCGATAAACGTAAGGAAGTTGAGGCAAAAATCGAAGAACTTAAACTGGGGTGGAGCAAAAGAACGGAGAGCGGCGGTGTAATCGGTCCCGACGAAATCGCCGAAGTAGTCAGCAAGTGGACGAAAATTCCCGTGACGAAACTCAACGAAACGGAAACGCAACGGCTTGTGCATTTGGAAGAGATTTTGCATAAGCGCGTAATCGGGCAGAATAACGCCGTAGTCAGTGTGGCAAAAGCGATACGCCGCGCCCGCGCGGGATTGAAAGATGCAAACCGTCCTATCGGCACGTTCCTCTTTTTGGGACCTACGGGCGTAGGAAAAACAGAACTTACAAAAGCGTTGGGAGAGGCAATGTTCGATGACGAGAATGCGGTGATTCGGTTGGATATGTCCGAGTATATGGAACCTCATTCCGTCAGCAAATTGATTGGCGCCCCTCCGGGATACGTAGGGTTCGACGACGGCGGACAGCTTACCGAACAGGTACGCAGAAAACCGTATTCGGTGGTGCTGTTCGACGAAATCGAAAAGGCGCACCCCGACGTATACAATGCGCTGTTGCAAATTTTAGACGACGGCAGAATGACCGACAGTCAGGGGCGTGTGGTCAGTTTCAAAAATACAATCATTATTATGACGAGCAACATAGGTGTTGCCGATTTGAAAGGGAATACGCGCAGTCTGGGATTTTCGTCGCAAGCAACCGATATGCCCGACGAAAAACGTACCGAAGAGATTCTTACCGAAGCGCTTAAACGGCATTTCAAGCCCGAGTTTGTAAATCGGATTGACGTTGTGAGTATTTTTCATCATCTCGGAAAAGAAGATATCCGTAAGATTGCCGACCTTATGCTGGCAAAGGTGGAGAAATCGCTTGCCGAGCGTAACATAGAATTGCATCTTACCGATAGGGCGATGGATTTCATTACCGAACGCGGTTACGACCCCGAATACGGCGCTCGCCCGTTGCGCAGAGTAATAGAGCAGTATGTAGAAGATAATATTGCCGAAGCGTTACTTTCCGGCTCGGTGCATAACGACGGAAAAGTGACGGTGGATATTGTAGACGGGCAGGTAAAAATATCATAAAACCCCTTTAATCCGCATAGTGTGTCACGCATACTATGCGGATTGCTTTGATAAGAACGTGTGACTGTGAAAAAAATCGGGAAAATTTGCAAGAAAATTTTCAAAACCCTATTTACAAGTTTTGGTTTATGTGCTATACTATATATAGGGACAAAGTGCCCATACTAACTTCGTAGGAGGACAAATCATGAGAATCGAATTTCTGACCAAAAACTACACCCCGAGCGACAAACTCAAAGACGTGGTCACCAAAAAGGTGGAGCGACTCGATAAGTTTTTCGAGGACGATACCAAGGTGAAAATCCTGTTGAAAAAAGCAAACGACGTGGAAACGTTGGAACTTACCATTATTTTGGATAGTGTGGTTATGCGCGCCGAAGTATCGAGCGGCAACATGTATGAAAATATCGATATCGCTCTCCCCAAACTGGAAAAGCAGATTATAAAACATCGCACGAAACTCAATGCCAAATCCAAGAAATTCCGCATAAAAGACGTAGAGGCGGCTTTTGCTCCGCAAGCCGAGAAGGAAGAAACGCACGGCGTAGTACGTAGCAAATCGTATGAGCTTACGCCCATGACGGTGGAAGACGCAATCGAAGAATTGGAACTTGTGGGGCACAGTTTCTACGTTTTTTCCAATAAAGCGACCAAAAAAGTCAATGTGCTCTATAAACGAAACGACGGCGACTACGGCTTGATTGAGGCGTTGCAGTAAGCAAATAGCGGTTAAATCGTATAGTGTGCGTGGCATAATTGTAAACATATGTAAAATTAACGCATAAAAACGTATAAAAAAGAGTCGCAAATAGTGGCTCTTTTTTCTTGTCTTTCGCCCGCAAATAGAGTATACTATATACGGTAAAAACGCGCCGATAAAGGCGTGTGGATTATAGGGAGGATTTCGTATTCTATGAAACTTCGTTTCGACTACAACAACATGATGGAAGATTCCATCGGCAAAGAAGGCATTAAAGAAAGCGCGTTTGATAAAAACGCCGCCGCTGTTGCCGCCGCGCAAAAGTCGGTACTCGATAACCGCGGAAAGGGTTGGCAGGAGTGGTGCGACTTGCCGTTTGCGCCGTCGGCGGAAATCGACGAGTTGATTTCCTACTGCGGAAAAATCGGCAAAAAGGCGGAGAGTTTTGTTGTGCTGGGAATCGGCGGCAGTGCGTTGGGTCCGCTTTCGGTTGCGAGTTCGCTGTTGCACTTGCACCACAACGAGTTGCCCAAAGATAAGCGCAAAGCGCCCAAGCTGTATGTGGAAGATAACGTAGACCCCGAACGTATGGCAAGTTTGATTGACGTACTCGACTTGAAAACGGCATATTTTAACGTGGTAACCAAAAGCGGCGAAACGAGCGAAACGTTGAGTCAGTTTCTTATTTTATATTCCATGCTCAAAAGAGAACTGGGCAAGGAAGAAGCCAAAAAGCATATTATTGTTACCACTACAATCGGAAAAGGCACGTTGTACGACGTTGCGGCAAAAGAAGGCTTTAAGATTTACGGCGTAGGCAAAGGCGTAGGCGGTAGATTTTCGGTGCTTTCGCCCGTGGGGCTTGTGGCGTTTGCCGCGCTCGGATTAGACGTGAAAGCCATGTTGGCGGGCGCCGCCGCTGCGGCAAAGTCGGCGGAAGAAACGGATATTCGCCGTAATCCCGCATTGCTTACGGCGTTTTTGCAGGTGGAAGCCATGAAAGCGGGCAAAAACGTGAGTGTTCTCATGCCGTATGCCGACAGTTTGAAATATATGGCGGATTTTTACTGCCAGTTGTGGGCGGAAAGTCTGGGCAAGGCGGAAGACCTCGACGGCAAGACGGTGCACGTGGGGCAGACGCCCGCCAAGGCGCTCGGCGTAACCGACCAACACAGCCAAGTGCAACTCTACACCGAAGGTCCTTTCGATAAAGTGGTTACCTTCCTTGCGGTAGACGAATTCCGCACTACTGTGGTGATAAACGACGATAAAGAAGTTGCCGCATGCGACTTTTTGAAAGGGCACACGCTCAACGAGCTGATTAACGCCGAACGCAAAGCCACCGAATTCGCGCTGAAAAAGGCGAATCGCATGAACTATACGATTTATTTGCCGTCCGTTACCGAAGAAACAATCGGTGAACTTTTGATGTACTTTATGTATCAAACGGCATTTGCGGGCGCTATGCTGAATATCGACACGTTCAATCAACCGGGCGTGGAAGAAGGCAAAAAGGCTACGTTTGCCATGCTCGGGCGCGCGGGTTACGAAAGTAAGTTGGCAGAAGTGAACGCCGCCGTGCATAAGCCCGAATATATCATCGGCTGACGGAATTTTCTATGAGAATCGGAATTTCCACCGCGTCGTTTTTCAATCGGATTCCCACCGAATCGGCATTCGATATTCTGCGGCAAATGCGGGTAGACACAACGGAAGTGTTTCTCAATACCTTTTCGGAATACGAAAAGCCGTTTGTGGACGCTCTTGTACCGCGCCGCGGGAATCTTTACGTACATTCGGTGCATTGTTTGGGAACGCAATTCGAGCCGCAGTTGTTCAGCGCCAACGTGCGCGTGCGCGCCGACGCCGAAAATCTGTTTCGTAAAGTGTGTTACGCAGGGTATATTTTAGGCGCGAAATTCTATACGTTTCACGGTCCCGTCCGTTTGAAAAAGCGCACGTACACATTCGATTATATCAAAATCGGCAACAGAATCAACCAACTTGTGGATATTGCGCACAGCTACGGTATCAATTTGAGTTATGAAAACGTGCATTGGGCGTACGGCTCCGACCCCGAATATTTCCGTCAACTGCTCAAACAGTGCCCTGCGCTATATACTACGCTCGACGTAAAGCAGGCAACGCAGGCAGGGCAAGACCCCGTGAAATTTCTCGACGCTATGGAAGGGCGTATTTCCACCGTGCATTTGTGCGACGTAGACAAAGCGGGCGATACGGCGCTACCCGGTCAGGGAAAAGTTAATTTCGAGCGGTTTTTCCGTGAGGCGGAAAAGCGCAATCTGAACGCGCCTGCATTAGTGGAAGCGTATCCGCGCGACTATAAAGATTTGAACGAGTTGAAAGCGGCATACGACTACATTGCAAATATCGTTATCAAAGTAAAAAACAAATAGAAAAAGAAAAGGAGTAAACACAATGAGTAAGAAAAGCGTAAAAGACGTAGACGTAAAGGGCAAAAAGGTGCTCGTGCGTTGTGATTTCAACGTTCCGATGAAAGACGGCGAAATCACCGATGAAAACAGAATCATGGGAGCATTGCCTACTATTCGATATTTGCTCGACGCAGGCGCCAAAGTGACGCTGTGCTCGCACATGGGCAAGCCGCATTCTATCTTCTCTGCCGAAGTGAAACTGAATAAAAAGGATAAAAAGAAAGTAGACGCGGGTGAAACCACCAAAGAAGCAATTATAGAAAAGGCGAAGAAGGACGAGCCCAAAAAGTTGACGCTTGCGCCCGTGGCAAAGCGATTGAATGAACTGACGGGCGGCAAAGTAACGTTTGCGTCCGACGTTGTGGGACCCGACGCAAAGAGCAAACGCGACGCGCTCAAAAACGGAGAAGCGGTGCTGTTGGAAAACCTTCGTTTCCACTGGGAAGAAGAAGGCAAAGACGAGCAATTCTGTAAAGACCTTGCCTACGATGCCGAAATCTACGTGAACGACGCATTCGGTACGGCGCACCGTTCGCATGCGTCCACTGCGGCAATCGTGGAATACGGAATCGTTAAAACCGCCGTTTGCGGCTTTTTGATTGAAAAAGAACTTTCGGTAATGGCGGCAACGCTCGAAAACCCGCCCCGTCCGTTTGTTGCCATTTTAGGCGGCGCAAAGGTGGCGGATAAACTCAACGTGATTTCCAACCTGCTCGAAAAGTGCGACACGCTCATCATCGGCGGCGGTATGGCGTACACTTTCTTAAAAGCCAAGGGCTACGAAGTGGGAACTTCGCTTCTCGACGAAGAAAAAATCGACTACTGCAAGCAGATGATGGAAAAGGCGGCAAAATCGGGCAAAGAACTGGTGCTGCCTGTGGATACGGTGGTTACTACCCATTTCCCCGAGCCGATTGACGCCGCAATCGAAACGCAGATTGTTCCGTCCGATAAAATCCCCGCCGACAAAATGGGAATGGATATCGGTGAAAAGACGCGCAAGCTGTATGCCGAGAAAATCGCGTCGGCAAAAGCGGTTATCTGGAACGGACCCATGGGCGTGTTCGAGAATCCCACGCTTGCAAAAGGAACCATGGCGGTTGCGCAGGCGCTTTCCGACGTATACGGAAAATGCACCACAATCATCGGCGGCGGCGACAGTGCCGCGGCGGTGCAACAACTCGGGTTTGCCGACCGCGTTACGCATATTTCCACGGGCGGCGGCGCATCGCTCGAATTGTTTGAAGGCAAAGTACTTCCCGGTATTGCCTGCTTAAACGATAAGTAAAAATCGATAAATAGTAGAAAGAGTGGAAACGAACAATAGTGAATAATGGCGAAGGAGAGCAACGTAATGTACAGTGTCGAACATATCGAAAATGCGAGAGTACTTGAATTTGCGGTGTTTTGCATTGAAAACGTTGCTCTTTCTCTCGGCATTGGCGCGGAAAAAGTGTATGGGGCTTTAACGAAAGACAGCGACATTTTATACACATACGTCGTTCCCGAATATGAAGTTTTGCACACGCAGAGCAAAGAGTACATTGTTGCCGATATTATAGAAGTGATGAAAGAGAGGGGCGTAACATTATGATTCTTTATCATGGGTCATATACGGAAATTAAACACCCCGATTTGCAACACAGCAGACCAAACGTTGATTTCGGGCGCGGTTATTACACAACGCCGATTTACGAACAGGCTGAAAAATGGTGCGGGAAGTTTATACGGCGCGGAAAAGAAGGAATCATATCCGAGTATGTGTTTGATGAAACGTTGCTTTCCGACCGAAACGTGTTGAAATTCGATACGTATTCGGAAAAATGGCTGGATTTTATCTTGCTTTGCCGAAGTGGAAAAGACGAATCCGACTACGATGTTGTTATAGGCGGCGTTGCAAACGATAAAGTGTTCAATACTGTCGAGCTTTTCTTTGACGGGCTTATCGATAAAGCGGAAGCTATAAAACGGTTGCGATATGAAAAGCCGAATTTGCAGATTTGTTTTCGGACGGAGCGAGCGATTGCTATGCTTGAATTCAAAAGGAGTGTAAAAGTTTGAACGCAAATCCCAATCTGTTGCATAAAAAGTATCCGCGTTTAATAGAGCTATTTGCAAAAAAGCTGGGTGTAGGATACGATACGGCTCTCGACTTTTTCTACAAATCGGAAACGTATAAATTGATTAGCGAAGGTGTTGCGGATATGCACTGCATGAGCGACGAATACCTTGTTGCGGAACTGTTAGTCGAATACGATGCAAAGTGATAGAATAATAAAAGCCGACGCTTACGGGCAATCCGAGCGTCGGTTTTTATATGTTTTGATTATTACATGAATCACCAAGGGGAATACTCGCTACGCTCGTGGCGGTCGCGCTAACGCGCTCGGCAGGCGAACCGATGCGTTGCATGGTTCTCAATCTCCGTTGCAGGTAAATAAAAATCCATACACGGGTGTGTATGGATTTTTATGGCACCACCAAGGGGAATACTCGCTACGCTCGTGGCGGTCGCGCTGACGCGCTCGGCGGGCGAACCGATGCGTTGCATGGTTCTCAATCTCCGTTGCAGGTAAATAAAAATCCATACACGGGTGTGTATGGATTTTTATGGCACCACCAAGGGGAATCGAACCCCTGACTTCGGCGTGAGAGGCCAACGTCCTGACCGCTAGACTATGGTGGCGTAATCAGCTTGATTATTGTAGCACAGCACAAAAAATAATGCAAGCGATTTAGTGTTCTTTTAAGAATATTTGACAAAGATTGTGCGAAAGGATATAATATAATTATGGAAAGTTCGGAATATAAAAAAGCGATTGCGGCAGAATTGAAAAAATTGAATTGTAGCGAGAGCGAAATCAAGGAGTGGCTTACAAATGACGTGGTGGAAAACGCGATAAAAAATTCGTTTTCGCCGCAAGATGTTGCGTGGGCAATCGTTCAATAAAAGTTTGCCGATTAAAATTTCTACCATAATCCAACTCTGTAATCCAACTCCGCCTATTCGGGCGGTTTTTTTATGCCTTTTTCGCGTTTGTTCATAAAAAATTAAAAATTATTCATAATTTGTTCATATTTTTGGGTGTAAAGTATTGACAAAGTGTGTCGGAAACGGTATAATTATCGTATGTATGGAGTGAAAGGGTATATTTATGCCCTATGGCACGATATATATAGCGGAAGGATTTCCGCGTGACAAGTATGTAAAAAATATACGGTTTTGAGAGGAAACGGTATGGTAGCAAAAGCGAAAAAACGGTGGTTGCCTTTTTGCGTGACAATGTTGTTGTCCGCAATTTTGGCTGTGTCGGGTTTGAGTATACTGGGCGCGAATGCGGCGGTATCTTCGGGCGACGGCATGAAAGAAGAGGCAAGCGAAAGTTCGACTAATGTGGGCGATAGGGCGTACTACGAATACAACGGCGCCGTGCAGACGGCATTGTTGCAACCGGGCACCTGGCAGTTGGAAGTGTGGGGCGCGCAAGGCGGCGGCGGTTATGCCGACGGCACGTTCGCAGGCGGAAACGGCACGGCATACGGTCAGGGCGGCTATATGAAAGGAACCGTTACCGTAAAGGCGCCCACTACGATTTATATCGTTATCGGCGGTATGGGCGCCAACGGCAAATTGGGGCAATACGGCGGCGAAAATGCGCGTGCGGCAGGCGGCTACAACGGCGGCGGTCCTTCGGGCTTGGAAATGAACAACGACGCGAACGACGAGGGCGGCGGCGGCGGCGGCGCTACGCATATTGCGCTCGATTCGGGTCTTTTGTCTACATTTGCGAATAAGAAAAACAGAGTTCTGATTGTAGCCGGCGGCGGCGGCGGCGTAGGATATAACCGCGCCACCTCGGCGGGCGCCGACGGTGACGGCGGCGGTACGGCAGGTAGTCCGGGTGCGGATGCTACGGCAGGCAAAGGCGGCACTGCGTCGGCAGGCGGCGCGCGTGGCGCAGGTGCGGGACCGAGCGCAGGGCACACGGGCGACGGAACGTTCGGAAAAGGCGGCACGGGCGGTAATAACAGCACGGGCGGCGGCGGCGGCGGCGGCGGCTGGTACGGCGGCGGCGGCGGAAACGGCGACGGCGGAAGCGGCGGCGGCGGAAGCGGCTATTGCAATCCCAGCACGGACGTGGGGAAAGTTACGCAAACCGCGGCAACAACGGGTGGACGTACGGGAAACGGCAGAGCGATTATTACCTGTACCGCGTTGGCGCATCCTACGCCTTCTCCCGCAAACAATCAGGCATTTTTCGATTATAAAGGCACCGTGCAGTCCATGGTTTTGGAACCCGGCGTATGGCAACTGGAAGTATGGGGCGGACAAGGCGGCGGCGGCTATTGCGACGGCGTGCTTGCGGGCGGCTCGGGCAGTGACTACGGCAAGGGCGGCTATACTTCGGCGTATTATACCGTTACGCAACCTACCACGGTTTATATTGCCGTGGGTGGCGTGGGCGAAAACGGTAAATTAGGCACGCACAATGTTGCCGCAGGCGGCTGGAACGGCGGCGGCAATTCGGGACAAGAAACAAACTCCGACATGAACGACGAGGGCGGCGGCGGCGGCGGCGCCACGCATATCGCGCTCGATACGGGACTATTATCTACGTTTGCAAATAAGCAGAACAGAGTGCTTGTGGTAGCGGGCGGCGGCGGCGGCACCCATTACTACCGTGCACCGCAAAGCGGTACGGGCGGCGGCGGAAACGGCGGCGGCGGAAACGGCGGCGCGGGCGGTAGCGCGGGCGGCGGCACGCAAACGGCGGGCGGCAAACCGGGCGGAACGAATATTCCCAGCGGAACCGAAGCCGGAATCGCATATAAAAATGCCACGGCAGGTTCGTTCGGTCAGGGCGGCTCGGGCGGTTCGCACTGCACGGGCGGCAGCGGCGGCGGCGGCGGTTGGTACGGCGGCGCAGGTTCGGCTTGCGCATGCAGCGGCGGCGGTAGCAATAACTACGGCGGCGGCGGCAGTGCGCACGTGAATACCAGCCTTTGCACCAATGCCAAGGGGTATAACGGTATACACACGGGTTCGGGATATGCGCGTATTACGTGCTTAAACAGATTCCCGCAACAGCGCGTGGGCGGCACGACAAGCGGCGCGGTTGTAACGGGCGGAAATACCGCAAATTCTCCCCTTATTTCTATCAGTCGTGAAACTACGCTTGCCAGTCTTCCGTTAAAGGGTACGAGCAAAACGACGTCGCTTCTCGGCGTTGAACCGGACGGACAGACGATTCAGATTAAAACGGCGGGTGTTTACCTTTCGGCAAGCACTTCTTCGCCCGCAACTGCGTGGTTGCAATACACGGCAAACGTGGGCGCTACGGCAATCACCGGCATAAAGGCAAAACAATACTGGTCGGGGAATAAAACGTTCTATGTGCACGTGAAAGACGTGAACGGAACCACCGACATGGGCGGATACGCCTGGTTCAGCTTTAACGCAACTTGCGTGCAAGGTGAAATTGTTGCCGTGCCGTCGCGCGTAGCTACGGGAAAGAACGGCAGCGGCGTAACGGAAAGCGGCACCAATTATTCGCTTACGACCGACAAATACAATCTCGGAACGGGCAACACCACGATTGCCACAGAGGCGCAATCGTTGAGTGAGGGCGAGGGAGCGAAGATTTTCAATCCCGTAGGCGCGAATCGCATGACGATTTGGCTCAAAGACCCGATTACGAGCAAAAAGACGGTTAAGTTGCACGTAGACGACATGTTCGATAAAACGCTCCGAGCGGGCGGCGCGGCAGAAGCAAACGAGAATCTCGAAACGCTTGTGTTTGCCAATGCGAACGCTTCGTCGGTTGTGTACGGTACAAAACGCTACAATAAAGATTCCTCTGTTACGGCGGTGGCGGAAAACGTGCCCAACGGCAATTCGTCGTATTACTCAACGGCGTCGCTCACAAATGCGCGTAACGTGGGTACGGCGGGATTTAAGGGCGCCAAAACAGTGGAACTGACCGCCATAGCGGGCAGACCGGCAGGTGCGTACTATTATGTGGTTACGCTCACCGTGAGTAAAGTGTGCTCGCTTACGGGCACGCAGGTTATGAGTATTCCGCTCGACGTTATATACCGTGTAGACAACACGCGTCCTGCGCTGTATATGGCTACGGCGGGCGTAGGGCCTGCGGTAACGGTGAACAGCGGCAGTTCGGCAACGATTGCGCTGGATAATATTGCGCGCGATTCGGACGGCGACGCTCTGCGTATTACCGACGTAGTGGTACCCACTACCGAATATGCGGCAGTAGACCAATACGGTAAAGTATTGAGCACGGCAAACAATTATAACAAAGTGCTCAATTCGAGCGGCGCTTATACGGCGTTGCCCGAATCGAGTTTCGGTGCAGGCACCGACGTTGTTACCCAAACGGCGCAGATTCCCGTATCGTCGAATTACAATGCGCAAACGGGTTGGAGTTCGGACTTTGTGTATAATGCCGCGGCGTCGGGCTATGACCCCACGTTCTCGGCAAGCGTAAACGGCGGCGCATCGGCGGGCGCGTATATCGGCGTATACGTAAACTCGGCGCGCAATCAGCTCACCGTGGTGGGCAACATAGCCACGCGCTATCTGTATAAAGATAAAAATGCCGCCACCGACACGGGCACGCGGCAAGGGCATTTCTATATTCTTGTAAAAGTGCAAGATGCAGGCAATACCGAGGACGAAGGCATTTGGTTCCCCGTGGCGATTACCGTAAATTCGGTTGCGCCCGTTTCGGCGAACCCTACGTATTCGGCGCATTCTCTGGTTGCCGATTCGAGCAAGGGCGAAGTGTATTTCACTCCCATGGGCGTGCAGGTTTCGGGAAAATATGCGGGCTTGGGCACGTTGAGCACAGCCGACGTTACCAAAACCGATTATTTGCCGCTTGCGTCCGACAGAGATACGTATGCGGAAAAACTCGATAACAACAACAATCTGCGTTTGTTTGGCGGAAAACCTATTCCGTCATCGTCGGGATTGATAACTTCGTTCGGACAGAGCGAAATGATTTTCCTTTCGCCCGACAGCGCAACGGCGAATATTTCGTTGGGCGGAACAACGTATACTTTTAAGAACGAATATCTTACCGCAGCGGGCGGAAGCGACTATTTCCAAGGGTGGAAAGAATTTTTCACGGTGGAAAAGGTTTCCATGTATGCAAGTTCGAGCGTACTGTTGGGGCTTACCGATAAGCAGATTTCCGACCTTTTGGCAAGCGGAACGATTCGGGCTGCGGGCGCAGACAATCAGTTTGTGGAGTTCGACGGGCTGAAAGTGACGCTGAACAAGAGCACGCTGGATAAGTATCTCAATTTCTTTGTGAACGTAACCGACACGAGCGGTAAAACGAGCACAATTCGTGTGTCGATACGCGTGGAAGCGGACGGCTTAACCAATGCCGATTTGCGTACGATAAACAATAAAAATCTCAATCTTCGCCCCAATAACGACGACCACAAAGACGGTACCGTTCAGCAAGGCAAGACGGGCGAGAACACGACGGAAAAATACTGGTACGGCTTTACGATTAAGAGAAACGAAATTCTCCGCGTCAGCCCGTACGACCTTGTGTTCAGCCGCGATACCTTTAACGTGAACAACGGCGGCATGGCGCTGAACGGAGACGGAACGTATTCGTATAAAGAAGGCGCATACAACACCGTGCCCACCGTATCGGGTGATAAAGGGTACGATCAAGCGTACGCAAACGAACACAAAAAAGCGCTTGCGGGCGTGAATAAAGATATCTGCGTGTTCGCTTCCGATACGGCAAGCGGCGATATGACCGCGCGCAACGATTTCCGTCTGCGCAAGTTGAGCATTGCCAACACTTCGCCCGACACGGGATTTGCCGATACGTATACCACTGTTTCTTACGGCGGAGAAGACGCAAACGCCTATATGGAGCATTTCTTTATTCGGGGCGACCTTAAAACGCCTGCCGACGGCTATGCGTCGTTCAATTACAGAATAACCAGCAATCAGCCGGGCGACGCGGGTGTGGAAGTGCAGATTCGCATTTACGTGGAAAACTCGTTGCCCAACGTGTTGCCGTCTTTAACGAATAAAGTGTTCTATTTGTCGGCAACGCCTACTTTGGGCAACAGCTCGGCAGAAGAATTCGTGAACGGTGCGTATGTAATCAACAACAACACGTACACCGTGCGCGAGTTCCTTATTAGCGAATTATTCGAAGATGCCGACAAAGAATCGATGCAGTTCTATGATTCGAACGCCTACGTTTATACCAAAAACGACGACGGCGAATTTGTGCGCATAGATAACAATCGGTTTGTGAATGCTTACACAGGCTACGGCACCAATCAGCGGTTCGGCAAAGGCAGATGTTTGATTATCGAAGGGCTTTCGTCTACGCAGGGCGTGAAAAACGGCGTATATGTGGGCGTGCGTGTTACCGACGAAACGGGTATGGCACCCAAAATGAGTTATTTCCAGGTGGAAGTGCTCGATTCGGCGCCCGAGTATGCCGAGATGGCGGGAACCAATTCCATGACCGCCGAACTTGTGGACGGCGATACCACCTATGTGTGGGCAACCGAAAACGCCAAAACAAGCAACGTATTTGCGCGTGCTTTTGAAACAGAGCGTAACGATGCGGTATATGACCCCAAGGAAGGGGATTACACGACTACACCCGACGGAATCAAGTCGGTTGTTAAACCGCTGTATATCGTTTCCAACGATAGAGTTATGGGCTACTATGCCCAAGCGTTGCAGAATTTAGGGCGCGGATTAACTTTGAAATATGCGCCGTCGCAGGTGCGTTCGCTTGCCGTAGACCCCGACAAAGGGCAAGGACTCATTCTCTCTACCGAAAACTTCGAGCAACACGGCGCAGCGGGTGTGCAGGATTTCAATATCGGAACAATGGCTGCAAGTTCTGCGGTATCGATTAACGATTTCTACCAGAAAAGCAATACCGATATGATTAACTGGTACAAATACAACAACGTTGTGCAACTCATCTTCTTCGATGACGAAGGAAATCATATCAATACCAACTCAACCGTTACGAATGATCCTGCGCAGGCAGCCGAAGCGGCGAAAAAAACCAATCTATCCACCAACTGGATTGTGGCAATCAACTTTATCGATACCATTCCCGACCCCGAGAATAATCTGGTGAAAGTGTCGCTTCGCTTGCGCGACAGCAACGGCAACGTGAAGATTGTTACCACTTCGGAAGGCGCTACCGCACCCGACGGAGAAATCACGTATAAACAGGGCGGCTATACGGTAAGCGACGAAAGGGGCTATAAAGGCAACCGTGCCGACGCCGCGAGCAGCGTGCAGGTAGGACACGGCGAAACGCATGAGGGCGGCTACACTGTGCAGTCGGCGAAGTCGTTCAAATTTGCGGTGCGCATGGGCACGGCGGGATTGTATAACACGTTTACCAAGTGGACGAACAACAACCCGTGGAATGGTCTTGATATGACCAATGCCTGGGTGGAAGAAGACGAAAGCGGTAACCCCGTGTATTATCCGTTTACCGATACGTCGGTTACGCAAGATAAGATTTTCAAATACGAAGGGCTTACCGTAAGCAGCGGCAACGGTGTTGCCACCGTGGTGCCCATCAGCTATTTTGCCTGGGATTCCAACAATGATTCGAGCACCGTTCGCAGCAACCAGGGAAGCGCCGTAGGCTTTAATGCCGATACGTTTTTAAGTGATGCGGGCGACGGAAACATAGCTGCGGTGCAGTCTGCCATCGAACTCACCGACGGTTATAATACCTGGAAGGGCGACACGCTTTTATCCAACCCGTATCTTAATATCAATCTTGTAGCTGAAAACAATCTGGCTGCCGCAAACAAATTCGGTAATCCCAGCGATAAAGGGGTGAAGAATAACTATCTGTACGGACAACAGAGAGTGGATAAAGGCGGCAAAAGTATCGCCGTTGATAACGGTTCGAACTCTTTCTTCATTGAAGACCGTTACGGATTATCGTTCAGCAAAAAATATATCCGCAGTGTGGGCAATCTGTCGCTTAAATTGAAGTTGTCGCGTTGGAGTAAATCCAACAACGTGTGGGGCAAATCCAAGAGCGTCAATATTGAAGTAACCGTTCCCATTTTTGTGGAAAATACCGAAATCGGCATTAAGCCGGACATCGAGAACGGTACCGACCGTGTATATAACGGTATTACCACTTCTTCGGATATCGGCAGTTATACCGTTCAGCTCACCAATGCCAATTCCGAAAAACAGGGTACTTCGGTTGTGGATAAGAATCTCAAAGTAATCGAGAGCAACATGAGCGACCAGGTATACGACAGCAGCAAGCCGGACGTAAAACCCGTAATCGGTTCTACGCGTTACAGCGAAGATATGTATTTCCTGTCGGGTTCGTTGAACGGTAATTTCAGCCAAAGCGAGTTGGCGCGTATCAAGGAGCTTTTGGAGAACAGAACGCACACGTTGATTCCTTCGTATGCGCGTGTGGGCGAGTATTTCGGACTTTCGGATTCCGACGTTGTTCAGCCGAACGCGGTTGTACAAACTGCGGCAGACGGTACAACGCTCGAACTGGTAAAAAAGAGCAGCAATACCAAACGCGAATACTATTTCGGTGTGGAATTCGGCAGCAATTCGGACACCAAGTCGCTGACCATTATTCCCAAACGGATTACCACGTTCGACTGGCAGACAATCAGAAATAAATATACGTTTAGTGACTACAATGCCGATTTTGCCGCTTTCGAAAATGAAATCGAAGGCGAAGCGGCAAAGCGCGAACTCTCTGTTCTGAATTGGACGCAGGATAAAGACGGCAAGCCCGTACCTACGTTCTGCTATCCGTTGCGGTTGATTGTGTACGATCGTCTTACGCTGGGTAGCCGCAGTACGTCGTTCGACGACGCGAGTTTAGACGTGATTACGCTTAACGTACAGGTAATCAATTCCGCTCCTACGGTAGTTACGCGCAACGGTTACGACGAAGATTTCGAGGACGGAAAAACCAAGGGTCGCAGTATTACGCTCTCGGTAGGCGACGAAACGTCGGCAATCCCGCTTTCGTACATTTTCAACGATACCGACATGGTGAAAAACGGCACCGTTTTCCTGCGTAAAGACGAGATTGAAAACTACGGTGACGCAGGGAAGCCGGGTAGCGATATTACCGATGAATACGAAAAGCAAATCGTTCGGGAAACGGGCGACTATCCTATGGAATTCGGCGCCGCGAAAAATCTCGTATCTTATGAATTCCTTACCGTGGAGGCGAACGGGCAGACCAACGAATATACCACAGCGAATCCGAACGGCGGCGTAAGCTGTACGATTCAGGACGGCAGAAGTATTGTAATTGCGGCAAAGAACCGTGTGTTCGGTGTGCCGATGGACAAATATGCCGCCATGATTAAGTTCACGTTTACCGACCGTTACGGTGCAAGTGTTTCGGCAATTATTGCGGTGTATATCGGCAACGCCACGCCGTGGTTGACCGACGCAGCACGCAATACCACCGATATCACCTTGCACACGGGCGATTACTTTACGCTTATGGCTACGTCGTGGGCAAACTTCTCCAAAGGTATGAATAAGTCTACTACGCTCGGCTACGGCGGAAATACGGGCGTTTACCAGAGAGATGACGTTGTAAATTCCAAAGCGGCACAAAATACCACGAGTGACGAGTTCCGCAAATCGTATTCCAACATTCAGCCTTGGTCGTATGAAAACGGTCCGATGCAAGGTTCAAACTTTGTAGGTTGGAATTTGGCGGAAGGATACAATATGGATACAACGCCGCTCGGAGGCACAAGCGGCAGCGAAGATACGTTCGACGATAAAAAGTGGGGCAATCCCGATATGGCGTCTAAAAACAATCGCGGTTATATGGCGATTGCCAACGACGACGCGCCTTGGACTCTGCGTATTGCAAACGTTTCGATGAGCGCCAACGGCAGAGATATGATTTCGTATTCCACGCATAACGACGTACCGTATGAAGGCGTTGAGAGCGGATTCTTCGAGCAAGGCAACTTTGCGCCTACGGCAGTGATGTTCGAGGCGATGGGCGCCTGCGAAAACGTGGAAGTAAAGATTACCGTTTACGACGGACAGAACAAAACGGATGATAACTCGCAATTTGTTACCTACACGTTCAATATCACCGTTGTGAGCACGCGTCCCGAATCGATTACAAATCAACGCAACAGCGAGAAACTCGGAAGTTCGCTTAAAGATACGATTTGGGAAACGCAGAATCGTCTTACGCATGCCAGCCAGCAATCGCAGGACGTAAAAATAGGCGAATATAATCTGCACATGTATGCGGGCGAAGAAGTAACTTTGCAAACGAGCGATTTTGCTACCGATAAAGACAGAAACGACGACGCCAACTTGTGGCTTTCGCCCTGGAACGGAAACAGTCTGTTTGCTATCAACAAGACCGACGATAAGAATGACTACATTTTCACCAATCAGACTTCGCATATTTCGCTTACTACCAAAGGCAACAAGCCCACGGCGTTCACGATTAAGGCGGATAACTTCCATAATGTGGATAATGCGGAAAAGCAGTACGATACCGTATACTTCTATATTACCGACCCGTCGGTAAACCCGCAGACGCAAGAGGAACGGGATAACTGGTGTATTAAGGTAACGCTTCACGTATACGTGTATCCCAACACCATGGCGGCAAAGAGCGCCAATGCGGCTACGATAGACGTGAAGAGCGTAGAAGAGTACCGTAATCCCGACGACGGCGAAGCGTACGAAATTCCGCTTGTTACGTCCGATAATTCCGGCTTGATTAAAGACGCCGATGCGGACGCCGCACTTACGCGTTACAACGTGACGCTCTATTCGTTCGCGCGCTATACCGACGACGAAAAGACGACCGTAGACTGCTTAAACTATGCGGAATTCGATAAACTTTCGGATGCCGACAAAGAAAAGCAGATTGTGGCAACGCTTTCGTTCCCCGTAGATAACGACGGCAAGATTTCCATGACGGGTACTACGGTTCGGAATGAAAACGATGCGGCGGAAATTCTCTCTACCTATATCGAATCGATTACGTTCTCGCAGAACGGTACGTCGGTGTTCGTTGTGCCTGCGCGTGCAACCAACAACTTCCGTTTCCTGCCCAGCGACGACGGCAAGGGAGCACCCGGCTTCTATATGTACGCCGTGGTGGAAAAAGCGGTCAATCGCGGTACGCAACCGCCTACCGGTCCCGCATTCTCGCCTACGAACATGCCCAATTATGCGCAAAACGCGTATATGGCTGTTAAAGTGAAAAACTCCGCGCCGTTTGCAATAGGCAACACCGAACACAACGTGGGTATTCAGGGCACCAAACTCCCGTATCTCACGGCGAACGGCGGTAGCGGAAAACACGTCTACTACTATCTGTACAACAATCTCACGGAAAACGACGAGGCGCTCTTCCGCGACCCCGATGCCGACACGCTTTCGCTTTCGAGCGCCAAGCTGACGAAAGTGTATGTGATGCAGTCGGGAGCGGAGGTACCGCTTACCAGTGCAGACGTGCTTGCCAAAGCCGACGCGGCTATCAAAGTTTCTACAATCGACCGCGAATATACGTTCAATCCGGGCGAAGGCAAAGACCCGCTCAAAGAAACGTATAAAGCGCTTGACTTCGAGATTCTGCGCAAGATTTCCATTACGGGGTACGAAACGGAAACGATTTACGTGAAATACGAAATCGTTGCCACCGACGGAATCAGCGTGTCGGATACCACTACCGTGACGATTGGCGTATACAACACGGCGCCCGAACTTGTGGAAACAAACGAAATTCGTCCCGAATTTGCGGCGGCGGATAAGCAGAACGCGTATGTCAAAAACATCGGCGGCGATGCCGAACTCACGCTTACGTTGAGCAAAGACAAGAGCGACAAATACGTCACGCAGAACAACGGACTTGTTCGTATCGGATTGAGTGACCTTGTGAAAGACGCCGACTTTGCGGCGGGAGCCGAGTCGTTTGTATTCGCGGCGGTGGAAAATCTGAAAATTCCCGACTTCTCGGGTATTTCGGGTAACAGCCAGCGATACCTGGGGTTAACTTCGGGCAAGACAAACGTGGACTACTTCGATTCCGAAGTGACGGCAAAAGCGTCGTCGTGCGACTTCTTGATTCACATTGTGTCGGGCGACAACTTGCTCATCGAGTTTATTCCCAACAGCTACCGCCGAGGCGTACGTTCGCAGGTTGCGCTCAAAGTGCGCGATTCGTCGGGTGCGGAAACGGGTATTCTCACCATCACGTTGGTAATCGGCAACTCCAAGCCGATTGACCTGACGCGTGAGCCTGCCGTAGAAGGCGGCGAAACCGTAGATTCCAACATTACGCTCACGGGCGGTGTGAAAAAGGACACCCCTACGAACACGGGACTCACCGACGAAGAGATTGCCGAAATCTTTACGCCGAAGAGTTACTCCATTCTCGACTACGTGCTCGACCACAACCCCGACGACATGGAAGAATATGCCGCCGAACCGGACGAAGCCAAAACGTATCTGCGTATTACCGAATATTCGTTCGGCAGAATCGATTGGGATTACGACGGTGACGATGAAGCAATGAAAGACGCGTTCTCCGATTATCTCGGCAGTATAGACGTAGGGGGACCGCAGGAGCCGTCGTCGTTGTTCGACTTCGTGATTCAATCGGGACAGCAATCGTTCAGCATTACGCCGTTGCCCAAACTTTACGGCGAGCAGACGATTACGCTTACCATAACCGACGGCGGAAACAGCATGGCGGAAGGCAGCGAATCGATTACCGTTGAACTTACCGTAACGATTACGCAGAACCCCAAGCAGAAAGTTGCCAAGCAGGTGAACATTTACTGGAAACGTACTATGCCGATTACGGCTGCCGACCTCTACGGCGAGTCTGCCAGCACGGGCTACACCGTTGTGGGCTTGCGGCTCAACGACCCTGCCGACGAGAAATACGCCAAAATCAACTCGGCAACTTGTTCGATTACGGGCGCCGTTAAAACGGAAGAAGGCAAGTTGATTGACGCATGGGCGGATATTGTGGTAGGTGCGCAGGCACGGCAATACAGCATACCGTTCAAACTCTGCATTAAAGATAATTTAAGACCGCAGTTGTGGGCGAATCCCACGGGCGGAAAATACGGCGAGGGCGTATCGTATATTCCGAAAGAGTATTTCGACGACGACGGCAGATGGACGGTGCCTATTACCGACATCTTCCACGACGAAGAAAACGACCCCTTGATTCTGCACAGCGCGTCGAGTAAAAAATCTACGCTCATCGACGTAACTGCCGACACGCAAAACAACGCGCTTGTGTTCCACTTCAAGAGCAGGGGCGAAACCACGCTTACCGTGCGTATAGAGGACGCCGTGGGTATCTACACCTACAAGTTCGATATCGGTAATCTGGATTTGCCTGCGCCTAACTTCTTTATCGGTATTATCTCGCGTATTCAGAGCAATCCGTTAATCTTCATCATTATTGCGTGCGCAATACTGCTGTTGCTCATCTTGCTCATCATCATTATTGCGGCAGCTCGCAAGAAGAAGAAAATGCGCGAAGAAATCGAAGCGTTGCTTGTATCCGAAATGGAACTGGAAGAACAGATGTTGCGACTTGCCGCAGGACCGTCGCCTACGTCGTATCAGAGTTACGGTTATTTGCCGCCCACACAGGGGGCACAGCAACCCGGTTTGATGCTCGGCGCAGGACAGACAGGTGCAGACCCGAACGCCGCCATAGGACTGAATCCTGGCGGGCAACCGGGAGCGGCGCCGCAAGCGTCCGACGCACAGATTCCTCCGTCCGACGGCGGTATCGGCGACGACGAGTTGTAATTCCCGACAATAGCTGCCAAAGAGAATTCGATGTGTTCGGGTTCTCTTTTGGTATGCGTTAATGAAAACATATATTTGCCGACTGACAGCGAATGGAGGATTTTTTGTGGCTGATAAAAACATGACACCCCCTGCGGGAACGGGAAAAACGAATCCCAAACAAACAACGGGAGCAAAAACTGCGGGTACGAAAGCGCCTGTGTCTTCGCAAACGGCAGGAAAAAGTGCGCCTGCGTCTACGCGCGGAGCTATGCCCGTCAATCGGAGCAGCGTGCCGTCCGCAAAATCTGCCACGCCTGTGCGGAATACAGCGTCTGCCGTTGGGAATACAGCGCGGCAAAAAGCGGTTACGTCGCCTGCAAGAAAAACAACAACGCCGACAAAGCCCGCTACGTCTGTATCGCAAGCGGCAAAGTCTGCATCGACAAAACCTGCGGCGACTGTATCTCCGCGCCGCGTGACGTCGAATTCGGCAACAACAAGCACGGCGTCACGTTCGTCTGTGTCCGATTCCGCGCGCGGTTCTGCAACCGTAAGCGGTGCCCGTTCGTCTGTTGCGGCGGCAAGAACGAGTAACGTGGCGGCGGATATGCGCACGTCTGCCGAAGTAAAAAAGTCGGCAGAAAAAAAATCGACGGTAAAAGCCGAAACGCCGCGTCGGGTTGTATCCGATAGGAAAAAGGAAACGAAAACGGCAAACGGGGAGTCGGGCGGCATTGCGGCTGTCTGGCGTAATCCCAAAGCAAGAATCGCTATCATCGGTACGGGGGTACTCCTGTTGGCGGTGATGATACTGGGCATTGTATTGGGTGCCGTATCTTGCGGCAAGAAGAACGGGAGCCTGTACGTCAATCCGTATAAAACAAGAACAATGGTTGGCTATTCGGCGGAATATTTGGGCGAAGTAAAACGCACGATTCCCAAGCAGGTGCAGGACGAAGGATTGCCTACGGGGTATCCGCAGTACGGCAAAGGGCAGAATCTGACAACCGAAGAAAAAACGGCAATGATAAATGAGGCGTCGTATTTGTGTGCCAGACCCACATGGAACGCGGTAGGCACATATGATAAAATGGACGCGCTCGGCTATTTATATATGGCGGACGGCACGCCCGTGCTCGATAAAAACGCCACGCACAGAAGATTGTATAAACATACTGCGGCAGTGGGATTGTATCGCGGTAACGTAGCGGATAACGAGCCTGCTATTATAAAAAGAGTAACCATGCGCCCGCGCAGATACGGTTACAGCGTGACGGGCGTTTATGCGCCCGCAGGCGAAGTGCTTAAAATCGAAATCAGCGAAAAAGATATGGAAGCGGTAGGCGGCGGCATTACGATTCATATCGGGCAGGCGCTTTATAACGGCAAGGCAAATAATATTTGGACGGCACGCGGCATTAACCGTATGCCCGTTATTCTGAACACCATGAATGTGGATAAAACCACGGCTACGCTTGAAAACGGGGTATATACGGCATATGTTGGGTCGTATCTCGGCGGACCGGTATATATTCGCAATAAAAGTGCATCTTTTTCGGTTACGATTTCGGGTGGCGTAAGATATTCGCATTTTATTTTGGGCTACACGACTCCCGAGGAATTTGCCGAAAACGCCAAGTCGAGCGCACCGTATTTTGATTTGGAAGTATGGGAAAACGGAGTATTGCATTCGGGTCCTGCCGTACACGCGGCAAAACTTTCGTATGACGATTTGTATGACGCCGCCGTGCTTTGGGATAAAATCGCTTTGGTATCTACCAAAGTCCGTTCGCAAGGCATTGTGTTTTTATACGACCCGTTTGTTGCGGCAGGTGCCGCCGTTGCGTTTCCCGGTCAGTATTCGGTGAACTGTCCCGACGGTTGGATGATTGGCTCGCTCAATTACAAGTCGTTTGTGCTCGGCGGCGCATGGGGAAACATGCACGAATACAACCATAATTTCCAAGGTTGGGGATTGCCGGGCGGCGGCGAAGTTACCAATAATGCCATCAATTTGGTGGAATACAGCTTATTCACCAAGATTTCGTCGGCGAGAAAAATGGGGAACTACGGCGCCGAAGGCTTGGGCGGATGGAATCGTTATACAAGTGCGAGTTGGGCTGCGCGTCAAACGAACGGCGGTCGGGAAAACGATTTGTCTATTTATGCCACATTGTTGCATGCGTTCGGGCAAGATAATTTTATGAAGGCGGTTGCCGCGGGCGGAATCGACAACTATTTCACCAAGTGGAGCGATTTAACGCATAACGACATGACCTATTATTCGCAGACGCTCGGTAAGCAAATGAGCGATACGGCAAGTGCGGCAATGCGGGAAAAGAATTATCCGATGTTTGTTCCCATAGCGTCCATATATCAGACGGGGCGGAGTTATACGTATGATGAAGAGAAACGGTACACGCAAACCATGCAACCGTATGTTATTCCTTACGGAAAAGATTTTACCGTCGATCTCGGCGCCTATACGGTAAATGCAGGCGGGCAATACGAGAGCGGTAGCGTGGTGTTGCCTAATGGCTTTACGTATACGATTAAAAACGTTACACAGCCGCAAAACGGAAAGATTGCGAAAACGGATAAAGAAAACGTGTACACGTTTACGCCCGACAAAAATATGCATTCGGGTAAAATTTACGTGACGGTGGAAATTACGCCGCCTGCGTCGGCGGGATATACGGTTGCGGATGTGGATTTGGTGCTCGAATTCGAACAGTCGCACGAGTTTGATAAGAATATACTGGAACGCAGTACCTATTATTATGCCGATGGCAGTGGATATGAAACGGCAACGGCGGCATACGAAAGTAATTTTGCGGGTTATGCGGAACGCAAGGATACCGATAATATCAATGCCGCACAAAACAGCAATACCGACGTATGGTATACCACAACCGAACCTGCTGTGGAAGGTTCGGTTGTGGAAGTGCGCGGCAAAATGTATGTGAGTGAAGCGGGAAAATACCGTATTGCCTTACGGGGCAGAGGAAACGTTGCTCTCTATATCTCTACCGACGCAAACAACTATGAATATGTGGGAAGCGTAGCCGACGCAAAAGCGGGTTCGGGTACGTCGTTTATGTCGGGCGGAAAGTATAACGAAAAATGTCCGTACAAAGATTTTGAAGAATTGCCGGCCGAATCGTGGGTACATTTTAAGATTGTTATGGTTTGCTCGGTGAATAAAGGCAACAATATCAGCAGTTATCTCGGGCTCGGTTGGGGCAAATGGATTCCCGAACAAGGTACCATTAAAGTGGACGAAAACGGCAATACCGTTATGAAACCCGACGGTTCGGGACCCGAAATCGAGAACTATGCGCCGGCGTCGGTATCGGTGGGATACGCCACGGCATATAGGGAATCGTATGAATTTGCCGAAGAATTCACTTCTGATTATTTTTATTCGCGTGAGTGGAATTACAACTATGACGACACCGTATTGTACGACGAGAAAAAGCATTCTTGCGTATCGGTGAATTTCGACCCGTGGGACGCAAATTTAACGGTGGAAAAACTTTTTGACGGAAATGCAAGAACGAGTTTCCATACAATCAAAAACAATTTTATCAGTGAGCAAAATCCGTTTGAACTCACGGTAGACTGCGGCGAAACGGTAACGGCAAACCATGTAACATTCTACGGATATCATGCGGCTGCCGATAAGAATATCGGTACAAATTTGGGTATGCCTGTAACGTTTACGCTATACGGCAGTACGGACGGAGCGGATTTCTTTGAAATCGCGTCATACGAAAACATGGAATACAATACGCGCAACGTGACGTTGGATTTCGATAAAGATTATACTTTCCGTTACTATCGGTTGTTTGTGACGAAAACGGACAATTCGGCTTATTTTGCCATGAATAAGATTGTATTTTTCCATCGCGCCGTGCAACTGTTCGGAAACGGAAAAAATTTCTTTGCGCCCGATAACGCTATGTTTTCGTATACGGGTAATTGGACGACAACTTCGGCAAACTCTTCGTTCGGTCACGTTTTGGTAGGAAAGAAGAAAAGCAAAGTTTCGTTTACGTTTGAGGGGAACCGTTTCGCCGTTCTTTCTTCCAAAGCGTTGGGTGCGAATTTCGAAGTGCAAATCGACGGGAAGAAAGTGGCGTCGTTCGCCATTAAAAAGACGGATAATGCCTACGGAATTTCGTATCTTTCTCCCGAGCTATCACAAGGGAAACATTCCGTGGTAATCGAGTGCAAAGGTAGCGCGAACATCGATTCGTTTGCTACCTGGCAAGCGCCCGCAGAAGAATAAAAAAGGAATCTATGAAATGCCGCTCTCTTGTATGGTGAGCGGCTTTTTCATGGAAAAGCATGGGGATAGAAGGAGAATAAACGGCAAATACTAACACAAAAAATCAGAGAGGTATTTTTGTGAACGCCGTTGTTTTGGCGGGTGGTTTCGGTAGTCGCCTGAAACCGCTTACGGATTTTATGCCCAAGCCGATGTTGCCTGTGGCGAACGTGCCCATGCTCGATTATGTTATTTCGCACCTGTATCGGTTCGGAATTTCGGATATTGTGCTGACGCTCGGATACTATCCCGAACAGATTGTGGAATGGACGAAAGGATATACGGACATTTCTCCGCGCTACTATGTGGAGAACGTTCCGTTGGGAACGGCAGGCGGCGTTCGGGCGGCGGGCTCGATGCTTGACGAACGATTCATCATTGTGAGCGGCGACGCATTGGAAAATATCGACTATGCGGCTATGCTCGAAAGTCACATGCGCAGCGGTAAACTTGTAACTATGGCGGTAACCGACGTGGAAGATGCCCGTCCGTTCGGATTGGTGCGTTTTGACGAAAGCGGTGCGGTTACCGAACTTACCGAAAAGCCGACGCGGCTTTGCGAGGGAATTGTGAATTGCGGTGTGTATATAATGGAACGGAAAGCGTTATCGCAAATTCCGCACGGCGTGAAATATGATTTTTCTCGCGATTTGTTCCCACGTCTGATTCGTATGGGACAAGTGAACGCGCATTACCATAACGGATATTGGTCGGACGTGGGGTCGATGAGTTCGTATTACGCGGCGAATTTTCACATGCTCGGCGGTTCTTTTTTTCCGCCTTGCGCCAACAAATTGCGCACCGTTTCGCACAGATTCGGTTCCGATAATCCGTCGCTTGCCGCTTATTCGGCGCTTGTAACGGGCAGATGCAGCGGAAGCATTGTGGGAAACAATGCCGCCGTTGCGTCGGGGGCGAGTATCAGCGGCTGTATTGTTTTGCCGAACGTTACGGTGCGCGAGCGGCATTATAACGAAATTATCGGGGCGGGATACAGCATTCCCATGGTTCCTACCGTGGCGGAGAATCCGCACGTTTCTACACAAATTTATAAAAATTTTTCTTAAAAGAGGTATGGATTCCTTGCTAAAATTATCCGATTCCTATATAATAGATGGGAACGATAAATAATGAGATTTTTTTGATTTTCATTAGGGAGGATAATTTGCAAAAATCGAATAGCAAGGAACCCACACTCAAGGTTATATTTCTTGGGGGTGTAGGTGAGATCGGGAAAAATATGACCGCTCTCGAATTTGGCGAGGATATCATCGTTGTAGATTGCGGCAGTGCATTTCCCAATATGGACATGCCCGGCGTGGATTTGGTGATTCCCGATATTTCTTATCTTTCTGCCAATCGCGATAAAGTGCGCGGTATTGTACTCACACACGGACACGAAGACCACATCGGTGCGTTGCCGTATGTGCTGAAAGAACTCAATGTGCCTGTATACGGCACGCGTCTTACGCTTGCGCTTTTGGAATCCAAATTCCGCGAACATAAAATGGATAATGTGAATCTGATTTCGGTTAAGCCGCAAAGCGTAATCAATCTCGGAAAACATTTCAAAGTGGAATTTGTGCGCGTCAGTCATTCGGTGGCGGGTTCGTGCGCGCTTGCCATAACCACGCCTGTGGGCGTTGTATTCCACACGGGTGACTTTAAGGTGGATTATACGCCCATTGACGGAAATATCATCGATTTGCAACGTATTGCCGAACTTGGGCAACGCGGCGTATTGCTCTTGTTGGGTGAGAGTACCAACGTAGAACGTACCGGGTCGTCTATGAGTGAGGCGACTGTGGGCAACTCGCTCAACGGGATTTTTGCCGAAAATGCCGACCGCAGAATTTTTATCGCTACTTTTGCGTCGAATATTCATCGACTGCAACAGATAATCGACCTTGCCGCCAAGTATAAGCGCAAAATTGCGTTTTCGGGTCGCAGTATGCTCAATATTACCGATTGTGCGGCAAAAATCGGCGAATTGCATTACGATAAAAATGCCGTAGTGGATATAGAGAAAATTAATTCGGTAGACGATAAGAATCTCGTGATTATCACCACGGGTGCGCAGGGCGAGCCGATGAGCGCTCTCACCAGAATGGCGAGTGATGAATTCAGCAAAGTGCGCCTTGGGTTTAACGATACGGTTGTTATCTCCGCGTCACCCATTCCCGGTAACGAAAGAATGGTGTATAACGTAATCAACAATCTTTATCGGCACGGCGTGCGCGTTATCTATGAACGTCTTGCCGAAGTACACGTGTCGGGACATGCTTGTCAGGACGAATTGCAACTGATTCATTCGCTCATTCAACCTAAATATTTTATTCCCGTGCACGGCGAATATCGTCATTTGAAAAAGCATGCCGAACTTGCCATGCGTATGGGCATGCCGTCATCGAATATTATTCTCACCGATATCGGCAGTTGCGTAAAGGTTTCGCGCCGCACAATCGGATTCGGCGACAACGTGCCCGCAGGGTACCTGCTTGTGGACGGACTGGGCATAGGCGACGTGGGTAGCGTGGTATTACGCGACCGCAAACATTTATCCGAAGACGGATTGTTTGTTGTGGTTGTGGGCGTGAATACGGTGTCGGGAGAAATGACGGCAGTGGAAATTACGTCGCGCGGTTTCTCGTATCAGAAAGAGGACGATTTGTTCGAGGAAGCGAAAGAACTTGTGCGCAGAGCCGTTTCGCAAGTAGAGCTTAAAGAAGTGGCAGGCGATTACAACGCGCTCAAAAACGTAATTCGTAAAGAGCTTAAAAATTTCTTGTTTCGCAAAACGCGTCGTAACCCCATGATTCTTTCCATGATTCTCGAAAACTGACACGATTCGTATGCCCTTTAAGACTCCGGGAAAAACAAGCGAATATATTCGCGATTTGTTGGCGCTTCGGGCGTCGGACGCACTGGAACGCAAAATTCTGGAATATGCCGACGAGCGGTTTATTGCCGTATTGTTGCCCGAAACGGTTGCTTTTTTGCGACAGGCGGTATCTTTGTGTCGCCCGTTGCGGATTTTGGAAATCGGAACGGCAATCGGATACAGCGGCATTGTAATGTTGGGCGCCGCGCCGTCCGATGCGGTTTTATACACGGTGGAGCAGAGCGAAGAACGAATCGAAGTAGCAAAAGATTTTTTCCGGCGGGCGGGTTTTTTGAGCCGCGTAACCTTTTATTGCGGCGATGCTACTCAAATCGTACCCAATATCAGCGGCACGTTTGATTTCATTTTTCTGGACGGTCCCAAGGCGCAATATTGCGAGTATCTGCCTTTTTTGAGTCGTGCATTGAGCGAAGGCGGCGTACTGTTTTGCGATAACGTGTTATACGAAGGCATGGTATCGGGAGAAAAGGAAATCAAAAATCACAAGGGCGGATTGGTGAAAAAGTTGGATTTGTTTCTTCGCAATCTAATGAAAGACAGTTCGCTGTGTTCGAGTGTTTTGCCTGTGGGAGATGGGGTGAGTTTGAGTATCAAAACACGGGAGTACATAGGCGAATGATAGAATTATTGGCGCCTGCGGGTAATCGCGAAAAATTGGAAACGGCAGTTTATTTCGGCGCCGACGCCGTATATCTGGCGGGTAAAGATTTCGGCTTGCGCGCTTATTGCGATAACTTTTCGGATACGGAGGTACCCGACGCCGTAAAATATTGCCACGAGCACGGCAAAAAAGTATATCTTACTTTGAATATTTATGCGTATGACGATGACCTTCCCAAGATAGTCGACTATGCGCGTTTTGTTCATACGGCAGGGGTGGACGGAGTAATCGTTTCCGATTTGGGAGTTGTTGTGTGCCTGAAAGAGAAGGTGCCCGACCTTGCGATACATCTTTCCACACAGGCGAATACCACCAATTCGGCGGCGGCTCGGTTTTGGGCGTCGGTAGGGGTAAAGCGTATCGTACTTGCCCGAGAAGTGAATATCGAAAACATTCGGCGTATTCGCGACGCATTACCCAAAGAAGTGGAAATCGAAGCGTTTGTTCACGGGGCAATGTGCGTAGCTTATTCGGGGAGATGCTTATTGAGCGGCGTTACTACGGGGCGGAGCGGCAATCGCGGCGAGTGTACGCAAAGTTGCCGTTGGGAATATGCACTCTGCGAAAAAACGCGGGAAGGTGAATATTTTCCCATTGCGCAAGACGCGCGCGGAACGTATATACTCAACAGTAAAGATCTCAATATGCTACCCTATATCGATACGCTTGCGCAGGCGGGCGTTACGAGTTTCAAAATAGAAGGCAGGGCAAAAACGGCGTATTATCTTGCTACGGTGGTCAATGCATACCGCAGGGCAATCGATTTATTTGAAAAGGTGCCTACTTCGTTTACTTTGCCGCCTTCTCTTGCTGTTGAACCGTATAAAACGAGCCATCGGCAATTTCATACGGGATTCTATTTCGGGGCGGCACAGCAGTGTTTGGAAACAGCCAAACCCGAGCAACGGTATGAAATGAGTGCGGTGGTAAAACAGGGCGGAGCGAGTGCGGTACAAATCGAACAGCGGAATCGTTTTCGTATAGGCGACGAACTGGAAGTTTTATCTCCCGGTGAGTCGTTCGGAAAGGTGTTGCGCGTGACCGATATGCGTACACCCGAAGGAGAAAACGTGACCGACGCCAAAATCGTGCAACAACTGGTGTCGGTAAAAACGAATATTCCGCTCGCTACGGGCGATATTCTCCGCAAAAAAGTCTGCGAAAAAAAATAAACAGAGCATAAAGTATTTTTCAAACGTCTTTTACGACATACTTGTTGTAAAGGGCGTTTTTGTGTGGGACAGGCAAAATTCGACAAAATTCATCATATAATGTATGGTCGCATTTTCTATGCGGGAGGAGTGCATTATATGATATTTGAAAGTTTTCTGACCTTTTTGAGTAAAGTATTTTGCTTTACGTCGTATGTTAACAACAAAGGGTCGTTTCCGCAACCGTTGTCGCCCGAAGAAGAAAGAGAATGTATCGAGCGCACCAAACAAGGCGACGGTGCGGCGCGGGAGAAACTGATTCGTCACAATCTTCGTCTTGTGGCGCATATTGTGAAAAAGTATTCCAATGCGGGCGAAGCGGACGATTTGATTTCGGTGGGGAGCATCGGACTCATTAAAGGTATCGAAACGTTTGAATACGGAAAAGGAAGTCAGCTTGCCACCTATGCGGCAAAGTGTATCGAAAACGAAATTTTAATGTACATACGCGCCAACAAAAAGCACCGTTGCAACGTCAGTCTTGCCGAATCGGTGGGCGTGGATAAAGAGGGTAACGAAATCACGCTTATGGATATATTGCCCGTAAAAGAAGACAGTGTGTTCAAAAAAGTGGAAACGGGAATTCTGATTGAAAAGGTACTCAAAGTGATTGATACTTCTCTATCGGGCAGGGAACACAAAATCATTTGCCTGCGTTACGGAATCGGACATCCGCGCACGTATACGCAGTTGGAAATAGCCGCCATGTTGGGTATATCGCGCAGTTATGTATCTCGTATCGAAAAAAAGGCTATCGACAAAATCGCCAAGGAACTCAATTGCGGCGTCTAAAAGAAATCGGACGCATACGGGTGTAAACGCTTGCCAAAAGGCGCGAGAAAAGTGTATACTTTTACGGATAAGATGACCGAACGGTTGCGTGCGCTCGTCGTGCGAGGAAAGTCCGAACACCACAGGAACAGAATGCCGGCTAACTACCGGTGAAGGCGACTTCAAGGAAAGTGCAACAGAAACAGACCGCCCGCAAGGGTAAGGATGGAAAGGCGGGGTAAGAGCCCACCGCTCCGACGGCGACGTCGGGGGCTGTGTAAACCCCATTCGGTGCAAGATGTGGAATCATTGGTTTGTTCCGACCGATTCCGAAATCGCTCGATTCCTTTGGCAACAAAGGAACCAGACAGATAACCGTTCTCGACAGAATTCGGCTTACAGGTCATGCTTACCGCAAAATAAACGCAGAAGTTTTTTCTGCGTTTATTTTTTTCGCAATCGGAAATAATCCGTTTACTATGAAACTCGTATTGTGTGCGCTGATTATCGGTTTGTTTCTTCTTTACATTGTTCGCGTGTGCCGTAAGGCAACGGAACCTGCTTTTGCCGTAAAAGGAATTCTCACGGGAGAAAAACTGAATTATATGATGTCGGCGCTTGCGTTCGGGGCAAAAAAGACGCAAAAGGGGAACGGAATCGGGTTGCATTCTCTTCGGCGGATTTTGTATGCCGCTCGGAAAACGGCGGGCGAGGCGCTTGCAAACGAGAAATATCTGCATGATTGCGAACGTATTCTTTTCAATGACTTTTATCTGATTGAAGAAACGTTGTCTTGTGTTTACGAGGCGCGCAAATCGTTGCGCGCTCTTCCGCATGTGCACGGAATACCGCGCTTGTATTCCTTGTGCGAATTGTTGGTAAAAAGTGTAGGCGGCGTGGTGAGTGAAGAATCGGTTCGCTCCGCCGTTTGTGCCTATACGGCGGAAACGCCGCTTACGTATTCCGAATTATCGGCGTTGGATACGATGTTGCAGGTTGCTCTGTGCGAGTATCTTGCCGTGTATGCACAAAAAATCATGCGCATGCGCGAGCGGATTGACTGCGGCGAAACGGACCGAAAAAACAATCGAATCGATTACGCATTGTTGCGTAAAAACGACTATGTATACGGATTGTGTGCAACGGCAGACGATACGTTTTTGCGTGAAAACCGTATTCTTGCGGGAGAAGATATGCGGGCGCGTTTGGACCGTTTTATGCTCACCGTTGCGGAATATAACGCGCATATTTCGGCGGCAATCCGTTCGTTGCACACCGTTCGCAGTTTTTTCTGCGAAGAGTTCGTGCAAAAACTGTCGCCCGTGTATGCGGTGCTCGACGAAGGAGATGCTACGTTTGCAAGACTTTCGCTTTCTACCAAATCAATGTATTTGCACGAGATTGCAAGATTGGCGCGAATTCGTCGCACTACCGAAAAGAGCATCGCGTCCGAAATTCTGTTTTCCGCAACCAAAAACGGAAAAGACATATCCGAATACTTGTTGCCTGCGTTGCATGACAAAGCGTTTCAGCGTTTGTATATTGCGGGAATTATCGGAGCCGTTGTTGTTTCGGCGATTGTATGGGCTTTGATTGTACCCCGATGGGGGTGGTTGTGCGCTATAATCGGAATCCCCGTTTTGCTGTTCGGGGTGCACTTTTTATGGCAAGCACTTGCAAAGCGTGTTGTTCGACGGCGTAGATTGCCTGCCTACGACGTGCGGAGTCTTGATACGCAAAAAGATGCGACCAATGTGCTCCTGCCGTGTTTTGCCGCAACGGGCGGCGATATAGAGAACGCTTTTGAACATCTTGCTACGGTTGCCGCCGCCAATCCGCAGCCGCTTTTTTCCTACTGTTTGCTATTCGATTATCCGCGGAGCGATACGGATGAAACGCTTTCGGACGTGGGGCTGAACGAAAAAATCAAATACGAATATGCTCGTTTGGGTGGGCTTTCCGAAAAGGTATGCGTTATGGTGCGCCGTCGCAAACGCGTGACGGGAGAAGAATATTATCAGGGATATGAAAAAAAGCGGGGCGCCGTTCTCGACTTCAATCACTGTGTTTTGTGCGGCGACGGAGATTTTGCTTTGCTGTTGGGGAAAATGAACCGTAATGCAAAATACGCCATTACGCTCGATTCGGATACGCTGACTGGTGACTGTGCCGAACTGGTGGCTACCATGTCGCACCCGTATTGTAAAAATTTTGCCGTGTTGTCGCTACGGTGCGCGACCAATCGGAACGGCACCGCATATGCCCGATTGTTTTCGGGCGAAACGGGTCCGGGCAGATATCGCCGCGACGGTGACAACGTATATCATCATTTGTTCGGTTTGGGAAATTATACGGGAAAGGGAATCTACAACGTCAGCATGTTTCAGAATCGGGTGTCGGACGTTTTTCCCGATAACAGGATATTAAGCCATGATTTCATCGAGGGCGCAATGGCGGGGTGCTTGGATACGTCCGCTGCCGCCGCAGAAGATTTTCCGCAGACGTTCGACGATGATTTCACGCGTCGACTTCGTTGGCTTCGCGGGGATTGGCAACTGTTGCCGTATGTTTTTCCGCGTATCAAAGATAAAGGCGGGAGCAAGCGGAGAAATCCCCTGAATCCCGTTTCAAAATACGCGATTCTATCCAATCTGGTGTTGTCGGTTGTGCCCGTTACGCAAATACTGTTGCTGCTGTTCGCTTTATTTTTTGCGCCTTATGGTTCCGTATTTGTGCTTGCGTTACTGCCGCAACTGTTGCGCGCCGTGTTTGCGGTGCGTGCCTTTATGCGTCATCCCAAGCAGATGCTGATGGAATGGGGAAGAGGTTTATTCGATATTGCCGTGTTGCCTACCGTAGCGATTTACGAATTGTGTGCCGTGGTTGTTACGCTCGGTCGGTTGATTACAAAACGCAAGTTGTTGGAGTGGCGTGTTTTCGCGCATGCAAAGGGAAGAATTTCCTTTCTTGCCAATCCTGCCGCCGCCGCGCTGTTTACGGTATGGGCGGCGGTGTTCGGAAAGTCGCCTGTTTTTTTCGTTTTGGCTTTGTTGTTTTGCGCGGGCGCCGTGGTACCGGCGTTGTTGTCCGTTCAATCGGAAAGTTCCGTACGTTCGGACGCCTTGTTGTCGCTTGTTACCGATGCCGCCAAAGATACGTTTGCCTATTTCGACGCGCAGGAAAAGTTATACAAACTGCCGTGCGACTGCTATCAGGAAGATAACGGAAAAGGTTGGTGCGCGCGTACGTCGCCCACCAATATCGGTATGGCGCTTGTTGCTTACGCTTCGGCGTACGAAGTGGGACTTATCGATAAAGAACGGTTGCTGTCGTATATAGAACGAATAATTTCGGCTGTGGAAAAATGCGAGAAATATAGGGGAAATCTTTATAACTGGTATGACTGCAAAACGCTTGCCGTTCTGCCGCGTCGGTTTGTTTCTACGGTAGACAGCGGTAATTTTGTGGCGTCGCTCGCTCTTGCGCGAACGTATGCGAACGGTGCGTTGGCAAACCGTATCGATACGTTGATTGAAAATACCGATTTGCATGCGCTTTACGACAATAAGCGTAAACTGTTTTACATCGGTTACGATGATGAACGAAAAGAGCACACATACAATCATTACGATTTGGCGGGTAGCGAGAGCATGCTCACGTATCTTGTGGCGTGCGGCTACGGTAAAGTGCCCAAAGACGCCTTCTATATGCTCAACCGTCATGCCGTTTCCGTGGGAAAGCATCGCACCGTTTTCAGTTGGACGGGCGGAATGTTCGAATATCTGATGAGCCGTCTGTTTATAGCGCCCAGGCAAGATACGCTTTCGGGGCAGGCGATGGCGGGCGCCGTGGGTGCGCACGTAGAGTTTGCCGCGCAGCGGAAAAGCGACGTGTGGGGTGTGTCGGAGTGCCGCTATAATGCCGTGGACGATGTAGGCGGTAACCTGTACAGGGCGTTCGGAGTTCCCGATATCGCGCACAGCGATGTGCCCGAAAATCCGCCGTATGCGCCGTATGCCGCATTTTTGGCTTTGCCGTATGTTTCCGACCGACGATTCACCGATTGTATGGATGCTTATCTTGCCGCAGGTGTACACGGTAAGTGGGGATATTACGAATCGACGGACGGCGGGGTTGCCGTTAAAAGCTATATGACGCATCATCAGGGAATGATTCTGGCGTCGTGCGCAAATGCGCTCAAAACCGATTGTTTGTGCGCACGGTTGCAAACTCTGCCGCAATGGCGGGCAATGCTGTTTCTGTGCGGCGAAGAACGGATATCGTCCGCTCGCAGAAAAAAGAAGTTTCCGTCTGCAAATCCTCCCGCGGAGATTGCCGACGAAGGCGTATATCTTTGCAAATGCGGTAACTTTTCCGCGATTGCGACCGCCGACCGTGTTTTCGCGCGGCATGCGGGTAAATGCCTGCTACGCAATTTGCGTGTCTGTGTAGAAGAAAACGAGCGTTTCGATTTGCTTCGCGGAGAGTTTTATGCGAGAGAAAGCGCCGTTTGGGAATTGCGGGAAAGCGATTTGCTGTGCCGAAGCGAACTGACCGTACTGCCGTCGCCGCTTGGTATAGCGTTACGGGTGGAGTGTCGAAACATATCTTCCAAAGAAAGAGAATTGCGATTCGTTGCCTGTGCCGAACCTGTTTTGGCTCGGGAACAGGATTACGAAGCACATCCCGCATATTCCCGTATGTTCGTTGAAACGGGCGGGGAAGAACGATATATGTGGGCGCGTCGCCGAAACGAAAGCACCACTGCGTTATATTGTCTTTCCGCGCCTGCCGATGTGACATACAGCGGCGATAAAGGGGATTTTTACGGAAGGGGCAAAAGTTTGCGGTTCGGACAGAATCTCAATCCTTTTCTTTACGGTTCGTTTGCGATGTCGGTGGGCGCGGGAGAAACTTGTTCGTTTACCTGCTATTATCTTGTTGCCGAAACGTTCGAGCAGGCAGAACATGCCGCCCGCATGGCATTGTCGCCCGACGCCGTGGCGCGTTTTGTCGGCTCGTCGGCGCAACTTGCCCGTGCCGTTCCGCGTAAGGCTCGGAAAGAAGCGGCAAAACTTCTTGCCTGCGCATATAACGCCTTGCAAGTAGAAGGTGTTTCCCCCGACAAACCGGCAATCGTGTGCGAGATTACATCCGTTTCGTTGGAAACACTTGCGGGAATATTGGAAGCGTATCGCTTTTTGTATGAAGCGGGATTTGATTTTCGTCTGGTCTTTTTCGGTCGCAAACTTCGCAATGAATATCCCGCCCGGTTTTTCGATACCGAGCGTGCTATCGAACTGTCGGGAATCCGTTCGGCGGCAGGCGATAACGTGACGGTTATCCAATGTGACGAAAGCGCATACAAACAATGCAGACAACATGCGGCGAATAACGCCATAACGCAGAGAATGCGTTTCAAAAACGGAGTTCCCGTTCCCGACGAGCGGCAAAACGTTTCATTTGCGGTTTGCGCAAGCGGCGGTGATACGTGCCCGCCGTTGTCGTTGCCCGCGCTTGTTCGTAAAACGGGTATGGGCGGATTTACGCAGGACGGCGCGTATTTTGCCGATTTAACCGAAACGGACACGCCCGCGCCGTGGTGTAATATTATTGCCGACGGTCGGTTCGGCACGGTGATAACCGAAAGTGGCGGGGGATTCACGTTTGGCGTCAATTCCCGTCAGGCGAAACTGACCGAATGGAATAACGACCCCATTGTAGACGACGTATCCGAACTGATTGTTTTGCACGACGGGCAAACGTCGTGGAGTGTCACAAAAAAACCGTTGCCTGCCGTGGACGCGCAATATACCGTATTACATGCGCGTGGTTATACCGAATTTTCGTGCGCTTGTCGCGGAATTACGGCGCGATTGCATGTTTTTCCTGCGCATGGCGAAAGCAGAAAAGTATATCGGTTAGAGCTTTTCAATCACACACCGAAGGAAAAAACGGTCGGCGCGGTTTTTTGCGTTCGACCCGTGGCGGGAGATTTTCGTAGCAACACGTTTGCTTCGTTGGAAGAAAAATTTGACGATTGCGGTTTACGTATCGGTTGCGGATTGAACGGAAACGAAATGTATGTGCAAGCTGACCGAAAAAGCACCGCTATCGCCGCCGATATTCGTGACGGCGGTTTACGGCTGTATCGCAATCTGACAAAAAACAGACACTATTGGGGAATTACGGCTCCCGTCGTATTGGGTGCGGAAGAAACGCAGACAGTCTGCTTTTCTTTGTCTGTGGAACCTATCGATTTTTCGGAGTCTGCCGAAGATTTGCAATACCGCTCGTTTGCGTTCTATAACAAACTTTGTCGCATTACTTTTGACGGTGAATTCGGGTATTTAACCGAATGGTTGCCGTATCAGGTATACAACAGCCGCTTTGCGGCACGCACGGGATTTTATCAGGTGAGTGGTGCTTACGGATTCCGCGACCAACTGCAAGACTGTTTGGCGCTCTTATACTGCGATACGTCGCTTGTGCGCGAACATATTCTGGAATGCGCACGTCATCAGTTTAAGGAAGGCGACGTGCAACATTGGTGGCATCCGCCTGCAATCGGTGTGCGCACGCACATATGCGACGACCGTTTATGGCTTGTATACGTTACGTGTGAGTATATTGCCTGCACAGGCGATAAAGAGATTCTGAACGAGTCGGTGCCGTTTCTGAAAGACGTTCCCATTTCGCCGCAGGACGCGTCGGTATATACGGCTGCGGAGTTTTCTTCGGTGGGTGCGCCGCTTTTTGAACACTGTATGCGTGCCATAGACATCAGTTGCGATTTCGGTGACGACGGACTCGTGCGCATGCGTGGCGGCGATTGGAACGACGCCATGGATAAAGTGGGCGCCGAAGGAAGGGGCACGGGCGTTTGGTGTTCCATGTTTCTGTATCACGTAATCGATAAATTTCTGCCATATGTGACCGATACGGATGAGAGTGCACGCCTTCGTTCGGTTTCCGAAAAGTTGTATGACGCCGTATGTAATGCGTATGACGGCGACAGGTTTCTCCGCGCCCGTTGTGACGACGGTACCGTTTTGGGCAGCAAAAATTCGCCTGCTTGCAAAATCGATTTATTAACGCAGAGTTGGAGCGTACTTGCGGGCATCGGAACGACGGAACAAAAGCAAACTGCGCTCGATACAGCTTACGCGCTTTTATGCGACAAAGATAAACGACTGATTCGTTTGTTTGACCCACCGTTTACGCGTGCGGAAGGCGTGGGATATATCGGCAATTATCCGCAATATGTGCGTGAAAACGGCGGGCAATACACACAAGCGGCAGTCTGGTATGTGAGCGCACTCTTTGCCTGCGGTAAAACGGAACGGGCAAACGAATTGTTGCGGTGGTTAAGTCCCGCAAACCGTTGCCGCGATAAAAAGGAAACAAAAACCTACTGTGTGGAACCGTATGTTTCCGCCGCCGACGTTTACGGCGGAGAATTTGCGGGCAAGGGCGGTTGGACTTGGTATACGGGTTCGGCGGCGTGGCTGTATAAATGTTTGATTGAGCGGTATGCGGGGATTCGCCTGCGCGGCGATGTAATCAGTTTTCAGCCGGCGCTTCCCGCCGATACGCCCGAATTGAACGTGACCGTGCTGTTTGAAGGCGAAAGAATTAAAATCAAAATTATCAATTCGCAACGCAAAGGACAGTGGCGTGTGCGAATCGGCGAAGTAATTTACAATACGTCGTCCGTTCGCCTTACCAAAAGTCTGGCAAAAAAAGAAATTGCCGTCATTCGTCTGCTATAAAATTTAAGTTCTCCGTCGATAGTACTTTTCCGAAAAAATTGCCCGATTGTAAAAAAAGCATTGCGAATCGGTTGACAAATACGCGGGGGGGGGTACTATAATATTTATAGTGCTTGTAAAATGTACGGAGGAACGGCATCATGTTAAAAATAGAACATCTTACCAAAGCGTATGCGAAAAGCGACGTAAAAGCGGTAGACGATCTCACGCTCGAATTGCGTCCGGGAGAAATTTTCGGTTTTTTGGGACCGAACGGCGCGGGAAAAACAACGACTATCAAGATTCTAACGGGAATACTTTCGTATGAACAAGGCAACGTGTCGGTATGCGATTATGATTTGAAAACGCATGCCACCGAAGCAAAACGCAATACGGGATATGTGTCCGATAGTCATGTAATTTACGATAAACTGACGGGGCGTGAGTACGTGGATTTTATGGCGGATATCTACGGTGTGGATATTGCCACGCGTAAAGAACGAGCGGAAGCACTTCTCGGTAAATTCGAATTGCGCGACGCATTCGATTCCCAAATTCGCACGTATTCGCACGGCATGAAGCAGAAAATCAGTATTATCGGCGCGCTTATTCACAATCCCAATCTGTGGGTGCTAGACGAACCCATGACGGGACTCGACCCGCAGTCCGCTTTTCAGCTTAAAGAATTGATGCGTGCGCATTGCGATGCGGGCAAAACAGTGTTTTTTTCCACGCACGTGCTCGAAGTCGCCGAAAAAATCTGCGACAGGGTGGGTATCATCGTAAAGGGAAAGCTCATTATGGTGGGCAGCATGGAAGAAATCAAAGCGGCATCGAACGACCGCTCGTTGGAAGACGTGTTTCTTTCGGTTGCGGGAGGAACGCATGCGTAATTATCTTGCCGTTATAAAACTGCAACTTAAAAATATGTTTCGCAGAGATCGTTCGAGTGCAAAAGCATCGCGCAGATGGATTATTGCGGCAGTCGCGCTCGTAATTTTGTACGGAATCGTGGCAAGCTCCTTTATTGCCATGGTTGCCATGATGAGCAGTGCGTTCGGCGCATATTCTCTGCAAAGCGAATTTGTTACGCTTATTCTTCTTTGCGGCTTGATGGTTGTGCTTGTGTTTGGAATCGTGACTGTGTTGACCTGTTTATACTTTTCACGAGATACCGAATTCTTTCTGGCATTACCGATTAAGCCGTCGGTTGTGTTTGCCGCCAAACTTACAATTGTGTATCTTGCCGAATTGGTCGCGTGCGTGCTGATTATGGTGCCGTGTCTGATTGCGGCAGGTATTGCTTTGCATGCGTCTGCAATCTTTTATGTTTTGTTGCCGTTTGCCGTGTTGCTTACGCCCGCCATACCGCTTTTTTTTGCGGCAATTATTTCCGTGCCCGTAATGTATATCGTATCTTTTCTGCGTAATCGCGGTGCGCTCGGTTCGATTGTCGTGTTACTTTTATTCGGCGGATTTTTTGTTCTGTACTATATGGGTATTTCCAAAATGCAGAATCTCAATCCCGAACAGGTGGATTTGAGCGCAGTGCAGGGAATGTTCCGTAAAATCGCCAACACGGTGTATCCGTTATATGCGTTGGCGCGTGCTATGAATCTGACCACCGTGTTCGGATTGGGTGTGGCGGCATCGGTGGTTGTTAATTTGGTGATTTATTTCGGCAGTATTATTGCATTGGGCGGAATAGCACTTGTGATAAGCGCTACGGTATACAAAAAAGGCGCAGCGGGGCAGTTGGAAAATGCAAAAAGGACAAAAGCAAGCGGGCGTGATTATCGCAGCACGAGTACACTGAAAGCGCTCATGAAAAAGGAATGGCGCGAAATCGTGCGCACACCGTCGTTTGCGCTCAATTGTTTGATTGGAGTCGTGATGTGTCCCATCATTGTGGGATTTATCGGACTGACCTCTAATGTGTCCGCCATTGTAAGCGAAAGCGGCGGCGCCGAGGCATTGGGCGAAGAAAAAATTCGTATAATCCGTACGGCAATGCAATTTGTTCAATTATGGATGATTATGTTCATGAGTGTGGGAACAAACGGTGCGCCTGCAACCGTGCTGTCGCGCGAAGGCGAAAAGTTTTACTATACCAAAATTCTTCCCGTAGACTGCAAAACACAGATTAAGGCAAAATCGTATGTCTATCTGATTATCGGCTCTGTTTCGTCGGTGTTGGGGGCGGTTGTTATGGCGATTCTCGATTTCGATGCAACGTTTTTGATTTGTTCTATTGCCTTTTTGTTGATTTATAATTTTGCGGCGGTGCATTTTGGTATGTGGCTCGATTTACGTAGTCCCAAACTGAAATGGACGACCCCCAACGAAGTGATGAAACATAACCGCAACGTGCTGATTACCGTGTTCGGCGGTATGGCGGTTTCGTTGTTTCTCGCCGTGGCAGGCGGTGTGCTTCATGCTTTGATATATACCGTACTGTCGCTTGTGTGGGCAAACGTTATAACCTGGACAATGCTACTTGTTGCCGCATTCGTACTTGCCGCCGTGTTCTCGTATATTGTGTACAACGACTGCGAAAAGAAGATAGACAGAATCGAATATTAACCACAAACAAAAACGCGTTTCCCGAGTAGAGAAACGCGTTTTTATGTAGATTACAAGTTGATGGTGTTTTCGTCGTCGCGTATGAGTGCGATATTGAATACGAAATATTTGCGTGTAAAGAAATTGAATACGAATACTACTACGGTAATGGTAATTTTAATCCACCATATTTTGCTGCCGTTCAAACCGAACACAAGCGAGCACAATAAGCTGCCAACAGTGGTAATTGTAAGTCCGATTAGCGCAAATATGGCAAATTTGGTGAATCCTTTTGCGTTTTTTCCCACATTGCCGTATTCGTATACAAAAAACATACTCATAATATAATTGAACAGAATGGATATCACGAAACTCAAAACAATAGACGTGATATATACGGAAGTGGGGGGAGAATACGACAATCCGTCAACCGTTTTGCCTGTAAACACGCCCGAAAAGCCCGAGTAATGTTCGTGCCCTGCCATATATAAAATGAGTGCGGTAATCAGAAAGTCGATTAGGGTAGACGCGAGTCCCACGGCGACCGATTTGAGAAATTCGCGTCGCACCCGTTTGCTTTTCATTGCCTTGAAAAATGTTTTCATTCGTTTTCGGGCGAAAATCCTTCAAAGATAATATTATCGCAATAGTCCGCTACCTTTTCATAGTCAGTTTTACTGCGGATTGTCCAAGCAAGCGTGGGTAACTGTTTTTTTGCCACGTACTTATTGGGCAGGTCGGCGCCGCAAAACGAAATGAAATGGGGATCGGAAATTTTGGTGACCGAAAGGTGGGACATAGCAATCCGTTTGCCCAAAGACAGCCCCGAAGTTTTTGTAAACGTGGCGGAAAGTTGCCCGCGCAAAGTATCGGGTGTATGTTTACGGAAATATTCCATAGAATACGGGTCGAACGATTGCATGGCGTATTCGCCTTTATACTCTTTAAGCAACTCGATTACTTTGCTTTCGAGCGCGCCGATTTTTGCGGTGACTTTGGTTTCGATTAACAGCGGCACTTCGCCGTGCACAAGGTCGAGAACCTGTTTGAACGTGGGAACGGTCTGGTCGGTTCCTTTGAGATACAGTTGGGGTAAGTCCGTTTCACGCAAGCCCGAAGCATATCCGTCTTTATCCGTCATGCGCCCGAGCGTATCGTCATGAAAAACAATAATCGTGCCGTCGTCTATAATGCGCACGTCTATTTCGATAGGGTATCCTTTTTCGATTGCTTTTTCATACGAAAGCAACGAGTTCTCGGGAATTTCGTCGTTGTGCAGACCACGGTGCGCAATCGGCGTGGTGAAGAGCCGAGTGGATTTTATATTCATGCGTTTCTCCGTTATTTAATTCGCTGTAAATAGTATATGACAAGTATAGCACTTTTTTTTCCGCAAAGCAATCAAAATGGATTAAAAGCACATTTTTATTTGCAATTTTTCGGTTTTTCGATTATAATACTGGGGAAATACACGCAAAAACGGCATCGATTTATTTTCGTGCCTGCGAGGAAACAATGGAACGGCAAAAACATATTCGCAATTTCTGCATTATCGCGCATATCGACCACGGCAAGTCCACGCTTGCCGATAGGCTGATTGAGAAAACGGGAACGGTTTCGCAACGCGAACTTACCGACCAGATTCTCGATAGTATGGATATCGAGCGAGAGAGAGGTATCACCATTAAACTGACGCCCGTACGTATGCAATATGTTTACGAAGGCGAAGAATATGAACTGAATTTGATAGATACGCCCGGTCACGTTGACTTTACGTATGAAGTTTCCCGTTCGCTTGCCGCTTGCGAAGGCGCCGTTTTGATTGTGGACGCAACCCAAGGGGTGGAGGCGCAGACGTTGGCAAACGTATATCTTGCCGTAGACAACAATCTGGAAATCATTCCCGTAATCAATAAAATAGACCTTCCGAGCGCGCGTCCCGACGAGGCGAAAAAGGAAATAGAAGACGTTATCGGATTACCTGCCGATGACGCGCCGTTGGTCAGCGCCAAAGAAGGCTTAAATATCGAAGCGGTGCTCGATAAAATTATCACTGCCGTGCCGCCACCGTCGGGTAGCGAGCAAGCGCCGCTCAAAGCGCTCATATTCGATTCGTATTACGATAACTATAAAGGTGCCGTTTGTTTGGTACGTGTGATTGACGGCGCGGTTTCCGCAGGTACGAAAATCCGCATGATGCACAGCGGTAAAGAATTCGACGTGACCGAAGTGGGAATTTTCAGTCCCAAAGCAATGGAACGGAAGGCACTCTCGGCGGGAGATGTCGGCTATGTATGCGCCAGTATCAAAAATGTTTCGGATACCGAACCGGGCGATACGATTACCGATGCGAACAATCCGACGGCGGCGCCTTGTCCCGGATATAAAAAGGTGCAACCCGTGGTGTATTGCGGTATCTTTTCCACCGACGGAAGCAGATACAATGACCTCAAAGACGCGCTTGAAAAGCTCAAACTCAACGATGCTGCGCTTTTTTTCGAGCCTGAAGTTTCGGTTGCGTTGGGATTCGGATTTCGTTGCGGTTTTTTGGGCTTATTGCACATGGAAATCATACAGGAGCGTTTGGAACGTGAGTTCAATCTCGACCTGATTACTACCGCGCCGAGCGTAAATTATAAAGTATACAAAACGGACGGGGAAGAAGTAACCGTAACCAACCCCAGCAATCTGCCCCCTGCGGGAGAAACGGACCGTATCGAAGAACCGTATGTGAAGGCGATGATTTTTACGCCGCCCGAATATATCGGGTCTATTATGGAATTGTGTCAGGATAAGCGCGGCACGTATCTGAACATGGTATATCTGGATAAAACGCGCGTGCGACTGGAATACGAAATTCCGCTCAATGAAATCGTGTACGACTTTTTCGATAGTCTTAAATCGCGGACGCGCGGATATGCCAGTTTGGATTATGAAGTGAAAGGTTATAAAGCCGAAGACCTCGTAAAACTGGATATTTTGCTCAACAACGAAATCTGCGACGCATTGAGCATTATCGTACATCGCGACAAAGCATATGCGCGCGGGCGTTCCATTGCCGAAAAGCTGAAAGAAGTGATTCCCCGCCAGTTGTTTGAAATACCCATTCAGGCGTCTATCGGCAATAAAGTAATTGCAAGAGAAACGGTGAAAGCAATGCGCAAAGACGTGTTGGCTAAATGCTACGGCGGCGATATCACGCGTAAGAAAAAGTTGCTCGAAAAACAGAAAGAAGGGAAAAAACGCATGCGGCAGGTGGGTTCGGTGGAAGTGCCCAGCGAAGCGTTTATGTCGGTGCTTAAACTCGATGACAAATAACGGTGCGGGCGTATACGTGCATATTCCGTTTTGCCACAGTCGTTGCGCATATTGTTCGTTTGTGTCGAGTGTGGGCGGGGTGAACGTAGATTCGTATGTGGCAACGCTTATCCGAGAAATACGGGAACGGGTGCATGGTACAATCGATTCGGTTTTTGTGGGCGGCGGTACGCCGTCCGTTTTGCCGCACGGTCGGTTGACAGAGATTTTCGGCGCACTGCGTTCGGTTTCCTCGTTTTCGCCTGATTGCGAAATCACAACAGAGGCGAATCCCGAAAGTTGCACGCCCGCTTTTTTGGACGAAGCGCGCGCTTGCGGCGTCAATCGGTTGAGTTTGGGGGTGCAGTCGCTCAACGATACCGTTTTGGTTCGTATCGGCAGAAGGCATACGGCGGCGCAGGCTTTCGCGGCGATAGAACAAGCGCAAGCACACGGATTAAAAAACGTTAATGCGGATTTGATTGTCGGATTGCCCGAACAGACGGAACAGGATATTCGCTATGCCGTTAATGCTTTATGTGAACGGAGCGTTACGCATATGTCCGTTTATGCACTTTCGGTGGAAGAGAATACGCCGCTGTATGATAGCGGCTATCGTACGGACGATGACACGGCGGCGGATTTATACGAAACGGCGTATGCTTGTCTGCGTAGTCACGGCATGCAACGGTATGAAGTGAGCAATTTTTGTTTCCCGGGGTATCGGTGCAAACACAATTTCGGATATTGGACAAGAAAACCGTATTTCGGCGTGGGGGCGGCGGCGCATTCTTTTTCGGGAACGGTGCGTTCATACAACACATCGGATATCGCGCAGTATGTTGCGGGTAATCGTGCCGAACGTTTTGAAAGTATCAACGCTGCCGAAGCGCTCGAAGAATACGTTATGCTCGGATTGCGCACGGTGGACGGAATTGCTTTTTCGGAACTCAATCGGTTGAGCGGAACGGATTGGAAAAAGAGCAGAGAGAAAGCACTCAACCGTCTCTCGACCGACGGACTGATTCATTTTACGGAGAATGGAATTGCGCTTGCCGAAAAGGCATATTTTGTAATGAACGACGTTATTGTGCGTTTAATCTGACGGGTGGAAAATCTTTGAAAATATGCCTGCAAAGATTTGACATAGGCGGTGCAATATGCTATATTTATGTTAGCACTCTAATGCGGAGATTGCTAATAGTCTTTGCGGCACAGTGCTAATTCGGTAGGAGGTTTCGTGCGTTTTGGGTTTATCGGGCAGAAAAGAAAAAATCCTGCAAGCTGTTGTAGACAGCTATATCAATTCGTGCGAGCCGATATCCAGCGCCGAAATCAAAGAACAGCATTTGCCCGCATTGAGCACGGCGACGATTCGCAATGAACTTGCCGCACTCGAAGAAATGGGGTATCTCGTTCAGCCGCATACGTCTGCGGGGCGCATTCCCACGGCGGAAGCGTATCGGCTGTATGTAGAGCGGTTGATGCCCAAGCGTAAACTTACGCGTAGCGAGTTGAAAACGGTCAAGCGCTATTTCAACCGTAAAATCACCGAACTGGACGATATTCTCAAAAACACGGCAAAGGTTATTTCGGAGATAACCAATCTGACAAGTGTGGCATATGCGCAGGATATCAGCGACGCCATGATTCAGAATATCCGAATCGTGAAAGTAACCGATACTACCGCGCTTGTCATCATTGTGACCAGTTTGGGAATTCTGAAAGATGCAACGCTTTCGGTGGGCGCAAATGTGGACGACGCATATTGCAATACCGCTGCGCAATTCATGACAAGCGTCTTTGCGGAACATACCATCAATCAGGTGCTCAAACCAAACGCTCTTATCAAAAAGGTGAAAAAAGAGTATGAGCAGGTTTTCAAAACGGTTCTGAAAGTTTTGCGCAGTTACAGTCACGAAGAAATGATAAGCGATATCGTGCTCGAAGGCAGTGCAAAAATTCTCGAACAGCCCGAGTATGCCAATCTGCAAAAGGCAAAAGCCATGCTCGAATTATTGGATGCGAAAGAAGAGTTGGTACCCGTGCTTAAAAATAACGACGATATGAATCTGTCGATTAAAATCGGGCGCGACAACGAAATTCGCGACGGTATGCCGGAATGCGCCATTGTAACGGCGAGTTATTCGGTAAACGGAATCAACATCGGGCAAGCGGGCGTCATCGGTCCCATACGAATGGATTATCCCAAAGTCATTTCGGTTCTCGATTATATCGGAAAAACGATTAATATGTTGCCCGAGCATGCGGGAGAGTATGCCGACGAAGGCGACGATGAGCGACAGAATGACGGGCAATAAAAAGGAGAGGTCAGGAGAAAGGCAACATGGACGAAAAGAAAGAAGACACGGTAATCACCGGTGAGCCCAAAGCGCAACCCTATCCGCAGACTGCGGCGGGTCAACCGAATCCCCAACAACAAATTGCGGCACTCATGCAGAAGTTGACGGTAGCGCAGGCGATTGCGGTGAAAGAAAAGAACCGTAGCGAAGAGCTTTCCAATCTGGTCAACCGCATGCAGGCGGATTTCGATAATTACCGCAAGCGCAACGCCGAACTCAACAAAAAGCAGAAAGAGGACGGCATGGTGGAAGTTATCGAAAAGGTGATTCCCGTTTTAGACGTGCTCAAACAGGCGATTACGATGATTCCCGACGAGAAAGTAGCCGAAGGAATCAAAATGATTTATCGCCAAATCAGCGAAATGCTCTCTAATTTGGGCGTCAGCGAAATTCCTGCGCTCGGCGAGCAGTTCGACCCCAATCTGCACAACGCAATCATGCAGGTAAAAGTTAAGGACCCCGATAAAGTAAACATGGTAGTGGAAGTATTTCAGAAGGGCTACCGTATGGGTGAGCGGATTATCCGTCACAGCGTGGTAAAAGTAGCCAAATAGCGACGCGTTCGGAACGCATACATAATCGCTTATAGGTTATATTACAATATATCGATAAAAAAGAAAATTTTTTGGAGGATAAAGAATTATGGGTAAGATTATAGGAATCGACCTCGGAACGACCAACTCTTGCGTTGCCGTTCTCGAAGGCGGCGAGCCGACGGTTATTCCCAATGCCGAAGGTGCGAGAACTACTCCTTCCGTCATCGGTTTTGCCAAAGACGGCGAGCGTTTGGTAGGACAGGTGGCAAAGCGTCAGGCGGTGGCAAACCCCGACCATACGGTTATTTCCATTAAAAGAGATATGGGTACCGACCGCAAAGTGAGAATCGATCGTAAGGATTATTCGCCGCAAGAATTGTCGGCAATGATTCTCACCAAACTCAAACAAGATGCCGAAGCGTATCTCGGAGAAAAAGTAACGCAGGCGGTTATTACCGTTCCCGCATATTTCACCGATTCCCAACGTCAGGCAACCAAAGACGCGGGTCGTATCGCGGGCTTGGACGTGTTGCGTATTATCAACGAACCGACGGCGGCGGCGCTTGCTTACGGTCTTGATAAAGGACAGGACAACAACCACAAGATTTTCATCTTCGACTTGGGCGGCGGCACTTTCGATATTTCCATTTTGGAAATCGGCGACGGCGTGTTTGAAGTTATTGCTACGGCGGGTGATAACCGTTTGGGCGGCGACGACTTTGACCAAAAAATTATGGATTACCTTGTCGAACAGTTCAAGAACGACAACGGCATCGATCTTTCCAAAGACCGTATGGCAATGCAAAGACTGAAAGAATCTGCCGAAAAGGCAAAAATCGAACTTTCGTCGTTGCAAAAGACCACAATCAGCCTTCCGTTCATCACGTCGGGTGCGGCGGGTCCTCTCCATATGGAATACGAACTTACGCGCAGTAAGTTTGAAGCGCTTACGCAAGTGCTTATCGAAAAAACGGTTAAGCTTACCAAACAGGCTATGGCGGACGCCGGTTTCAGCGAATCGGATATCGACAAGGTTATTTTGGTAGGTGGTTCTACTCGTATTCCCGCCGTTGTGGAAGCAGTTCGCAAATTGAGCGGCAAAGAACCTTTCAAAGGAATCAATCCCGACGAATGCGTGGCAATCGGTGCCGCTATTCAGGGCGGCGTGCTTGCAGGAGAAGTGAAAGACGTTCTTTTGTTGGACGTAACGCCGCTTTCTCTCGGTATCGAAACGGTGGGCGGTATCTTTACCAAACTGATTCCGCGCAACACTACTATTCCTACCAAGAAGTCGCAGGTATTCTCCACCGCAACCGACGGTCAGCCTTCCGTGGATATTCACGTATTGCAAGGTGAGCGCGAAATTGCGGCGCACAATAAAACGCTTGCCCGTTTCGAATTGGGCGGCATTCCTCCCGCACCGCGCGGCGTTCCGCAGATTGAAGTTACGTTCGATATAGACGCAAACGGTATTGTGCACGTTTCGGCGCGTGATAAAGGCACGGGCAAAGAACAGCGCGTAACCATTACCGCGTCTACCAACCTTACCGAAGCGCAGATTCAGCAGGCTATCAAAGACGCCGAAAAATTTGCGGACGAGGACAACAAGCGCAAAGAAGTTGTGGAAGCCAAAAACCACGCGGATATGCTCATCTTCTCTATTGAGAAATTCCTGAAAGACAACGGTTCCGCCGTGTCGCCTTCGGATAAGGAGGAACTGGAAAAAGAAATGGCGAACGTGCGCGAAGTTATCAAAACCGACGAACTCGAAGCAATTACCGATGCGGTAGACAGCTTGCAGAAACTTTCCAACGGCATTTTCACCAAGTTATACGAGAGTGGTGCGGCAACCGAAGGTGCGTCCGCCGATGCGGGAGATGACGTAGTGGTGGAAGACGCCGAAGTAGTAGACGACAACAATAACTGACGGAATCGGGTCGGTTGACCCGTCCGTTTGGAAAGGTAGCGAAAAGGAATGGCAAAATCTTATTATGAAATTCTGGGCGTTTCCAAATCCGCTTCCGACGACGAAATAAAATCGGCATACCGTAAACTTGCCAAGCAATATCATCCGGACTTGCATCCGGGTGATAAAGCGGCGGCCGACAAATTCAAAGAAGTCAGCGAAGCATATGAGGTTTTGGGCGACCCGCAAAAACGCGCGGCGTATGACCGTCCTTCCGCGGGCGGTAGCGGCGGCGCGGGGGATTTCGGCGGCGGTGGCGGTTCGTTCTTCGACGACTTTGTCAATATGTTCAACGGACAGGCAAAGGAGCAGGGCGGAGCAAGCAGCGGCGGCGATATTTCCATGAACGTTACGCTCACGTTTGAAGAAGCGGCATTCGGCGTAGCGAAAGATATTTCGGTTAATCGTTTCGAGCCTTGTGCCGCATGTCGCGGTACGGGCGCCAAGGGCGGTACGCAATACGCAAAATGTAATAACTGCGGCGGTACGGGTAAAGTGCGTTTTGCGCAAGAAACACCGTTCGGCAGAGTGGTGAGCATGAAAGCGTGTAACGTTTGCGGCGGCACGGGCAGAATCATAAAAGAATCGTGCCCTACGTGCGGTGGCAGAGGACTTCTCCGTAAAAACACCACACTTCGCATTACGTTCCCCGCGGGAATCGAGCCCAATCAGATTATGACGGTACCGGGTGAAGGCGAACGAAGCCGCAACGGTACGAAGTCGGGCAATCTTGTTCTGATGATTAACGTAATGCCGCATAAATTCTTTAAGCGGAAAGGTTTGGACTTGGCGGTGGAAGTGCCGTGCACGTTTACGCAGGCACTGCTCGGCGATAAAATCATGGTGCCCACGCTCAAAGGCGCGAAAGTTGCGTTCCCGTTACCCGAAGGCACGCAGAGCGGTACAACTTTCAAACTCAAAGGGCACGGTATTGAAAACGCTAAAAAGGGCGTTACGGGCGATTTGCTTGTTACCATCGATATTGAGTTGCCGCGCAATTTAACCAAAGACCAAAAGAACAAAATCAAGGAACTGCACGAGTCGTTAAAAGTAGACCAATACGACAAGTCGCGGGAATTTTTCAAAAAATAGGAAAAGCATAAGTCGGCGACGGTTTAACCGCTCGCCGCTTTTTGCGGGGACGGAAATTTATGACGTACTGGCAAGCTACCGTCACGACAACATCCGAATTTTCGGATACTTTATCCGTTGTTTTAATGGATTACGGCAGTGACGGCGTGTCTGTGATTGACAGCGAAGATATAAAAAGCGTTCTGAAAGCGCACACGTGGGATTATGCGGACCAATCTCTTTGGCAGGCAAACGACCCCACTGTATACGTTTGCGGTTATTATCCCGAGTCGTATGATTTTTCGCCGCTTACCGAAAAACTCAACGAATTGCGTTCGATGCCCGGTTTATCGGTGGGAACGCTCGAACTGTCGCTGAAAAAAATAGATTCCGCCGATTACGAAAACGAGTGGAAGAAATACTATGCGCCTATCGAACTGGATAAAATAGTCATTGTGCCGCAGTGGATACGGTATGTCGGCGATAAAATCAAAGTGCTGATTGATCCCGGCATGGCGTTCGGAACAGGCAATCATGAAACCACACGGCTTTGTCTGAAATTTTTGGAACGGCTTGACGTTGCGGGTACGCGTGTTGCCGATATTGGGTGCGGTAGCGGCATTTTAGGTGCGGCAGCTTTGAAATTGGGCGCCGAATATTGCCTTATGACCGATATCGACCCGCAGGCTACCGATGCTGCTCGCCGAAACTGTGCGCTCAACCGAGTATCCGAACGTGCGGATATTCGATTGGAAAGCGTACCGCAAGGAGAGAACGAAACTTTTTCTACGGTGGTTGCCAACATTACGGCAGATGTGCTGATCAGCATAGCGGAGAGCGCGGCAAAACTTTTGGTGCGTGACGGATATATGATTACAAGCGGTATTATCCATTCCCGAGCCGATGAAGTGAAGGCGGCGTACGAACAATATTTTTCTATGATTGCGGAAGAATGTGACGGCGAATGGCGCGCTGTGTTGTGGAAGAAAAGATGAAACGATTTTTTGTGGATTCCGTTTGTGAAACTCCTGTTCTCGACGGTGAAATACATAAGCATTTATCCGTTGTGCTTCGTGCCAAAGTGGGCAACGAAGTGGTTTTGTGTTGCGGTGACGGTTACGATTATATTTGCCGTATCACGTCTGTTTCTCGTACCGAAACAAAACTTTCGCTGTGCCGAAAAGAGAGGAACGAGAGTGAACCGACTGTTCGCGTTACCCTGTTTATGTCGATTATGAAAGGGGACAAAAACGACCTCGTGGTACAAAAAGCAGTGGAGTTGGGGGCTTATGCCGTTTATCCCGTGTATACCGAATTTGTGCAGGGATACGACCGAAACGTTCGTACGGACAGGCTGAATAAAATTGCGCTCGAAGCGGCAAAACAATGTGGCAGAAGTGTTCTCACAAAAGTATATTCTCCTATAAATTTTTCCGAAACAGTTGGTTTGTTATCGGAATTCGATACGGTGGTTTTTCCGTATGAAAAGGCAATAACGCCTTCTCTGAAAGAATTTTTGCAAGCGCGAAAGCGGGAAACGGATATATGCAACGTTGCCGTTCTCATAGGTTCGGAAGGCGGATTTTCCGACGCGGAAGCGCAGATGCTGGCGCAGAACGGAGTGGTGTCCGTTACGCTCGGCAAGCGAATTTTGCGGGCGGAAACGGCAAATATCGCCGTACTGTCGGTAATCATGTACGAACTGGGGCAGTGGCAATGAAAGCAGTTGTATTTTCTCTGGGTTGCAAAGTAAACCAGTGCGAAGGGCAGTCGATTATTTCGGCGTTAGCCGCGCATGGAATCGATGCAACCGACAAACTCGAAATCGCCGATTTTTATGTGGTGAATACCTGTTCGGTAACGGGTGAGGCAGATAAAAAGTCCCGACAGGCAATTGCGCGCGTGCGGAAACTGAATCCGTCGGCAAAAATTTATGTTTGCGGTTGCAGCAGTCAGAACAATGCCGTCGTTTTCGCGCAAAAGCAAAATGTGCGTCTTGTGTTCGGCACGAGCGGAAAAATGCATATGGTGGAAGAAATTTTGTCCGACCTTAACTCGAACCGAAAGACTTCTTGTTGTGACCTTTTTCCGCTTTCTTCCGTGTATGAAGACGATTTACTTCCGTATCATACAAAAACGCGCAGTTATATCAAAATTCAAGACGGTTGCAACAATTTTTGTTCGTATTGCATTATTCCGTATCTGCGCGGCAGAAGTCGCAGCAGGAGTATAAACAGCATTGTATCCGAGGCGGAAACAGCGGCGCAGTCTACCAAAGAAATCGTGCTGACCGGTATCAACGTGTCGGCATTCGGTAAAGATACGGGTGAAAGTCTGTGTGCGCTTGTGCGGCATTTGGGGCATTTGCCTGTTCGTAAACGGTTCGGCTCGCTCGAATGTACGGTAATAGATGATACGTTACTGGCGTCGATGCGAGAGAGCGGATTTTGCGACCATTTTCATTTATCGTTGCAAAGTGGTAGTGCGTCGGTGCTCAAACGTATGAATCGAAAATATTCACCCGAATTTTTTCTGGATAAAGTGCGTTTGATTCGTAAGTTTTTTCCCGACGCGGGAATCACCACCGATATCATCACGGGATTCGGCGGAGAAACCGAAGAAGAATTTGAAGAAACGGTACGTTTTGCGGAAAAAGCGGAATTTTCCGATTTACATGTATTTCCGTACAGCGAACGAACAGGCACCAAAGCGTGCTCGTTGCCGCAAATCGATATGTCTGTCCGACAGGAACGGGCAACGCGTCTGATTGAAACGGGCAAAAAACTGCACAATCGGTTTTTATGTTCTTTGTCGGGAACGGTACGCGAAGTATATGCCGAAAGGCAGGAAAACGGCGAAACGGTGGGATACACGACAAACTACGTTAAAGTATATTCTTCTCTTCCCGTTGGCGGGCTTTTTCTGGTAAAAATACAAAATCCATATAAAGAAGGAGTGAAAGCAACATACTATGAATAACTGTATTTTTTGTAAGATTATCGGCGGTGAAATTCCGTCGGAGCGTTTTTACGAAGACGATAGAATGATTATCGTAAAAGATATCGAGCCGAAAGCGAAGTTGCACTATCTTGCAATTCCCAAACGGCATTACAAATTGTTACGGGAAATGACCGATTCCGACCGAGAAGATTTGGGATATATTTTACAAACGGTTGCCGAACAGGCGGAAAATCTGGGACTTAAAAACGGATATCGATTGGTAATCAATCAGGGTGATGATGCGGGGCAGACTGTTTTCCACCTGCATATCCATATTCTGGGCGGGCAGACAATGGATTTTCCGCAACTTTAACCGAAAATTGCGATAAATCGGTTGACAAACGCAGGGCAAACCGCGTATAATTTACAGGTAAAATAAACGTTCTATGAGCAAAGGTGGTGTAAAAGCATGTCGGTTATCAAAGTCGGCGAAAACGAATCGCTTGACAGCGCACTCAAACGTTTTAAGCGTAAGTGCCAAAAGGATAACATCATGGGCGATTTGCGGCGCAAAGAGCAGTACGAAAAACCGTCTGTCCGCAGAAAGAAAAAGTCGGAAGCAGCCCGCAAACGCGGCTCCAAAGGCTAATGAGAGCAAAACGGAATACAATTGTGTTCCGTTTTTTGTTTGGGCGTAAACGGAAGTCCGTCTTTTTATTCCTGTGTTTTTCGCCATGCAACGTCTGATTTTGACTGGTTTTGTCGAATGTGTTGCACGCGTCGTATTTTGTGCTATAATGAAAGTACGATTTTACGGGAGGACGAAAAATTGACGGATAAACCGATTAAAGAGTACGGCGAATTGAAACGGAGAGCACTACTTGCCAAACAACGACTGAAAATGGGATACTGGCAACGCATGGAAGATGAACGGCAAAAAGCACTCGACGAAATGGGAAAGGGCGGCGAAAGCGAAAAACTGGTGCGCGAATTACAACAGGAAAAAGTTCGACGCGACGAACACAGAGCGCTTTGTACCGATAAAGCCGAAGAAGAAGAACTTTTCTACACAAAAGTTTGTACGATACTCGAACGGGACGAAAACACAATCAATCCGATTGGTCAACTCATCGACCGTGAAGAATTCGAACGGTTAGACGAAAACAATCGCCAGCGTTATATCTTGTGTCTGTCGCGTAAATTCAGGGAGATGCGCGAGCGGTATTACCGCGAGCGCGCAGGTAAAAGCGGTTGACTTTATCGCGCACATATGCTATCATTTTATAATGAACTTATTACTATCCGATTTGAATGAAGAACAACGTAAACCCGTGTTGGATACCGAAGGCGCGGTGTTGGTAACGGCAGGTGCGGGAAGTGGAAAAACCAGACTTCTGACGCATCGGATTGCCTATCTCGTTTCCGAAAAAGGGGTTGCTCCGTACCATATTCTTGCTATCACGTTTACCAACAAAGCGGCAAACGAAATGCGTGAACGCCTTGAAAAAATGTTGCCGTCTGCGGCGGACGATATGTTGATTTCTACGTTTCACTCCATGTGTGTGCGTATTTTGCGTCGTTTTATCGATAGGCTGTCGGAATACGAAAAAAACTTTTCTATTTACGGCGAAGATGAAAAAGAACGTATCGTAAAGAATATAATCAAAGAAAAATCTTATGCCGACGAAGAGTTGCCGAAAAAGGCAATCTGGGCGATTTCCGATGCGAAGAACGGCGGATATTCCCCCGAAGAATATAAACAACATAACGAATATTACGAGTGGGCAGAAGAAATCTACGAAATTTACAAGGGATACGAAGCGGAACTCAAAAAGAGCAATGCACTCGATTATGACGATTTGTTGCTTGTAACGTATCGATTATTGCGTGAGAATGCCGACGCGCTCGACTATTGTCAGAACAAATTCCGCTATATTCATGTAGACGAATTTCAAGATACCAATACGATACAATACGAACTTGTGCGGCTTATGGCGGCAAAATACGGAAATGTTTTTGTAGTGGGTGATGAAGACCAGAGTATTTACGGTTGGCGCGGTGCCGATTTCCGAAATATTTTCAATTTTACGCATGATTTTCCCGATTGTCGCACATATAAACTCGAACAGAATTACCGTTCTACAAAAAATATTCTTGCGTTGGCGAACAAAATCATAAAGAACAACACCACGCGTCTGGATAAAACCTTATGGACGGACAACGAAGACGGTGATGCAATCGAATTTCTGCGGGCGGGAAGCGAAAACGAAGAAGCCTCGGCAGTGGTCAACAGCATTATTGGATGGGTGCGCAGAGGAAAATACAAGTTTTCGGATTTTGCCATTTTAATGCGACTCAATGCGCTTTCCCGTTCGTTTGAAGAAAAGCTATTGCAGTACGGAATTCCGCATAAAATTTTCGGCGGTTTCAAGTTCTTCGAGCGCAAAGAAATCAAAGATTTACTTGCTTATCTCAAACTGCTCAATAATCCTGCCGATAACGAGGCGATGTTGCGTGTCATCAATTTTCCCAAGCGTGGAATCGGCGACGGTACTTTGTCGCAACTGGTACATTATTCGCAGGTTACAGGCAAATCTCTTTTCGACGTTGTGGTCGAAATCGAGAGAAATCCCGATTTGCCGATGCCGCTGATTCGGAAACTGACGGGATTTTCGCAACTGCTTTGCGCATTGCGGGAAAAGAAAGAGAGCGAAAGTATTACCGACCTTGTTATGGATTTAGTGGCAATGTTGCAGTTGCATGTATTGTACGGCGGCGACAGCGAGGAAAGTCGGAACAGGCGCATGCATGTGGAAGAATTTGTGGCGTCGGTGCGGCAATATGAAGAAAACAACGAAGGCGGCACGTTGGAAGATTATCTGCAAATGATTAGCCTGTATTCCGATACCGAAGAAATGGACGGCACCGATTTTGTCAGTGTAGCTACGGCGCACAGTGCCAAAGGATTGGAGTTCAAGGTGGTTTACATAGTGGGTATGGAAGAAGGTATTTTTCCCATTATCCGCATGGAAGCAAATGACGAAGAGGAAGAAGAACGACGGCTTTTTTACGTGGCAGTCACCCGTGCCCGCGAAAAATTGTATGTTACCTGTTCGGATTCGCGCTTTCTGTACGGACAGCGCAAGCAGATGTTCCCGTCCCGTTTTCTTAAAGAAGCGGATTTCGTTCCGTCTTATACGCCTTCTCGTCGGCGTTTGTACCGCGAGGCTTTGGCAAGCGGAACGGCTACTCCGTCGAGCGGTACGGCTATTCGCCAGCAACCGCAAGCTGTACCCGTTCGGCAGGAAGTGAATTTCGACGGATTCGCGGCAGGAGCCGAAGTTATGCATCCCAAATTCGGTAAGGGCGTAATTGTAAACATAAGCGACGAAAACAACGGCAAGTATGCGCAGGTTTCGTTTGAAAAAGTGGGCAAAATTACATTGGCGCTCGAATATGCGCCGCTCAAACTATGTAAATAAGGAGTAGAAAGCCGTCATGGACAGAATGAAAGAATTGGTAGCGCAGCTGAACGACTACGCCTTTCATTATTACGTATTGGATAATCCCATCGTTTCGGATTCGCAATACGATGCTCTTTACGACGAACTGACGGCACTGGAAAAAGCCGAAAACAGAGTTCTACCCGATTCACCCACCAGAAAAATAGGGGGAGAACCGATAAAGGCATTTAAGCCGCATGAACATATCCGTAAGCTGTATAGTCTGGATAAGTGCAACAGCTTTGACGAACTGCGCGCATTTGACGAAAAGATTCGCAAGGCGGCGGGCGGCGACGTTGTGTATACATTGGAATACAAATTGGACGGACTCACGCTTTGTTTAACGTATCGCAACGGATTGTTGTTCTGCGCGTCTACGCGTGGAAACGGGAGTGTAGGCGAAGACGTAACCGAACAGGTGCGCACAATCAAATCGATTCCGTCTGCTATTGACTATCGGGGGGATTTGGAAGCGCAGGGCGAAGGAATTATGCGGTGGAGTGCTTTTCGCAAATATAACGAAACGGCAGACGAACCGCTCAAAAATCCGCGCAACGGCGTGGCGGGCGCCATTCGTAATCTCGACCCGAAAATTACCGCCAAACGCAATCTCGACGTTTTGTTTTATAATGTGAATTATATGAGCGAAGGCGAACTTTCTTCGCAGTCCGATTCGATTGATTTTTTGAAATCGCAACGTTTCAAAACGGAAAAATTGCTTGTCACTTCGTCTATGGAAGAAATTATACAAGCTATTGCAAACGTAGACAGGGATTCGCTTGATTTTCTGATTGACGGTATGGTGGTTAAAGTCAACGATTTTTCGTTGCGGGAAAAACTCGGCTATACCGATAAGTTTCCGCGTTGGGCAATCGCATATAAATTCGAGGCGGAAGAAACTTCTACCGAACTCAAAGACGTGATATGGCAGGTGGGCAGAACGGGCAAGTTGACGCCGCTCGGACTGTTGGAACCCGTGCAGTTATGCGGCGCTACGATTTCCAAGGCTACGCTCAATAACTATGGAGATATTCTCCGCAAAAAAGTCAAAATAGGAAGTACGGTTTTTTTGCGTCGAAGCAACGACGTTATTCCCGAAATTTTAGGTATTGCCGAAGACCGCGGCGGTACGCCCATAGAGGCGCCTACCGTCTGTCCCGCTTGCGGCGCAACTTTATATGAGTCGGGTGCGCACATTTTTTGCCCGAACGAACAGGGGTGTCCGCCGCAAATCTGCGGAAAAATGGAACATTTTGCGTCCAAGGATTGCATGGATATCGACGGCGTGAGCGGCAAGACGGTAATGCAGCTATATAAAAAGCTGGGAATAACTTCCGTTACACAATTATACGATTTGACCGAAACCGATTTGACGGGTTTGGAAGGATTCCGCGAAAAAAAGATTTCCAAATTTCTGCAATCGGTGCAAGAGAGTAAAAAAGCCGATTTACCGCATTTTCTCAACGCATTGGGAATACCTAACGTGGGCAAAGTGGCTGCCAGAGATTTGGCAATCCGATTCGGCAGTATAAGCGCGCTTGCCGCCGCATCGTTTGATGAACTTTTATCGGTAGACGAAATCGGCGAAGTAATGGCAAACAGCATACTCGAATATTTTTCCCGACATGCCGATGTGCTTGCGCGTTTTCAAGAAATCGGAATCGACCCGATATATAAAAAGACAGAGCACACCGGATTTTTCGCAGGAAAAAAGGTCGTGCTTACGGGAAAAATTTCTTTGCCGCGTTCCCGTGCGGCGCAATTGCTTACCGAAAAGGGAGCAACGGTTGTCGATTCGGTAAGTAAGGATACCGACATCGTTATTGCGGGCGAAGATGCGGGGAGTAAACTCGACAAGGCGAAAAAGTACGGATTAAAAATAATCGGAGATAAAGAGTTTTCGGACCTGATAAACGCTTGAAAAATGCGAAAAAAAATGCTATACTATTTATGAGTATAGTCTACGAAGGGAGATTGAACAATGCGCAGCATGACAGGGTACGGCAAAGGCGTATGCGAACGCGACGGAAAAACCGTCACGGTAGAGCTGAAAGCCGTAAACAACAGATATTTGGAAATCAACTCCCGATTGGGTAAGTCGTTTGCCGTTTGCGATGAAATTATTCGCAAAGAAATCGGAAAAGTTATCAAGCGCGGCAGTGTAGACGTATATTTTGTTTGCGAGAATACGGAAGGTTCGGATGCCGAACTGAAAGCAGACGTGGCGCTTGCGGCACAATATGTGAAAGCCGCCAAACAACTGCGCGACGAGTTTCTTTTAGATGGCGATTTGGGCGCCGCAGCTCTTATGCGTATGCCCGACGTGCTCACGTTGCAACCGAATAAAGACGACCCCGAAATTATTAAAGAGATGACGCGTGAAGCCGTTTGCGCGGCGGTGCAACAGCTTAACGTTATGCGGGAAGTGGAAGGCGCTACGGTAAAAGCCGATTTAACGAAATTGGTATCGTTTATTGTTGCGGCACTTGAAAAAGTTGTAAAACGCGCGCCTATTGTCGTGGAAGATTACCGCACCAAACTGCGTCAGCGTATGACCGATATTCTCAAAGACGTCCCCGTAGACGAAACGAGATTGTTGAACGAAGTGGCGTTTTTTGCGGATAAGGCGGACATCAATGAAGAAATTTCGCGCTTGTCGTCGCACATCGAGCAATTTCTTTCTTGTTTGGAAAGCGACGAGCCGCAGGGCAGAAAACTCGATTTTCTGTCGCAGGAGATGAATAGGGAAATCAACACCATGGGCAGTAAATCCAACGATATGGAACTCACCCGTCTGGTGGTGGAAATGAAAAACGAGTTGGAAAAAATCAGGGAACAAATCCGTAATGCCGAATAAGCGGAACGAAAAAGAGAAAGATACGCATGAATAAAGGTTTGTTGATTGTTTTGTCCGGTCCGTCGGGCGCGGGAAAAGGTACCGTGTATTCCGTTGTGACCAAAGCGCTCGGCGATATCGGAAAATCGATATCGGTTACCACACGCGCACCCCGTGCGGGAGAAGTGGATGGCGTGCATTACCATTTCCGCACCGTTGCGCAGTATAACGAAATGAAAGAAAAGGGCGAATTTTTGGAAACGGCGCAGGTGTATAATAATTACTACGGTACGCCGCTTGCACCCGTTATGCAGATGTTGTCGGAAGGCAAAGACGTGCTCTTTGAAATCGACATAGAAGGCGCCAAACAAATCAAAGAAAAATATCCGGAATGTGTTTCGGTGTTTATTATGCCTCCGTCGTTTGAAATTCTGGAAGAACGCTTGCGGGGCAGAGGAACGGAAGACGAAAACAGTCTTGCCACAAGATTGGGTAGTGCGCGCGGCGAGTTGGCACAGTTCAAACGATTCGATTATATCGTATTTAACGACGAAGTATCGGTAGCCTCACAAAAAGTAATCGATATTATCGCAGCTGAAAAATGTAGAATTTCGCGCAACGAAGAGAAGATTCTCGGATTATTGAAGAATAAAAATTTATAACGGAGATATTAAAAATATGATGATTGATCCCCCCATTGATAAGCTGGTAGACAAAGTCGGGTGTAAATATGCGCTCGTATGTCTGTTGACCAAGCGTTCGCGCTATCTGCTCGATAAGAAAGCGGAAATGCTCGAAGCCGAAAACGAGCGCGCCGTTTCGCATGCTGCGCATGAAGTGTACGACGGCAAAGTGGAAGCCAGATACGAGGACGACTGATTGATTCTTTCGGGTAAAACAATTACCGTAGGCGTAACGGGTGGAATTGCCGCATATAAGGCATGCGAACTTGTGAGTCTGCTCAAAAAGGCGGGTGCCGACGTGCACGTTGTACTCACGGAACACGCCGCGCAATTTGTGACGCCGTTGTCGTTTGAAGCGTTGAGCGGAAACCGTGCCGTTACCGATATGTTCGATCGAAACCATGATTGGGAGATTGGGCATATTTCGCTTGCTCGCAAATCGGATTTGTTTGTTATTGCGCCGTGCACCGCCAATCTTGCGGGAAAGTTTGCTAACGGAATTGCCGACGATTTCTTATCTACCACGCTTATGGCGGCGCGTTGCCCCGTATTGTTGGCGCCTGCCATGAACACAGCTATGTTGGAAAGCGCGGCATATACGGCAAACGAGCAAACTCTCCGTAAGCGCGGCGTGTTGTTCGTTTCGCCCGAAAGCGGGCGCCTTGCTTGCGGTGACAACGGAAAAGGTCGCATGGCAGAACCTAAAACGATTTTTGACGCAGTATTGGACGTTTTAACCGTAAAACGCGATTATGAAAACAAAACGGTGCTGGTAACGTCGGGCGGAACAAGAGAACCGATTGACCCCGTGCGTTTTATCGGAAACCGTTCGAGTGGAAAGATGGGCGCCGCGCTTGCCGAAGCGGCGGCAAAAAGGGGTGCCAAGGTGATTTATGTTGCGGCAACGAATGCGATGTTGCCGTCGGTACCTGCCGAAATCGTTCCCGTGCAGACCACCGAAGAGATGCGTCAAGCGGTAAACGAAAAGTTTGCGCTTGCGGATATTATCATAAAGGCGGCGGCGCCTGCCGATTATTCTCCCGAACAACCCGCGGCGCATAAAATCAAAGAGAAATCGTTTTCTCTTGCTTTGAAAAAGAATCCCGATATTGCCGCCGAAATCGGAAAGAAAAAAGGCGAACGCAAACTTGTGATTTTTTCGGCGGAAACCGAAAATCTCGAAGAAAACGCACGCAAGAAGCTGCAAAGCAAAAATGCCGATATGGTGGTTGCCAACAATGTTTTATTGCCCGACGCGGGGTTTGATACGGATACCAACATTGCAACAATCATTACCCGCACGCACGCAGTTGCGTTGGAAAAAATGCCCAAAAGCAGTCTTGCCGATGTGATTTTGAACGAAATAGCGAAATTGTAAATGATAGCCGAAGTCATTGTAGATATTTCCAACTCGGAAGTGGACCGCATATTCGATTATGCCGTAGGTAACGTTGCCGTGGAGTGCGGCAGTCGCGTTATGATTCCGTTCGGCAACAGAAAGATAGAGGGTTATGTCATCGGATTAAAAGACAATACCGACGTTCCGCCCGACAAATTGAAAGAAATTTGCGATGTATTGGACGACCGTCCCGTAATCGGCAAGGAAATGATGACTCTTGCGCATGAAATGAGCAAGCGATATCATCTTCGGTATGTGGATATTCTGCGGTTGTTTATTCCGTCGCAAATGCGCGGCGGAAAAATTAAGGAACTGAAAAAACGATACGTGCGCATTGCCGACGCGTATCGTGAATGTTCTCCCGATACGTTTATTCGCCCGTCCGCCAAAGCGCAACGCGAAGTATTCGATTACGTGGCGGAAAAAGGAGAGACAGACACGGCATATCTCGGCAGAGAGTTTTCCGCCGCTGCCGTGCGCAACTTGACAGAGCGCGGCATATTTGTATGTTTTGAGCGGGGACAGCGCCGAACGCCCTATTCCGCCGAGTTGGGCGAGAATAAGTCGGTAACGCTTACCGCGGCACAGCAGAATGCGGTGAATGCAATCTGTGAAAGCAAAGGCATTTCGTTTTTGTTACACGGAGTGACGGGAAGCGGAAAAACGGAAGTGTACATGCACTGTATTGCGGCGGCATTGCAGGCAGGTAAAACGGCGATTATGTTGGAACCCGAAATTTCGCTTACGCCGCAAGTATTGCGCAATTTTCGTGCCCGATTTGGTGACAGCGTGGCAATTTTGCACAGCGGATTAAGTGCAGGCGAACGTTTTGACGAATGGCGGCGTTTGTTGACGGGCGAAGCAAAAGTGGCGATAGGCGCTCGCTCGGCAATTTTTGCGCCCTTGTGTAATGTGGGACTGATTATTATCGACGAAGAGCACGATGGCAGTTATGTGTCCGACAGCAATCCGAGGTATTCCACGTTGGAAGTTGCGACCATGCGGGCAAAATATAACGGTTGTAATCTTGTGTTGGGAAGCGCAACGCCGTCGGTGGAGTCGTACCACAAAGCGCGTGTGGGAGAATATCAATTACTCGAACTCAAAGAACGTATTGCGTCTCGTCCGTTGCCCGAAATCGAAATTGTGAACATGTGCGAAGAATTGCGTAGCGGAAACAACGGCTTTTTGTCAAGAAGGCTTATGTCGGCGCTTTCCGATTGCATGGACGAAGGAAATCAGGCGATAATCTTTATCAATCGTAGGGGATATTCTTCGTTTGTAATGTGTCCGTCGTGCGGGTATGTAGCAAAATGCGAGCGGTGTGACGTGTCGCTTGTGTATCATCGGGACGAAAACGTGTTGAAATGCCACTATTGCAACAATCGGTACAGTTCGCTCGATATTTGTCCGCAGTGTAAATCTCCGCATTTGCGGCAAGGCTACATAGGTACGCAGAAAGTGGCAGAGCAGATTCGGAAGATGTTTCCCGATAAAAACGTACTTCGCATGGATAACGATACCACGCAGAACAAAGACTCCCATCTCGAAATCCTGCGGCGGTTCGGAGAGCGTGACGCAGACATTTTGGTGGGCACGCAGATGATTGCCAAAGGACACGATTTTCCTTGTGTGACGCTTGTGGGAATTGTGGACGCGGACATGAGCTTGCACTTTGCCGATTACCGTGCCGCCGAACGGACGTTTCAGTTGATTACGCAGGTGGCGGGCAGAGCGGGGCGCGACGTAAAGCCCGGACGGGTGGTGTTGCAAACGTATTCGCCCAATCACTATGTGTATCGGTTGGCGGCGCGTAACGATTATGCGGGATTTTTCGAAAAAGAGTGTAATTTGCGCGAAGTGACCAAGTATCCGCCGTTTTCGAAAATTGTTCGCATATTGATTACATCCGAATCGCAGGACGCGGCATTTGCGGCGCTCAAAGCGGATTTCGATGATATGAATGTTTTGGCGCGGGAAAACAGCGATTGCTTTGCGTATTTGTCGGCAATGAAAGCACCCGTAAAAAAAATTCAGGATAGATATCGCGTACAGATTATCGCGCGCATCGTAAAAGATTTCGATAGGCTGATTGGGCGCATTTACGATATTACCGACGCGCATGCCGACGGCAAATCAACGTGTTTTGTGGAAATCAATCCGAGTAACATGAGTTAGAGGTGAGAAAATATGGCAGTCAGAGAAATTGTGAAACTGGGCGACGAAACGCTTCGCATGAAAGCGAAAGAGGTGACCGAATTCGATTCGCATTTGGGCGTATTGATTGACGATATGTTCGACACGATGTTCAAAGCGGACGGCGTGGGACTTGCCGCTCCGCAGGTGGGAATTTTGCGTCGGGTCTGCGTTGTGTCGGTAGACGGCGGCATAACGAAGTACGAACTTGTCAATCCCGTAATCGTAAAAGCAAGCGGAACACAGCGCGGCGCGGAAGGGTGTTTGAGTTGCCCCGGAAAAAGCGGCGTAGTAGTGCGCCCCAAAAAACTGACGGTACAGGCGCAGAATCGTTACGGAGAAACAAAACTGTATAAAGTGGATGGATTTACAGCCGTTGCGTTTTCGCACGAAATGGACCATCTCGACGGGGTGCTCTTTATCGATAAAGTTATAAGCGAGGACGATTGATGCGCGTTGTGTTTATGGGAACTCCCGAATTTGCCGTTCCTGTGCTGGACGCTTTGGTTTCAAACGGTTTCCATGTAGTAGGCGTGATTTCTCAACCCGATCGGGAGAAAGATAAAAAGGGGAATCTTTTGCCTACGCCCGTTAAAACGTATGCGCTTTCTCACGGATTGACTTGTTTGCAATTCGATAAAGTATCCGACCATACGGAAGAATTGCGGGTACTGGCGCCCGACGTGGCGATTACGGCGGCGTACGGACAGCTATTGCGTGCCGATGTGCTTACGGTTCCGAAATACGGTATTTTGAACGTACACGCATCTCTTCTGCCCAAATATCGCGGCAGTTCTCCGATACAGTCGGCTATATTGTGCGGCGAAACGGTTACGGGCGTTACGCTCATGAAAACCGAGCTCGGCATGGATACGGGAGATATGCTTGCCGTTTGTGAAGTTCCCATACTGCCTACCGATACTGCGGGAAGTTTGTCCGAAAAGTTATCGAAGGCAGGGGCGGAATTGTTGATTCGCTCGTTGCCCGAATATGTTGCGGGAAAAATCAGACCGATTGCGCAAGACGATGCGCAGGCAACATATTGCAAAAAAATCGGAAAATCGGACGGTTTGATTGATTGGACTATGAATGCGCAGGAAATTTTTTGTAAAATCCGTGCCTATAATCCATGGCCGATTGCTTATTCGTTCTATAACGGTGTGCCGTTCAAAATTTATGCGGCGGAAGAAACAGACGAATCGTTCGGAGCGGCAGGGAAAATTTGTGTAGTCAATCAAAAAATGTATGTTTCGTGCGGTAAAGGAAGTTTGTGCCCGATACTGGTGCAATTACCCGGAAAAAAAGTTTTGCCTGTCGCAGATTTTCTGCGCGGTCACAAAATTCCACAGGGCAGTGTGCTGAATAATGGATAACGATCGCGATTACTTGTGTTATGAAACGCTGATGAAGGTTTTTCGTGATAATGCATATGCGTCTATTGCTCTCAATGACGCATTGGCGCATTGTCGGCAGGAAGACAAACCGTATATAACCAAATTTTTTTACGGTGTGCTCGAACGCAATGTATATTATGAGTATGTTCTGGCAAACTATGCCGCGAGTAAGCCGAAAAAGCCGATTGCCGTCATTGTGAAGATGGGATATTATCTTTTGGAAAATATGCGTTTGCCGAGTTATGCCGCCGTGAATAATATGGTGCGGCTGTGTAAGAAAGCGGGGAAAGGCGGCGCGGCGGGATTTGTCAATTCGGCATTGCGTAATTTCGGTTCGGTGGAATTGCCGCAACAAGGTACGGCAGCGTATCTTTCTGTTTGTTACGGATATCCGCAATGGCTTTGTAACCGTTTAATTGCCGATTACGGCTACGATTTTACTTATAATTTGCTTTCGTATGTTCCCGATACTCGCACGCATATCCGCGTGAATATAGGAAGCATTTCGCAAAATGCCTTTGAAATGAAATATTTGTCGGGTATAACAAACGGAGAGATAGAAAAATCGGTTGTCGGCTATTATGTATCGGGCAAAGCGTTGGCGGCAATGGACAAAAAGGATTATGTGATACAATCGGCATCATCGGTAGCCGCCGTTCATGCATATACATACGGGTTGCCGCATGTTTCGCGCATATTGGATATCTGTGCCGCTCCGGGTGGGAAAGCGGTGTTGCTTTCGCAGATTTCGGGCGCAAATGTGATTGCCTGCGATATCCATACGCATCGGGTGGAACTAATAAAGAAATATGCCGCACGCTGTAAGGCGAACGTAACGGCAATGCAAAACGATGCTACGGTTTTCCGCCCCGAATGGGAAGAACAGTTCGAACTTGTTGTGTGCGATGTGCCGTGTAGCGGTGTGGGAGTGGCAGGTTCTAAACCCGATATTCTTTTCAATCGTGCCGAATCGGACGTGAGCGCATTGGTGGCGGTACAACGGAATATTTTACAAACGGCAAGCCGTTATGTAAAAAAGGGTGGGCGTTTGTGCTACTCCACATGCTCGATACTCAAACAGGAGAACGGCGAAATAGTACGCGCGTTTTCGGCGGAAAAAGATGAATTTATGAGCGAACGAATAAAGTCGCCTTTGGACGATTGCGAGAGGGAAGAAATCGAATTATTTCCGCACATACATCATACCGACGGTTTCTATGTTGCGGCATGGAAGAAAATAAAATAAACGGAGAAAAAATGAAACATCTGTTGGATTGCAATTTACAGGAATTAAAAGAGATTGTCGCGGCGGCGGGACAACCTTCTTTTCGTGCAAAACAGATTTTTAAGTGGCTATGTGGGGGCGTCGGTTTTGACGGTATGACCGATTTGCCGCTTGCATTTCGGAAAAGATTGGCAGAAGAATATACTGCGCAACCGCTTGCAATACACGAAAAATTCGTATCCAAAGACGGTTCCGCCAAAATCCTGTATAAGTTGACGGACGGAAATCTGATTGAAGGCGTATATATGCCGCATTTTTACGGGAATACGCTTTGCGTGTCTACGCAGGTTGGGTGTCGCATGGGGTGCGCATTTTGTGCGTCGGGAATCGGCGGATTGGTACGTAATCTCACGGCCGGAGAAATCGCGGCACAGGTTGTTGCCGTAAACGCGTTCTTGGGCGGAACGGTTTCCGAACGCAAAATTTCCAATCTGGTGCTTATGGGAAGTGGGGAGCCGCTCGATAATTATGAAAACGTTACCAAGTTTCTTGGTCTGATTACCGCATCCGACGGATTGAATATCAGTATGCGTTCAATTTCTTTGTCTACGTGCGGACTTGCCGAAAATATCCGCCGATTGGCGGATGACGGCTATGGTGTCACGCTGTCGTTATCATTGCATGCGACGACCGACGAAATGCGACGGGAACTGATGCCGATTGCTTCGGTATATCCGATGCACGAAGTGATTGGAGCGGTAAAATATTATTTTCAAAAAACGGGCAGGCGCGTGATATACGAATATGCGTTGATAAAGGGAAAGAATATGACGCATTTCGATTGTAAGCGTCTGGCGGAACTTACGCGCGGGTATCCGTGTCATGTAAATCTGATACGACTCAATTATGTGAAAGAAAAGGGACTGTCTGGGTGTACCGAAGCGGAAGCGGAACGTTTTTTGCAAACGCTGGTAGGGATGAACGTATCGGCAACGATTCGGCGTTCGTTCGGAAACGACGTGGGCGGCGCCTGTGGACAGTTACGGAGAAGTTACATTGAAAAACGGTAGAATTCTGCAAGTATTGTCCGACCGTTTTGCAGTGGATATCGGCGAATCGGTGGTGTATGCGAAATCGCGTAAAAAACTCAAACGAGAGTTGTTGCCTCTTCCCGGGGATATCGTTGTATTGGAACAAGTGAACGGCGAATTTGTGTTGAAACGTATAGAGCCACGCAAAAGCCGAATCGTGCGTCCGCCGATTGCAAATCCCGATCAAATTCTCATTACGTTGGCGCCCGTTCCTGCCGTGGAATTTCTTACGATTGACAAGATGATTGTAAATGCGCATAAGGAAGGAATCCGCACGGTTTTGTGCGTCAATAAAACGGATATTACCGATAATGAATTTTTGGATAATATCTTTGCGCAGTATAAAAACGTTACCGACGAATTGATAACCGTTTGCGCGGCAAAAAGAGAAACTGCGGCACTCGAAAAAATTCTGACGGGGAGATTTTCTTGTTTTGCGGGACAGTCCGCCGTGGGAAAAACGTCGCTTATCAACGCCGTATGCGGTACGGGGCGTAAGGTGGGAGGATTGAGCGAAAAGACAATGCGCGGTAAAAATACCACTACGGGTGTGGAGATTCTGAAAATCGGCGTTGATACGTATATTGCCGATACGCCCGGTTTTGCATCGCTCGATTTGAGTGAAATAGAACCGCCCGATTTGCCGTTATATTACGACGAATATGTCCGTCGGGCAGATAATTGTAAATACCGCATGTGTACGCATACAACCGAACCCGATTGCGCCGTTCGTCGTGCCGTTAACGAAGGCGCATTGCATCGGGAGCGGTATGAACGTTATTTGCAACTGCTTGACGAATTGAAAATACGGAAAACACACAGAAAATCATGGAGAAAAGCATATGATGACTGAAAAAAAAGTGAAAGTAGCCCCGTCTATATTGAGCGCCGATTTTTCGGATATGGGTTCGGCGATTGCGCGCATGGAACAGTGCGGCGCCGATTTGATTCATTGCGACGTGATGGACGGTATTTTCGTGCCCAATATTACGTTTGGGTTCAAAATGATTGCGGACATCAAAAAGCATACGCGATTACCGCTTGACGTGCATCTTATGATTGACAGACCCGAGCGGTATGTAGAACGGTTTGCGGATGCAGGCGCCGATTATATTACCATTCATTTCGAAGCTACCCAAGCGCTGATTCCTACGCTCGAACAGATTAAGAAAAAGGGTGTGCGTTGCGGTGCCGTAATCAGTCCCGATACGTCCACCGAAGTTTTGAAAGAATGTTTTCCGCTCTGTGATATAGTATTGCTGATGAGTGTGTATCCGGGATTCGGCGGTCAGAAATTTATTGAGAATTCCTTGCCTAGAATGAAAAGACTCAAACAAATGCGTGCCGAGTTGCAGGCAAACGCACTTTTGGAAATCGACGGCGGCGTGAGCGAGAGCAATGCCAAAGCGTTGGCGGAGGTGGGTACCGATATTCTGGTGGCGGGCAATACGCTCTTTTCATCCGCTCATCCTGAAAAAATTATACGGGAATGGCATGCACTGTGAAAAAGGGAATCTTGTTTCTGAACGGCGAGCCGCCCGCTTGCCGCGAATTACGGGAAATTGCTATCCGAAAAAAAGAAAACGAGATTGCTGTTTTCTGTACCGACGGCGCGTATGCATATGTGGTGCCCTTTATGCAACCCGATGCGGTGGTAGGGGATTTCGATTCGCTCGATAAAAACGCCGTACATGAAAGTTGTGAAGTGATTGCCTATTCGTTCGATAAAGATTATACGGACGGGTATCTTGCCGTAAAAATCATGATAGAGCGCGGATTCACCGATATCGATATATTCGGTGCTTACGGCGGGCGTCCCGATATGGCGGAAAGTAATTATACCTTGTTGGCATTGGCGCTCAAATCGGGTGTTCGCGCTCGCTTTTGCGGAAAAATGAGTGCCTATATGACGAACGGATTGTTTTGCGCGCAAGCGCAGACGGGGGCTACGTTGTCGTTGGTACCCTTTACCGACGTACTGCATATATTACATACGAAGGGATTGAAGTATGCCCTGACCGACTACACGATGAAACGATTCGACGGAATAGAATCTTCGCGCTATATTATGGGCGTATCCAATGTATGCGAGTGCGAGAGTGTGGAAATTTCGGTAGGTAATGGGGTTGCTTTGGTCTTCATCGAAGAAAAAAGCGGGAGGTAAAGAAGATTCATGCGGATTATCTGTGTTAAAGCCCCTAAATTTTTATCCGGAGTTTTGCGGCTGTTTTGTAAGAAAGAAAAAAGAGTATCGTAAATTCGCTACATACGAACAAAAGGGAATCGCTACACGAGCGGTTCTTTTTTGTATAGAAAAAAGACGGTGTGATAAATATACACCGTCTTTTCTGTGTTTGCAAATTCTTTCAGGAATTTTTGTTTGTGCGAAGGCAACGCGTGCAAACGTATTCGTTCGACTCTTTGCCGTCGATTTCGATTCGTACTTTATGAACGTTGGCACTGAACGTACGCTTTGTGTGGCGATTGGAATGACTTACGTTGTTGCCGCTTACTTTGCCTTTTCCGCAAATGACGCATACTCTGCTCATGGTTTTTAGCACCTCCCGTGCATGAATTTTTGCTTACCGTAAAATAATACCACAATTCGGCGCAGAAAGCAATCGAATTACCCTCTTTTTTTCGCATTTTTACACATATTTTCGAAAAATATTATCAAAATCCTTGCAAAATTACTTGTAATGGGTTAAAATAAAAGGTGTGGGTACATATAATTCAAGTGGAGGCTATGATTGAGCGTAAATACTGCCAACGCATACGGTAGGATCACCATCACCGAAGAAGCGATTGCACAGGTAGCGGGCAACACCGCACTCGAATGCTATGGTATCGTCGATTTGGTTTCCAAGCGGTTGTCCGACAGTTTGGCGGATTTGTTTAAGCGTCAAAGGCTTTCGCGCGGCGTTCGTGTGTTGACGAGCGGCGACAGGATTTTCATAGATCTTTATGTGATTATCAAATACGGTGTATCCATCGATGCGGTAGCGCAATCCCTTAAAAAATCGGTAAAGTATGATATAGAACGCTTTACGGGTATGGTAGTGGATACAATCAATGTAAACGTAGTCGGTATAAGAGTATAATTTTTCCGATATAATAGTATAAAGTAGAAGTATACCTTTTTTGTATACACATATCCATTGCCCGCATTCGCGAATCAAATGGAGGAAGAAATGCAAAAGTCGATTAACGGCGCAATCTTGCGTAAAATGATATTAAACGGAGCCAAGCTTCTCGATACGAATAAAGAGCACGTGGATTCGTTGAACGTTTTTCCCGTTCCCGACGGAGATACGGGAACAAATATGTCGCTCACTATGCTTTCGGCAGCGAAGGAAGTGTCCAACTGTCCGTCTAACGGAATTGACGCATTGTGCGATGCAATCAGCAAAGGCGCACTGCGCGGCGCACGCGGAAACAGCGGCGTAATATTGAGTCAGATACTGAAAGGAATGACGACGGTCATGGCGTCGTCGCAAGAGATTACATCTAAAATTTTGGCAAAAGCGCTTGCGGCAGGAACAGAAATTGCTTATAAGGCGGTAACAAAACCCAAAGAAGGCACAATACTCACGGTTGTACGTGCAATGAGCGACCATGCCAAGAGCATAACAAAAAAGAGTATAGACGTTACCGAGTTTTTGGAAAACGTAATTGCCGCGGGTGAAGAAACGCTTAAACAAACGCCCGAAATGTTGCCCGTTCTTAAAAAAGCGGGTGTTATCGACGCGGGCGGCAGAGGATTGCTGATTATCTTCCAGGGATTCTATCACGTGATGATTGGGCAGGAAGATACCAACATTGCATTTGACGATACAGTCGGTAAGCATGACCGCTATGACGAACAGGCGCATTTTGATTACAATGATTTAGCGGAAATCGAATACGCGTACTGCACAGAGTTTTTTATCGTACATCTGAAAAAGAAAACAACCGAAGCGGACATAGACAGATTTCGTGAAAATTTAATGACCATCGGGGATTGTGTGCTCGTAATCGGCGACCTGAATATGGTAAAAGTACATGTTCATTCCAACGAACCGGGCGTGGTGTTGACGTATGCGCTCGAATTGGGTGAAATCGACCGTGTGAAAATTGAAAACATGTTGGAACAGAACCGAGAGCTTATCGGCAGAAAGAAAGAAGACCTCAAACAATACGGTCTTGTAGCTGTGTGTGCGGGCGAAGGGCTTACCGAAATCTTCAAGGATTTATTGGTAGACAGCGTGATAGAAGGCGGGCAAACCATGAATCCGAGTGCGGAAGATATTGCAAACGCATGCGACGCCGTTCCTGCCAAAGATGTATTTGTTTTCCCCAACAATAAGAATATTATTCTTGCCGCAGAACAGGCAAAAGCATTGAGCAAGCGGAATCTTCATATTATTCCCACAAAAGACATTCCGCAGGGGCTTTCGGCAGTGCTTGCATTCAATCCGGAAGACACGCTCGACCATAATCTGACCGGTATGAACGAAGCAATCGGTAATGTGAAAACGGGTATGGTAACATATGCCGTTCGCAGTTCGCAGATTGACAATTTCGATTTGAAAGAAGGCGATATCATCGGTATCGATTCCAAATCGATTGTGGCGAAGGGCGAAAAGGTTAACAATGTGACAACCCAGCTTGTGGATAAAATGATGGATAGTTCGGTGAGTAATATCACACTCTATTTCGGTAACGAAATCAAAGAAGAAGAGGCAAATGCCATCGCCAAAGAATTATCCGAAAAGTATAATCGTTGCGATGTGGATATTCACTACGGCGGGCAACCGTTATACTATTATATTGTGTCTTTGGAATAAAATCCGTAACTTTACCGCATTGGGGCGGGTGTAACGCAAAGAAATGAAAGGAAACGGCAGAAAATTCGTTTCTTTTTCGGAGTAAGTATTGGAATTCAAAGACATTAAAGGACTGGGAGAGAGTCGTATCCGAAAGTTACAAGCGGCGGGAATTACCCGACCGCTTGATTTGCTGTTGCATTTTCCTTACAAATATGTGGACGTATCATTGCCTGTCGATTTGTCGACTTTGTGCGACGGCGACGAATTGACGGTTTGCGGCGTGATTGCCAACGAGCCGAAGATGCAATATCTGCGTAAAGGGCTTTCTATCATTAAGGTGATTTTGCGAACCGACTACGGGGAAATCGACGTCGCCTGGTTTAATCAAAAATTTTTGGCGCGCTCTTTGCCGCATGGAAAACAACTGTATGTAACGGGAAAGGTAAAAAAATTCCGCAATCGAATCTCGTTATCGGCGCCCGTGATTCTGCAACCGAACGGAAAGAGAATCGTGCCGTTATACAGAAGTATTTCGGGTGTACCGCAACGGTTATTGAGCGATGCAGTAGAAATGATACTTGCCCGATCGGAAATACACGGCTATATTCCCGATGAAGTGCGAAAAAAACATCGGTTGCCCACATTGAGCGCCGCATTCGCGGAAGTGCACCGACCGAGTAGTGTGGAATCGGCAATGTCTGCCGCGCGAGCGCTTTCGTTGGAAAAACTCGGCTATATGCTCGGTATGTTTGATTTGGTAAAAGAAAACCATGAAGAACGGCGTCGTTTCGTGTATAATACAGGGGACGAAGCGTTACGGGAACGAATCGATTCGTTGCCTTTTGCACTAACAGACGGGCAAAACGCCGCTTTACGGGAAATTATTTGCTCTTTGAAAAGCGGCAGTTCCATGAATCGATTGCTACAAGGAGATGTGGGGTGCGGAAAAACGATTGTTGCGTTACTTGCCATGTATTACGCACATCTGAACGGATATCAGAGTGTGCTGATGGCACCCACGGAAGTGCTTGCCGTACAACATTACAAATCTGCCATTCGTTTTTTGGAAAACGCAGGGGTAAAATCCGTTCTGCTATGCGGAAGTCTTACAAAGAACGAACGGGAAGACGCTCTCTTTCATATTCGCAATCAAGATGCGGATATTATTATCGGTACGCATGCGCTATTAGGCGATGACGTGGAGTTTAATCGGTTGGCACTTGTCATTACCGACGAACAGCAACGTTTCGGCGTGAATCAGAGAAGTCGTTTGGAAAATAAAGCGGTCGGCGCAGACACGCTTGTCATGACGGCGACACCCATTCCGCGAACGCTTGCGCTTTGCATGTATGGTGAGTTGGAACAGTCGAATATCCGTTCGTTGCCACGGAACAAAGCGGAAATCACAACCGCAATCGTATATGAAAATAAATTTGCCAGTATGTTTTCCTATCTTGCCGAACGTGTGAATTTCGGAGAGCAGTCGTATGTTGTTTGTCCGCGAATCGAAAACGACGATGAAACAAATCTTGTTTCCGCTCTCGAAATGGCAGATATTCTGCGGCGTAAATTTCCGTCGGTATCCATAGGACTGTTGCATGGAAAGTTAAAGGATACGGAGAAAGCGGAAGTAATGAATCGATTCCGCGACGGTAAAATCGGTATTCTCGTTTCCACTACGGTAATCGAAGTTGGAATCGACGTGCCGACGGCTGCCAATATCGTGATATGCAATCCCGAACGGTATGGATTGAGTCAATTGCATCAGCTTCGGGGCAGAGTGGGGCGCGGACAGACAAAAAGTTATTGCTTTCTGCCGCTAACTCAACCTGCGGACGAGCGTTTGCAATTTTTCTGCGAATGTCGGGACGGATTTGCGTTGTCCGAATATGATTTCAACCAACGCGGAGCAGGAGATTTTATCGGCACCCGACAACACGGAGATTGTGACGATTTGCCTGTTAAAATCGATTCCGAACTCATTCTGTCGGCAAAACAAATAGCTCGTGAAATGTTGTCCGATGCGCAAACGGCGGAAAGATTGCGCGCGGGACTCACGGAAGGAACAGAGCAATACGTGCGGTCTATTACGTTGAATTGAAAGTTTTTGCGTCGTAATCGGGATATGCTTGACATTTGTTGCGCTTACCGCTTATAATAAATCAGTATACGGGATTATCTGTTTTATGGGAGAACACGTGAAAAATTTGCAATTACCGTTCGGCGTTCAGGATTATATGCCGCAAGAATGTTACAATAAAAATCTTACGCAGGAAAAACTGGCGGAAACTTTTGTGCAACACGGTTTTGTGCGGGTGGAAACGCCTGCAATCGAGTACTATAATGTCTACGATGAAATTTTGAGCCGTGCCGCCGTACATAAAACATTCAAAATGACGGATAGCGACGGCAGTTTGCTCATTTTGCGTCCCGACCCTACATTGCAGATTTGCCGAATGGCAGCGGCAAAATTGCAATCGGAAGGCATACACAAGGTATACTATCTCGAAAACAGTTACGAATATCTTTCCGACCCGTCCACAGCCCGAAGCAGAGAATTTGCGCAGGCGGGTGTGGAACTTCTGGGAACGAGCGGCACGGCAGGCGATGTGGAAATCATTGTAGTGGCGATTGAAAGTTTGCTTGCGGCGGGATTGGACGACTTTTTGTTGGAAATAGGGCAGGTTGCATATTTCAATGGGTTGACAAGTGAAGCGGGAATGACCGAGAATGATGCCGAAATGTTGCGCGCTCTTGTCAACAAAAAGGATATGTTGGGAGTGGAACTGTTTTTGCACGGAAAAAATGTGGACGAACGGTTTGTTTCCCGTTTTTTGAAATTGCCTACGTTATTCGGCGGGGCAGAAGTTTTGGCTCGTGCGCGAGAAGGAGTCGCAAACGAAAAAAGCGAGCAAGCATTGAATAATCTGCAAGAGATTATGGAAAAGCTGACTGCGCTTGGATTGGACCGATATGTTTCGATAGATTTGGGATTACTGCGCGGCGACTATTATACGGGATTGGTGATGAAAGGCTTTTCGGGTAAGTTGGGCGTGCCTCTTCTCGACGGCGGCAGATATGACCGATTGGGACAGGCATTCGGAAAAACTATGCCTGCCGTGGGCTTTTCGGTGGGTATAAAGCGACTTTTGATTGCCTTGGAGAAAGAAGGCAAACTAATTGCATGCAAAACGCCCGATTATGCGTATATTTCCGACGGAAAAGACAGTGCGCATGAATATGCGGTTGTTTCCGATTTGCGTAAAAAAGGGAATAATGTGGAAAAATGTTTCTACTGTAAAAAAAGCGAATTGATAGCATATTGCAAACAAAAAGGAATACGGCATGCGCTTATTTTTACGGGTGGTAAAATGGCGCAAACCGAGGTGACGAAATGACGGAAAAGCGACAACTGACGTTTGCGTTGGCGAAAGGGCGTCTTGCCGAAAATGCAGTTGAGATTCTCGAACAGTGCGGCGTAGACTGTGCTCCGCTTAAAGAACAGACACGGAAACTTGTTTTGTTTGATGCCGACCGAAAATATCGGTTCATTTTTGTAAAGCCTGCCGATGTGCCCACTTATATCGAGCGTGGCGTGGCAGATATCGGCGTTGTGGGAAAAGATACCTTGTTGGAAGAAAGCAAAGATATCTACGAAATGCTTGATTTGAAATTCGGCGCATGCAGAATGTGCGTGGCGGGATTTTCGAGCAAAGAAGAAAGTATTACGCACAGCACATTGCGGGTAGCAAGCAAATATGTGCATATCGCAAAAGACTATTATGCGGCAAAAGGCATAGACGTGGATATCGTCAAACTGACGGGTTCGGTAGAATTGGGACCTATAATCGGTTTAACCGACATAATCGTAGATATTGTGGAAAGCGGAAAAACTTTGGAAGCCAACGGTTTGGTTGTGTTGGAAGAAATATGCAAACTGTCCGCGCGCTTGGTTGTAAATAAAGTTTCTTTGAAAACGCGTCATCGGGAAATTATGCCGCTGATAGATAAAATTGCCAAAGTTGTGGAGATGAAATAATGGTTCCTATCTTGAAAAGCGACGAAGACTTGTCGCGAATTTACAATCGCAGTCAACTCGATATGGAAGACGTGCGCACCACCGTTAAAGATATCTTGAACGATGTTCGGAAAAACGGAGATAAAGCGCTGTTTTCTTATACCGAAAAGTTTGACCGCGTCCGACTCGATACGCATAGCATTGCCGTTACCAAACGGGAAATAGACCAAGCCTATTCTGCGGTGCCCGAAACTACGTTGGCGGCGTTGCGTCGCGCCAAGGAAAATATTTTGGCTTTTCATAAACGGCAGATTCGTAAAAACGATATTGTATCCGATAACGGAAAGACTACGGGAATTTTATACCGTGCCGTAGAACGTGCGGGAATTTATGTGCCGGGCGGAAAAGCGGCGTATCCCAGTTCGGTGTTGATGTGCGCGTTGCCTGCCGTAGTGGCCGGCGTGCCTGAAATAATCATGGTAACGCCCACGGGGAACGGACTCAATCCATTGGTGCTTGTTGCCGCCGCCGAATGCGGAATCAAAAAAATTTATAAAGTCGGGGGTGCGCAGGCAATTGCCGCTATGGCATACGGCACGCAATCGGTGCCGCGTGTGGGCGTTATAGCCGGACCGGGTAATATTTACGTGGCGCTTGCCAAGCGGGAAATCTACGGTGCGGCGGGTATCGACATGATTGCGGGACCGAGCGAAATTCTGATTGTGGCGGACAAAACGGCAAATGCAAGCTATGTTGCCGCCGATATGCTTTCGCAGGCGGAACACGACGAACTGGCAATGAGTTTGTTGATAACCGATTGTGAAGAACTTGCCAAAAATGTTCAGAAAGAACTGGATGAACGAGTAAAAGCATTGCCCAAAGCCGCCATAGCGCAGAAATCGCTTTCCGCACTCGGCAGTATTGTTTTGGTAAAGAATATTCCCGAGGCGCTGAAAATTGCCAATACCGTGGCACCCGAGCATTTGGAGTTGTGTGTTTGTGAGCCGCAAAAATATCTGGACGCGGTTACGAATGCGGGTGCGGTGTTTTTGGGACATTATTCTCCCGAGCCGCTCGGCGACTATTATGCGGGTACCAATCATGTGTTGCCTACGAGCGGTACGGCAAGATTTTGTTCGGCGCTCGGCGTGGAACATTTTATGAAACGTATCAGTATTGTGGGATATGACAGGGCGGCGCTTATGGCTGCGGCAGATGATATTATTGCACTTGCCGAAACGGAAGGGCTACGTGCACATGCCGAATCGATACGTGTTCGACGCGAAAAGGAGTAATGCATATGAGAGCGGGACAAACGGAACGGAATACAAAAGAAACAAAAATTGCTGTTAAAATGAATTTGGACGGCAAAGGGGAATATGCAATTTCCACGGGCGTGGGGTTTTTCGACCACATGCTTGAATTATTTGCTTGTCATTCGGGTATCGATCTTGCGGTAAACGTGCAAGGCGATTTGAAAGTGGACGCACATCATTCGATTGAAGATGTGGGGATTGTTATCGGTAAGCTATTGCACGAGTTGTTAGGCGATAAAAAGGGAATTACACGTTATGCCGTATCGTATATTCCGATGGACGAATCTCTTGCCCGCACTGTCATCGATGTAAGCGGTAGGCCGTGTTTTGTCTTTCGGTGTGACGGACTGAAAGGGAAAATCGGGGAATTCGATGCCGAACTCGTAGAAGAATTTTTGCGGGCGGTGTGTTCTTACGGTATGATTACCATGCATACCGAGTTGTTGTACGGAAATAATCTGCACCATATGGCAGAGGCAATTTTTAAGTCGTTTGCGCATGCTTTGCACGATGCCGTAAAAATACAAGGGGATAAAATTCCGAGCAGTAAAGGGGTTTTGGAATGAAACTTTTTCCCGCAATCGATATTTTAGACGGAGAGTGCGTGCGTTTATTGCGCGGTGATTATTCCGAAGTGACGAAATACGGTAATCCCGTAGAGATGGCACAACGGTGGGAGCGCGAAGGTGCTTGCTACTTGCATATCGTAGATTTGAATGCGGCAAAAAGCGGTAAAAGCGAAAACTTGTCCGTTATCGGAGAAATTGTCGATACAATCGGCATACCCGTTCAGGCGGGCGGTGGGGTTCGCACGCTGGATGCCGTGGAAGAACGTTTGCGTGCGGGGGTTCGGCGCGTAATTTTGGGAACCGTGTGTTGCGAAAATCCCGAAACAGTGCAAAGAGCGGTGCAAGAATTCGGTGCGGAACGGATTGTATGCGGTGTCGACGCCAAAAACGGGTGTGTGGCAACCAACGGTTGGACGGCACAATCGCATTGTACTCCCGTTGAGTTGGGACGTAATATGTATTGTGCGGGTGTGCGCTATGCCGTGTATACGGATATTTCCAAAGACGGTATGTTAATCGGCGCGAATGTTGCGGCATGTATAGAAATGACCGAGCAGACGGGACTGCACGTGATTGCCAGTGGCGGCGTATCATCGGCAGAAGACTTGATTGCGTTGAAAAATGCGGGGCTATACGGCGCTATACTCGGGAAAGCCTTGTATGAAGAGAAAATCACATTGAAAAATGCACTGTTCGTTGCGAAGGACGGGGAATAAAAAATGGATATCAAGTTCAATTCGGAAGGATTGGTTGTGGCGATAGCAACAGACGTTTACACAAATTCGGTGCTTATGCAAGCATATATGAATCGGGAAGCGCTTGAAAAAACGTTGCAAACGGGGCAGGCGTATTATTACAGCCGCAGTCGGCAAGCGTTATGGCATAAAGGCGAAACGAGCGGTCACTATCAGAAAGTGGTGGATATTTACACCGATTGCGACTGCGATTCCATTTTGTTGCGTGTTATTCAGGCGGGAAACGCGTGTCATACGGGTGCGCAAAGCTGTTTTTTCAATAAACTGAAAGAATTCTCCTATTTTCCCGATATCAATATTATACAAAAGAATATCGATGTGATTGCCGCCCGCAGAGAGAGCCCCGAAGAAGGTTCTTACACCAATTATCTTCTCCATAAAGGAGTGGAGAAGATTTGCAAAAAGGTAGGTGAAGAGGCGTCGGAAAGTATTATTGCCGCAATGAAAGGCGATAATGCAGAGTTGGCGGGAGAACTTGCCGATTTATATTATCATACTTTCGTGTTGATGAATGACCGCAATTTGTCTTTTTCAGATGTGTTGGCGGTTTTGGAACAACGCCATAACAATACACGCAAAAGAAATTATTAGAGAAAAAGGATTTATATAAATTCGCCTTTGCCTTCTTTATGGTAAAGGCTTTTTTATTGTTTCGGAAATTGTTGGAAAAAGATAGAACAGAGAAGAAAAATGAAGAATAAAGCAGAAAAATGACGGCGGTCAATTTATTTACTTACTTGGAAAAATTTAGTAAGATAGTAATACATTTTTTTACAAGGAGAAAAACTATGGAAAAATTAGTGAACGACATGACTGTGCAAAGGTTGCTGATCAATTTGGGAATTACGCCCAAAAGTAACGGGTATAGGTATTTGACTGCGGCAATAATGATTAAGCTGTCCAGTCGTCCCGGAGACATTGCAATGTGCAAACTTTATAAGAGAGTGAGCGAACGCTTTCGCGTGACAACGGCATCGGTAGAACGCTGCATGCGCTTTGCCGTAACGCGCACATACAATGCGAACCAACTCATCGGAATCAATGATTTATATGATGCCGTGATTATCAGCGATACGCCAACGTTATCCGATTTTATTACGTATATCGTGGAGTATCTGTATTCGTTTTACCAGCACGATGATTTGTTGATTTGTTAAATCGGTGAAAAGCATAAAAAAGATTTGACAAAAATCCTTTGGACGGTTTACAATATTCGGTAGAACGACGGAGGAAGCAAGAGAGATGCGGCGAATTGTGAACATGCGTATGATGCTATTGGTCGCAGTAAGCGAAATCGTTCTCGTACTGATATTGTATCTCACATCAGTGAGCCTTGGGGCAGGAATAGTCCTGCGAATTCTGTATTATGCTGTTCTAATTGCAATGGGTGTCGTAAGTTATAAAACTTCCCGAAAGAAGTTACTTGCGGCGCTTGTTTTTTGTCTTACATTTGCTGTTGTTACCAATATTACGTATGACATACGTCTACATACTTTTCATTCCGTATCGGTGGAACAGGGCGGTGTATATGAAATTAACGGAACAATAGATACAATGTCGGATAAAAACGGGCGGATACGTTATGTTACTTTATCGGGCGGGAAAATCAATGGGAATTTCTCGCGTGGTAAGATTCGTGTTGTATTTGAAAATGACGATATTCCGTTTGATACATTTGCTCTCGGTGATGGTGTTTCGGTAACGGGAAAACTATATGCAATCAAGCTGATTGATGAAAACAAAGTTAACGGTGCGACATATCGGAAAAACGTGCGGTATACCTTATATGCTTCGTTTGACGATTGTCGTATAACGGATACCAATCCCGGACTTTTGTTGCGTATACGAGCGGCATTGTATAAAAAATTGCGGTTTGCTTGCGGAGAAACTTACGGTTCGGTTGCTTATTGTATGCTGACGGGCGATAAAAGCGAGTTGGATACGGATATTTCAAGAATGTTCGGAATAGTGGGTATCGGGCATGTATTGGCTGTATCAGGATTACATGTGGGGATATTTGCGGGCAGTTTGCTGTTTTTGTTGCGTAAGCTGAAAGTAAATAAAATAGCGCAGTTTTCGATTGTTACGGCAATTCTTGTGTTATATTGTCTGTTTGTGGGAATGACGGCGTCGGTGATTCGGGCATCGCTTATGAGTATTCTCGCAATGGGCGTTTTGTTGCACGGACAGAGAAAAGATACGTTAAGTGCATTGTGTTTTGCTTTTTCGGTCACTTTGGCGGCAGAGCCTTTTTTGCTGTTTGAAGTGGGATTTCTTATGAGTTATTGTTCCGTATTTGGATTGATTGTGTTTTCAGTACCGATTTGCAATACTATGCGTCGCATACATATCCCCAAATGGATTGCAATGCCGCTTTCTGCAACAGTATCGATAAGTGTGGCAACCGTTCCCGTTTCGGCATATTTTTTCGGCGCGGTACAAACCTATTCGTTTTTGTTCAATCTTCTATTATTGCCACTCATCTCTTTGACTTTTATCGGCTTTTTGATATCAGCGCCTGTGTCGTTTCTGTTTCATACTGATATTCCGTTGCGGATATGCGGTATGGGTTTTGCCGTAACGGATATGATTACGGGCATAGCGTCGTACCTGCCGTTTGCAAGTGTGTACGTAAAATCACATGTAACGTTATTTTTGCTGTATCCGTTGTTTTTCGTAATCAGTCGATTTTTCATATTGCCCAAAGGGAAAAGAATTGTTTCGCTGTTAATCGGGCTCATGTGTGTAACGGTAGTTATTGTGCCTACGCTTGCCACATTGAATCCGCCCGAAAAAATAGGATATTCAGTAATTCCGGTAAACGGATATAGCGACGTTACGAGTGTGATTGTAGATGACGGCGTGACTGTGTTAGGTGATGTAAAAGATGTACCCGCGCTTTCGCGCGTATTGAAGAAGTATGGAATACGCAAAGTAAATTCCATAATCTTGCATCGATTGACGCAGTCGATAGGAGAGAATCTTGCCGATTTTGTCTATGATTTTCAGGTAAACCGTATTGTTTGTTCGATTGACACCATGGAGTCGGACGGATTGGCAGCATTGGGAAACTATAAAAGCGTATATCTTTGGGAAGAAAATCCGGTTGAAAAGGTATCACGTGTTTTGCGCGGCGATAAGCACTGCGGGTACACATATTCGTTTTCGGAAGAGAACATTTTGCTTTCTGTGGGATATTCGGTGCGGTATACCGATATACCGCAAGAAGTTCTCACTTCGGTTACATTGATTCGTTGTTTTATGTATTTGAATGATTCGTCTACGCTTACATACCTGACGAATATGCCCAAAGGATATCTCGGCATGATTCCGTCTCGTCAATTTTCGCTTGCCGATAATGGGGAGTTTATCTATAAAGTTTTTTCGGGAGAGATTTTGTCATAATATAAAAAGCTGTTTCAGCTTGTACTACATGTAAAAAAATTGACGAGAGTCTGTTGATTATGGTATAATTTTTTAGCACCAAAAAAAAGAAACACACTGTTAAGTGTGTTTCTTGCTTGGCAGGGGAGACGCGATTCGAACACGCAACCTACGGTTTTGGAGACCGCTACTCTACCG
>JAAWAB010000005.1 GCA_022791915.1 Clostridia bacterium
ATAAAACATATCTATATCTCACTAGGCTACGAGTAGCCTAATTCGTCCACGAAAAAAAGTACAGAAAAGGCACAGCTTAACGCTATGCCTAAACCTTTTTATTTGCGTTTTATTAAATTCCCTGTGGGAATTACGGTAAACCGTAAAGGCGTTTTTTTATGTGTGCCGTAAAAAGGACTTGCAATTATTATGCGTTCTTGAATCCCCTACTCCGCAGGTTGCGTTTCTGCGCACTCGCCGTTATCTTGTTGTGCATTCTCGGGCGGATTGACCGTTTCGGCAAGAGATTTTACATAGCTTTCGGCATTCATACCGATAACCAAGAATGCGATTTCCAAAACGGATATTGTAAGAAACAATCCCCCAAGCGTACCGAGCAGCACAAGAGCAACAAGAGATAGCACAACCGAGATAACAAACACCAAAAAAGCGCAAAGCCACAACTTGCCCACGTTTTTGAAGTTGACAACGGCGGAAAACGACACTTTGCCTTTTCCGTGCAATACGTATGCTTCCATCAGCGCCACAAACCCCGTAAGCAATAAAGATACCACAAACGAAATAAACACGCTGGGCGCCCACAGCGACTGAAAAATAACAATCGCAAAAAGCATTGCCGCCGAAAGTACGGAGTCGATAAGCGACGCCACAAAAAACTTCCACCAGGCGCGGCGTGCCATAGTGCGGCGTACAAGAAATTTCGTGAGCCAGTACCCGCCTACCAATCCGAGAGAAATAAAGAAAATAAACACAACAACGCCTGCGGCAATTTGTTGTACCGAATCGGCTACCGCTTGTTCGATTTGCATTATGTACGTTTCGCCTTCTCCCAACAGAGAATGCAAACAATCGGTGAACGTTTGATTCAGCCACTCGGCACGAAAAATCTGTCGCACGGCGCGCATAGGGTCGCTCCAATCGAGTTTTTGCACGGCGTCGGCAATGCAATCGAACAGTGCCGAAAAATTGACGTTCACGCTCCCCGTGATTTCCGCCACGCGGGCCGCAAGTTCGCGCACGGCGGTAAATATGCAGGGAATCAAAACGGAAAGCCCCAATACAAAGCCGAGAGCCAACGTGCCGAGCGGCGTGAAAAGATGTTTCAGATTTATAAAATAGTTCTTGATTCCCTTTTTTATCATATGTTTCTCCGAAGCGTCAGGATTCCCGCAAACAACACATATATCCTCAATGATTGCAGAATGTATCCGCTTACGATTATACACGTTTCCCCATACGTAGTCAATCGAACCAACGACAAATAGAAAGAATCAAAAGCAGAACGTCAGTCGAATATGTCAAAGTTCTTTCCACGGGTCGGGCGACGAAAGCATTTCGCGTGCCGCAAAAATATCGATTCCGTCGGGCGGGATATTGTTCAGTTCGTTCCACCCGATAGGCATAGATACTTTGGCACCCACGCGGGCACGGAGAGAATAGGGAGCTACCGACGTAGCGCCGCGCGTGTTTCTTCCCCAGTCTACGAAAATTTTGTTTTTACGCTTTTCTTTTCGGATATTGCTCGTGTATAATTCGGGATTGCGTTCTTCCAAAAGTTTTGCCGCAGAGCGGGCGAACGCGCGGAAATCTTCCCACCCCTTACCCGACGGAAAGGGCGCAATCACATGATACCCCTTGCCGCCGCTCGTTTTCAGAAACGCCCGCAGTCCCAGTTCGTCGAGCGTTTTCTTTACGCCCGAAACGCCTTCGCGCACGCGCGCGAGCGACACGCCTTCGTCGGGGTCGAGGTCGAATACCATATAGTCGGGTTTTTCGATTGCCGACACGCGACTCCCCCATATATGAAATTCGAGGGCGCCGAGTTGCACTTCTCCTATGAGTTCTTCGGCATTCGCAACGTAAAAATAGGTATGCGTTTTTTCACTGCCGCGTACGGTAACGGCAGACGCGCGGCTTGCCGCAGTAGGGTGTTTGTTGAAAAAGCAACTGCCGCCCACACCGTTATGGCAACGCACAACGCTCATTACACGGTCTGCTGCCACAGCAAGCATACGCGGCGCCGCCGCTTCATAATACTTTGCCACGTCCCGCTTGGTAACGCCCACAGACGGATAAACGATTTTATCGGGGTGTGTGATGTTTACATGGCACACAACGGGTTCGCCCGCGGGCAACTCCTCTTTTTTTTCTCCGTCGGCAACAGGCACGTCGCACGGTGCGTCTTCGCGCACAACTTCTTTGGCGTCTTTATCGGTACGCAACCCTTTGAAACTCGCCTGCCGCAAGCGGTCTTCGCGCGTCCATTCGGCAAAACGCACTTCGCCCACGAGTTCGGGGCGCAACCAGAAAATCTTTTCGCTACCCGACGCGCGCGGCACCGAATCGAAAGGCGATGAATCGGCAGCATATTCGGACAGTAGGCGAACAAGCTCGCGTTCGTTTTTGCGAGGCAATCCCGTACCCGCTCTGCCCGCATACCGCAATTTTTCGGAAGGGGAATTTTCATGCGCGTAAACGCCCAACAACAGCGCGCCGATTTCCGATTTGGGCGTGCGCGTATAACCGCCGAGCACAAATTCCTGCTTGCGGTAGCACTTATACTTTATCCAGTCGCCCCCTCTGCCGCCGCGATACGGTGCGTTTATCTTTTTGCCCACCACGCCTTCGAGTCCCGCCTTTTTTGCCGCGTCGGCACATGCTTTACCCCGCCCCAACACGTAGACGCTTGCGCATACGCAGGCGGGCGCGTCCGATAAAAAGGCGTCCAATTTTTTCTTGCGGTCTATAAGCGGCAACGGACGCAAATCGTCGCCGTCGAGCGCAAGAAGGTCAAACGCCATATACACAATATTGCCTTCGCCCGTTTTCTCATGCGCCTGCAACGCGCCGAAATCGCTTTTTCCTTGTTCGTCGGGCACAATCATTTCGCCGTCGAGTATGGCGGAACGCCCCGCCGACATTTTTGCCAGCGCGTCGACTACCGAAGAAAATTCGGTCGTATACTCTTTCCCGTTCCGACTTTTAAGCGTCACCCTTCCGTTTTCGGCATAAGCGAAAATCCGATACCCGTCGTATTTCACTTCATAGAGCATATCGTCGCTGTCGTGCAGACTGTTCACCGATTTGCACAGCGCCGCCGCAACTTTTACGGGCGGATTTTTTATGCGTTTGTTCTCGCCGTCTTGTGCGATTTCCTGCACCGTTCGAGCAGTTCGCACACTCGTACGGAACGCCGAAATACCGTCGCCCGTTTGCTTATACATATCGTTTTCTTTGATTAAAAGCCAGTTATCGTCCGTTTCGTTCTCTTTCCCCTTCATGCGCACAAGCGCCCAACTGCCGCAAAGCCGTTTGCCGAACAACGTGAATTTAAGCGAGCCTTCTTTCAGCCCTTTTGTAAAATCGACAAGCGGACAATACGTGCCCTCGTCCCACAACATAACGGTACCGCCGCCGTAAGAACCTTTGGGAATTATGCCTTCAAAATCGGCGTATTCGAGCGGGTGGTCTTCCACTTTCACTGCCAATCGCTTATCGACGGGGTCGAACGACGGACCTTTGGGCACCGCCCAACTCAACAGAACGCCGCCGTAAGCAAGGCGGAAATCATAGTGATTGCGGCGCGCCTCATGATATTGCACCACAAAACGAAATTCTTTTTTTTGTTCGGGCACGGGCACGCTTTTGTGCGTTTTTTCTTCCCCCGCAGGTTCGCCCGTTTTCTCGAAATTCCTTTTCTTTTTATATTCGGCAAGTTTGTCTTTCATAGAGAAAGTGTGTGCCTAAAATACTTTTTTGATACCGTAGCGGCAGTATAGCAAAGTTTTTTCTATAACGGAGTTTTCTTATAAACGGTATTCCATTCCGCACGTTTTTCTTTACCATATTCTTTTATGGCTTGTTTTTGCGTACCGTAACCATATCGTTATAATAAAATCAAGCCTTTTGCAAACAAAAGGCTTGATTCGGCATGCAACATAAAGTTGCATTATGCACATAGATAGTATGAAAGAATGCACTGCATTTGCCGATTATTACGGCAATTTCTTCTTTACAGCATTGCTTCCAGTTGCTTAACAAGGTTTTGCAACCGTTCACGTTTCACTTCTATCTCCGCAGTAAAAGTGCGGAAAAACTGAATGTCATCCTCATCGGGAGTAGCGCGGCTGATGAGCGCCTCGATAAGCGACGCCTGCGAACGCGAGCGCTTTACTTCCAGGATTTTTATTTCCTCTTCGAGCAAATGGATTTCTTTTGCCAATTCTTTCTTTGCCGACATGATATGATATCTCCTTTTTTATTTTTGTTTGTTTTCCGAAAATCGGGTTGTTTACTCTTTTGTTTCGTTCTCGGTTGCCGCCGCTTCCTGCGCCGCTTGGTCTTCGGACTCGGGCGCGGTTTTATTGTTGGCTTTCATGCGTTCAGCCTTTTCAAGCATGGCATCCGAACGGGCGCGCATTTGTTCGGCACGTTCCGCCGTTGCCTTTGCCTTGGCTTCGAGCGCCGCCGCCTTTTCTTCTACGGGTTTGAGTTTTTCCGCCTGTGCCGCTTCTCTGCGAGCCTGCGCGCGGTCTTGCGCTTCCGCTTCCGCAATGGACGCACGCGACGCTTCCGCCACCTTATTGGCACGTACCGCCGCAATTGTAGCGTCTACCGTTGCTTTGGCACGGATAGCAAGAATCACTTTTCCCGTAAGAAGTTGGAACACGCCTTTCTTCCACAGAATCAATATGACGACTGCCGCCACAAGCAAAGCGCCTATGCCGATAATCAGTCCTGCCCACCAAGGCAAACCCGCTTTTTCAAACACGCGCACAAATATGGCATACGAAAGAGCGGTATAATCATCCGTTCCTTCTACCGTAGCCGACAGATTATATACGCCCGGTTTCGCTTTGGCAAGTTTATTGGTGCCGTCCGCCGAATCGTATACCACTTTGTCGTCGGAATCGGTGATAACAATGTGCACCGTTCCAAACAACGGACTGCCCACAATCAGATTTTCGGCGGGATTATATTCGCCGTATACCCAACGCGCCGCTTCTCCCGTAGACGCAAGCGTAATGTCGGGCAATACGTCCCAAACGTTACTTGCTTGCATAACGTTGAATTTGAGCGTTACGGTCGCCGTTTTGGTGTCGAGCGTCTGCCCCTTCCACATATAGAATTCGGGTTCGCGCAACGAGAGCACCACGTCGTAAGCGCCCACACTCATGCCGCCGTCGTTGGTGGCAACGGTATAAAATTGTCCGTCCGCAATATCCGCTTTCTGCACTTTTCCGTTATACGTTTTGGCGTCGATATGCGGCATTTCCACCGCGCGTACGTTCACAACGTAGAAACGATAATCGGTGCGACTTTCGCCTTCGGGAAGATTCTCTATGGAAGAAAAATATCCGGGCGCCGTAATGCGATAGTTTACCGTGTATTTGTCGGCGGCGTCGGTACTTACCGCCACGTTGCCGACGGGATAGTAGGCATCGCTCTGCGAACGCAACAAATTGAACTCAATCTGCATGGCGCCGTAATACCCGTTGTATTCTTCTTTTGCCCACTCGGTATTTTCTCTCGACGGCACAACTTCGGCATTTTGCAACACTTCGTCGAGAATCACTTGGGTTTCCGTATCGTAGAAATGCGAGCCCGCATCCCATTCGTAAACAAACGATTTTTCTTTAAGCGCCGCATGAATGGCGGAAACCGCGTCTGCGGGCAACATACTTTTGTTTACAGTGAAATTGATATCGCGCGTGAATCCGTTGTGATAAACACGCACCGTTTCGCCGTTGGGATTCGCAGGGTCTATCGGCTCTTCCACGTCTACGCCCTTTGCCGTAACTTTGAGCGTATAAGCGCCTGCGGGCATTGCCTCGTTCAGATATTTGCCGAAATCTTCGGAAGAGAATTCCTCGCCCACAGTCGTTTTGTTATAGGTAAGCAAAAAAGTAAGATTTTCCGCCGCCGAACCGTACATCAAAGAAGGTGCCGCAATGGGCGTTGTATCTCCGAATGTGCGATTGGCAATGGTGTACTCGTTTGTGCTGCCGTTTCCTTCAATGAGCCAGTTGCCTATTTCGGCAATATACCATACCTTTTGCACGGTAGCGGTTTTGCCGTCGGCGCCCACGCTAATGGTAAGACCGCGCGCCGCCGTATCGGTACGGTTGCTGTCTACCGTAAGCGTATAGTCGGGCATTGCCGTAAGCTGTGCGATTGCGGTATACGCACCCACGTCGGTGCCCTTGTTGCCCGCATACGTTGCGGTGTAAGCGCTCGTATTGCCGCGCAATTCAATGGTTACTTCTTTACCGCGATTGCGCACCACCGAATAACGAACGGTACGTTTTTCGTAGCTGCCCGTGAGATTGAGTCTGTCGATATCTTCCGCATCGAGCAAATCGAACGAAGGATATTCCCCGCCCGTTTTGATTGCGTAAACGTAGAGAAGAATACCGTCGCTGTCACGCAATTCGACTGCCGTATCTCCATCAATCATGCGCCAACCCAAACTATTGTTGTAGTCGGCAAGATTGAGTGCTTTGGGCGCAATGCGCACCGTAAACACGTATGTTTTTCCGCCGTCGTTAACTTGAATGGTATAAGCGCCCGCATGGTGAATTACGCTCGGAATGTCCGCCGCCGCGTCGTCGGGCGTTGTATATGCCGTGATTTCGGTAGTCATACCGGACGTAATACGGTCGCTCACGCCTGCCAACAATGCGTTATACGAATTTGCGTCATACGACACGTTTTCATTATAGATAAGGTCGTTACGCGCCACAAACAGCTTTTCGCCTTCGCCCAGTTCCGCGGCATACAACGTGATTTCCGTTTTTCCGTTTACGTAACAGTTATGCAAAAGTTCGGTAACACCCTCTTCGTCCAACTGCGTTCCGTCTACGTGTGCCGCCGCATCTTCTGCGGATTTATACCAAGCTTTCACGTTTTGGGTTGCAACCGTACCGAGTGTTTCATTCGGGTCGGACACCCAATTTCCGTCTTTTTGTACGAACGTATAATCGCTTTTCGCCAAACGGGTTTCGGTGTCTACTATTTCCCCCATAACGCTATATCGAATCGTAACGGTATAGGTAGGAAGAATTCCCGCTTCGTTGAAATCTATGGATTGAAATTTTTCGAATTCGTCGGGATTTTTCAGAATTGCCTTTACGGTTGTATCCACCGCAAACGAACCGAACGAAGTATACGGTTGCTTGTACGCAGGCATGGTAATGCTTGTAAGATTGGGGCAATTCCCGAATGCACCGTTGCCCACCGATTGCAAGCCGTCGGGAAGGACTGCCGAAACAAGCGCCGTTTCGGCAAACGCCGCTTCGGCAATATCGGTAAGCGATTCGGGCAGTTCGATTGCGGTGATTCCCGTACCCGCAAACGCAAATTTGCCGATAGACGCAAGTGCGCTACCTGCCGCAAACGTAACAGTCGTAAGCTTGCTTTTACCCGTAAAAGCATAATCCGCAATTACCGTTACGGTAGCGGGAATATCGAGCGAAAATTCGCCTTCCCCTTCCACCGAAACACCGGTGACTACCGTTTTTTCCGCATTACCGAACATCAGCGATGCCGTTGTTTCTTCTTCGGCATACGCCGCGGGTGTAAACAACAACGCACCCGATACGGCAATCAGCAATGCAACGATTACGGCAACAAAAAGATTTTTTCTTTGAATCGCGTTTTTCATTATTTGTTACCCACCTTTTCAACACTGCCGTAAGCGTTAATCATATATTCTACTTTATAGCTGTTTGTCGATTCGGAACCGATGACGCCGCCCACATAGCCCTTGCCTTCCACAAAGGCACAGTTCCCGCACGACAAAACAATGTTTCCGTTTGCACCGCTTACAATCAGTTCTCCGAACACGCCGCCCGCTTTGGCGTACTTTGCAGGCGTTTGTGTTGTTCCGTTAATATATTGATTCTTAACCGAAACATTTCCGTAATTGAAACAAGCCGACACACGATTTTTCGCCGTGCTGTCTTGTTTTACATTTACATGCAATTTTCCCACAATTCCGCCGGCAGCGTCCACCCAATTTCCGACAACGGCACCGTAGTTAACGCAATTTTCGATAACAAGGCTTGCCGCATCCGACGAAAAGATTCTGCCCGCGATACCGCCCGCATATTTGGAGATATCTCCGCTTGCGGGGAACGTTTGGTCGGACGTCTGATACATATTGCCGTAGTTCGCACAGTTCTGATACAGAATTTCGATTTGCGAATCTTGCGTATACGTTGTGACGCCGCCCGTATATTCTCCGTACATGTCGCCGTAGTTTTCGCAATCGATAAATTCAACGGCGCTCATAAAGTACGAATAGCCCAAAATGCCGCCCTTCTTCTCTTTTTCGTCTTCGGCGCCGCACGTTACGTAGTTTTTGCAACGCGTCATTTTAATGGGTTGACGTGTAGCAAGGTCGGGTTGTACCGTTCCGTTGCCGCTTTTCAAGCTGTTCGGCGTTTTAAGTCCGCTACCGAACACTTCTATCTGCTCGGTACCGATATTGTTCGGTTGGCTCTCGTCGCGTATTGCGCCCTTATAGTAGCCGGGATACGCTCTGCCCACAATACCGCCCGCGCAAGCCGCGCCTTTGATTACGCTCGTTTCGTTTCCCACAACGCAATTTTCCACCGTAATCGAACCGCCCGCATACCCCACCAAAGCGGCTACGCTGTCGGCAATCAGTTTCTTATCGCCCCAAGTAACTGTGGTGGAAGTAAAATCGAACGCAAAATCGGCAATCGTCAGATTTTTAATGGTTGCATTGCCCGTAACGCCGAATAATCCGTAATGGAATTCGGGGTCGCCGTTATGGGGCAACGGTACCTTTTTATCGGGCGCTATCGTAACATACAAATCGGCACTGCCCGAAATCGTTTCTTCGGCAATCGCCGCCAAAAACGGCGCGGCTGTAAAGTTTTTCACGGTGTGATTGTTCCCGTCGAAAATGCCGCGGAAAGAATGGTCGAGTGTTTCTTTTCCGTCAACGGTTTTACGAATATCGAAACCGATGGGAATCCACAACTTGTTGTTCAGGTTGATATCGCTTTGCAACGTAACGGTATAGCCCGCAAAATGTTCGAGCGCACCCCTGTATACCTGATTGGCAAAATAAGCAAACGCCGCCTCGTCGCCGATTGTTACCTCTTTGTTTTCTACTTTATATGTATCGGGTGCCGTCGTTTCGCCTGACCAGCCTGCCGCAACGAGATTGCCGTCCCACCCTTGTGCGGGCGTTTCGGTTTGTGCGGGTTCGTCGGGCGTTCCCGATTCCGTATCGGTCGCGTCGGTCGGTTGCTCCGAAGGCGCGGAAACAGGGTTCGTATCCTCCGCGTCCGTCACGTTTTCCGTTGTCGGCGTTGTTGTGCCGTCGGCGACCACGGATACGGTTGCGTTCTCTTGCGGCGTTGCTTTTTCCGTCGCATGCGTTGTTACGGAGCCGATTCCCCAAACGGCAAACGACACGCACAGCAACAGCGCGAACACTATCGTGGCGGTTTGCCAAACTCTTTTTGCCATGTTCTTCCTCCTTTCTTGTCTATTATTGCATTTTTTGCAAAAAACAACAATCTCACTTTAAGTATACCCCCCCCCGAAAGAGTTTGTCAAGTACTTCTCTTTTATTTTCGCAACCGATTCGATTTTTCTTTGCCCACACGCGCAATCGCAAAAAATACAGAAGTGGATTTGGCGCAAAAGAATATCCGTTTCCGAAAAATTCCCCGAAAATCGTTGCAACGAAACGCTTGCCAAAACCGTGCCGCATATGATACAATAGTACCGCTGTGGAGAGGTATCGAAGTGGTCATAACGGCCCTGACTCGAAATCAGGTAATCGGAAACGGTTCGTGGGTTCGAATCCCACCCTCTCTGCCATAATAAAAAGAACGACTCGCAAAAGAGTCGCTCTTTTTCGTTTATCGACTTACCGTTCCGAATTGCCACACGTTATACCGTTTCCATTCAATCGATTTTTTCGATACCGTTTACTCTGTGGCAAATTGACTGTTATACAAGTCGGCGTAGAAACCGCCTTTTTCCATAAGTTCGGCGTGGTTGCCGCTTTCGATTACGTCGCCGTCACGCATAACGAGAATCAGGTCGGCGTTTTTAATGGTAGAAAGCCGATGTGCAATCACAAAGCTGGTGCGCCCTTTTGTGAGCGCGTCCATTGCTTCCTGAATGAGTACTTCGGTACGCGTATCCACCGAACTGGTCGCCTCGTCTAAAATAAGCATGGGCGCATTTTCCACCATGGCGCGAGCAATGGTGATAAGTTGTTTCTGCCCCGCCGAAATGCTTGTTTTATCATCGAGAACAGTGTCGTAACCGTGCGGAAGCGTACGGATAAAGTGGTCGAGTCCCGCCGCTTTTACCGCCTCGTGCACCTTTTCGTCGGAAGTATCCGTTTTGCTGTACACAATATTGTCGCGCACGGTGCCTTCAAACAGCCAGGTATCCTGCAACACCATACCGAACAGGTCGTGGATATTTTCGCGCGAAAGGTCTTTAATATCTACGCCGTCTATGGTAATACTGCCGTCGTTCACTTCGTAAAAGCGCATCAATAGATTGACCATCGTCGTTTTACCCGCACCCGTGGGACCCACGATTGCCACTTTCTGCCCGGGATACACATGCGCCGAAAAATCGTTGATAATCGTGCGGTCGGGAGTATAACCGAAATGCACGTTTTTGAATTCCACTTCGCCGCGCACCGAAGTCAGCTCGGTTTTGGGAGCATCGGGCATTAATTCTTCTTCTCCCAAAAACTCGAACACGCGCTCGCTCGCCGCCGCCGTACTCTGCAAGCTGTTCGCCGCCTGCGCAATCTGCCCGAGCGGACCCGTGAACATACGCACGTATATCATGAACGACGCAATCACGCCGAAGTCGGAAATTCTGCCCGAAATCGCCAACGCGCCGCCCACCACGCATACCGCCACAAATCCGAGATTGCCCACGAAATTCATGAGCGGTTGCATGAGTCCGGACAAAAACTGCGATTTCCAAGCGCTTGTATACAATCTGCCGTTGATTTTATCGAACACCGTTTTTGCGCGTTTTTCTCCGCCGAGCACTTTGACTACGTTGTGTCCGGCGTAGATTTCTTCCACGTGCCCGTTTACCGCGCCCAAATTGACCTGTTGTGCCAGAAAGTGCTTTTGCGATTTCGCCATGATTACCGTCATAATGCCAAAGCCGACAATCGTGGCGCCCACCACCGTTGCCGCCATAATCGGATTGATGGTAAACATCATAACCAACACACCCGCAATCATTGTAGCATTGGAAATAAGCATAACAACGCTTTGGCTGAGCGTTTGAGCAATCATATCTACGTCGTTTGTGACGCGGCTCAAAATATCGCCGTATGTGTTTGTGTCGTAATACCGCAACGGCAACTTGTTGATTTTATGCGAGATATCCCTGCGCAGAGAACGGGAAACTTTTTGCGTCACCGTGTTCATAATGAATCCCTGCACATATTGAAACACTACGCCCAAACTGTATATCGTAACCAAAAACAATCCGATTTTTACAACCGCCCGATAATCGAACGTGCCGAAAATTCCTTTTTGCACTTCGGCGGTAATATCGCCCACCTTTTCGGGACCCACAATGGAGAACACCGTTGCGGCAATCGCAAACACAAGCGCAACAATAATCGCGGGCATAAAGCGTTTGCAATACACAATCAATTTGCCGAGCGACTTACGGAAGTTTTTTGCCTTTTGGGCAGGCACTGCCCCTTTTGCCATCGGCGGCATATTACAGTTCCTCCTTGCTTAATTGCGAATAGGCAATCTGACGGTAAACCTCGCACGTTTGCATGAGTTCGCCATGCGTGCCTTGCCCCACCACTTTGCCTTGGTCGAGCACCAAAATCTTATCGGCGTCTAAAATGGTGCCGATACGCTGTGCCACAATCAGACGGGTAGCGTTGCCCGTTTCTTTGTTAAGCGCCGAACGGAGCACGCGGTCGGTTTTGTAATCGAGTGCCGAAAAGCTATCGTCGAAAATAAAAATTTCGGGATTACGGATAACGGCGCGAGCGATACTCAACCGTTGTTTTTGTCCGCCCGATACGTTGGTGCCGCCCTGCGCAATGGGCGCGGTATACGTCCCTTCCATTTTTTCCACAAAGTCTTTGCCCTGCGCAATCCGAACGGCGCGTTTCACTTCTTCTTCGCCGCGTTCTTCTTCCCCGTAGCCGTAGTTTACGTTATCTTCCACCGTTCCCGAAAACAGCACGCCGCGTTGCGGAACATAGCCGAGTTTGCGGTGCAAATCGGAGAGTTTATAATCTTTTACGTTGACTCCGTCTACCAGAACTTCGCCTTCGCTTACGTCGTAAAAGCGCGGCACAAGATTGATAAGCGTACTTTTACCGCTGCCCGTAGACCCGATAAATGCCACCGTATCGCCCCTATCGGCTTTGAACGATATGTTTTCCAGCACGTATTCTTCGGCGTCGGGATAGCGAAACGACACGTTGCGGAATTCCACCTCGCCACACACTTGGGCGTTGGGGGTTACGGGATTTTGCGGGTCGACGATACGCGGCGTTACATGCAGCACTTCGTTGATACGGCGCGCCGAAACAAACGCGCGCGGCAACATAATGAAAATCATAGTGAGCATCATAAACGACATCACAACCTGCATGCCGTAAGACATGAATATCGTCATATTGGCAAACAATTCGCCGCGAAGCGCCACGTCGGACGCGCCCTTGATGAGATAAGCGCCCACCCAGTAAATAGCCAGACTCATGCCGTTCATAATGATACTCATTCCCGGACTCATGATTGCCATCACCCTGCCCGTAAACAAATAATTATCGGTGAGCGCACGGTTGGCTTGGTCGAACTTTTTTTCCTGATAACTCTCGGCATTATATGCCCGCACCACGCGCACACCCGTCAGATTCTCGCGCGTAACACGATTGAGATTATCGGTAAGGGTTTGAATCTTACGGAATTTGGGCACCGCGAACAACACGACTACCAAAACCATGAGAATCAAAATTCCCACGGCAGACGCCACTACAACCGACCACTGCCAGCCGTTGTTCATTACTTTACCCACAATCTTCACAATCGCCCAAACCGCCATAACAGGGGCACGCACAATCACCTGGAAACCGAGCACAAAAACCATTTGCACCTGCGTTACGTCGTTCGTGGAACGGGTGATTAAACTTGCCGTGGAAAAACGGTTGATTTCTTCCATGGAAAAACTCTGCACTTTGTCGAAAATCGAGGCGCGCAAATTGGTAGCGAATGACGCGCTGATTTTTGCCGCGAAAAAGCCGACAATGATAGCGCTTGCCATGCTTCCCAGCGCACAGGCAAGCATTTTTGCGCCCGCCTTCCAGATTTCCGCCATTTTTCCGCCCGGCATGGTAACGAGCCGCGTAATTTCCGCCGTGTAATCGGGCATGGTAAGTTCCAACCACACCTGCAACACAACCAGCCCCACGCTGACCGCCATCAAAAACCAGTCGCGTTTAGAGAGATACTTAAACAGCTTAAACATTCTTTTTTATATCTTCTCCTTCCGAAAAAAATTGTATACCGTATATATATGTAGAAAAACAACAAGAGGGACGCACATGTCGGCGTTACAATTTATACCCCCCCCCGCAAGAGAACGGGGCAATCAAACAGTTTGCGGATTTTGCCGCACAAAACGAAAAAAGTATCTTTTTCATCGGGGGTAAGCGCCGATTCGAGATACGCTTCCACCGTACGGAATCGATGGCAGATTCTTTGCTGTTCTTCCATTTCGGTGTCCGATAGATAAATCCGTTTACTCCTTCCGTCTGTTTCCGTGTGCGTGCGACGAATACTTCCGTTTTCTTCCAACCGACGCAACAGTTGGCTTGCCGTACTGCGACGCAAATCGAATTCGTTCTCCACTTCTTTTTGCAATACGTTGCCGCCCCGCATAAAAACAAAATGGAGCACCATAGACGACACCGAAGGCACTTCTGCATTCATACCCCGACGCAGGGCAATATTCAGCAGGCGCAATTCATTCAAGAGTGTTTTTTCTCCGTTCAAAACAGTGGCTCCTTTGTTGAATCGAGATAGTACGTACAAGTCGCATTTTTTGTTAGGGTGCTAACATTATACACCCGTATACACATATTGTCAAATGAAATTTTGTGACGAAACGATGAACGTTTGCGCAAAGAACGGAGAACATTACCGGAGTGCATACGGATAATTTTTGCACAAACAGGAAAAAACAGGGTCGCCGATTCAAACGCATATTTTTACAACGCACAACAGACACTAACGAAAAAGGAGGTAAAAACGTATGCTCAAATTGTCATCGGGTGAAATTGCGCCCAAGACGGGCGAATACAACGTGATTGCGTCCAACGGTCGCCGTATCGGTACCGTGCACGTGAAAAAAGGCGACAGAATGCCGCCCACGCAAAGCGCGAACAATCATTTTGAAATCAATGCATAACCCAAAAATATAGCAAGCGCATTATAAAACCCCGCAACGCATGCGGGGTTCTTTTGTGTTTTCTCTCTCTTTTCAATCAGTCAAACCATACGGTTTCTTTTTTGAAATCGCAATAATATTCCGCGCGCAGACAGGTAAATGCCAGGACGCAATAATCGGGGTCGGTTACGCCCTGCTTATAGAACAGCCTGTCGCCCATACGCCAGATTTCGTTTTTGGTGGGTTGGTCGGTACAAACCTGCATCGTACCCATAATCGCAACACCCCGATACCGGAATTTCCCGCGCTTATAAAAATACACGCACGATTTTTCGTTGGCAAGATATTGTGCGATTTTCCGTGACGACGTATTGGTGGAAAAATATATTTTATTCTTTTCGATTTTTCGCGGCGCCATCATTGCCCGAATTACGGGGAACCCTTCTTCATCCACCGACGCAATAAAAGCCGTTTTTTGTTCGGCGGCAAATTGCAACACTTCTTCTTTGGTCATGTTTTCCTTCTCCCTATGCAATAATATGCTTTCTCCCATACATTATAACAAAGTTTGCGCAGCATTTCAAGCGTTACTGCGACAAAACGCGCAAAATTTCGCACCCGAAATTCGGTTGACATTTCCTGTTGCATATGATAGAATAGTAAAGCACTCGAAAAAAGGCGCAATATTTTATTGTCGCGGGATGGAGCAGTCGGTAGCTCGTCGGGCTCATAACCCGAAGGTCGTAGGTTCGAGTCCTACTCCCGCAACCACTCAAAAAACACTTTCTATCCGAAAGTGTTTTTTCTGTCGGTTGCTCGTTAGGCTCTTTTGCCAAGCGCGTAGCGCGCCTTTTATTTTATGTTATAATGTGGTGCGGGCTTCGAGCGCTTTCAAAAGCGTAACTTCGTCGGCGTATTCCAGTTCGCTTCCCATGCTGATACCCTGCGCGATTCGGCTGACTTTTACGCCGAGCGGCTTTATCAGACGCGCCAGATACATGGCGGTTGCTTCCCCTTCCACGTCGGTGTTGGTGGCAAGAATCACTTCTTCCACTCCGTTATCCAAACGCGCAAGCAGTTCTTTAATGCGCAAGGCGTCGGGTCCGCGTCCTTCGAGCGGAGATAACGTGCCGTGCAACACATGATATACGCCGCGATATCCCGAAACGCGTTCGAGCGCCAGAACGTCTTTGGGATATGCCACCACGCAAATCACGCTTTTATCTCTGCGCGCGCAAACGTCGCATACTTCTTTATCGGTAAAGTTTCCGCATACGGTACAATAGCGTACCTGCGTTTTCACTTCGTGCAACGCATTGCAAAAATCGTCTACTTCTTCGGGCGTCATATCGATTACACTGTATGCGTAACGTTGGGCGGTTTTTGCGCCCACGCCCGGCAAACGCGCGAATTTGTTGGATAAGCGCAGAATACAGTCGAGTTGTTTCATGGCTTAAAACAATCCCGCCGTGCCCATGGGCATCATTTCCTGTTCTTTTTCGGCAACCTTTGCCAATGCGTCGCCGAGCGCCGCCGCGACAAGGTCTTCGAGCATTTCCACGTCGTCGGGGTCTACCGCTTCGGGTTTAATGGTAACGCTCTCTACTTCGCGTTTGCCCGTAAGTTCGATTTCCACCATGCCGCCGCCCGCACTGCCCGTGACGACCGTTTCCGCCAGTTCTTCCTGCGCCTTTGCCATTTGTTCCTGCATTTTCTGCGCCTGACGCATCATCTGTTGCATATTGAGTCCGCCGCCGAATCCTCCGAATTTTGCCATACTCTACTCCTTACGATTCTTTTATTTTATCCGTTCGCGAGAACGGTGCTATTACCGTGTTATATTGAGTTTTGCTTTACCGCCCGCAAGCATTTTTTTGATACGGTCGATTTCACTGTCCATATCCGGTCCCGCGTCGCGTTTTTCCGCTTTGAAAGAGAGCGCAATATTGTTTGCGCCGAACGCGCGCATGATTTGCGTTTCCGTTTCGGGGTCGGAAAATTGCAGAAACTCGGCGTCCGTTTGCGGGTAAACGGTTAAAACGCCGTCTTTCACCGTTACTTCATGCGTATTACATAACAGCGAATAAATACTCATGGGACCGTTTTTGCGGAAATAGGTGATGAGTTTGCCCCATACGCCGTCGGTGTCGGCGGGCGCTTGCTCTACGGGCGCATTTTGCCGTACGGGGGTGGGGGCACTTTGCGGTGCGGAAACTCCGCTTGCCGACAGTTCGTCGATTCGTTTTTCCAATCGGGCGATACGCGCGCGCAGAGCGTCGGGGTCGGAATCCGCCAGTTTGCCCGCACGCAGACAAGCCGTTTCCAGCACGATTTTGGGGCTGACGCTATACCGCAATTCCGCATCTACCGCCGAAAGCGTACGGATTACCGCCGTGAGAGCGTCCGGCTCGGCAGACGCCGCCAGTTCGTTGAGTTTTTCCATATTTTCGGGAGTGTCGATAACAAGCGACGTTGCTCCCGTTTTGATTGCAAGCAAATCGCGCGCACACCCGAGCACGTCTTTTGCGATACGCGATACCGATTTACCGAGATTGGTCAATTCGTCTATCGAAAGCAAAATCTGTTTGGCGTTTCCGCACAGAATGCTGTCGGTCAGGGCGCGGATTTTCCCACGGTCGGCGGCGCCCAACACGTCGAGCGCGTCGGCAAGCGTAAGCGTTCCTTCGGCACGCGATAAACACATATCGGCAATCGACAGACTGTCGCGCACGCTCCCTTCTCCCGCCCCCGCTATGTAACGCACGGCACTCTCTTCGTATTTCTTGCTTTCGGCATCGAAAATTCTGCGAATATTCTGCGCAAGCAAATCCACCGACACCAGTCGGAAATCGAATCGCATGCACCTTGACAAAATAGTAGCGGGCAGTTTGTGCACTTCGGTGGTTGCCAGAATAAAGATAACGAATTCGGGCGGCTCTTCCAGCGTTTTGAGTAACGCATTGAACGCGCTGTCGGTGAGCATGTGCACTTCGTCGATAATATATACTTTATATTTGCCGTTTACGGGCGGATATTTGACCCGTTCGCGGATTTCACGCACTTCGTCCACGCGGTTGTTGCTCGCCGCGTCGATTTCCAGAATATCGATATTGGAAGGGTCGGCAAGCGCTTTACAAACGGCACATTTACCGCACGGCGAGCCGTCCTGCGGCGAAAGACAGTTGACGGCGCGCGCAAAGATTTTGGCGCACGTGGTTTTTCCCGTTCCCCTGCTTCCCGTAAACAGATAGGCGTGCCCCACCCGTCCCGATTTCAATTGATTGCGAAGTGTTTCGGTAATATGGTCTTGCCCGATTACGTCATCGAAACGCGCGGGGCGATATTTTCTGTACAGTGCGGTATAACTCATACCGATAGTATAGCATTTTCCGTCGCGTCCGTCAAGCCGACAGCGGCGGAAAATCCGCGTTCGCTACATGGGCAAAAACGACAACAGCAAGCCGATTGCCACGCTATACGCATACAGTCCACCCGCGATAAAAAGCGAATTTTTTACGGGACGGTTCTTTTTGAGCAGAACGGCAAGTCCCAACCCCGCATTCACGCTCAAACCCGCAAAAGCGGCGCCGAGCGTCAGATTACCCGCGGCGAACATCTGCGCAATCACCACGCTGGACGCACAGTTGGGAATGAGTCCGACCAACCCCGCCAAGAGCGGCTGAAAGAATTTCGCCGATTGCAAAAATCCATACAGGCGCTGTTCCCCCACAAAATACAATACAACGGCAAACAGCACGTTCACGCCGAGAATATACGCCGAAACCGTGAGCGTATGCAAAAGCGGGTGCACGACAAAACATTTGAAATCGAAACTCTTTTTGTTCGCTTGCGCATTCTCCGCACTTTTTAATTGGGTTTCGCGTTCTACGTGTGCGTGTTCTTCGTCGTGCGCACGTTCGCCGACAGGAACGGTTTCGTCGTGCTCGTGCGATTCGGTTTCACGCGCGTGCGCATGTTGTTCGTGCGTATGCTCGCCCAATTCGTGATGATGACAGCCGCGCACCACCTCGTGCCCGTCCATGGCGGTCAGTTCGCGGTCGCGCAGAATGAAATTGAGCGCATACCCCGCAATCAGTGCCGCCGCCAACTTAAAGCCGAGCAAAACGCACAATTTTATAATCGATTGCGCCGTGGGCGCACTCAACAGTATGGGAATCGCCTCGTCGCTCGTAGCAATAAATACGGCAATCATCGTGCCCAAACGGATATTCTTTCTGCCGTAAAGGTCGGCTGCTACCACGCCGAACCCGCATTGCGGCAAAATACCGCACACGCCGCCCACGAGCGGCGCGAGCGGTCCTCGCAACGCTTTATTCAGTTTTATTTTGGACACGGTATGATACTCGAATACTTCTATCAGCACGTGCATGACAAGCAGCCACGGAACGAGCTTTACGGTATCGAGCAGTGCGTCAAGCAGACTTTCCGCCATTGTGGCACCCTCTTATTCTCGGGCGGATTGATTCCGCCGTCAGGTTTCGCTTTCGGGTCTGCCGTCGTAAGCGGCAAGCTCTTCATCCGTAAATCCTTTTGTGCTTTGTCCTTCGGTTTCCGTGTTTTCTTCCGTATCACCGGCGCCGATGAGCGTGGGTTCGGGAGATTCCCTGTTCTCATCTTTATCCGTTTTTTCTTTCATCTTTTCGCGCACGGCGCCCAAAATCTTTTCCAATCCGCTCTCTTGCTCTTCTTGCACGGGATTGACTTTGATTTTTACTTCGAGCACGCGCTTGTTGTTTGCCTTGGCAACGGTGATTTCCAGATTCTCGAACGTGAGTTTTTCGCCCGCCGCGGGAATTTTGCCGAGTTGCTCTGTAAGCCACCCGCCTACGGTGGTGGAATCGAATTCTTCGCGCACGTTCATACCGAATGCTTCGAAAAGTTCTTCTAAATTATGCGTGCCCGATACGAGATACGTATCTTCTCCCACCTTGCGGCTCAATACTTCCACTTCGTCGTGTTCGTCGTAAATTTCGCCCACAAGTTCTTCCAGAATATCTTCCAGCGTCACGATTCCTTCGGTGCCGCCGAATTCGTCCACCACAATCGCCATGTGGATTTTCGCTTTCTGCAACATGCGGAGCACCGTGCTGATTTTCATGCTCGGCGATACGCACACAACGGGTTGCACAATCCCCTTTATCGATGCGGGACGTTCGCTTTGCGGCAAACGGTACAATTTGTAAAAATCTTTCTCGTGAATGATTCCTATAATGCTGTCTATCGTTTTGCTGTACACGGGCAAACGCGAAAAGCCGTTGTCCAAAAACAGGTCGGCAATGGCGTCGAACGGTTCTCCTTCTTCGATTGCCACCACGTTGACACGCGGCACCATGATGTCGTTCACGTCGAGGTCTTCGAATTCGATAGCCGACCGAATCAGTTGCGATTCGTGCGCATCGATACCGCCTTCGTTCTGTGCCGTTTCCACATAGGTAATCAATTCGTCTTCGGTAATCGCCGACGCGTTTTTGTTGCGGATTCTGCCGATAAGTTTTTTCCAAGGAACCAGAAAAATATCAATCGGAAACAGAATAATCACAAAAAACCAAAGAATCGGCCAAATACGCATGGCAAACCCTTCGGCAAAATTCTTGGCAAGCGTTTTGGGCGTGATTTCCCCGAAAATGAGCACCGCAATCGTTACCGCGGCGGTAGACACAACCGCAGCCACCTGTTCGTTTTTTATCAGTCCCGCAAATAAGAGCGTGGCGAGCGTAGACGCCACGATATTCACGATATTATTGCCTATGAGTATAGTACTCAACAACCTATCGTATCGGTCGAGTAAAGAGAGCACTCTCTTTGCCGAACGATTGCCGTCCGCTTCGAGCGTACGAAGTCGGATTTTATTGGCGGTGGAAAATGCCATTTCCGATGCCGAGAAAAATCCCGACATGATAATCATAATGATGATTGTGACCAGTATTCCTATTTGGGATGGGTCCATTTACGTGTTACTTTTCACTCCTCGGAAAACGATATGCTTTTTTTACGGAAAAAATGCCTGTTTTCCCGACTGCATCTTCCCGTATTGGAATAGTATACCATACTTTTTTTGTTCATACAAGTATTTTGCGCGAAGTTTATTCTCTTTTCATTCCGATATGCGCCGCCGTGCCGACAAAAAACGCCGTATCCCTGTTAACGCACGGGATAATTTCCCGTAAAACAAGCGTCGCAATATCCGAAGTCTTTACGCAGTCCGATATTTTTGAGCGCCTCTATGGGAAGATAACCGATAGAATCGGCGCCTAATTTTTCGCGGATTTCTTCCAACGAATATTTAACCGCCATCAGTTCTTTTTTGCTGGGAATATCGGTTCCGTAGTAGCAGGGCCACAAAAACGGAGGGCTTGCCACCCGCATGTGTACTTCTTTGGCGCCCGCGTCTTTGAGCATTTTAATCAAATTCGCACTTGTGGTACCGCGCACGATGGAATCGTCTACCATAACGATTCGCTTGCCTTCCACGTTATTGCGAAGAACATTCAATTTGATAGACACCGCCATTTCCCGTTCCGCCTGCGTCTGTTTGATAAACGTTCTGCCCGTATAACGGTTACGAATCAGTCCGTCGCCGAACGGGATTCCGCTTTGGTAAGCATAGCCGTGCGCAAAGTGCGTGCCGCTGTCGGGCACGCCGATTACCATATCGGCTTCTACGGGGTGCGCGAGCGCAAGCTGTTTGCCCGTTTCGATACGCGTTTTATACACGCTCACGCCGTCGATGACCGAATCGGGGCGAGCGAAATACACGTATTCGAACACGCATAAACTCGGTTTCTTGCCGCAGAAATTCTTGAAAGAAGTGATTTTACCGCCCTGTTCGATAAGTACTACTTCGCCCGGTTCCACGTCGCGCACAAATTCGGCGCGCATGACGTCGAGCGCAACGCTCTCGCTTGCGAGCACATAGGAATTGCCCAATTTACCGATACACAGCGGACGGAATCCCTGCGGGTCGCGGATTCCGAGCAATTTACGGGGCGACATCAGCACCATGCTGTATGCGCCCTCGATTTGTTCCATTACTTTGAGAACCGCCTGTTCTATGCTTTTGGTGCGCGTTCTCGCAATGGCAATCAGGTGCATAATCACTTCGGTTTCGTTCGTAGACTGAAAGATTGCGCCCCCCATTTCCAACTCTTCGCGCAGTTGTTTGGCGTTTACGATACTGCCGTTATGCGCAAGCGTGATACTGCCCTTGCAGTAACGCGATACGATTGGCTGGGCGTTTTCTTTGAGCGTGTCGCCTTCTTTTGCATAACGCACGTGCGCCACGCCGATATTGCCCACAAGCGGCGCAAGCGTGTGTTCGTCGAACACTTCGCTCACAAGCCCTTTGTCTTTCACCTGGTGCAAATGCGCGTCGTCGTTCGTAACGATACCGCAACTCTGCTGTCCGCGGTGTTGCAGTGCGAACATACCCGTATAGAGCATGTGCGCCACGTTGTAGCCGTCGTTATCGTAAAACCCGAGCACGCCGCATTCTTCGTTCAGTTTTCTCATGTTACCGTTTATCCTTTTTGCCTTTTGTTTGATGATTTATTCTTGCGTCAGCTCGTACAATTTAAGACTTGCCGCAATATCCTGCTCGCGCGCCTGCGCTCCGTATTTATCGACGTCCACCACATTCTTGTCGCCGTGACTCAAACACAACGGTCCGTTCAGGCACCCGCCTTCGCACGCCATACCTTCGATAAAGTTTTCGGGCAGTTTACCCGCATTCATGCGGAGCATGGCAAGCCGAATCTGCTCTAACCCGTTCAGCGCCAACGGGCAGATTTCCTTTTCGATTCCGTACTTTTCTTTCAGTTCGCGCACGCCCTGCGTAATTCCGCCGCTCTTGGCGAAAATTCTGCCGTACTTGCTGGCGTTGTTGAGCGGAGATTCGGGGAGCGTTGCCACGTCTATGCCGCGCGCATCCAAAAACGCCTGTAATTCTTCAAACGAAATCACACAGTCCACCGCGCCGTCCGTTTTTTCCAGCTTATATTCGTGCTTTTTGCTTGCGCACGGTCCGATAAACACCACTTTGCACCCCGGCGACGTGCGCTTGATGAGTTTTGCCGTTTCCACCATGGGACTGGGCGACGACGATATGTAGGGCACGAGTTTGGGAAAATGCCGTTCGATATACATCACGAAACTGGGACAGCAACTTGTGGTCATTTTGTCCCGTTCTTTGAGTTCTTCCAACTCTTTTCCGAGCGTGATATCGGCGCCCATTGCCGTTTCGATTACTTGGTGGAAACCGAGTTCTTTGATTCCTTCCACAATCTGTTCGATTCTTGCGTATTTGAACTGGCTGACGATTGCGGGCGCGATGATTGCGTATACCTTGCGCTTACTCACCGCCGCTTCTTTGAGAATATCCACGCAGTCGAGCACATACGATTTGTCTACGATTGCACCGAACGGACAGCTTTGTACGCACGCGCCGCACATGACGCATTTATCGTTATCGATTACCGCCGTTTTGTCTTCGCTGATTTTGAGCGCGCCGATTTTGCACGCCTTCACGCACGGACGCGCCAGTTCGATAATTGCGCCGTAAGGGCAACTTTTGGCACATCTGCCGCACTCCACGCACTTTTCGGCGTCGATTTTCGCCGTGCGTCCTTCTATGGAAATGGCGCCGCGCGGGCATACTTCCATACATTTATGGTTGATACAGCCGCGGCAGGCGGGCGTGACGAAATAACTTTCCATAGGGCACTCGTCGCACGCAACGGGGAGCGTTTCCACAATGTTGGGATTCTCTTTGTCGCCGCCCATTGCCATGCGCACCCGTTCGGAAAGCACCGCGCGTTCTTTATAGATACAGCAACGCATGTCCGATTTGGGACCGGGCACGATTTCTTTGGGGATTTCGTATGTAGCCTGGTCGAGCGTGCCCGCATAGGCGCGCTCGATTACCGCTTTGAGCACTTTGTATTTCAGAAGTTGAACTTTTGTATCGAATACTCTTTCCATTTTTTTACCGTATTTCTTTTATGTTCCGCAAAAAAATTCCTTTGCGGTTTATGTAGCCGTTTACCGACGCCCATACAGTATAGCACAAAAGCGGCGAAGGGGCAAACGGATAAAGAGAACAAAAAACAAATATTTAATAGTATTTTATTTCCACTTTCTTATTGAGCGATTTGAGAATGCGTATAAGCGTGACCACCGCGTCGAGTTTTGTTTTGTTGTCGATGCCCAAACCTTCGTGCGCCAAGTTGACGCCACGCCCCACAAACAGACGGACTTCGCTCGCTTCCACCAGAAGAATCTGCGCCAGCTTGCTCGCTCCGTCCTGCCCTTTGAACAGTTTGATATCGGGGTCGGATACCGAAACGTACTTTTCGGCAACGGTGAGCAATCGTTTAAGCGTGAGCACGCCTTCGCAGGTAAGGTCGATTCCGTCTATGTAGCCGATTGGCGGCACGTCTTTATCGGGATAATCGAAACTTGTGCGTACTTCGGTGTGCAATTCGCGCGCCACCACCTGACTGCTGGTACCGCCGCACACCACGCGTTTGCCTTCGTGCGCCATAAACTCTTGTACGACAAGCGAATCGCTTTCGGGCGACGACGGCGGACCTATCATCATGTTCACAACGAGCGGCGCGCGATATTTGATTGCCAGTACCGTGGTATCGTCGCCCGGGCGGTGCCCGTACAACTCATAGCACGCGTTCGCCATAATGCTCGCCATTGTGCGCGCCGAAAGCGACGAATCATACTGAATTTCGGCAAATTCGCGGATTTCTTTGATATCCCACCCGAAGTTGAGCGTTTCCCCTATGCCCGCATGTACCACGCCGTCGCTCATCAAAAGCACCAAATCGCCGCGTTGCATACTTACTTTACTGACGTATAGTTTTTTGCCACCGTGTATCCGTTCGGCGCGTTCGAGCGGCATCGCTTTCCCGTTGCGCAACAAAACGGCAGGCGGATTATCGAATTCCGCAAGATAGCCCGTTCCGTCGGGCGAAACCGTAAACAGCGAAAAAGTGGAATACGCCACGCCGCGCTGACGGCATACGGGCAGACTGCCCGCAATCGTATCGATACATTCTTCCAGCGGCACGTTTGCCGCCGCCATGGTGCACAGAATTTTACTCGTAAGCGTAGAAAGAATATTCGCTTTTACGCCGCTTCCCATGCCGTCGGCAAGCACAAGCGTGGCGCCGCCATCCGCCGCGGGAATCATTTCCACTTTATCGCCGCAAAGTTCTTCGCCCTTTTTGTTGAGCGATACGTATCCGTATTCGAGGACGTCCATGCGTTTATCCGTCCTTTCCCTGGTCGCTTTCCACCGAAATCGCGTCGCGCAATTTCAAAAGAGCAATTTTGGTTTCCGCCGTTGTTTCGCCCAAAAGCGAGGCGATTTCCTGCACGACGCGCATTTGCTTACTCACTACTTCGGAAGCTGCTTGCGCCGTTTCTTCTTTAATCTTATTGAGTCTGTGCGTATAGTCTACGTCTTCGGTGATGTCTTTCATGATACAGAACAAAAGGCTCTGATTCCGTACCTTTCGGACAGTCATCTCCACCCACACGCCCGTTTTTTCCAAACGCACTTTGCGGGCGGTGAAAAATTCGTTCTCGTAGAGTGCGCGGTAAAAATCGGCGGGGTTACAGAACTTTTCGAGCGGTTCGCCCTTTGCCGTCGTTTTACTCGTGCCGAGCATTTGCGCCGCCTTTTCGTTGATTTCCAAAACCGCCAAATCGCTGTCGACGGCAAAAATACCGTTGGGGCTGTTCTGAATGATATCGTAGGAAAGCCCTTCGGCTCGCTCGCGCATATACGGCACGCACATGCTGATTTCCGCCATGCCGTTGAACACAGCCGCCGCCTTTTCGCGGCAGGTATTGTAACCGCAAGCGCCGCAGTTGAGTTCGTCTTCGGGGCGCGTTTTTCCCGTTGCCGCCAAAATTTTGCGAATGTCTTCTTCCGAAGGGACGCGACGCGTATCGGGAATCTGCTTGTATGTATGCGCAAAGTCGAGTTCGGGCACAGCCGACGAAAGCGCGTTCCCCTTTTTTGCATAAGCACGCACCGTTTCGGTTGCCTTGATAAATCCGCCGCGCGCTTTATGCAGTGCGCACGGACCGTTGATACACGAAAATTCGCAAGCGTGCATCTCGATAAACATACCCGAAAGCGTATCGAGATTGCCGAGCACTTCTTTGGCGCGGGCAAGCCCGTCTACGCTGATATACTCATAGTTTTCGTTAAAAGCGGGAAACGACTTGATGATTCCGCGGTTAATGGGATAGTACCGCGCCGCATTTTTCTCTTGCGTCGTAACGTCGGTTGCCGCCACTTCGGATTGCGCGGACGCCGAAAAATCGATTCCGATTTCGGCAAACATGGCGTTCAGTTCTTCAAACGTGAGCACGGCGTCTATGATACCGCAATCGTCCGCTTCGCGCTTTTTTGCAATACACGGTCCCAAAAATACGATTTTACTTTCCGGATACCGCTTGCGCAGAATCTTTGCGTGCGCCACCATGGGGCTGACCACGGGCGCAAGGCAAGCAAGCGCATCGGGATAGTAAATTTCTATCAGCCGCACAATAGACGGACACGCCGACGCAATGAGATTTTTATACTTTCCGCCGTCCAACAATTTTTGATATCCGGCGGTTACTTCGCGCGCGCCTTCCGCCGTTTCAAACGCATCGGCAAATCCCAACCGTTTGAGCGCAACCGTAAACGCTCCGAAATCGGGCGCAAAACTCGCCGCAAACGCAGGCGCCACCGACGCAATTACAGGCTTTTTGCCCGCGAGTAATTTTTTGACCGCGGCGACGTCGTTCACCACTTCTTTGGCATTGAAACTGCACACACCCGTGCAGTGCCCGCACAGCACGCACAAATCGTCGCGGATTCGAGCGCGGTCGCCGATTACCGTAATTGCTTTCACGGGGCACTCCCGCAAACATTTATAGCAATTCTTGCAATTCGCCTGCTTGAAATTCAGATATTCCCGCATTGTATTTCCTCCGTCCTTCAAGACGCTGCCCGTCAATCAGCCGCGCAACACCTTTTCGGCAAAAACGGTTTCCACCGTTTCGGGCGTAACGCCGTCCCAAAATTCGCCGTCGCCCGTTACGGTTACGCCGCTGCCGCACTTGCCCAGGCAGAAACTTGCCGCAAGATTGACCTTTCCTTCCAGCCCGTTATCGGCAATCAGTTTTTTGAGCTTTTCAATCACTTCATAACTTCCGCGCAAATGACACGACGACCCGATACACACTTTTATTTCCATACTGCGCCTCCCGACGTTTGTATTTTTCTTTCGCACATGGGTGCAGAATAAGTATACCATACAATCGAATACTTGGCAATCCTTTTTTTATATTTGGTGTTTTCCACCCCGCAACACGTTAAAAAGGCGCACCGACATAAATCTGTCTGCACGCCTTTTCCCATTCTTTTTTCACCTAAAAACGTTACACAATACGGATATCGCGCTCTTTTTCTATTACGCTCACCTTTTGCATATCGGGAATCAGTTCCACCCTGTTTGATAGTTCTTCTTCGGCAGACACGTAGAGCGTAGCGTTTCCCACTTCGCACACGGCGAATTTTTCCGCGCCGAAGTCAAGCGTTTCCACCACACGAGCAGGAATCCCGTCGCGCCCCACCTTAAAATCATACGGCGTCCATTCGTAATCGAACACGGTGTTAAATACTTTTCTGCCCGAGAACGCACCGAACATCTTTTTTGCCACGTCTTCGGGGACGGAGAATTTTTTGCCGTTCAACACGGCGGAATATATCGTTTTTTTACCCTGCGCGTCGGTCACCTTATCCATGGCAAACGTGCCCGTAAGTTTGTTCGTGAGCGGCATGCCGGGGATGGGGTCGGCGTTGTCGGGTTGCAGAATCACCTTTTTCCAATCGATACGCACGCCCGTTTTTCCTTCGGCAACGGGAGAATCGGACAACATGAACAGATTGTGACCGCCCACTTCGAGCGTGACGAGATATTGCCCTGCCACTTCTTCGCACGCAATCACGTTCGCTTTCACGTCTTCTCCCGCCATAACGCCCGATACGGGAAGCAACATTTCTCCCTTACCCGACGGGCAACGCACGGCGGGCGGAATCGGAAGCTTTTGTCCCAAAAATTCCAGCGTATTCTTTTCTATCGTAACGGGCACATAGTTATATTCGGGCACTCGCGGCAAAATGCTCTTTTCCGTTTCTTTATCAAACAGATGCATGGCGCGGATATCGAGCGCGGCGTCATACGTTTCGCCCACTTTATATTCGCGGAATCCCGCCACTTTCACGATAACGTTGGCGGGCACGTCGGCGTTCTCTTCGTCGGCGAGATTGATACTGCCGTATATCAACGTTTCGTTCCCCAACTCTTCGGTGTGCGATACCCGAATCCGCACGTTTACGTTACTCTTTTTTACGACTTCGGGGTCGAGCGAAATATCTTCCGCACGGAATCCCACATACACGGGTTTATCGCCGCGCAGATATTGCGGCATTACCTTAATCATAGCGGCATACGGCACGTTTATTTCCGTTTGCGCCTGCGTAAAGTTTATTTTTACGTTGTTGCCGTCACGCATCAGCGTCCCTTCGAAAAAGTTCATTTGCGGCGTTCCGATGAATCCCGCAACGAATTTATTGGCGGGATACCGATACACGTTACGCGGCGTGTCGATTTGCTGTATGAAACCGTCTTTCATAACCACGATACGCGTGCCCATTGTCATGGCTTCCACCTGGTCGTGCGTAACGTACACAAACGTGGTGTTCAGCTTATTATGCAACTTAACGATTTCCGCCCGCATCTGCGTGCGCAGTTTGGCGTCCAGATTGGAGAGCGGCTCGTCAAGCAACATTACTTTGGGTTCGCGCACGATGGCGCGCCCGAGCGCCACACGCTGACGCTGTCCGCCCGACATCTCTTTGGGCTTCTTTTTGAGATAGTCGGTAATTCCCAGAATTTCCGCCGCTTCGCGCACCCGTCTGTCGATTTCGCTTTTGGGCAATTTGCGCATGTGCACCCGCCCGCGTTCGTCCTTTTGCGGAATACGACGCATTTGCAATCCGAACGCAATGTTTCCGTGAATCGTCATGTGCGGATAAAGCGCGTAATTTTGGAACACCATGGCTATATCCCTGTCTTTGGGGTCCATGTTGTTTACCACCGTTTCGCCGATTTTCAACTCACCCGCCGAAATTTCTTCCAACCCCGCAATCATGCGGAGCATGGTGGATTTACCGCACCCCGACGGGCCTACAAACACAATGAACTCTTTGTCGTCCACCTTCATGTTGAAGTCGTTGACCGCCTTCGTTCCGTTGGGGTAAACCTTGTATATATGTTTCATGCTGATATTTGCCATACGATTTTTTTCTCCTTATTGTTTTACCGCGCCTGCGGAAAGTCCGTTAATCAGGAATTTACTCAATCCGAAATAGAAGATGACGATAGGCACCGCAATAAATACCGCGCCTGCCGCAAACCGTGAAAATTCGGTGTTATCCAGCGACATCAAGCCCACCGCCACGGTATACAACTCTTTGTTTTTAAGCAACAGTTTGGGCAGAATGAAATCGCTCCACGGCCACACGAACGACGACAACAGTGTGTAAACAATCATAGGCGCGGCAAGCGGCATGGTAATGCGCGCGAACACCTGCGCGTTGGACGCGCCGTCGATACGCGCCGCTTCGTCTATGGAATAGGATATCGTATCGAAAAATCCCTTTTGCGTAAGATACCCCATAGGCGCACCCGCCGAATAGATGAGAATGAGCCCGAAATGATTGTTAATCATGTTGAACTGCGTCATCAGAAGGTACACGGCGGTCATCGCCATGAACGACGGGAACATGCCGAGCACAAGCGTTGTTTTCATGATTGCCTTTCTGCTCTTAAAGCGGAAACGCGACATGCAATACGCCGTGAGTATGGTGAGCGCCGTTCCGATTACACTGCTGCCGAGCGATACAATCAGCGTGTTGGCAAACCATTTGGGATAGTTATACATATCGGTGTCGGTGAACAATTTGCGAAAACTGTCAAAACTGTACTGCGCGGGGAAAAATCCTTTGAACGAATAAATAGAACCCGTTTTGGAAAAAGACGCCAGCACCAGCCACAGAATGGGAAACAGGAAAATCGCACAGACCACGATGAGAATCGCATATGTAAGCGTGGCGTCCACCGCCTTGCGAACCAACAAACCACCTTTCTTTTTCATTGATACGTTTCCTCCTGTTTGTAAGACGGCGACATCACGTATACCGAAAGCGAAATAACAGACGTTAATATGAAGATGATAATACTGATTGCCGCACCGATAGAATAGTAGTTGTTATCAATCGACATGTTATATAGCCAGTTGATTAGCAAGTCGGTGTCGCTTGCCAAGAAATATTCGGGCAAATATAATCCGCCGCGCAAGAAATAGAATATTCCGAAGTTATTGAAATTGGCGATAAACTGTGAAATCAGCACGGGCATGGTAGCAAACAGAACATACGGTAACGTAATACGCGTAAACTGCCGGAATGCGTTGGCGCCGTCTACTTTTGCCGCCTCATACAAGTCGGCGTTTAAGTTGGAAAGTATACCCGTGGCAAGCAACATGCTACTCGGCACGCATAACCAAGCGTTTACAAACAAGCCGATTCCGCGCGCCATCCATTTGGCGTCGATATCCAAAAATCCGATTGCCGTGCCGCCCGCTTGCGTAATCATTTGGTTAATCGGTCCGCCGTAAGAAAACATATACTTAAAGGCTATCAACGTGATAAAGCCGGGCACCGCATATGCAAGTATGGGAAACAGCCGCCAGAACACTTTACCTTTTACGCACTTTTTGTTGAGAAGAAGCGCCAACCCTAGTCCCGCAAAATAGTTGAGTGCCGTGGCGAGTATCGCCCACAGAAGATTCCAACCGAGTATGTGGAAGAATGTAGATGCAAACTGCCCGAGCGATAGAATTTTGCCGAAGTTGGCAAACCCCACCCAATCGATAAGCGCGGGCGGAACGATTTCGCCGCCGTAGTTGGTGAATGCAATCACAATCATGAACACAATGGGCAGAATGTTGAACACGCACACGCCGAGAATGGGCAATACCATTGCGGTTTTGTAAAAGTTACGATTAAGTAGCGAGCGCATTTCTTCGGTAAACGTCTGCGGCTGTTTTAAGGTATCTACCGCGCTCTGAATCCTGTATGCGTCCTTCACGTTTGCAACGTACAGCACGATATAGAATATAATGGCGATAATAGACAGAATACCCATCAGCATCATAATTACCGAGTTATCGCCTTCTATGCCGTACCAGGCATTGCTCTCGCGCACACCCAGCGTAAAAAAGCCGATGAAATCTTTGGCGCCGCGGAATACGAAATACAGAATAAATCCCACCTGCGCCGCCAAAAACAGACAGCCTTTTATCCACTGCTTGTATAAGAGTTGCCCCAAGCCCATAATCAGCATAGAGGCGCTCACTTTGCCGTTGCCCTGCGTTAGCACTTCTTTCACGCGGGCGTTTGTAGCTTTGATTTTTGCCCGCATTCTACGGAAAAAGTTTACAATCGCCACACCGATTTTGTGAAAAAGCACTTTGCACCTTATTCCGCAACGGTTGAAAAAGACGCTTGCCCTTGTTTTCTTTTTTACGTTACTTTTCATCTTTCCCTCCTTTTCGAATCAATCTTTCAATGTGAATATTGCATCGTAAATTTGCTTGTCAACGGCTTTTAGCGCCGCCTTGATTTTATCTTCGGTGTCGTATTTTATATCCGACGTGCGGAATGCGTCTTTGGCAAGGTCTTGAAACAACGTTTGCAACGGCGTCCAGATTTGCGAATTCTCTTTAATAGACGGCATTACCACAATATTGCCGTTTTCCAAATTACCGTTGATAATCTCCGATAATCCTCCCACCTGTTCGGCAACGTCGCCGCGCGCGGGCACGATTCCCAGCAATTCGTTTCTACGCAACACCATTTCGTACGACGTGGCAAAGTCCACAAACGCAAGCGCCGCATTGGGGTATTTGGTATACGAACTGATTGCATACCCTTGCACGCCGCCCATCATCTTGTTATCCACAAAGCCTTGGCTTTCGTCCGTAAGGTCGCCGCTTGCGGGCAACTTGGGCATGGTTACCGTAACAAGATTTTCTTCCGCTTGCTCGCGCGACATTCCCGCGGCAACCATTTCGTCGATGAACATGGTATACACGTCGGGCGTGGTGACGGTGGCAAAAAATTCTCCCGACGCAATTGCGGCATATGCGCCCGTAGTAACCGAGTCGTCGATACACCGCTCGTCCATTACCGACGCAAGCTGCCGAATCACCTTGGCCCCCAAATGTGCGTTTCCCGCGCTGTGCCCGATGTCGGACGGGTCGGTATTGTTATTGCCGAACGTGTAGCCGCCGTAGCTGTATAGATACCCCACCGAAAAATACGGTTCCAAAAAGGAGCGCATATAGCCGAATTTCTTCCCGCCGTTCTGCGTTTTTACCTGCTTGGAATAACGGTACATGTCCGTCCAGTATTCAATCATATCGGGCACGCCGTTCTTGTCGTCGTCCCACTCCGTTTCCCAGTTTTCGGGCAACAAATCCTTGCGATAATACAACAGCGGACCCTGCGCATTTACGGGCACGCCGAACACATAACTTTCGCCGCCCACCACGTTGGTATACGACTGCCACGCTTTTTCGCTCACCTGCTCGTAGCACGAAAGCGTTTCTACGGGCAACGGCAGAATGTGCTTGCCGTCGGGATAGCGCATCAGACGGTCGTTCGCCTGATAGAGAACGTCGGGACCGTAACCGAATGGACCGTCGTTTTCCAAATCGGTATATTGGTCCATGTTGGCGTCCACTGCCTTGATACCGTATTCGGCATACTTTTGATTGAACGCCGCAATCAACTCACCGAGATACCCCTGCTTGATTGCCGTGTCGTTTTCCAGAATCCGCAGGGTGGCGCCGTGTTCCAGCTCTCCCGTGAATTTGTTCGCGCCTTCGCTGCCGCTCTTTGCCGCGGCGATACTGCCCACGATTCCCACCGTGAGAATCACCGCCAGCAAAACGGCGATATGCGACGAAAGCGCCACAATGTTTTTCTTCATCTTACCCCTCCTTTATTTATTCGGAAATTCTTTGTATTACAAAGCCGCCCGCCGCCAACGTGTTGTCGGCAAACTTATGCGACGCCGCAATCTCTCCCCGCACCCGTACGGGCGCCGACTTTTTCGTATTGTTTACCGTAAGCCGCAAGATACCGTCCGCCTTCCGTTCGAGCACAAACAATCCGTTTTCGGATGAAAACGCAATTTCTCCGCGTTCGATTTCGGGGCACTGCCGCAACGCGGACAGCACGCCCAGCAACGAACGGATATTTTGTTTGCCTTCGTCCCAGTCCATGGTGCGTCGGCAATCGGGGTCGTAGCCCCCTTCGGTAAAGTTTTCGGTGCCGTAATACAGGCAGGGCGCACCCGTGTGCATGTACGTTACGGCAAGCGCGCAGATTACCTTATCGGCATTTTTTTCGGCAAGCGTGTAAAACCGGTGCGTGTCGTGGCTATCCAGCAGATTGAGCATCATGCCGTTTGCCATACGATTGTTACGCACATAGAGAGCGCTCAACTTGTGCGCAAAGCCTTGGGCGTTCAGCGTGCCCGCAACAAAATAGTCCATACACGCTTTGGTGAGCGCATAATTCATAATGCCGTCGAATTGGTCGCCGCGCAGAAACGGATTGGAATCGTGCCAGTTCTCGCCCAGAATCACGCAGTCTTTTTTTGCCGTTTTTACGCGCTTACGGAAGTACCGCCAAAAGTCGTGCGATACTTCGTCGGCAACGTCAAGTCGCCAGCCGTCTATATCGCAGGTTTCAATCCAGTGCACCGCAATGCCCGCCAGAAACTTCTGTACTTCGCGGTTAGAGGTGTTGAATTTGGGCATATACTTGCAAACGCCGAAGTATTCGTAGTTGCCCGCGGCATAATCGATTGTATCGCCGCGCACGATAAACCAATCGTAATAAGGCGAATTGCGTCCGTTTTTCAGAACGTCTTGAAATTGCGCAAGATTTTCACTGCAATGATTGAACACGGCGTCAAGCACAACTTTCATTCCGTAACCGTGTGCCTTTGCCACCAGCTCTTTGAGCGTTTCGGCAGAACCGAATTGCGGGTCTACGGCAAAATAGTCGCTGATATCGTATTTGTGATTGGAAACGGAGCAAAAAACGGGCGTCAGATAAACGGCGTTTACTCCCAGTTCCCGAAGATATTCGAGTTTATCGATTATGCCGCGCAAGTCGCCGCCCGCAAAACTTTTGGGCGTGGGAATCTCGCCCCACCGCAAATTGATATAGGCGTCGTTTTTCACATAATCGCCGCGGCAAAATCTGTCTACGAAAATCTCGTAGAACACGGCGGAATGCATCCAGTCCACTTCGCGCATGACGTCGGCGGAATTGATATAGGGGATTTGAAACGCATTGTAGTACGCCAAAGAAAAATCGTATGTTTGCGTTATGCCGTCTTCCGAAAAGTAGTATGTACTACCGCCTTGCACCAACTCGAACACATAAACAAGCCGCACGTCGTCCAGACCGAGCGCCACGGTATAGTAGTCGTAATTTGCATCCGAAAACTTTTTGACAAGCGGCGCCCGTTTCTGTTTTATATAATAATCGTATTTGTTGCCGTAAACAAGAGTGACCGAATCGAAACAGTCGCCCGCACCCGTGCGCAAGGTGATTTCCACCGTGCTATCGCCGCTTGCGTAGCAATATTGACTGTCGGGCAGATGCAAAATCGCCTGTTCTGTCATTTTTCCTCCGATATTATTTGACTTTATTTTCTGTTTTTGATAGACTGTGAGTAATCATGAACAAACAAAGCGTAAGTAACGAAACTGCGCAAAGCCCCCGCAAACGGGCTACCAACCGCGACGTTGCAAAACTCGCGGGCGTTTCGGTTGCCACTGTTTCTTATGTAATAAACAACAGAACCGACCAGCATATCAGCGAATCCACCCAGAAAAAGGTGCGCCAGGCAATCAACTTTTTGAACTACTCGCCCAATCCGTACGCCGTGGGGCTGAACTCTTCGCAACGCAACAGCATTGTAATCCGTTCGTCCGAAAAAATATCTTTGCTTGCCGAAACGGAAATTCTGCATTTTATGCGCGGATTCAATCCGATTTGCGAACGCAACGATTGCCAACTCGCCTATTCTACCGATAAACGCGCCACGCAAATCGTGGCAACCGCTTGCATTTGCTACGACATGCCGAACGAAGAATTTCATACGCTTTGCGACGAAAACTATATTCCCGTACTCGCTCTCGACTGCCATATTAACGACCCGATTTTTTACCAGGTGTGCGTAGATTATCAAAAAATGTATGCCGCAGCCGCAGAGCGCTTGGGAGATAATTTCCGATACGTATGCGTCACGCCCCAAAACGAAGAAGTGCGGCGTCATATTACCGAGATTTTCCCGAACGTACAATTTGTTACTACGTATGCCGATTTACGAAACGTAGACCGAAACGGGAATATCCTTTTATCGCAATCTTCTTTATTCGAAGCGTTCGGCAACCCGAGCAATGCAAACATTTTCCGATACGACGCGCACATCGCGCCGCGTATGCAAAAAGTGTTCGACTGTCTGCAAAAGGCGGTTAACCGTATTACCGTAAAAAACGAAGACCATTTTGTTTCGATATAATTTAGGGTAGCAAAAAAGGATTCCCCGCCGCCGAACAGCGGCGGGGAATTTTTTGTTACGCAGCCGTCACCGCGTAGAAGTTCAATTTTTCGGTAGTCACGTTATACAATACTTTATACGTGCCTGCCGTATTGCATTTAAGGTTACCCGACGTTACGGCAAACTTATCGTTCGCATCTCCCGTCGTGCCTAATTTATCCAAGCCAATCCAACCGCCGTTACCCGAATTTTCTCCTGCGGCATATTGCGCCAAACCGACTTCCCAATTCGCTTCAAACGCAAGCGTTATCGAATATTCGTCTTTATTCGTTTCCGAACGCGTCAGACGGAAATCCGCATTGAATTTATGTTCCCAACCGTTCATACCGCCTTTAATGTAGATATCAAACGGGTCGGCATTGGGGTCTACAATGGTGATAATCTTGGAATAGCTATCAAACGAAATGATGTATGTTCCCGCTTTCTTTACTTTGATATTCTCGTTATCTTTGCTTGCCATCTCGAAGTTGGCATTGGGCGCAAGATAGGAATACTGATACAGATTGTTTGCCGTGTTATTTTCGGTGGGAGTTTCTCCCGTAGGGCAGAAACGCAACTGAATCTCTTTGCCCGCGGCAAGTTCTTTGGTAATGCTGTATACGCCCGAACCTACTTCCGTTTCGGTCAGCTTGTAATCGGCAGGCGCACCGACGAACGCATTCCAGGCTCCGCCTGCGCCGATATTGCCGTCGAGATAGTAATCCATAGCGGTAGGCGCTTTATTTTCATACGTTACGGCAAGCGTGGTTCCGTTATACGTAAACGTATACATTCCGTTTGCTTTGGCGGTAATATTGCCCGTTTCGCCGTTTACATACGCTTTGCTTTCCGCCGTCAATTTCCCTGCCTTAATCTCGTCGGAACCCGGGGAATATTCGGGTTCTTTACCGTCGGCAACAGTGGTAACACGCGAAGTGAACATAAACTCGTCGCCTTCTTTCAGATATATCGTAAGTACATGATTATTGCCTACTTCGGCAAATTTTGTATCGGCGTTGTAAACGTCTTTCCAACCTGTAATCTTCGCACCTTTAATGTAATAATCGGTTGTAGTAACAATGCTATCAACAACATCGCCGTTGCGTTTCCACTCGATTTTATCGTAGGTGCCGATGTTGTAAATTTCTTTGCGGTCTTCGGTATACCCCGTACCCGCCGTATTATAGTAATCTTCGTTGGGATACGTTTTAAGCGTAAAGGTATAATTGCCCGACGTTTCGCATTTGATATTGCTACCTTTGGCGGAATCATCGTACACACTGCCTTCGCCGCTGAACGCCGCCGTTCCGTCGCTCAAATTGAGCGATGCAAGATAGCCGAATCCGCGTTTGTTCGCCCAGTCCGTATTGATTACAAACTGGAATTGGTCGCCTTTTTTAACGTCGCAGGTGATTGAATATTCGTTCTTATCGGCGGCTTTGGTAAGTTTGTGCGCATCGGTGAGCACCTTACCCCATTTAGACGACAGCATCAATTTGCTGGTACCCGAACCGACAATATAGAAATTGCGCGTATCTTCTTTATAGAGCGTAAAGCCCGCATAAATTCTAATATCTTCGGTGATTTTGGTGTTAAAGTCAAACGCATGGTTCTTGCTCGGCGTGGCGAACCAATCCACAAACTCATAGCCGCCCGATTTTTCGGGTATGTACTTTGCTACCGTTTCCCCCTCGTTCACTTCCACTGTTTTCAGGACGGTTTTATCGTCCATGAACGATACGGTAAAGGTTTTAGTCCCCCCCCCGCACGCTACGAGTCCCGTTGCCGCAAACAGCAACATGCATACTGTCAGTAATGCCAGAATCCGTTTTTTCATACTCTCCTCCCATTCATTTTTTCGGCAGTGCCGTTTCAACAAGTCAAGCATACAACTGAAATTTACTTAACTTGTTAAGTTATCTTTATTATAAACCCGTTTTTTTGATTTGTCAATAGGTTTTCAAAAATTCCCTACGAATTTTTCAAAATTTTTTTCCTGCGCCGCAATCCACACGGTAAAAATTCATATTGTTTCTTTCCGATTGGAACGTGTTCCACACAAAAAACATGCGGGTCTGCATTCAGCAACCCCGCATGCGCGAATCGTTGTATTCCGCAAAGCGCGGAATATGTATCGAATATTTCGTTTCGGTCAGTTTGTGAGCACAAACATGGCAAGGAACAGCACGGTAATCACCCAGGTGGGAAGAGAAATCTCTTTGATTTTGCCCGTGCAAATGGTTACGATTACATAGGCAATCATACCTGCGCCGATACCCTTGCTGATAGAATAGCCGAGAAGCATAACAATAAAGGTAACGAATCCCACCATAGCGGCGGCAACGTCCGTCCAATCGATTTTGGTGATAGACGTCATCATGAGCACGCCCACCCAAATAAGCGCGGGCGCGGTGGCAGCCGACGGAATCAGCTGTGCAATGGGACTCAAAAACATGGCAATCAGGAAACAACCCGCAGTTACCAGAGCGGTAAAGCCCGTTTTGCCGCCTGCCGACACGCCTGCCGACGATTCCACAAACGTGGTAACGGTGGAAGTGCCCGCAAGAGCGCCCACGCAGGTGCCGATTGCGTCCGATAAAAGCATGCGTTCCATGCGGATAGGCTTGCCTTCTTTATCGAGAAGATTGCCTTTGGCGCAAGCGCCGTACAACGTGCCGAGCGTATCGAACATATCAATCATGCACATGGAAAGCGCGGTGGTAAGCAAAAGCACCACAAGCGTACCCGCGTTGTTGCCGGGAATATTGAGATATGCCGTAAACTTAAATCCTTCGGTAAATAACTTGCCCGCCGACTGTTTGCCCCAGTCTTTGAACGCGGTAAACGGATTCGACATAGAAATTCCCGTAAAGATTTCTTTGCAACCGGGCGCTTTGGCGGCAAAGCCGATTGCCGCCATAACGTAGTAGAGCACGGCGGAACCGAGAATACCCCATAAAATTGCACCTTTTACCTTTTTCTTGCTCATAATCGCAATGGCAAACACACCCACAATGGCAACAATGGGCGCCAGTACGCCGATAAACGTGAATCCCTTATCGAGCACGTTGAACGATTTGAAGGCAACAAGCGTAGAACCGTTGCCCACGATAACGCCCGCATTCTGCATGCCGATAAACGCAATAAACATACCGATACCCACGGGAATCGCGTGACGCACCGCGGCGGGAATAGCTTCGAAAATCTTTTTGCGCAGTCCCGTCACCGTCAACACGACGAAAATCGCGCCTTCGATAAGTGTGAACAACATACAGTTGGCATACGTGAGTCCCGTATTGTTCAAAAGTAGCGTCCAAACAATGAACGCGTTGATTCCCATACCCGACGCCTGCGCGAGCGGCATGCGGGCGATAAGCGCCATGAAGAGCGTTCCCGCAACGGCGCCGATTGCCGTAGCGATATACATGGCGCCGAACGACACCCCGGGAATAATCGGCTCGCCCGTAATCGGGCTGAGCGCGGTGAACATGCCAGAGCCCGCGTTGACGAGCAATATGTACACCATAGCCATAAAGGTGGTAACGCCCGCCACCACTTCGGTTTTGAAGTTGGAACCGCTCTTTGTGATTCCGAAGAACTTGTCCACCCTATTGCGCGGTTGTGGTTCAGGCGTTCCCCCCCCCGCGGCTTCCGCGTCCGACTCGGGCACGGCGTCGGCAGACGTTTGCGCAACAACGGATTCTTCCGTTACGGCTTGGGTCTGCTCTTGCATTTCTTCTTCCATAAAAACCTCCTTGTGGTTTATAAAATACAAAACAAAAGGCGCGAAACTACTTTTCGTAGATTTCGCGTTTCAGAATGCCCACATACGGCAGATTGCGATATTGCTGGGCGTAGTCCAGCCCATACCCCACAATAAACTCATCGCCGATTTCAAAACAGGAATAATCCGCCTTTACGGGCACTTTTCGCCGCGACGGCTTATCGAACAACGCCACCACGGTAAACGATTTAGCGCCACGCCCCATAAGCAGGTCGCGCATGCGCACAAGGGTATTGCCCGAATCCACAATGTCTTCCACTAAAATCACGTCGCGGTCTTTCACGGACGCCGCCAAATCCATCACGATTTTGGGCATTCCCGAACTTTCGGACGACGAACCGTAAGACGACACGGTCATAAAATCCAACTGCACGGGGGTTTGCATGGCGCGCACCAAATCGCAGAAAAACATCACACTGCCTTTGAGTACGCTGATTGCAAGCGGCGTAGTGCCCGCAAATTTTTCGTCTAACCAAGCCGCCGCACGCTTTACCTTTTGCGCGATTTCCGCCTCGGTAAGCACGACGCTTTCCAAATCTTTGTGCATGCCGTTTCCTTCCTTTGCAAAGAAATTTATCGTTCGTATCTACTATACACCATTCCGACAAAATTTGCAAGATTTCGACAAACGAATTTTTCGTTTTTCCGAAAAAAATCAAAAAAACAGCCGACGCATACCGTCAACCGTTTTTCGTTTTTTATTACTGACGCTGAAATTTTCCGTCTTTTTTATGCACGACCAAACTCGCGTCGTATTTTTTGCACAGCATGCGCGCAACCGTCATTGCCTCTTCTTTGGTATCCACTCTGCGCACCACGCGGTCGGAACCCGCGCGCTTAATCACCCAACTATCTTTGCCGCGGTCGTATAACACGATGAACTTGGCGTTGCCACCCTTTTGGCTGACTTCGGTAGGGCGATTATAGTAACTGATTTTACACGATTCGCGTTCGGTTTCGTCTTCTTCGACAGACGTCTGCTTAACCGCCGCAATCTTTTTTTCTTCGGGTTCGCTTTCAAACTCCACCCGCTCGGCAGTTTCTTCGCCGAACACGTTTTTACCGCCCGTTACGGGCGCGAAAATTTCTTCGTTCTTGGCGCGTGACCGTTCGATTTCCAACTGCGTGCGCGTGCTTTTGAGTTCCTTTTTGAGTTTACGGATACGCTTATTCTTCGCACCGATTACCCAAAACAATATCACCAACAGAAACACAAACGCCGCAGCAAGAATCGCCCACAGATAACCACCCACTTTGGCGTTAATCTTTTTGAGAAACTCGGCAAGCGCCGACGCCGTTAAAAACATGATTCCTTCCCTTCGCTTTAAGCGAAATCGGCGGCAATTTCGCCGATTGCAATGTAGAGCGGCGACGTGTTCATGCGCATACGCACAGGCACTATCTGATAGCTTCCGATTTCTTCGTTCTGCACGCCGTCTAATCTACTCAAATACGGGTAAACCGTCACCCAGTGAATTTCGCCGTCGGTAGATTTTACGTTCAATAAAACGCTGTCGTATGCCACGTCGGTTTTGCCTACGCGGAACGTTTTTTCGGATGCGAACGAAAGTTCCACCATATACGAATCGCTCGATGCGGCGCAAAGATTTCTTGCCTCGACAACGGTACGCTTCACATTGTTTCCGTCGTCGTCTTTTACGAATTCGGGACCGTAGTTGCCCACAAATTCGAGCATGGCGTGCATGACCGAAAATCCCGTCTTTTTGAGATTTTTATCGAGTTTGGACTTATAGGCGCCGTTCGGGTCGCTCAACGGTTCGTTAAACAAAACGCGCTCGGACGTGGTAATCTGTATCTTTTGGTAATCCATGAAACTTTTCATGGGTCGCATGATTACCGAACATAACACGATTACGGCAACTAGAATCGCGCCCACTACCGACGACGCAACAATCACCGATACTTTTGCTTTCTTTTTCATCATCTTATGCATTCTCCTTCCGATATTTCTTTGCAAGCCGCGCGTCGAGAGCGTCGCGTACTTCTTCATACGGCTTGCCCTCCATAATCATATCTACTTCTTCGGTATAAATGGTTTCGCGCTCGATGAGCAAACGCACCATGCAGTCCATAATTTCGCGGTGTTCGGTCAACTTTTTAACCGCCTCTTTATGCGCCGTTTCCACCAGTCCCGCCACGGCGTCGTCTATCTTGGTTGCCACCGACTCGCTATACGTGTGCGTAGACTGATAATCGCGACCCAAAAATACTTCCTGATTGGAACCGTAATACACGGGTCCCAACTCCGACATACCCCATTCCATAACCATTTTGCGGGCAATGTCGGTTGCGTGTTTGATATCGCCCACCGCACCCGTGGTAATATCCTGAATCACCAGTTCTTCGGCGGCGCGTCCGCCCATGCTCATAGCTAGATTGGCTTTGAGTTTGCCGATAGTCATGTGGTCGTCGTCGTTTTCGGGACGGGTCATGGTGTAGCCCGCCGCCTGACCGCGGGGAATGATAGACACTTCGTGCACGGGGTCGCACATCGGTTCCAACCGCGCCACAATCGCATGCCCCGCTTCGTGATAAGCGGTAATGCGTTTATCCACTTCGGTGACAAGCCGCGACTTTTTCTGCGGTCCCATGACTACCTTGTTAATGCCTTCGTACAGGTCTTCCATGCTAATCTGATTGCGGTTATCGCGCGCGCACAAAATAGCGGCTTCGTTTAATAGATTGGCGATTTCGGCACCCGAGAATCCGCTCGTGATACGGGCAAGCACCTGAAAATCTACGTCGGGTGCAATCGGCTTGTTGCGCGCATGCACGCGGAAGATTGCCTCTCTGCCCCGTACGTCGGGAATATTCACGTAAATCTGCCTATCGAATCTGCCGGGGCGCAACAGAGCGGGGTCGAGAATATCGGCACGGTTGGTTGCCGCCATAACAATGACGCCGTCGTTGGTTTCGAATCCGTCCATCTGCACAAGGAGTTGGTTGAGCGTCTGCTCGCGTTCGTCGTGTCCGCCGCCCAGTCCTGCGCCGCGCTGACGCCCTACCGCGTCGATTTCGTCTATAAAGATAATGCACGGCATGTTCTTTTTTGCCTGGTCGAACAAATCGCGCACGCGGGACGCACCCACGCCCACAAACATTTCCACAAAGTCGGAGCCCGAAATGGAGAAGAACGGCACGTTCGCCTCGCCTGCCACCGCTTTGGCAAACAACGTTTTACCCGTGCCGGGAGGTCCCACAAGCAACACGCCTTTGGGAATCCGTGCGCCCACCGCCGTAAACTTTTGCGGCGATTTGAGAAACTCCACGATTTCGGCAAGTTCTTGCTTTTCTTCGTCGGCGCCCGCAACGTCGGTAAAACGCACTTTGAGATTACTCTGCGCGTTTGCCTTGCTCTTGCCGAAGTTCATTGCCTGTTTATTCTGCCCGCCCATACTGCGGAACAGGAAGAACGCCATTACGCCGATAAGCACTATGCCGATAATGGGATACAGAATGTTCCAAATACTGCCCGAATTGCGGTCGTTGAAACTAACAACCACGTCGGGATATTTTTTATCGAATTCTTCCAGCGCTTTTTCCAGCGCCGCCGTATCGTTTTCGTATTTCGGGTCGTTTTTTATCTGCGCACGACCGACTTCTCGCATAGTTTCGTATTGTTGCAAAACGTCCCACATAATGGTGTCGCGCGCATACGCATATTCGTCGTACGTTTTGTTTTTCTTGGTTTTGGCATAGCCGTCCACGTATTTTACGCTGACTTTATCGTTATTGATGCTGATTGTTTTCACGTTGCCGCTCATCAGCGCGTCCTGAATTTCGCTGAAACTCGTTTTGGTTGCGTTGTTCAGTGTGGTCGTAACGATGAGCGTCACAATGGCAAAAACCGCCAGAAACGCCACTACCGCTATAATGCCTTTCACACTCGACTTCAAATATACATACCTCCGTAAACCGTTGGCGGAAAAATTCGAGAGAATTCCGTTATTGGTATAGTATATCACAGATTTACGCGTGATATCAAGCAATTTATACCATTTTACTTTTTTTTACTTGCCCGTCACGCTCCCGTCACCCGCAAAAACACGCCGATAAAACGAACCCGCACGGTAGCGGTCGGCGTTTCCCGTTCTCTCCCCGTAAATTCCTGCACGTTTTCTCTTGCACATCTTCGCGTAAAATGATATAATAAAAGAGTATGAGCAATTATTACACGATTTTGGGCGTCTCGGAAAAGGCGACCGACGAAGAAATCAAACAGGCTTACCGTATGCTTGCCAAACGGTATCACCCCGACTTGCACCCCGGCGACGCCGAGGCGGCTAAGCGTTTTGCGCTTGTAAACGAGGCGAACGAGGCAATCGGCGACCCCGTTAAACGTAAGGCTTACGACGAAAAACGTTCGGCGGAACAGCGGCTGGCGGCTGCGCGCGCCGCGGCGGCGAGTGCGGCGGCGACCCGTTCCGCAGGCGGTAATCCCAACCCGATGGCGGGAATGTCGCAGGGCGCAAGAACGGCATACGCAAGCAGTGCGGCGGGTGCGGCGGCAGTGATTAACGACGCTTATCGCAAAGGATACAACGAAGGCATGGCGGCGGCATCGGCACAGCGCAACACCACGGCGGAAACGTGGAAACGCTCGGCGGAAAGCTGGCAGAAAGAAGCGGAAAACCGCCGGAGCGACGTGGAAACGTTGCGCAGAGAGTTGGACGCCATGCGCAGAAAATGCGAAGAACAGGAAGCGGAAACGGACAGAGTGACCGAACTGTTGCGTAAACAGATTGCCAAAACGCGCGACGCCCGACTGGACGGAGAAGTGGAATCGGCGGCGGCGGCGGATTTGCGCGAAACGCTGGAAGGCAAAATCCGCGAATTGGAAAACGCCATACGCGACGGTGAACGCAAAATAGAAGTGGAACGCGAGGCGCGCCGATTCTCGGACGCCGACAAAGTTCGGTTGAGTCGCGAATTGTCGCACCTGCGAGCGGAAAACGCCGAACTCAAAGAAAAATTGAGCGCTTGGGAAGAATACGGCGCGTCCGAAGAAGAAGACGAAACCTTACAGGCGATTGCCGACGAATGGCAACTGAAAGTAAAAGACAGCAAAAAGCAATACAAAGACACTTACTACGGCACTTTGGGCGTAACGTTTTGGGCAACGCGCGAAGAAATCGAAACGGCATATTTTGCCACGCTCAAAAAACTGAAAGGCAAAGCGGACGAAGAACAACGGCGCAAAATCGCAGACGAAGCGTTCGGAACGCTTCACGACCCGCAGGCGCGGGCTTCGTATAATATTTCGCTGGGCGTAACCGACGGGCAAATCTCCGACCTGCGCCGCGAAGAAGAAGAATACAAGCGAACGCAAGAGCGCATAGAGGAAAAATTCGAAGCCGAAACGGCGGCGGCACACATAGCCGAACTCACGCAACGCGCAAACGAAGGCGACGGCGAAGCGGCGCTCGAATTGGGCGTACTTTATCTTACCGGCGAAACGATTCAAAAAGACGATACGCAAGCGACGCATTGGTTCTCTCTGGGCGCCGACGTCGGAAACGCCGATGCGCTTTATAATCTGGGGTTGTGCTACTTAAACGGCGAAGGCGTAGAAGCGGATGCAAGCCGCGGCGTGGAACTAATCAATCAAGCGCTCGTAAAAGGCAGTAAACTGGCGGAATCGTTTATTAAAGACGCCAACAAATAACTATATGAACGAAATCACTTTACATTTGGCGGGACTTTTAGCCCCCGTATTGACCGACGAAGGCATGAAAGGACTTGCCGACGCGGTAACAAGCAACGACCCGATTGTTGCGGCGGACGGTGCGTCCGCCTTTTTCCGTGCCCTTACGCAAAGCGGCGCACAAGACGCAAGCGAATATCTTACGCGGATATTATGGGAAACGGAAACCGTTTTTTCACGCGAAGCGGCGGCGGGCAACGACGTTAGCCGCATGCTGGCGCGCATAGATACCGAACTGAAAATTTTATCCGAACTCGTAAGCACGCCGTGCGAAACCGTTCGGAACAAAATGCCCGAGTGCGCCCGCCCGTACTTCCCCGTTTGGAATGCGGGAAAATTTTCGCAAACAGCCGAATCGCTCGCAACGGAATACGCACGCGCAGGTTACGGCACGGTACGGTTTTCGCCCGCTCTGTTATTCGACACGGAAAAACATACATTTATACCCATGCGGCACATCGACCCCGTGCGCCTTTGCGATTTGAAAGAATACGCCGACGAGAAAAAAGCGGCTATCGACAACACGCTTGCCTTTTTGGAAGGAAAACCTGCGGGCAACGTGCTGTTTTACGGCGACCGCGGCACGGGAAAATCGAGCACGGTACACGCCCTTCTTAACGAATTTGCCCCGCGCGGACTCCGCCTGTTGCAACTCGATAAATCGGCAATTTCGTTCTTCCCCGTCATCAAAGAAAAACTTGCCGCTTTTCCTTCTTTACGCTTTATCGTGTTTTTGGACGACCTGTCGTTCGAGAGCGACGACGCATCCTTTGCGTCGCTTAAAGCGGCGCTCGAAGGCAATCTCGGCAAGGCGGACAACGTACGCATTTATGCCACCACCAACCGTAGGCACCTTATAAAAGAACAACACTCCGCCCGTAGCGGCGACGACGTACATGCCGCCGATACCATGGAAGAACAGCTTTCTCTTTTCGACCGATTCGGTTTGGTAATCACCTACATGGCGCCCGACAAAAACGAGTATATTTCCATACTGCGTCAGATTCTCGCCGACCGAAATATCTTCGTTCCCGAAAGCGAACTGTGCCTGCTTGCCGAACGGTTCGCTCTGCGAAAAGGAAGCAGAAGTCCGCGCGCGGCGGCACAACTTGCCGACAGAATACAAAACGGCACGGCAGATTAAATCCCGTGCCGTTTTTTTATTGTTCAACCGCCCAACGTGACGTCTTGCTTACTATACCATTCCAATGCGTCCGTCAGTTGTTCTTCCCGAAAATCGGGCCATAAATCTTTTACGACATAAAAATCGGAATACACCGTTTGTATGGGCAAAAATCCCGACAAACGACACATGCCACCCCAGCGTACCACCAAATCGATACGCGGCACACCGCGTGACGCCCAGTTGTTTTTCATATCCCATTCCCAGCCGTAGTTCACCAAAAAGTTGACACGCAGCGTCCCTTCGGCGATTTCGGCGGCGCGCTCGGTATACGGCAGCAATGCCGACGGAAAACACGCCGAACGGGTATTGCCCACAACATGGAGCGACACGTTTTCTTTTTCTATCATTTTTACGGCGTGGGTGCACGCGCGCGAAAACGCCTCCACCTGTTCGCGGGGGCGTTTGCAGTTATCCACCGTAAATCCGTAATAGGTCAACTCGTTTATTCCCGCATTTTTCGCCGCACGCAACAAACGTAGCCCGGGCGCCAAACCAAACGAATATCCGTCTTCTTTACGATATCCGTTACGTTCCGCCCAACGCCTGTTGCCGTCGGGTATAATTCCGATATGTTTCGGTCTGCGAAACATCTGTCACCGTCCCTGTTTCATTCTCCTAACAAGTATCGACAACAAAACGGAAAGTTATGCGAATTTATTCACCTGTGTTTTGTATAATAACGATATAAATATCCGCCGTCAAGTCGATTTCATATAGTACGGCAAGTTTCGTCATACGTTTTTCACACAGACACGCTATACTATGTAGTAATTTATAAAAGGACGGGAAATTGTCATGAAAGAAAACGACGAAGAAGAACGGATACGCGTACAAGCATATGCGCCGCAAAAACCCGATCGGCGCGTACTCATTCTTTCTATCTGTCTGGGTTTGGCGCTACTGCTCGCCGTGGGCGCCGCCGCTGGACTGATAGGCTACAAACAAGGCAAAAACAACGTAACCGTATTACACACGCAAAACGGCGAAACGGTGAATAAACTTTCCGCAACGGGCGAACGCACCGTGCAGGACGTTGTGGAACAGGTGGCGGACGCCGTGGTGGAAATCACCTGTACGGTACGCGTGCAAGTGGGCGGCAACTGGTTTCAGCGCCCCACCACATACAGCGCCACAAGTGCGGGCAGCGGCGTCATTTTATCGGAAGACGGGACAATCGTCACCAACCATCACGTAATCGAAGGCGCCACCGACATCACGGTGCGTCTGCGAAACGGCGCAACATATGCAGCCACACTCGTCGGTTCCGACCGAGAAAACGATATTGCCGTGCTCAAAATTTCGGCGGAAAATCTCACCTATGCCACATTCGGGGAATCCGCCGCGCTAAAAGTGGGGCAAACGGTGGTGGTAATCGGCAATCCGCTCGGCGCGTTAGGCGGTTCGGTAACGCACGGCATTATCAGTGCGCTCGACCGCGATATTAAAATCGACGACGTTACCATGCGTTTATTGCAAACGGACGCCGCCATCAATTCGGGCAACTCGGGCGGCGGCATGTTCGACCTTGACGGAAGATTGGTGGGCATTGTGAACGCCAAATCCACAGGCGAAGACGTGGAAGGATTGGGATTTGCCATTCCCGCAGACACGGCGCTTGCCGTTGTGCAAAAGTTGCTGAAATAAAAAACGCACTTTCAAAAAGAAAACAAAAAACACACCGTAAAAGCGCAATTCCCATAGGGATTAAAAAACAAAAATTTTATAAGAGTTGCACTTTCAAGCGATGAAAAAGAACAGGATTTCAAATCGAAGTCCTGTTTCTTTTTACATATTTATTGCAACTGACTGACTAACTTTGTTAC
>JAAWAB010000006.1 GCA_022791915.1 Clostridia bacterium
CACACGCGAAAGCTGTCGGATACTCGCGCCTTATGGTTATTCAGCTGTTTCTTGATTTTCTTTGTAAATGGCAAGCGCTCGTTCGATTGCGCTTTTGCTCACGTCGAGCACACGCGAAAGCTGTCGGATACTCGCGCCTTCGCGTTGGAGATTGGCGGCAAGTTCGCCCAACATGGGCAAAGTAATGCGTTCCGCTTCCTTTGCCGTCATGTTTCCTGTCATGCGTCGCACGAGCGAGATGACCTGCGAATCGGTAAGCGTGATTTTTTTTTCGCCCGTTGCAAACGTGCGTTCGGGCTGTATTTCCGTTTCTTCTTTGAATCGTATAACGCTGTCGTCGAATAAGAGCATAAGCGAATCGCTACGTAGTCCCTTTTTTCCCACATAGTTGCCGTAGCTGGCATAAGGGTAGGCGAGCGTTTCTCCGTGGCGGAGCGGCAGACGGTGAGTAAATCGTACCGCGTCTATAAGGTCGTCGTCCGATTCGATGGGTTCGGAAATAAAGCGGTCGTAAAACAGTTTGCCCGTGCGGTTGTATTTTTCGTTGCAACGCACCGCATAAGCCGAAACGAGCGCCTTAATCGATTCACCGAACGGACGCAATCCTTCTTTGAGCACAAGATGTGCAATTTCCGAAAATAGGCAGTACGCATATACTTCCACAAAATCGCGTTCCGCCACCTTTTTGAGCACCGACAAAAAATAGCGGTAGTCGTCATCTTCGGCAAACAGAAGTTTGTCGTTTCCTTTCAGAACTACGTGATACATGCCGCTTTCGCTTTTTTCGCGCGCTTTTCTTGCCATATGTTTAGTATATACGTTTGTTTTGTAAAAGTCAAGTATTCTGCGTCCCCATGTCTATGCAATCGGCGGGGTGTCGGTGTCGGCGGACAGAAACTTTTCCGTTGAAAAAAGAGTTTTCGGTTTTGGCGTAAAATGCGGTGTCCCGTATCAAAGTCTTGCTTTTCGCGGCTTACAGGGGCTATTAAGGGCGTGAGAGAGCGTGTGCGAAAATTATCGAAAAAAAATTGCGCGCGAGCGGGGCAAAACGCTTTATTTTTTGCCCGTAATATGTTATAATGAAAAAAGTGACAATCGGCGCGGTTTTATGCGCCTACGCTTACCGAAACGGCGAGCCGAGGGAGAGATATATGGCAAAAAAAGTTGATACGCATTACGACAGCAGCGAGATTCAGGTACTCGAAGGATTGGAGCCGGTACGTAAACGTCCCGGTATGTATATCGGCAGTACCGACGAACGCGGATTGCATCATCTGATTGTGGAAATCGTGGATAACAGCGTAGACGAAGCGCTTGCCGGATTCTGCGATACAATCATAGTGGAACTCACGCCCGAAGGCGCGGTTTCGGTTACCGATAACGGGCGCGGAATTCCCGTGGATATTCACCCCAAAGAAAAAGTCAGTTCGGTGCAGGTGGTGCTCACCAAATTGCACGCGGGCGGCAAGTTCGGCGGCGGCGGATATAAGGTGTCGGGCGGTTTGCACGGCGTCGGTCTTTCGGTTGTAAACGCATTGAGCGAATGGCTGGAAGTGGAAGTGTATAAAAACGGAAAGGTATACCGCCAAAAATACAACCGCGGCGTGCCCATGCGTCCGCTTGCTGAAGTGGGGCGTACCGAACGCAACGGCACCAAAGTCACGTTTTTCCCCGACGACGAGATTTTCGAAACAATCGAATTCACGTACGATTTGATTCGCACGCGCATGCGCGAAGTGGCGTATCTCAACAAGGGTTTAACCATTCAGCTCATCGATAACCGTCCCGGCAGAGAAAAGCAGGAAACGTTCAAATACGACGGCGGCATTCTCGATTTCGTGGATTATCTCAACCGCAGTAAAGAAACGCTGTTTCCGCAAGCGCTTTATATGGAAAAAACATATAAAGACAGCACGGTGGAAGTTGCCATGCAATATAACGACAGCTATTCCGAAGTGCTTTATTCGTATGCCAACAACATCAACACCGAAGAAGGCGGCACCCATTTAGTCGGCTTTAAGAACGCGCTCACCAAAGTAATCAACGATTATGCGCACAAGCAAAACATTTGTAAAGAAGAAGAAAAACTTTCGGGCGACGACGTTCGCGAAGGCTTGACGGCAATCGTAAGCGTGAAACTCACCGAACCGCAGTTCGAAGGACAAACCAAAACCAAACTGGGCAACAGCGAAATGCGCGGATTGGTGGAAAAGGCGCTCACCGACGGATTGGGCACCTATTTAGAAGAAAATCCCAAAGAAGCGAAAGAACTGGTGCTCAAATGTATTACGGCGCAACGTGCCCGCGACGCGGCGCGTAACGCCCGCGAACTTACGCGCAGAAAAGGCGTGCTCGAAACCACCACGCTTCCCGGAAAACTCGCCGACTGTTCCGACCGCGACCCCAAACATTGCGAAATTTACATCGTCGAGGGCGACAGCGCAGGCGGTACGGCAAAGCAGGGGCGTGACCGCAGATTCCAAGCGATTCTACCGTTGCGCGGCAAGATTCTCAACGTGGAAAAATCGCGCTTGAATAAAGTGCTGGAAAACGCCGAAATCAAAGCTATGATTACCGCATTCGGTTGCGGAGTGGGCGACGAATTCGACGAAAGCAAACTGCGTTACGATAAAATTATCTGTATGACCGATGCCGACGTGGACGGCAGCCATATCCGCATTTTGTTACTTACGTTTTTCTTCCGTTATATGCGCCCGCTCATCGAAAAAGGGCACGTATATAGTGCCATGCCCCCTCTGTACAAAGTTGCCAAAGGCAAAAACGATTACTATTGCTATTCCGAGCGCGAGTTGAACGAAACGCTCGACCGTTTGGGCAGAAAGGGGACCGACGTGCAACGCTATAAAGGTTTGGGCGAAATGAACGCCGAACAGCTGTGGACCACAACTATGAGTCCCGAGTTCCGCACGCTCAAACAGGTTACGATGGACGATGCATTTGCCGCCGACGAAATTTTCACCATTTTAATGGGGGAGATGCCCGAGCTGCGGCGTCAGTTCATCGAAGAGAACGCCAAACTCGTAAAAGAGTTGGATATTTAGCGGATACGCATTACCCGATAGGTAAAAAGCAAAACAGGCACTGCCTGTTCGAGAGGTATATATGAAAAAGAGAAATTACAGTGACGACGAGATAAAACACGTAGACAATACCAAAATCGTCAAGGTACAGCTTGAAGAAGAAATGAAAACTTCCTTCATTGCGTACGCCATGGCGGTAAACGTATCGCGTGCCATACCCGACGTGCGCGACGGCTTAAAACCCGTGCACCGCAGAATTCTCTATTCGATGGGCGAACTGAATTTGTACTCCGACAAACCGTACCGCAAATGCGCGCGCGTTGTCGGCGACGTGCTCGGCAAGTACCACCCCCACGGCGACTCCGCCGTGTATATGGCGCTTGTTCGTTTGGCGCAGGATTTCACCATTCGTTGCCCGCTTGTAGACGGACACGGCAACTTCGGTTCCATTGACGGCGACCCCCCTGCGGCGCAGCGTTACACCGAGGCGCGTCTTTCCAAAATCGCAGGCGAAATGTTGCGCGATATCGATAAAGAAACGGTTGATTGGTATCCTAACTTCGACGATACGCTCGAACAACCCACCGTGTTGCCCGCGCGTTTCCCCAACTTGTTGGTAAACGGGTCGGACGGTATTGCCGTGGGTATGGCTACCAATATTCCGCCGCACAATTTGGGCGAAGTTATCAACGGCGTAATCGCGCTCATCGATAACCCCGAAATCACCGTAGACGAGTTAATGCAACACGTTCCCGCGCCCGACCTTCCCACGGGTGCTCTCATCATGGGCAGAGCGAATATCCGCCACGCGTACCGCACGGGCAGGGGCGGCATGGTTATGCGCGCAAAAACGGAAATCGAAGAATATCCCGCGCGCGACGGCGGCACGCAAATGCGCCAGCGGATTATCGTAACCGAATTGCCGTATCAGGTAAACAAGGCGGAGCTCATCAAAACCATGGCGGACCTCGTAAAAGACAAGCGGGTGGAAGGTATTTCCGATATCCGCGACGAAAGCGACCGTCAGGGTATGCGTATCGTTATTGAAATCAAGCGCGACGCGCAAGCACAGGTTGTTCTGAACACGTTGTATAAACATACCGATTTGCAAACGTCGTCGGGTATCATCTTTTTGGCGCTCGTAAACGGCGAACCCAAAATTCTCAATTTGCGCGAAATGCTTTACTACTATCTCGAACATCAGAAAGAAGTGGTATTGCGTCGCACGCGTTACGACCTGGAAAAAGCGGAAGAGCGCGCGCATATTTTGGAAGGGCTTGTAAAGGCGCTTGCCAATATCGATAAGGTTGTGGCAATCATCAAAGCCAGCCGCGATAAATTCGAGGCGTGCGAAAAACTGATGAGCGAGTTTATCCTTTCCGATAAACAGGCAAACGCTATTTTGGAAATGCGTTTGCAACGCCTTACCAGTTTGGAAGTGGAACACCTTCGCGCCGAACTTGCCGAACTCAAAGAAACGATTGCCGACCTCAAAAACATTATCGCCAATCCTCACAGAGTAACCGACATCATCAAAGCCGAACTCACCGAAATCAAAGAAAAATACGACACCCCGCGCCGCACCGAGTTGTGTATCGATTACGACGAAATCGACATCGGCGACTTAATCGAGCGCGAAGACGTTGTGATTTCCATGACGCACTTCGGCTATATTAAGCGTTTGCCCACCACCGAATATCGTGCCCAGCACCGCGGCGGTAAGGGTATCACGGCACACCGTCCCAAAGAAGAGGACTTTGTGGAGAACATGTTCGTCACCTGTACGCACGACGACGTACTGTTCTTTACCAACCACGGTAAGGTGTACTCCATTAAAGCGTATGAAGTGCCCGAGGCGGAACGTACCGCGCGCGGCAGAGCCATTGTAAACCTGTTGCAACTGGGCGAAGGCGAAAAGGTGAATGCCGTTATTCCCATTAAAGAAGATACGCGCGGCAATCTCGTAATGGCAACCAAAAACGGTCTGATTAAAAAGACGGCGCTCGACCAGTTTGCCTCTATCCGAAAAGTGGGTAAAATCGCCATTTCGCTCACCGAAGGCGACGAACTGATTTCCGTTCAGCTTACGGGCGGCAGAGATGAAATTCTCGTTGCGTCCAGCGAAGGCAAATGTATCCGTTTCGCCGAAGACGACGTGCGTCTTATGGGCAGAGATACCCAGGGCGTGAAATCCATGAAACTCAATCAAGGCGACTATGTAGTGGATATGACGGTTGTACGCGACGGTTGCGAGATTCTCACCGTGTCGCAGTTCGGGTACGGCAAACGCACCGATTTAGACGATTATCGTTTGCAGTCCCGCGCGGGCAAGGGAATCAAAGCGGGCGTGTTCAATAAAAAGACGGGTAGGTTAGTCAATCTCAAACAGATTACGCCCGACGACGATATCATGATTATTGCCGATAACGGCACGATTATCCGCTTGCGCGCCAAAGAAGTCAGCAAAATCGGACGCGATACGCAGGGCGTACGCATGATGAAAATGAAAAACGAAGGTAACGTGGTTTGCGTCGCCGTTGCCGCCCCCGAAGCGGAAGAAGAACTGGCGGGCGAAGAAGAAGGCGCCGAAGAATAATTTGTAAATCGAACACAACAAACATGCGGCGCCCCGATAAGCGTCGCATGTTTCGTATTTTTCGGAAGACAATACAAAGCAGATTGTTGCGGAGAGAATTTTTGCATAAGGAAAACGATATGGAAAACAGGAGCGAAGTCGAAAGGAAAGAACTGATAATTATCGAAAAGAGATTTTTATCGCTGATTGATGTTGTTACGGTATATAAAGATAACGCAAAGGCAATGAAAAACTGCTTAAAACTCGTAAAGGCGGAACGAGCGGCGCTTGAAAAGAGCAAGGCGCCCATTTCAGAGCAAGACGCCCGAAAATTGCAGTGGCTTTATGCCGATTTCGCCACAATCGTAAAAAATCTTGCCTGCACCAAAAACGCAAGCGTTTACGGTAAATTTGCCGCCGACCTCGACACGCTTACCGAAAAAGTGCGCGTTGAACTGGACAGTTTGTATATACCCGAAAAAGAAAAGCCGCAATCGTTTACCGAACATGCGGTAGCCGACGCGCAAGAGTTAGGCGAAATCAGAATCGAACAGGCAGACCAACTAAAAAACTACCTTGCCGGAGGCGAAAGCTCAAAATAGCAGTCGCATACTCCGGCGGTGTAAGTAACTGTGTGTATCAAGTCGGATTTACCCGCGCGCTTACCGAACATGTATCGCGCGACGAAATCCGATTCGTGTCGTCGGCGTCGGGCGGAATTTTTACCGCTTATGCGCTGTCGGCAAATAAGTTGGGCTGCGTGGAGCGGATGTACCGTAAAATAGACGTTTCCACAAAACGCGAACTTTTTTGGCAGGTGTTTGCCAAGCACATGCTCACCGATTATATGGACGCCTTGCTTTCGCCCGCCGATACGCTCGAAATTCCTCTGTGTTTTCCCGTTTGCTTTGTGCCGCTTTTTTCCACGCGGTATTACTGGTTGCACGGAAAATACAACCGCGTGTGGGAACGGTATATCACCGCTGCCACAAATTACCCGTTTCTGAAAATTTTTCCGTCGTTTCTGCACGGACGCATTGCCATAGACGGCGGCGCGGTAGACAACATTCCGCTCTATCCGATTCTGAAAGCCGACCGCTCGCTCGACGAGAAAGATAAACTCGATTTGGTGCTTGTGTTGCATTTCGACGCACGCTACGATTATCGGAAGGCATTTGTTACCGATACCCCCGTGCTCGACCTCGACCTTTCCTATTGCAACGATTTTTCCAAAGCGCACTGGGATTTTTCCGCCAAAGAAACGGATAAACGTTTGCAAAAATCGTACGAATACGGCAACTCCGTCGCGTCCCGTCTGTTTGCGGGGGAATGCTCGCGCGAGAGTATCCGTCGGGCGGCGGACGACATCTTTTTGGAAGAACACGCCCTTCGCCAGCGTTGCTTTTCCATAGACGGACTTGCCACCTTTCTCAATTCGGCGGGCAGAATATTCCGCAGTGAAACGCACTGCATGAAAAAGTTGTATTGATACGAAAAAAGGCGCTCTCGTACGAGAGCGCCTTTTGTAATGTTTTTTTCTTATTATGCTTGCGGCAGATATTCTTTGAGCGAAACGCTGTTTTTAATTACTTTGCGTGCCGCTTGCAGATTTTCGATTGCTTTGAGCGCTATCAGTTGCACGGCGGCGTTTCCCATTACGGTGGCTTCGCTCGGTCCCGCATATACGGGAAGTTTGGTTGCTTGCGCCGTCAGCCTGCACAACAGCGTGGCGTTTATGCCGCCGCCAATCATGTGAATGGCGCTTTTTTTGCCCGTCAGTTTTATCAACCCTTCGGTGGCAATGCGATAGCATTCGGCAATGCTGTCGTAAATAGCGCGCGCAATCTGTCCGATTCCTTCGGGCGGGGTAAGCCCGCGTGCAATAAACCAATTACGCACTTTTTCGGGCATGTTGCCGGGATACATGAATTCGTCGTCGTTCACGTCGAAAATGAATTTTCCGCCTTCTTCCTTTTCGGCAAGCGCCGCAATCTCGCCGTAACCGAGCGAAAATCCTTGCTTATCCCAGGTGCGTTTGCTCTCGTTTATAATCCAAAGCCCCATAATATTCTGTAAGTAGCGGATTGTGCGTCCGTAACCGATTTCGTTGGTGTAGTCGGGGCAAGTAAACAGCGGCGCGTCCAATTCGGTGCCGAGCAGACTCCACGTGCCGCAACTGATATAGGCAAAATTCTTTTCCTCCGAAGGTACCGAAACAACCGCCGACGCCGTGTCGTGGCAACTTACCGCAATCACGGGTACGGGGGCTACCTGCAACTCCGCGCAGATTTCGTCGGACAGATTGCCGTAGGTATAGCCGCTGTCCGCAATTTCGGGGAAGAGAGAGCGTTTAAGCCCCAACTTGTCGATTAAGTTCCATGCCCAGTCGCCCGTGCGCGGGTCTACAAGCTGACCCGTAGACGCAATCGTGCGCTCGCATACTTGTTTTCCCGTAAGGAAGTAGGCGAACAGGTCGGGAATCATGATGAATTTGTCGGCGCGTTCGTATTCGTCGGGGCAGTGGTCTTTTATGTACATTAACTGGTAAATGGTGTTAAAGTCCAAAAACTGTATGCCCGTGGCGGCGTAGATTTCTTCTTTGCTCACTTTGGCGAACACTTCTTCCTGCATGTGTTCGGTGCGTCTGTCGCGGTAATGTACGGGATTAGAGAGCATTTTGCCGTTTTTGTCTATAAGCGCAAAATCTACGCCCCAAGTGTCTATGCCTATGCTGTCGAATCCGCCTTTGAGTTTGGCTTTCACTATACCCGTTTTCAGTTCGTGATACAGCCGCAGAATGTCCCAATACAATACGCCCCCGATTTGCACGGGACTGTTGTCGAAACGGTGCAGTTCTTCTATTTCGATTTTTTCTCCGTTGTACGAGCAGAGCATTGCCCGTCCGCTGGTTGCGCCGAAGTCGATTGCCAATACTTTTTTCATTGTTTTATTCTCCGTATGTTTCATAAGCAAAGCGGCTTGCTTTTTGATTCAAGCCGCTCTGCGCAATCGGTTGATTTTGTAATTAGCGTTTGGAAATGTATTTCGCGGTGTAGTCGCGTACGCTGGTAAGCCAGTCTTTGCCTACGGGAACGCCCGCTTTCAAGCACGCCATATCCCACACGGCGTTAAACGGCAACGCTTTTGCTTCTTCCGAGAGTGCAAGCCGTTCGCTGTAATCGCCTTTTTTCTCCGCGTCTTTGATAAGCGCGGTGGGTTCGAGTATGGCGCGGAGCATAGCGCGCGCCGCCGAACGAAGTCCCACTGCCGACGCGTATACGCGGTTGATACTTGCATCGAAGTAATCCAACCCAATGTGCAATTTGCCGAGCACGTCGGCGCGTTTGGCTTCGGTCATAATAGACGCCAACGTGTCGTCGTCTATCACCACGTGGTCGCTGTCCCAACGCACGCCGCGGCTGATGTGGAGCAGAATGTCGTCGAAGAAGAATTTGAGCGCGCTGAATTTATCGGCAATTTGTTCGGTGGGGTGGTAGTGACCCGAATCCAAGCAGATGCCGAGATTGTGTTTGAGCGCGTACGCAAGATAGAAATCGTAACTGCCTGCCACAAAGCACTCCGTTCCGATTCCGAACAGCTTGCCTTCGAGCGCGTCTACCAAATACTTTTTGTCGTAGGTTTTGGCAAAGCCTTTGTCCAGACTGTCTACAAGCAGTTCGCGCCAATACGAGCGGTCGGCGGGGTTGTCTTTGAGTCCGTCGGGAATCCAGGTGTTGAGTACGCACACGTCGTTCATCGCCTTTCCGATATTGTATGCGGTTTCGCGGCTCGTTTTAAGATGTTCCACCCAGAAATCGCGCACTTCTTTTTTGGGCGACGTGAGCGAAAGCGTTCCGTCCATCATCTTGTGCGCAAAGAACGACCCGTTGTAGTCGATACCCGCGTTGTTTTCTTTTGCCCATTCAATCCAGTTGGTAAATGCCGTTACGTCTAATTTTTCGCGGCTCGTCGGTTTGGCAGGTTCGGCATACACCGCGTGCAAATTGATTTTTTTGCCGCTCGGCGTAAGCGAGAGCACATAGGAAAGGTCTTGCCGCAGTTCGGCTGCGTTGCGTGCGGCGCCGGGGTAGTTGCCCGTAACCACGTTTTGGCTTTCCGCTTGCCCTTCTTCAAAACCCTTGATGTCGTCGCACTGCCAGCAGTGGAGCGATATGCGGGTAGCGGCGAGCGTTTCAATCGCCTTGTCGGCGTCTACGCCGAAGTCTTTGTATGCCTCTTTCGCAAGGTCATACGCTTTCAATATTTGGTTGTCGTTTGCCATTTATATCGTACCTCCGTGTACCGTTTTATTGTATCATACCGCACGAACGTTTGGCAATCGAAATCAAAGAAAATCCGATGCTTTCATTGATTTTTTTGCTGTATTGTAACGTAAATCGCCGAAAAGATAACAACAATCGATTTTACGGTTGACAAATATACTTTCTATTTGCTATAACGGTGAAAAAGTTCCCCATACTAATAAGAATACGGGTAGGTTTATGCGATGAGAAGTTTCGATTTCGACAACAAAGGATTTTTAATCGACGGCAAACGAGATTTTTTGGTGGGCGGAGAAATCGCGCAGTTCCGCGTGCCCAAATCGGAGTGGCGGAACAGAATGAAACTGTTCAAAAAAGCGGGCGGTAACGCGCTTACCACGTCGGTGCCCTGGATTGTTCACGAACCGCAGGAAGGGAATATCGTGTTCGACGGCGCCGACTACCGCGATTTGAAAACGTATTTAACCGTTGCGCGCGAAGAAGGACTGTTTGTGTATTTGCGCCCCGGTCCGCTCGTGTATACCGAACTGATTAACGGCGGTATTCCGCCCTGGTTGTTTGAAAAATATCCGCAGGTGAAAGCGTGCGCCGCAAACGGAACGCCGATTGAACAACTTTCGTATATGCACCCGTTGGCGCTGGAAAAATTCGCACGGTTTTACCGCGCGTTTGCTCGCGAAATCAAACCGTTTTTATTGTCGCAAGGCGGACCGGTGGCAATGATTCAGCTCGATAACGAACTGGCGGGAATTCATACCTGGAACGGCATACTCGACTATAATCCCGAAACCATGGGGTTTTTCCGCCAAGACGGACTGTATCCGTGTTTTATGCGGGATAGATACGGCAATATCGCCGCCGTGAACGCCGCCTACGGAACGGAATATCGGGATTTTACGCAAATCGACCCGCGCGCGTTTTCCTTAACGGGCAATGCGCGCGCCTGTGCGGAAAAAGATTATCACGATTTTTATTGCAATCATCTTGCCGTTTATGCCTGCACGCTGCTTACTATGTTGCGCGAAAACGGAATCGACGCGCCTGTTACGGCAAACGCCGCCAATGCGTATCTGCTCAATTTTTTACCCGAGTTGGCACACGAAATGCAGAAAGAAAAGTTTTTCATCGGGTTCGACGATTACTACGGGTTAGACGTGCAGTGGGCGAATTTTCACCCCACGCCCAAGTGGTACATGAAAACGCTGTATGCGGCGGACGCCATGCGCGCCATGGGGTATCCGTATACCGTGCTCGAAATGCAGCTCGGTTCGTATGCCGATATTCCGCCCGTGTTGCCCGAAGATTTGCACCAGTGGTATATGCTCAATTTGGCGCTCGGCATGAAGGGCGTGAGTTACTATATTTTTGCGGGCGGCGCCAATCCGCCCGATACGGGGCTGACGACCGACGTATATGATTTTCAGGCGCCCGTAGCGGCGGACGGCTCGGTGCGTAAAAGTTATACGGTACTCCGTAAATTCCACCGTTTTTTGCGTGAGCACGAGTGGCTTTTGAACGCCGAACGCGTTTCGTCCGTGCAGGTGGGCGTAGAGTGGCAGACCATGCGCGGCAACGATTACGCCAAACATGCGGGCGTGCCCAACACGCTGCAAGCCGAAGACCGCATGATTACCTGCCTTTCGTTTTCGCTGTTTTCGTCGGGATATTCGCATGCGTTTGTGGAACTTACGGGCGATTTGGATATACGAAAACCGCTTGTCATTCTGTCGCCCGACACCATGAGCGGAAAGGCGCAGAAAAACGTGGCGGATTTCATCGAGCGGGGCGGCAACGTCTACATTTTAGGCACGTTGCCTTCTCTGAACGAAAACTTTGCGCCCGATACCACCCTGCGCGACTATCTCGGCGATATTGCCGAACAACCCAATCCGTCCGTTAATCCCGTTACGCTTTTGAACGGAAAACGGGTGTATTACGTTTCCTGCCCCAAAATGCTCACGCGCATACCCGACGGTGCCCGAGTGTATGCCACCGACGGCGATGGAAAATATACGCTCGGATTTTCGTGTAAAAAGGGGAAAGGTAAGGTCGTCTATTTGGGCGGACAGTGGAAAACCACCGACGCCGTACAGGTGCGCGCGCTGGAAGAAGTGCTTGCCGATTTGGGTGCCGCGCCGTGCGTGGAACATGATAACCCGAGCGTGTATGCCACCATGCTCACCGACGGAGAGCGTACCGCCGTATTTCTTATGAATCTGTATACGGGCAAGCAAACGTCTGCCGTGCGGGTGCATTGCGGCGATACGGTTGTCGATTTGGGTACGGTTACGCTTGCGCCGTGCGAAGTAAAATATATTGAACCGTAAATTAAGAAACGGAAAAACGACAAGTTGTCGGTTGTGTTCCGTTATAACAAAATAAAAGAAAAAGGGGTAAGGTATGAAAAATTTAGGCATTATGGTAGACTGTTCGCGGGACGCCTGCTACAAGCCCGACGCGGTGGAAAAATTCACCGATATCGTGGCAAAAATGGGATATAACATGCTAATGCTGTATACCGAAGATACCTATTCGCTCGAAGGCGAACCGTATTTCGGCTACATGCGCGGGCGATATACGAACGACGAATGGAAACGTATGGACGCCTATGCAAAGAGCCGCGGAGTGGAACTGGTGCCGTGCATCCAAACGCTGGCGCATTTGAGCGCCGTCACTCGTTGGCAGACCTACGGCGAAACGTGCGTAGACGACCACGATATTTTGCTCGTCGACCAACCCGAAACGTATGCGCTCATCGAAAAAATGTTCGCCTGGGCGGCAGAGTGCTTTACGTCCCGACGCATTCATATCGGCATGGACGAGGCATATTCGGTAGGACTCGGGCGGTATCTCGATTTGCACGGCTACCGTCCCCGTTTCGAGATTTTGCGTAACCATTTGCGGCATATCGGAAAAATTGCCGCGCGTTACGGATTTACTTGTATATTGTGGTCGGATATGTTCGTCAAAACGGCGAACGGCGGCAAGTACTACCCCGAAACGTTTGAAATGACCCCCGAAATCATCAACGCCGTGCCGCCCGAAATGCAACTGGTGTATTGGGACTACGACCATACCGAACGGGCGCACTACGAGAAAATGCTGGACGGGCACGCCCGCTTTCATAACGAAATCTGGTTTTCGGGCGCGGTGTGGTCTTGTTTGGGCTTTACGCCGCACAACGATTTTTCGAGCAAGGCGGCAACGCAGTCCATTGCCGCTTGCCGCAATAAGGGAATCGAAAACGTGCTTGTCACGTCCTGGAAAGACGACGGCGCCGAAAGTTCGCTGTTTTCGGTGTTGCCTTCGCTGGCTTTTGTTTCCGCCTGCGCGCGTGGCGAAGGTACAAAAGAACATGCGGCGGAAATCTTTTCCGCCGCCACGGGTGAACGTTACGAAGATTTCTTGCTTGCCGACCTGCCCGATTGGGTAGACGGCGAACCGAAACTGAATAACCCCGTAAAATACGGGTTGTATAACGACCCGTTTTTGGGGCTACTCGATTATCACGTCAACGAAAATCGCGGCGTATTTTTCGCCGACGCCGCAGAAAAACTGCAAGCGCGGGCGCAAAACGGCGCGTTCGGGTATCTGTTCGATACGCTTGCAAAAGCATGTGCCGTTATGGAATACAAATACGATTTGGGAATCCGCACCCGCAAGGCGTACCGTGCCCGCAATATGGAGGAACTGCGCTTGTTGGCGGAAACAATCTATCCCGAAACGGCGCGTCGCGTGGAAAATCTGTATAACGCATTTCGCACACAGTGGGAAAAGGAATGCAAGCATAATGGATTCGAAGTGCACGATATCCGTTTGGGCGGGTTGATTCGCAGATTAACCCATTGCGGCGAATTATTGAGCGATTTCGTTGCGGGAAAAATCGATACAATCCATCCGCTCGAAGAAGATACCTTGCCGTTTGTAAAAGACAAAGAGCGTGGCGAAGGACTTTTATACAGTATCTGGACGAATACTGCCATGACCAAACCGTGGAACTGAAAAGGAGAAAAAGAAAATGCGTGCGCAAAAGACCAAAATCGGATTGTATTCGTGCGGCAACAAATCGTACTGGAATCAGTTTCCCGCTCTGCGCGAGCGTCTGATTGCATACGGAAAGCATATCGAAAAGCGAATGGCGCAACTTGCCGACGTGCAGGTGTGTAACTTCGGCATGGTGGATAGTTTCGAGCGCGGCGAAGATGCGGGCGCGTATTTTGCCCGCGAAGGGGTGGAAATGATTTTCTGCCATGTGGCAACCTACTCGCCGTCGTCCAACGTGTTGCCCGTGCACCGCGCTTGTAAGGCAAAAACAGTGGTGCTCAATTTGCAACCGTGCGTTAAAATCAACTATGCGCAAACCGATACGGGCGAGTGGTTGGCGCATTGCAACGCCTGTGCGGTGCCCGAAGTATGCAATATGCTTGCGCGCGGCAATACCGATTACACCGTTATCAACGGACTTTTGGGACTTACGCAAACGCCCGAATGTTCGCTTGCCGACGAGCGAACGGCAGACCGCCCCGAAGCCATAGCGGCATATAAAGAAATCGCCGAATGGTTACGCGCTGCCGACGCCGTAAAAAAACTGCGCGGCAGTCGGTTCGGTTTTTTGGGCAATTATTACGACGGCATGCTCGATATGTACAGCGATTTCACGCTGTTATCGCATGCGTTCGGAATCGACGTTAAAATTCTCGAAATGTGCGACGTTAAGCGCAATTTGCAAAAGGTTACGCCCGCGCAGGAAGAAAACAAACGCAAAGAGATTCTTTCCATGTTCCGTTTAGACGGAAACGCGTCGGCGGCGCAGGAAGTGCGTCGCCCCACCGAAGAACAACTGAAATGGTCGGCGCAAGTCGCGTGCGCCGAGCAGAATCTTGTGAACGAATACGCGCTCGACGCACTTGCGTATTACTATCACGGCGCCCAAGGCGGCGAATACGAGCAAATTCAAAGCGCGTTTATCGTGGGCAATTCTCTGCTTACGGCAAAGCATGTGCCTTGCGCGGGCGAAGCGGATATAAAAACGGCAATCGCCATGAAAATCAGCGATATTTTAGGCGTGGGCGGCAGTTTTTGCGAAATCGTTACGTCCGACTACGAACAGGGAACCATTTTGCTCGGGCACGACGGACCGTTCCATATCGGCATTGCCGAGGGCGCACCCGTTCTGCGCGGTATGGACGTGTATCACGGCAAGCAGGGCACGGGCATTTCGGTGGAAGCCAAAGTGCGCAAAGGGGACGTCAGCACGCTGGCGTTTGCGCAAACGGGCGACGGAAAAGTGCGCATGATTGTGTCCGAAGGGGTTGCCACAAACGGCGAAATCATGCGGATAGGCAACACGCAAACGCACGTAAAGTTTCCGCTTTTGCCTGACGCCTATATGGACGAGTGGTTCCGCGCGGCGCCTACGCACCATTTTGCGCTGTCGGTGGGCAAAAACGCATCGGTGTTCCGTAAAATCGCCGCCCTTCTCGGTATGGAATGCGTATCGGTGGGCACTCGGTAAAAAGTTTTACGTTGTTTCGTCGTTTTGCTTGCGGTATTCGCCCGGCGTTACGCCGAACCGCTTTTTGAAAATATGGTTGAAGTGGCTCAAACTGGATATCCCGATGTCGTTGGATATATCCAGAACAAGCCGTTTGGTAAGCCGCAACTGATTGGCGGCATACTCCAATTTTACGTACTGAAAATAGTCTTGCATGGTCATGCCCGTGCTCTTGCGAAAGAGTCTGGTTAGTTGCATATAACTGTAATTGCACTCGGCTGCTATCTCCGAAATGGGGCAGCCGAGATATTTTTTGGAATTGAGTTTGGTAACGATTTCGTTGATTTCGGGCGGCAGACCGAGCATGCCGTCCGCTTCGCCGTAAATTTCCCGATAGCATAAACTCGTTATTAAAAACACGGCGGTGCGCAGCATTACCAGATTGTGCTCGGTGTTCGTGTTCCATAAAAGCGTGGATAAAAAGTTGTTGAGCACCGAAACCGACGAATCGTCGTGCAAATGTTTGGTGATGGGCGCCGACTTTTCGAGTAGCCCATATAACCGCTCGTCTACCGTGCCCAAAAGTTCGCGCAGTTTTTCGCATGTAACTTTCACGTTCAGGTGCGTGGGCGCTTTGTTGGGATTGTATTTAGAGGGGAGCGCGCGCAAAAGGTGCTCGTCTTGCGGCTTTACAATCACAATCGAGTTGGCATATACCGTGTCGGTGTTGCCGTTCACTTGGTGCGAAATATCGTGGCGCACAAAGTCGAATTCCCAGTAATCGTGCGTGTGCAGAAACGGAAATTCGTAGTCGCAGTTGAATCCGAACCCGTGCGGAAAGTATTCCAGCTGGTTTTGCGCTTTGAGTTTCAGCATGCCGTTTTTCTCCTTTCTGTGGCTATAATAACCCCCGAAAAGGGCAAAAGTCAAGCGTTTTTCGGGGGGGGGCGTTTTGATAAAATGGAAAACATGTTATAAAAGCACCTATTTATGAAAACAAAAGACAAGAACATAAAGCCGTGCCGTGCTACAATAGAAGTACAAAACGGGGGCGGATATGGAGATTATCGGCGTTTTCAAAACACATTTCGACTACGGATACACCGATTTGGCGAAAAACATTCGCCAAAAGTATCGCACGGATATTATTGCCAAAGTGATAGACGTGTGTTGTAAAACAGAACAAAACGGACCCGATTTGTGCTACCGTTGGACGCTTCCCGCTTGGCTTATAATGGATATTTACGATGGCTGTCCGTCGCATATAAAAGACACCTTTGTGCGCTTTGTGCGCGAAGATAAAATCACCTGCCACGCCTTGCCGTTTACCGTACATACCGAACTGATGAACGGGCGCGGGCTCGACGATTTGTTCCTTCCCGCTCGGCGGTATTGCCGTACGTTTCGTAAACCGTTTCCCATAGGGGCGAAAATGACCGACGTGCCCGGACACACTTCGGCGCTCATTGCGCCGCTTGTAAAAGCGGGAGTGCGCTTTTTGCATCTCGGAAAAAATCCCTATTCGGCGCCGCCCGACGTTCCCTTGCTCTTTTGGTGGGAAGACACAAGCGGCAACCGCATTTTAACCATGTATACCCGTTTTTACGGCAGCAAGATTTTGCCGCCCAAGGGTTGGAAATATCCCGTGTGGATGGCACTCAATCAAACGGGCGACAACGAAGGCGCGCACAGTCCCGAAGTAATCGACGAAATGCGCAAGGCGTTGCCGTCGCGTTACTCTTTCCGAACGGGCAGTATCGACGATTTTGCACGCGAACTGCTTTCATGCGATTTGAGCGACTTGCCCGTTGTGCGCGGCGAGTTGGGCGACAGCTGGATTCACGGCGCGGGCACATACCCCTGCGTTATGGGAAAATTCCGTAGAGCGCGCTCCGCCTTTTACCGCTTGTCCGACACGGCAAAGGCGCAGGGAACGGATATCGCAAAGGAAGAAACGGAATTTTGCGACGGAGCGTTGCAGTTTGTGGAACACACGTTCGGCATCAATGTGTGCCGTTACATAGGGTACGACCGCGAATACGAAAAACAGGCGTTTTTGCAGGAAAGAAAAACGCGTCCCGAATATGCGTTTGCCGAAAAAAGTTGGCAGGAACAGCGCGAACGGGTGTATGCGCTCGAACGAATCGTGCAGAGCTTGCAAGACCGCATACCGTTACCGCCGCCGCAACCCGTGCCCGATTCGGGCAAATATGCGGTTTCGATGGAAAAGGGCGCGCCCGTCATCGTGTTGCCGAGCGGACGCAAAGCAACTTTGCGCTATGAATACAACGTCATGGGCGCCGACAAATTGCATTTATTCATGAAAAAGTATTTGGTGCGGTTTTCCGATTGGTCTACGGTGGACTTCGGAAAACTGCGCTATCCCGAAATCGACGACCGCTTGTTTTGTGCAAAACCCGCACAAAGCAAGCGGGAAAACGGAATGCTTATGTTCACGTATGAATCGGACGCGCGCAGTTATACCGAATTCGGAAACGCCGAACGCTACACGCTGTCGCTTACTCCGACCGATGCGGGCGTAGTCGTGCGCCTGTCACTCAAAAACAAACATGCCACTCCCTTTGTGGAAGCGGGAAACATGCTGTTTTCCGTTCCCGACGCAAAAGGGGAATACATTGTGCAAAAGTGCGGGCGGGAGATAAACGTAAAAACGGACGTCGTGCGCGGCGCAAACCGCACGCTGTGGGCAATGGACGAATATGCCCGAATCGGCAACGTGAAGTTGCAGAGCATAGACGCGCCGCTCGTGTCGTTCTGCCGCAATCCCATATTGCGGTGGGCGGGCAACGGAAAAGAGAGATATGCGCCGTTGTTTGCGGTCAATCTGTTCAACAACCAGTGGGGCACCAATTTCCCGCAGTGGATAGAAGGCGATTTCGATTTTGAATTCGTGTTGTCCGAAACGGACGAAAAGGAAAATCAGTAAAAGGAAAACAGACAGTGACGGAAAAAAACGTGAAAAGTATCGCAGACTATATTCGGGAATATATGGATTCGCACGAAAAGCCGCAGGGCGGCGTGTTGCGCTTTTACCTGCCCGACGGCAGAGATGTGTATAATTGCTCCACGCCGTTTGAGTACGAAGGAAAAACGTACATCTGGGGCAGGGTGGAAAAGCGTTCCAAATGGGCAACGTCGGTCACCTTTTTGTTCGAGAAGAAAGACGACGGCACGTATGAGCGCGTAAAAGATTGCGAATCTTATCCGCTCGAAGACCCCTTTTTCGAGAAGATTGGCGATGAATACATTCTCGGCGGCACCCACGTGGTGAAAGATAAAAAGAGTATCAAAACGTATTACGTGTATTTCTACCGCGGCAAAAGCCCGTTTTCGCTCGAATATTTTACCACCGGTCCCGACTACATGAAAGATATTCGCTTAATCGGACTGAATAACGGCAAAATCGGCGTGTTTTCCCGCCCGCGGTGCGATAGCATTATGGAACAGTTCGGAACGGTGTCGCAAATCGGCTATACCGAAATAAACAGTTTAGACGAACTGGACGCCGACGTGATTGCCCGCGCAACCTATATTCCGGGGTTGTTCGCCGAAAAGGAATGGGGCGGGGTAAACCAGACGGTTGCGCTCAAAAACGGTTTAATCGGCTTAATCGGGCACCAGGGTTACACGCTATTCCGCGACGGGAAGGAATATCCTATTTACGTGAACACGGCATACGTTTACCAACCGTCCGAAAATAAAATCGTGGAAAAGAAGATAATCGGCGTGCGTGCCGACTATCCCGCCACCGACAGCAAGTTGCCCGCACTTGCCTACTGCGCGTTCACGTCGGGTATCGTGCATGATTCGGATAACAAGGTGCGGCTGTACAGCGGTTTGGGCGACGCGCACGAAGGGTGGATTCGCATTCCCGACCCGTTTCGGCTATACAGGCAATAAAAAATAAAAAATCCAAAAAAACGGAGGAAAATAGATATGAAAAAGTTTCAACGACTGGCTGTTGCTATGATGGCAATACTGCTCGCGTTCGGTACGTCGGCTTGCGGCGTGCGCGAACAGGGTGAAGAAGTGGACGAAAACCGCACGCAGGTGTACGTCAACTACTACAACGGCGGACTGGGCAACGAGTGGTTGCCCGCGCTCAAAAAGGCGTTTGAAGACAAATATCCGCATATTCAGATTATGCCGTTGCCCGGCAAAAACACCATGGACTCGGGCACGGTGCTCAACAACTTCGATACCTACGAGGGCGACTTGTTTTTTATGGACTACGTGGGTAGCGAACATTTGACGCAATTCCGCACAAAAGGATACAGCGCCGATATCACCAAATACGTGCGCAACGAAAAACTCACGCCGTTCGGCGAAGACAAAACCATCTGGGATAAAATTACCCCTTCGGTGAAAGATTACTACGACCTCGACGGTGCGGTATATTCACTCCCTTGGTATCAGGCAAGCTATCAGATGATTTACGATATCGAGCTGTTCGAATCGCAGAGTTTTTACGTAGACCCCGACGGGAACTGGAATAACGGTAGCAACAAATCGCTCGGGCAAGATGGCGTTGCGGGAACGTACGACGACGGACTGCCTGTAACGCAGACCGACTTTTTCAACCTTTTGAACCGCATGGTAGAGAAAAACGTGTTGCCGCTCACGTTCTACGGCAGCGGTGCCTACTACTTCACGTCGTATCTTACCAACATGTTTGCCGATTACGAAGGCTACAACGATTTCATGCTCAATTATGTTCTCGAAGGGCAAGACAGTGATTTGGGTACGGTTACGCTGGAAGACGCTTACCGCCTGAAAAACGGGCAGAAGGGCAAACGGTACATTTTGGAATTTGCCGAACGCCTTATGGGCGATGCCGACTATTACAGCTCCAATACTTTCCAGACCTCGCAAGATAACTTTACGGCGCAAGACGAATTTTTATTGAGCGTGGAACTTGCCAAGAAATCATCGTCCAACAAACGGATTGCCATGTTGGTTGACGGACCGTGGTGGGAACGCGAAGCGTCGGCAACCATGAACGATATGGCAGGCGCCTATAAAAACGAAAACTACGCCTACGGAAAACGCGCGTTCGGTATTATGCCCATGCCGCAGGCGGACGACGGTTCGTCGGCGGAAGGCAATACAATCGCTTGCACGTCGGGTCGGTCGGTTATCTTTATGAACAACAATTCCAAAGTGAAAGACGAAGCGGGACTGTTCTTGCAATTCTGTCACTCCGAAGAAGGGTTGCGCATTGCCACCGTGGCGTCGGGTATCATGCGTCCGTACGACTACGAGATGCAAGAAGAGAACTTGAACGAAATGACGCCGTTCGGAAAACTTGTCTACGGACACAACAAGTCGGCAAACGTCGTGTTCGAAGAACTGCCAATCAGTAAATTCTTGCAGGCGGAAGGCTCGGCATACTGCTCGTATTTGTTCACCATGGTTTCGAGCGCCGACACCACGGCAAACATCGCCAAATACTTCCAGCCGGGGCAGGCGGGGCACACGGTAGAAGCGTATCTTGCGGGTATGGCAATCGAGCAGACGCCTTGGCAAGACGCGGTGGAAGAATACCGTTTCCGTACGGAAAATTAGGAGTAAGGAATGGAACTACACAAAAAACATACCATTTTCAACAACGGACACAGGCGGCGGCAGTGCGTATTCTACGTCTGCTTAATCGCCATACCCCTTGTGCAATTTGTTCTCATGTATGTATGCGTGAATTTCCGTTCCATTCTGTTCGCATTCCAGAAATACGACTACGAAACGGCGGACTACGCATTCAATTTCACGTACTTTGCGCAAAACTTCAAAACGATTACGTCCGAACTCTTTAAGGGCGAACTGTTGGGGCGTGCCTGGTGGAACTCCATAAAGTCGTATCTTGTAACGCTTTTAATCATTCTGCCGTTGCAGGTTTTCGTGGCGTTTTTCGTGTATAAAAAGTTTCCGCTCGCAGGGTACTTCCGCATTGTGCTCTATCTGCCCAGCATGGTGGCAGGCATGACAACCATCATCGGCTTTAAGTACTTCGTGGAAAAGGGATTGCCCATGCTGTTCCCGAACATCAAAAAACTGACCGAATTCGGCGGACTGCTCGCCAACGATTCCACCATTTTCAATACGTTATTGTTTTACGTGGCATGGACGAGTTTGGGCGGCGGACTCATTCTTATGACGGGTACCATGGCGCGCACCGATAAAGAAGTGCTGGAAGCGGCACATCTCGACGGCGTCAATCTCTGGCAGGAATTCCGCCACGTGATTTGGCCCACGCTGTATCCCGTGATTACTATTCAGCTTTACACGGGCATTGTGGCAATCTTTACGGGCGGACCGCCTTTGTACCAATTCTATGCGTCCAACCTGCCCAACGAAGCGTCTACCTTACAATACTACTTTTTTACGTTGGTTATCGGCTCCACGTCGTCGCCCGCGAACTATCCCAAAGCGGCGCTGGGCGGAATTCTGTTCACGTTGGTTGCCGCGCCTATCGTCTTTTTCCTCAAATGGGTATTTGAGAAAAAAGACCCGAACAATTAGGGGGGGTGAGAACAAATGAAACGAACAGCCATTGCGCATAAAGGCGTGGGCGCGCGTATCGTATCGGGTGTGATTTTCGCCGTATTGCTCGCTTACTCGCTCACCATTCTCGCGCTGTATATCTGGGTGTTGTTCTCGTCGTTCAAAACGCGAATCGACTTCAATACCAACATTTTCGGTTTTCCCAAAACGTTCACTTTCGATAACTACAAAAACGCCATAGCCAACTTTCAGGTGCCCATTTTCCGCAACGGACGAATGGTAAAGGTGTATTTGGAAGAACTTTTGCTCAATTCGTTCCTGTATATTCTGGGCAGTAGTATTGCGGCAACGCTCACGCCCGCCATTGTGGCGTATGCAACCAGCAAATTCGATTTTGCGTTCAATAAGGTGCTCGACGGTATCGTTATCGTAACTATGGTATTGCCCATTATCGGCGCCGAAGCCGCCACCATTCAAATGACCAAAATTCTCGGCTTATACGACCGCATGATTGGCATGTATTTCATGAAACTCACTTTTCTCGGGTTTAACTATCTGCTGTTCAAGTCGGCGTTCCGCGGAGTGGATAAGGCGTTTTCCGAGTCGGCGTATATCGACGGCGCGAGCGAGTTTCGCGTTATGGTGAAAATCAATTTCCCCATGGTAGCCAGCGTGCTCGCCATTGTGTTCGCCTTGCAACTCATGGGTTTTTGGGCAGACTGGACAACGCCGCTCATGTATATTCCGCATAAGCCCACCGTGGCGTACGCTCTTTACGAATTGCAGTTTTCCAGCGACCCGCTTCTCACCTTTAAGCCGTTACAGTTCGCCGCGTGTATTCTCGCGTCGTTGCCTACGCTTATTGTGTTTATCGTATTCCGCGATAAAATGATGGGCGGCATCGAATTCGGCGGAATCAAGTAAAAAAACGACCCCAAATATAAGGAGGTAAAGATGAAACGAAAAATTCTATGCGCGGCGCTTGCCGCACTCATGTTGCTTTGTACGGCATGTTCGGACGGAAAAACGCCGCCCGACGATAACAACGGCGGCAACAATAACGGAACCTACCACGTTGTCGTGGAAAAAACCAAAGACAAAATCTACGAAAAAAGTGAGCAAACCGTTGTTCTGCCAAACGACTGCGACGAAATGACCGAAACGGCAGGCGCCGAATTCGTTCGCCTGTTTACGGAAGCCACCGAGCTGTCGGTAGACATTGCCTACGAATCCGAAGTCACGCCTTCGGCAAACGGATACTACTATTTTATCGGCAACACCGACGCGCTTGCGGCGCAGAAAATCGACGCGTCCTATTCGCTATTGGGCGATTCGGGCGTGGTAATCAAAACGGTGGATAACGCCGACTATTTGGCTGGCGCCACGCAAAAGGCGATTTTATATGCCGTGTACGAATATATGAACCAAGCCTTCGGCTACGAGTTCTATGCCGCCGACGAAGCGTTTATAGGCGACGGCTCCGATTCCGCCCGCCTGCGGTTCGATATCGTGTATCGTCCGTCGGTAGCCAATCCGTGCATGATGGCAGGCGAACTCAACGGCGACGATACCCTGTATTACAAGTACCGTTTTCAGAATTACTATCAAACCTGGGTGGCGAAAAATTCGGACGTGTACTACGCACATACCTACTTTAAGATTCTGCCCAAAGAAAAGTATTTTTCCGAACATCCCGATTGGTACAGCCCCGACGAAGAGCATAAAAATCTTTGTTTGACGCGCGACCCCGCCATGATTGACGAGTTTGTGAAAAACTGTCAAGAAGTGATTGCGGCGGATAACGGGCACAACTATTTCATGCTCGGGCAGGAAGACAATTTTGAATTTTGCGGTTGTGAAAGTTGCAAAAAACGCATTGCCGAATTGGGCGGATTTTCGTCGGGCGTCATGATGGAATTTACCAACGAAGTGGTGCGCCGCTTAAACGACTGGATGGAAACCGAATACCCCGAGCGCAATATCACGTTTGTCACCTTTGCGTATAACCATACCAAAGAGCCGCCCGTAACGTATAACGAAAAAACCAAAACGTATCAGCCCGTAAGCGATACGGTGGTGGCGGAAAAGAACGTATCGGTGCAATACGTGATTAACATGTGCGATTACTACGCGCCGTACAACAAGAGCAAGAGTATCGTTGCGGCGCTCGACGGGTGGAGCGCATTGAGCGATTCGCTCACCATTTGGGAGTATTCCACCAATTTCGAGAACTATCTCGATTGTTTCGATAACTTCGGTTCCATGGCGGAAAACATCCGTTTGCTCGAAAGCCACGGCGTGGATTACATTGTGGAACAGGCGGCGTACAATACCTGCACCACCGCGTTTTCCGAACTGCGCCTGTATCTGTGGTCTAAACTGATGTGGAATTCGCAACTGAACACCGCCGACCTGATAGACGATTTCATGTTCCGCTACTATAAAGAAGGGGCGGACGACGTAAGGGCGTATTTCGACGAATTATATTCCCATGTGGATATGTTGGTGAAAGAGTACGGCGTTTCGGTTCGTTCGGGCGGCAACGAGTGCATGATTAAAACGTACTGGCCGTATTCCAAATTGAATTCGCTTAAAGAACACCTGCTCGATGCCTACGAGGCAATCAAGCCGTTGCAAAGCACTCAATTACTCCGCTACAATATGCTCCGCGACCGCATTGCCAAACAGGAACTTTGGGTGGACTATTGGACGCATAAATTCTATCCCATTTATCTCGACGACGCCGACGCGTTCTATCGCAACTGGGCGAACACGGCGCGTAAATTCGGGCTTACCATGATTCAGGAGGGACTGTATATCTGATGAGAGAACGCGATGTGTTTGCGGCGCGCGATATGCCGCTCGTGTCGGCAAAAAAGAGCGATTATGCGCTCGTGTTGCCCGATACGCCGTGCTCGTACGAGCAAAAAGCCGCCGCCGAGTGGAACGAACTGTGCGAACTTGCCACGGGCACGCGCTTGCCCGTTATCGGCGAGAAAGACGCCGCCAAAAAGAAAAAGCGTATTTTTCTCGGCAAGGTGGCTTGCGCTACTGCGTTCGGCGTGACCCTTACGTACGATTCGTTGGGTAGCGACGGTTTTGTAATCAAGAGCAAAGAAAACGATTTGCTGATTGCGGGGGCGGATAGGGGAACGCTGTTCGGCGTATACGGATTTTTCGCCCGCGCGCTCGGCTACTGCTACTATGCCGAAGGCGAACGCCGTATCGAACAAACGGATACGTTGCCTTTTTATACCGCCGACGTCTGCGAAAAGCCGGATATCGACGCGCGCAGTTTCGGCTATTACGACGTGTATCATCTCGGGTATCCCGACATCGAGCAAAACGCCGACCGTCTGCAAATCGGTCGCAACAATTACAGCGACTGGATTATGGCGGGGCATACTTACTTTGCCATATTGCCCAAAGAGCAATATGCCGCGTCGCACCCCGATTGGTACAGCCCCGACGGCGCCAATCTGTGCCTTACGGCAGACGGTATAGCCGAAGAGTTCGCCGCCCGCGTCATCGAAAAGATTGCCGCTACCGAAGGGCGTTACTGCATGATTGGGCAGGAAGATAATTTTACCTTTTGCGATTGTCCCCGCTGTCGTGCCCAAGTGGAAAAGTCGGGTACCGAAAGCGCGGTAATGATGCGCTTTTCCAACCGCGTGGCGCGCATTGTGGGGGAGTGGACGCAAAAAAATTGCCCCGAGCGCGGCGTGCAACTGGTTACGTTTGCTTACAATAAAACAAGCGCTCCGCCCGTAACGTATAACGCCGAAAAAGACGAATATTCGCCCGTGTCGCCCGACTGCGTGGCGCAAGAGAATCTTTCGGTTATGTATATTCCGTTCGGAACGATGCACAACTATTCGTATACGCACCCAAAAAATCGCGTGCGCGGCGAAAATTTCCGCGGTTGGCGTGCGTGCGCCAAAAGCCTGTTTGTGTGGGACTATTGCGTGAATTTCGACAATTATCTCGTGGATTTCAACGATTACGACGTAATCGGCGAAAATTACCGCTTTTTCCGCGAGAACGGTGTACGCTTTCTGTTCGACCAAGGTCCGTACAACAGCAGAACGCCCTGCTTCGACGAACTGAAAATTTTCCTGCATGCGCAACTTTCCTGGAACAGCGAGCAAGACACCGAAAAGCTGATAGACGGTTTTTTGGCGGCATACTATAAAGACATTGCGCCGCAAATGCGCCGATATTTAGACGCGGTGCGCGCCCGCTGGCGGCACATTTCTCTGCGGCTGGGCGAAGAAGTGCGCACGGGCGGCATGGACAGCAGCTACTGGCTGTTGCCGCAGTTTTATCCCAGAGATTTTCTTTGCGACTGTATGGAAATTTTCACCGAGGCGCGCGGCGTGCTCGAACGGATTCGCATAGACGAGTGGGATAAATACGTGATTTTGCGTGAACGGCTCAAAAAAATCACAATCTCGGTGCGGTTCTTGCTGATAAAGATTTACGGCAGATATTACGGAAACGAACTGCCCGCAAAAATCAACGCCTTGCGCGCCGATATGCGCGCGTTCGGCATAAACGAAACCAACGAAGGCAACTTCTTGGAAATATGTTAAAAAACAAAAAAACGGAGGGACAAAAAGATGAAAAAAAGACTTGTGCTCGTATTGAGCCTGCTCTTGCTGTGCTGTATGGCGCTGTTTGCGGCGTGCGGAGACGGTAAGACCGACGACAACCAGAAGCCGGGTGGGGACGACAATCCGCCTCTCGCAACCGAAGCTACCTATAAAACCGAGTACTGGTTGGAAGGCGACGACGGCACCTATGCCGTAGATGCAACCTACGGAGAAACGCTCACGGGAACGATAGATGCCACCGTGAAAATCGAACAGAAAGAAATAAAAGGCTATATTTTCGAGAGCGACCACAAATCCAACGTAGTGCGCGGCAAAGTGCTTGCCGACGGCTCGCTTGTGCTCAAAGCGTATTACAGCAAAGACTACACGGGCAGAGTGACGTTTGAAACCGAATTGCCCGATACCATCGATTTGTTAAAAGGAACCAAATCGCAACTTGCCGTAACCGTAAAGGTAGACGGCGAAACCGTAACCGACGGAATTGTATATTCGAGCAGCACGAGCTACGTGGGCGTGAGCAGCAACGGTGAACTCGACCCCAAAATGCGCGGCGAATCGGATATTTCGGTGGGTTATAAAAACGTGAGCAAAACGTTCCATGCCACCGTATACGATAAATTCATTGCCACCGAAACCGATTTTTGGAGCATATACGACCACCTTTCGTACTGGTATAAATTTACGGCGGACGTCACGCTTTCCGAGTGCACGGTAGAACATTTTGCCGACCCGAACGCCGACCCCAAAACGCAACCCGAACTGTATCAAGGGTACGGCGTGAATAAGGACTTCACGGGCGTGCTCGACGGCGGCAACCACACGCTTACCTATTCCGATTCCCGCCTGTTCCATTGGGTGTCGGGCGCGGGTACGGTTATCCGCAATATCACGCTCAACGCAAACGGCGGCTTTTACTGGGGTTCAACAATCAGCTACGGATTGAGTGCCAACGCGCTTGTTGAAAATGTGACGGTGAACGCACAGTTTGTGCACGACGGTTGTTGGCGGTATGCGGGCGGTATCTGGATGCACATCGGCGAAGGCGACACAATCGGCAACGGCGGTATGTTTGCCATGGTAGAAGGCGGCGCCACCGTTAAAGATTGCACCGTCAATCTCGATATAACGCAACAGAAAGAAGCGAATATTCCCAACTTCGGCGGAATCGCTTATCTGGCGCAAACGGGTGCGTTAATCGAAGATTGCAATATTATTTCCACCGACGGAAGTATTTCGGTTGTGTGCCTGAACACGGGCGCTACCGTAAACAACAGCACGGTGTCGGCGCGCGAAAAAACCACCTATTCCGTGGAATACTATAAAGAAAACGAGAGCGGCGCGTTTGTCAAAGACGACATGCTCACCGAAACGTTTGATTCGTATGTGGGATTTTCGGTAAGCGTTACGCCCAAATCCATGGCGGGATTTGCGTTCGATACGAATAACGAAAACAATGTGCTTTCGGGCACCGTTGCGGCGGACGGCGCGCTTACGCTCAAACTTTACTACAATAAGAGTACCGTATTGTTTGAAACCGAAACACCCGATTCGTTCGACCTTGTGGGCGCAAATTCCACCTGCGAACTGGCAATCACCGTAACCGACAACGGCGAAATCGTAACGCACGGTATCCAATACACCGCAACTTCGGGCGACGTTCTCACCGTTTCCGAAAGCGGTATGGTGTCGGCAATCAAAGGCGGCAAAGGTACCGTAACCGTGGAATACGCGGGCGCAACCAAGGAATTCACCGTAACGGTGTACGATAAACTGATTGCATCCGAAGCCGATTGGTTCGGAATTTATGAAAACGACGTAACTCTTGCGGGTTGGTATAAATTCTCGGATAACGTAACGCTCACGCAATCGTCTGTGGAATATTTCAACGGAGAAGGGCAAGGGCACACAATCAACCACACGTTCTCGGGACGTATCGACGGTAACGGAAAATCGCTCACGTATACCCGCGCTGACAGCACGACGGCAAACAATAACCGTCTGTTCCATTCGTTCACGGGCACCATCGAGAATCTCACCTATAACGCGGGTAGCGGATTCTATTGGGGCAGTACGATTGCTTATTTCATCACGGGCGGCACGTTTAAGAATGTGACCGTCACAACGGAATTCGACAGAGAAAACACGTATCAGTTTGCCGATGGATTTATCGTCGCGCCCGGGTCGGGTGTGTTCGGCGTTTGGTCGGACGGTTTGACGGCGGAAAATTGCACGATTAACGTTACGCTTTCGGGGATTGCGTCGGCGTCGTACTATTGCGGCGTTGCCTACGAACTGAAAAATTCCACGCTTAAAAACGTGACGGTAAACAGCACGGTGGAAATTCCGCTCTTTGCCGATAATGCGGGAACACCCAACACGGTAGAAAATTCGCAAGTAGTCGTGCCCGAAATCGTTTGGACGGAAATTGCGAGCGAAGAAGATTGGTGGAATATGTACAAAAACGGAACTACCATTTCGGGGCATTATAAGCTGACAAAAGATGTTACGCTGGAAAATAATTCTTGCGCGGGAGAAGAATATAAAAAGAATTACGTGTTTGCCGGCGTGCTCAACGGGGGGGGGTACACGCTTAAATATGCGGGAAACCGCTTGTTTCACACGGTAAACGGTACAATTGAGAATATTACGCTTGATGCGGGAGAAGGATACTACTGGGGTAGCGCGATTGCGTTTTTTATTAACAACGGCGCCGTTCTTAAAAATATTGCCGTTAGTGCAAATTTCACAAGCAACGAAACGCGTCAGTATTCGGCTCTGGGGGAATGGCTTACAGCGCCCGGCACAGGGGGCTTGTGCGTGTGGCTCACCGCAACGGTGGAAAACGTGACAATCAACGTAACGCTTTCGGGTACGGCTACCAATGCGTACAACTTTGGTATCGCTTACGATTGCACGGGTTCTACGCTGAAAAACATTACGGTTAATTCTGCGTCCGACTTAACGCTGTACAGTTCGGCTTCGGGTGCGGTGGCGGAAGAAACAAATTGCGCGTTCAACAAACTCGAACCACAGGCATAAACAAATAAAGTTTTGCGGGGAAAGAGGCGCTTTCAGTCGCCTCTTTCGTCCGTAAAAAAGGAAAAAGATATGAACAATAACGATATTTTGGAAAACACCGTTTCGGCACGCGGGCAACTGCGCGACAGCGAATTCGTAAAGTTTACTCTGAAAGACGACGCGAAAGTCAAGGTGCTTTTTGTGGGTAATTCCATTACGCGCCACGGCATAAAAGAAGAAATCGGCTGGACGCGCGACTGCGGCATGGCGGCAAGCGCCCTTCAAAACGATTACGTACATCTTACGGTTGCGGGGCTGGAAAAAAAGTACGGCGCCGTTTCGTATTGTATTGCGCAGGCGGTGGCATGGGAATATGCGTATAACCGCGACGAAGAAGTGCTCGCACAATTTTCGGCGGCGCGCGACTTTGACGCCGATATCGTTATTTTGCGTATCGGCGAAAATTCCGACCGCGAGCTGCTGGAAAAAGAAGTCTATCAGCCCCACTTTGAAACCATGGCGAATTTCTTTTTTACTCCGCGCGCAAAAAAAATCGTGACAAGCCTTTTTTGGCGGTACGACCCTATCGACGTTCCCATATATCAAGCGGCGCAAAAATACGGCTGGATATACGTGCCCATTTGGGAACTGGGCGAGAAGGCGGAAAACAAGGCGCTCGATGAATTTTGGCACGACGGCGTGGCAAAACACCCCAACGACAACGGCATGCGCGGCATTGCCGACGCATTGCTTGCCGCAATATAGGAGAACCCGATATGAAAATCGCAAACAAGTATTACGCACTCGAAATAAATGACGCCACGGGCGAAATTCTGTCTTTTCGCGGGATAACGGGCTACGATTATATAGAAAAACCTTCGCCGCTCGTTCGGTTGCAGTTGTTGAATTCTGCGGGAAAACGTACCGAAGTGCAATCGGGCAACTGCGCGGCAATGCAGAAAAAAGGAAATCTGCTTACAATCCGCTATGCGCAAATGGGCGGATTGCCCATTGCCGTAACCGCTACCGTGGCTTTCGATTCGTCCCCTTTTCTCCGTTTTCGGCTCTCGCTCGAAAACAAAAGCGACTTGCGCACCGAAAGCGTTTGCTATCCTATGGTAGTGATAAAAAATCGCCTTTCGCCCGACGGGTTCAAACTGTTTTGGCCCGCCATGGAAGGGGCGGAAATCACCGACGTAAACTTTCGCACCGAACTGATGTCGCACGCCGACGGCACCGTGTATCCCGTTAAAGGGTGGCAGGGCGTCTATCCGGGTGCGTGCTCTATGCAGTTTATGGCGTACTATAACGGCGAACACGGCATGTATTTCGCGTCGCATGACGCAAGCGGAAATTATAAACTGATTGAATGGCAACCCGAAGAACGGGGAATCCGCCTGTTACAACAGGTGTATGCCGACAGCGGTAATGATTTCGTATATACCTACGACGTAGTGCTCGGCACTTTTGCGGGCGACTGGTACAATGCGGCGGAAATCTACCGCGAGTGGATTACTTCGTCGCCGTTACTCGATTTTCCCAAATTGCGCGAAAATCCCGATTTACCCGACTGGCTCACCGAGCCGCTCACGGTTATCACCTTTCCCGTTCGCGGCACGCACGATACCGACAACATGAAATCGGAACACTACTATCCGTATGAAAAGTGTCTGCCGTTTGTCGAGAAATACGAAAAATATTTCGGCAATCGGCAAATGGTTCTGCTCATGCACTGGGAAGGCACCGCTCCGTGGATGCCGCCGTATGTGTGGGCGCCGTACGGCGACAAAGCGTCTTTCGACGCGCTCGAACGGGCAATCCACGAACGCGGCAATCTTTTGGGTTTGTATTGCAGCGGGCTGGGGTGGACGCAAAAAGGCTTATACGTAGATTATAATCGCGAAGAAGATTTTGCGCGCCAAGGGTTTGCCGACTGCGTGCAGGTGGGACCCACACAGGAAGTACTGCACACCACCACGTGCAACCATATCCGCGTGGGGTACGAGTTGTGCCCCGCCTGCCAAAAGGTGAAACAACTGGCAGCCGAAGAGGCGGCAAAAATCGCCGAAGGCACCGATATAGATTATCTGCAATTTTTCGACCAAAATTTGGGTGGCAACACCTATGCGTGTTACAGTCATAATCACGGGCACCCGCCCGTGCCCGGCGCCTGGACGGCAACCGAATCGGCAGATATCGCCGAAAAAATGCGCGCCGAGTTTTATAAGCGCCACCCCGACAAGAAAATGCTGATTGGGTGCGAGGCGGCAGCGTGCGAACCCCTTCTCAACAATATGCGGTTTAACGATATCCGCTACAATCTTAATTTTATGTACGGCGTTCCCGTGCCCGCCTATAACTACGTGTTCGGCGAATACGTGTGCAACTATATGGGTAACCATACCGCCGCCACCCGCTTGTTGGATACAAAGCTGTATCCCGACAATATTTTCTATCGCACCGCGTATTCGTTCGCGCAGGGCGACGTGCTCACTTTCATGCTCAAAAACGACGGTAAAGTCAACTGGGAATGGAACGTGCCGTGGGATGACGACAACGAACCCGACCAGGAAGAATATTTGCGTTTTTGCAAAGAACTCAACGACTTCCGCAACGGAATTCTATTCGACGCTTTGCGCTTCGGCAGAATGGAAAAGCCCGCGCCTGTTTCGTGCGGCAAGTACATCGAAAAAGTGGGCCGCAAAGATTTGGTGCGCGTTTACGACGAAGTGGTGCGCACGCGGTTTGTTACCGAGAACGGCGACGATTTTTCGCTGTTTGTCAACTTTAATCGCCGACCCGTTTCGGTTGCGTTGCGCGGCAAAACCGACGGCATGCTCTTTTGTTCGCCGTCCGATACGGGTAATGTTCTTTCGGGCAACGAGTGCGTGCTCGAACTGCCGCCGCACAGCGCATTCGTGCTCAAAAGCAAGGGGAAGAAAATATGATTCGCGTGCTCGCAGGTCCGCTACCCGATATTTTTTCCGACTGGACCGTCACCGTAAACGGAACGCCCGCGCGGGTGGAGATGTGCCGCGTGTCGGCACTGCCGTTCAATACGCCTTGGAAGGGACACCAGCGTCCGCTCTCGCAAACCGAAGAAGGGGGATTTTTGCGCATTGTGGCAGACGAAACGGTGCACGTGCGGGCAACACACTGCCGTCCGCTTTCCCGTGCCACCGTGCGTCCGCTTTCCAAAAACGTGACGGTTAAGGTGCAACGGAACGAAGTTTCTTTTTCACTCCCGCAAGCGGGGCAATATGTGCTCGAAGGGAACGACGAGCACGGCGCTCTGCACGTCTTTGTGGAACGCCCGTCCGATTTTTCGCAATACGGAAAGCCCACGCGCGTATTCGGCAGGGGATTGCACAATGCGGGCAAAATCGAACTGCATAGCGGCGACCGCATATTTTTGGAAGAAGGCGCGCGCGTAAAGGGCGTTCTGTTCGGAAAAGGCGTGAAAAACGTATCCGTTTTCGGCTACGGCGTGCTCGACGGCGGCGACGAAGTGCGCACGTCGCCCGATTGCTACGACGAAAGTCCCAACGGCTGTCTGAAACTGTACGAGTGCGAAAACGTGCGCGTAGAAGGGGTTACGTTCGTCGATTCCGCCGTGTGGGTGTGCAACCTGTTTGCGTGCACCGACGTGGAGCTCAACCGTATCAAAATCGTGGGACACTGGAAGTACAACTGCGACGGGATAGATATCGTCAATTCGTCGCGCGTTACCGTACGCGATTCGTTTATTCGTGCGTTCGACGACGCAATCACGCTCAAAGGCATCGTACCGTATCGCGCACTGCCCGTACAAGATATTACGGTGGAAAATTGCGTGCTTTGGTGCGGATGGGGACGCACGCTGGAAATCGGGTTGGAAACGCTTGCCAAAGAGTACAACCGCATTTTCTTTACCGATTGCGACTTGATTCACAATTCCGCCGTGGCAATCGATATCCAGTGCGGCGACTATGCCGAAATTCACAAAGTAACCTATAAGAATCTGCGCGTGGAATTTCAAAAGGATACGCTTCCCGAGCAAATGGAAGACCCGATCGGGTGCGCCTACACGGGGTACGGCAAACCGTATGCGCCCGTCTTTATCAAAATCTGTTCGTACGAGTATCTGCTCGGCGCGCCGTTTGAAGAATACGACGCGGCGCTCGTTGCCGCTCGCAAAGAAGCGGGGCGTTCCGCCTATGTGCACGACGTTGTGTTTGAAGATATTACCGCCTATGTGGAAGAAGGTTGTCCTACGCCGTCCGTTATTACCGATATGCGTCTGCCCAACACAATGAGCAATATCACCATGAAAAACCTGCACGTAATAAAGATTTAATGTTTTAATCAAGATACGAAATCAAAAAAAGAACCGGCTTGTCGTAAGTCGGTTCTTTTTTGTATAGGCTTTATACGGGTTTCCTTTACACTACGATGTTTTCAATCAGTCCGTTGCGGATTTCTATGTCGCACAGCGGCGCCGTGCCGTCGTCTTTAATCAACAGATATCCGCGCGCGGGCGTGTACACGTTTTCGCGTATGGCGAGCACGCCTTCGAAAAAGTCGGCGAGCGCTTCGTCGGTTATCGATTCGTTTAATTCTCCGGTCATCATCGAGCGGGCGGCGGCATAGTTTCCGCTTTTCACAAAGTCGAGCAGTTGCGCGGGCACGGTGGCAATACTCGGCGCGGCGGTACGGAAACGGGACTGCGCATACACATACGCACTGCGCGGTTTGAGTTCTATATAATAGTGATTGTTGCCCATGTCGCAGCAAAGCGCCAAATTCTGGTTGCTCACCGCTTTGCCGCCCAGAATCTCCGCGGTATACGGAAGGTATGTTGCGTCCAGCGGCAACACCGTCACAAAAAGCGGCTCGTCGGCGGGATACCGCACCGAAGACGCAGACTGAACAAACGAGCCGTTCAAAAGCAGCACGCTGTCCACACAAACGAAATGCAATACCGATTCCATGCTATATATATATGCCGCGTGCAAAAAAACAATTCCGCAAAAAATATGTATAGAAAAACCACAATGTGTCTATCATTGCCCATAGGTAAAACAAATCGGAGGAACACTATCACATGGAAAATAATTGGACTATCGAACAGACCAAAACGCTTTTTGCGCTGGCAAACGAGGCAAAGAGCCGCGGGCGCGGACTTGTGTGGGCTTTTTCGTCTATGAGCGAAAAAACGGGACGCAGCGTCAACAGCGTGCGCAATTATTATTACAGTCAGCTCAAAATGTTTGAATTGGTGCCCCGTCTTGCCGCCGACCTGGGCGTGTCGGTTCCCGAAGCGGCGCGCGAACGGTTCGAGTTGTTTGACGCAAGCGAAATCGACGAATTGCTCGAAAAAGTGCTCGTGGGCAAGGCGCAGGGAGTGAGCGTGCGCAAAGTAATTGCAGGCTTGGCGGGCGGCGACGCAAAAAAGGCGCTCCGCTTGCAAAATAAATATCGCAGTATGATTTTGCACCACCGCGAAAAAGTAACCGAAATCATGCGCAAAATCGGCGCCGAAGGCAAAGACTATTTCAACCCCTACTCCAAAGAAACGGTGGCGGCGGGAAGCGAAACGGATAATTACCGCCGACTCAACGACTATATATCGTCGCTCGACGAGAGCGAAGTGGGCGAGTTTTTGCAGATTATGAAAAAGTTTTTTGCATAGAAAAGAAAAATTCGTCATACCGATACAATGTGCCGACGTGCCCGAACGGTTCGTCGGTTTTTCTCTTGACAAACCCCAAAGATAAGAGTATACTGTTTGCAAATCTCAAAAGCGGAGGAACGATATGTTTATCGAGTTATGGCAATCTTTTTCGCCCGAATACCGTTTCTATCTGGTCGTCGTCGCGTTGTTTATTCCGCTGACGATTGCGGGCGTTATCGCGCAAATCAAAGTTAATTCGGCGTTTAGTAAGCACAACGTGCCTGCCGATTGCGGGCGTTATCGCGCAAATCAAAGTTAATTCGGCGTTTAGTAAGCACAACGTGCCTGCCGATTGCGGGCTTACGGCGGCGGAAATCGCGCGCAGAATTTTAGACCGCAACGGGCTGTATAACGTGCACATTGCGCGCGTTTCGGGGCATTTGACCGATAACTTCAATCCCGTAACCAACACGCTTTCGCTGTCGCAGTCGGTGTACGGTTCCACTTCCGTGAGTGCAATCGGCGTTGCCTGTCACGAGGCGGGGCACGCCATACAGCACGCGCAAAAATATTTCTTTTCGTCGTTGCGTATCAAACTCGTGCCCGTTGTAAACCTTGCCAACCGTGCGTTGTTTCCGTTGCTTTTAATCGGTATGCTACTCGGGTTTGCATCGCCCTATACGCTTGTTGGCAGAGTGTTTATTTGGATAGGACTCGTTGTGTTCGGTCTTTCCATGCTCTTCTCGCTGGTCACTCTTCCCACCGAGTTCGACGCCAGCCGACGAGCCCAAAAGGAACTGAAAGAAAATTTCTTTTCCAGCGAAGAAGCCGCTATGTCCCGCAAGGTGCTTACCGCCGCGGCAATGACCTATGTAGTCAGCTTTCTCATGTCGCTCATTCAGTTTTTGCGCTTTTTTGCCCTTTTGCTTATGGCGCGCAACCGCGATTGAAAAAGAAATAAAGATAACAAAAAAGACTTCTTTTCACAGCAGGAAGAAGTCTTTTTCTTTAATTGGCTTTTGCGTATTAAAACATTACAAGCAGGAAGCCCGCGAGCAGACCCACAAACAGGGAAAGGGCGGGCAATTTGCTTTTCCACATTAAAATTGCTTCGGGTAACAGTTCGCCGAATACCACGTAGAGCATGGCGCCGCTTGCAAAGCCGAGCGAGAGCACAAGCATCATTTTGTTGATTCCGCCGAGCGCGAATCCGAGCAGAGCGCCGAATACGGTGGGCAGTCCGCTTAATGCCGTTAAAAGCGTGGCTTTGGTTTTGCCCATGCCGCCCGAAATGAGCGGTACCGAAATCGCCATGCCTTCGGGAATATTATGCAGTCCGATTACAATGGCTATAATAAATCCGCTACCCGAAAACAAATTTGCGAGTACGTCGGGCGTAGACGCATACGACGCGCCCACCACCATGCCTTCGGGCAGATTGTGCAAGGCAATCGCCGTCATCATCACAAGCCCTGCCACAAACAGGTGGCTACGCTCGTTCTTATGCGTTTCCAAATGGTTGGAGTGAATCAGTTCGTCCAAATCGTCCGCCGTTGCGGGGTGTTCGGCGTCGATATGCTTTACTTCGTGATTGGTGCTTTTGTCGATAAAAAAGTTTAACAGGCACACCACGGCGTATCCCACAACAACCGCCGCTACAATAATCAACGGGGTCCATTTGGTGAGTTCGCCCGCTTTCATCAGTTCAATCGGCTCGCTCATTAAGTCAAAGCACACCACGGCGAGCATAATGCCTGCGGCAAACGATAGCAGAAGACTGACGATTTTATGCGAATCGCGGCGTAGGATTGCGCCCGCAACGCCGCCCAGTCCCGTGCCGACTACGCCCGACGTGAAAGTGATGATGATAATTGCCAGGTATTCCATACGGTGAGTTTGTGTCCTCTTTGGTTTACGATTTGTAGCCATACGATTATATGCGCTTTGTGAAAACCGATGCTATACTATTATAGCACACTTTCCGAAAAACGCAAGCGGCAGGGCGGGGCTATGCGAAAATTCCGCAATTTCCGCATAAATAAAAACAGGCGGGGTTGCCGCCCTTTTAAGCGGAAACAAAAACTAAACGTTTTTTATTTCCATTGTCATGCCGTCGTATGCCACCGTGAAGTTGTTTTCCTTTTCCAGTCGACTCAATTCTTCGTGGCTTATGTTGCCGTTGTGCGAAAAGTGAGTGAGAATGTACCGCGTTTGTTCGTGCACAAGGCAGTGCGCTTTCATTTTTTCCCGTTCGTCGGCGGCGTCGAGCGCGCCCATGTGTCTGCCTTCGCCGTGCCGTGCGTGTCCGTAGGTGCAGTCGAAACTCACAAGGTCGAACCGCATGCCCGCTTTTGCCATATTGTTATATACTTCGTCGGGCAGGATTCCGCTGTCGTTAAACAGCAGTGCCGTTGTACCGTCTTTTTCTACGGCGTAAATCAGACATTCTTCGCCTACGGTATGTTTTGCGGGGAAAGCCGTTACGCGGTATCCCGACGCCGTTATAACGCTCTCATACGGGTGCATTACAGAAAAAGGCACCGATTGGGCGATATACGGGCGCATTTCCGCCTTGGTTTGCGCGTAAAAGGTGTTGCGCACCGTAGGATTGCCGTACACGGTGAGCACACTTTTTTTCATATCATGCGCATACGGCTCACCGTGCAACACGAATTCCTGCGGGTAGCAGTGGTCCATATGGGCGTGGGTGATGAGTACCGCGTCTATGCGGGAAAGGTCGAGTTTATGCGTCAGCGCATGGGTATACGTGTCCATGGGAAAGTCTACAAGCACGCAGTCGTCGATTAAAATCTGACTGCGCGTGCGCACTTCTTTGCCGCCCGCTTGCCGTGCGTTGCGGCAGGTTTGACAGTTGCACCACACGGCGGGCAACCCTTCCGCCGCTGCCGTGCCCAAAAACGTAAGTACCATTTTTTTGTGTTTGGCTATGCAAAATAAGCATACCGACCCGTTTGCCTTGCGCTTTACGCATACTCCAAAGCTATACATTTTGGTATGGCTACCCATGTAGGTATGTATATTCTGCAACCCCTCCGTATTCTATATAATATATATAAGTATAAAACGGAATCGTAGAATTGTCAACAGTATATTGCGGTTGGGGCGGAAAAGGAGAAGTGCGCGTGTATTTTCAAAAAGAATAAATTTTTTTGTAAATCATTCAATTATTTTTGAAAAAACAGTTGACTTTTCTTTTTGGTTGTGGTATTCTATTTAAGCTGTCGCTTCGAGCGGCGGTTTTGCAACTGATTTGTTGCAAGCGCGATTCGCACATTGACAACTGCATAGAAAGGAGAGAAATCAAATAGGAAATATGGAGAGAAGCGAGAGAGGTAAGGCATAAAGGAACATATAGAGAAATTTGAAGTCTTGTAATTCAGAAAGAGAGAAACCAAGAAAAAAGAACTGA
>JAAWAB010000007.1 GCA_022791915.1 Clostridia bacterium
ACAAGACCTCAAATGATAATTGTTTTTAAGATTTGCGTTTCGAACTTCTTTTTCTCTTTCTTTCTGTGTAGTTGTGAGTGTGTAAATGCGCGCATTCAACCATTGCGGTGACGATATCGTGAGGGACCCACCCGTTCCCATACCGAACACGGAAGTTAAGCCTCATGGAGCCGAGGGTACTTGCTTGGCAACGAGCCGGGAGAGTAGGTAATTGCCGCATTTCATTAAAAACGACTGCATTTTGGGTGCGGTCGTTTTTCTTATGGGTTTATAGTGCTTTATTGCTTTTGTGATTTTCGGCAATAGCAGGTTTTTTGTTTATACAGTATAGCTTTGGGTATCTTGCAATATAACGATTTGTTTTTGGATTCCTATTTGTTTTAACGCTTCGGGATTTTCGCTGTGAATGGGAATAATAGTTTTTGCGTTTGTGATTTCGCAAACTTTTTTGATGTCGGCGGCAGTTGCGTGTCCGCTTGTGTGTAAAGAAACTAAACGACAACCGTTTTGCACGGCTGCTTGGATAAATTCGCATTTATACGAATCGAATGCGGCGTGATTTTTATTCAGATAACCGTTCCACATGGAATAGATGAGTAAGCCGGGAAAAGATTCCAGCGCTTTTTTTGTGGCGGTGTTTGTTCTGCCCAAAAAGAAAAAGCCGCGTTCCGCCATAAAAGCATGTAGATTGTTTGCGTAGGAATATATTTTTTGCTTATTGAAACGGTAAAACGGCGAAGTGGCACTTTGCGTTACGATGGTAAGGATTTTTGCCTGAAAATCTTTTTCGCATACGATAAACGGTTTTTTGTTGGCAATCGCCGCCTGATAGAATTCGGCTATCGTATCGATGTTCGTAGAACTGCATATGGCAAAAACGTATTTGTTGTCGCGCAGAAGTTTATTTGCCTGTGCGCCCAATTCGTGTTCGGAAATCACCTTTTCGTTCGGGCGGGACAGCATGGTGCCTTCCGTGATGAGAACGTCGATGTTTTTGCAATATTGTTCCAACAGCACGGGCAGTGTTTTGCCCTTTGCACCATGCATGCGAAAATCGCCCGTGTGCAGAATCCGTTTGCCGTCGGCTTCGATGAGCAACATATACGAATCGAATGCGGAATGGTCTATCATATACGGCGTTACCGTTATATCGCCGAAATGCAGGGGCTTGCCCATGGCGTATTCTTTGAAATCGCGCACTCTTTCGGGGTTGCCTTTACCGCATTTGGTTTGTAACGTGCTTTGCACTACCTCGTAAATCCGTTTGGCAACGCTGCCCATATAAACGGGAATTTGCGGCAATACTTTTTCAAACATTCCCGCGTGGTCGCCGTGATAATGGGTGATGAGCACGGCGTCGCAAGCAGGCGTGCCGCTTGTTACGCCGGGGATATCCGATAACGGGGACGCTATGAGAGCGGCAGACGGCAATTCTTCGCCTATATCGATTAGGATTCGATGCGTAGTCGTTTTGATTTCGGTAATACAGCCGCCGATTTGATGTGTTCCGCGATAGATTTTTATTTGCATAAACGATTCCAGATTTCGTCGGTGGACGGTTGTTCGTTGTGACGGCACCACAGTATTTGATTTGCTCCGAGTATGTTTGTTACGGTATCTATGCTGTAACGATTGTTGTCGGTAAGCAAATGCGGCGTATTGTATACAAGTAGTTTTGCGGGTTGAACAAGCTTTTCGGGAAGCGCATACGTCGTTCCGAAAATTTTGTTGATAAGGCGGACGTAATTGCCATATTGTTCGATAATCGTCTGTTTTTGTTCGGCGATTGCCGCCGAATAGGTTTGAACCTGTTGTATTACTTGGGGCGTGCCGCCGCAGATACGATTGACGCGGTTATCCGAAAAAACTTTTCCTTCTACAAACATCAGCTCGCGGGATAACGTGTTATATAACAGCAAATCGCATTTTTTGCCTTTGCCTATTGTGCCGTTCAGGTTGATTTCAATATCCAGCACGACCACGCGAAACCGTCTGTTTGGCGTAAACGTGTGGCTGTAAAGGCGGTTTAACAGGCGACGTTCGGTATCGGTGCCTTTTGCGTTTGTGTATTTGGTTGCGTTTTGTTGTTTTGCGGCGGCATATTCGGACGAATTTTCCGATGGAGAACCGTATTTGCAAAAGGCGGAATCTCTTGTAAATTTACCGTTGGAGAATTTGTATAAACAGCCGCCTTCGAAATAGAAATAAATTTCATTTTTCCGAATGGCGGGAAACACGTCACCCGTAAGAATATCGTTTTTTATAAGACCATACAGTTCGGCATTTTTCGTATCGGTTAAAGCCGTAATTTGCTTTTCTTGGAAACTGCGAACAAAAGCCATGGTTTACTCCTGCGGAATATTTTTATCAGTATACCATTTTTTGTACGGATATGCAACCGCAAGCGATACGTTAGGAGCGGGCAAATTTTCCGATTGTACGGCGGGCGGTTGACGGCGCGGGACAAAATATGGTATGATAGCGGAGAAGGAAAAAGACGGGAGAATCATGCCATGGGTTTTCGGCTAATGCAAGGGGATATTACAAAGTTGAACGCAGACGCGATTGTAAATGCCGCAAACAGCAGTTTGTTGGGCGGTGGGGGCGTAGACGGCGCGATTCACCGTGCCGCGGGACCTTGCCTGAAAGAAGAGTGCCGCACGTTGGGCGGGTGCCCGCGCGGGGAGGCGAAAATTACGGGCGGATATGATTTGCCTGCGGCGTATGTGATTCATACGGTAGGACCGATTTGGCAGGGCGGTGCGGCGAACGAAGAACGTACGCTTGCAAGCTGTTATGAAAATTGCATGCGGATTGCTTTGGAAAAAAATCTGAAAAGTATTGCGTTTCCGCTGATTTCGTCGGGCGCATACGGGTATCCTATTCGTGAGGCGATTGCCGTTGCCGTGCGCGTGCTTGGTACCTATGCCGACAAGGGGACGGATATTTGTTTGGTGTTGTTTGACGAGCCGACGCTCTTACTTGCCGAACGGGTGTGCGCCGAACTTGGGGTTGCGGTGGGCAGATAAATCGTCCTTTTTCGCGCAATGCCGTTTGCGCGATTGACAGCGGGCGAGAAAAAGCGGTATAATACACACAAGAGCTTTTTGCGTGCTTGCAACCGAAACGGGGTAAAAACGGCAAGAAGCGGGAGATAAAACAACAAGATGTCGCTGAAAGAGAAAATACGAAAATTTCACGGAGCGCACTCCGGATTGTGCGAAATACTGCGCTTTTTGATTGTGGGCGGCGTTGCCACGCTTGTGGATATGTTTGTGATGGGCGTGGTGCTGTATGTGTTTGCGCCGTCACTGTATCCCAAATTCTATAACGTATGGTATGGGGGCGGCGAGCCTGCTACCGTTGCTACCGTGGTGGGCACGGGTTGCGGCTTTACGGTGGGACTTATAGTAAACTACATTTTTTCGGTGCTGTTTGTATTCGACCATAAAGGGAAAAGCAAGTCGGTGGGCGGATTTTTGGTGTTTACTCTGCTGTCTGCCGTGGGGCTGGGCATGCACATCGGCGGCATGTACGTGGGCTACAACGTACTGCACATCAACGAATGGATTGTAAAAATCGTGCTTACGTTTGTGGTGCTTGTGTATAACTACACGTCTAAACGGCTGTTGTTGTTTCGTAAGGCAAAAGAGAAAGAACAAAGCGGGGCGGAAACGAGTGTGGCGCCCGTGCCTACGGCGTTGTGCATAAAAGGAGAAAAAATGAAAATCAGCATTGTGGTGCCGTGTTATAACGAGCAAGAATGTATCGGCAAATATTACGAAGCCATGCAACAAGTGCGGCGCAAACTTTCCGCCGATTTCGAATACATTTTTGTGGATGACGGTAGCAAAGACAACACGCTTTCGCTGATTCGCGAATTGGCGGATACCGACAGTTCGGTGCGGTATCTTTCGTTTTCGCGCAACTTCGGGAAAGAAGCCGCCATTTTGGCGGGATTAAAGGCGGCGGACGGCGATTTGGTGGGGCTGATGGATGCCGACTTACAAGACCCGCCCGAAATGTTACTTGACATGGTGGACGGGATTGTGAACGAAGGGTACGACTGCGTTTCGTGCAACCGAACCGACCGCAAAGGGGAAAGTCGCGTGCGCAGTGCGTTTGTGCGCGTGTTCTATAAATTGTTTCGACGCATGACCGACGTGAACGTGGTGGACGGCGCGCGGGATTATCGATTGATGACGAGAAAGATGACCGACGCCGTGTTAAGTATGGCGGAACGCGAACGGTTCAGTAAGGGTATTTTTGCCTGGGTGGGTTTTAAGACCAAATGGTTGCCGTACCGAAACGCCGAGCGCGCGGCGGGCAAAACGAAGTGGAGTTTTAAGAAACTGACCAAATACGCAATCGGCGGCATAGAAGATTTTTCGGTGGCGCCGCTACGATATAACTTTGTGTTGAGCGTTCTTTCTATGCTTGCCGCTCTGACGTTTGCGGTGCTCGACGTTGTGTGGGCGTGTATCGGGCATGGGGTGTCGGCGCTGTTTATTGTGTTGCCCGTGCTGTGTTTACTGGCGTCGTTGCTGTTTGCGGGGCTGGGAATTTTGGGCGAATACGTGAAAAAGATTTTTTACGAAGTGAAAGCGCGCCCCGTATTTGTGGTGCGCGAAACGGACGCCGACCGCAAAGCGGTGCGTTCGACCCGTGACGTTGCGGTAGAAGTGGTGAATCTGACGAAAGAAAGCGCAGTAGAAAACGAAAAGGCGGACGCAGTAAAGTGAGCGGGGAAACGCGCGGAAAAAGCGGTGCGGCAAAGGCGCTCGAACGGTGGGGCGCCTTTTTGGGTATTGCCGCGCTTTGTTTATTGGTTGTGATTTTGCCGTACATTGTGCGCGGAAAGTATTTGTTATTCAGCGACGGAATTACACAGCACGCCACGTTTTTGGAATACATGTTCCGTAACGGATTGTTCCGCGGCGCGGGCGGCTACGATTACGCAATCGGGTTGGGCGCCGACTACATGACGTCGTTTGCCTATTACATGATGTTCGACCCCGTGAATCTGTTATTGTATATTCTGCCGCGCTCCGACTTTTTGCTTTCGTATTCGATTGTGATTTGCGTGCGCTATCTTTTAACCGCCGTGAGTATGTATGTGTATTTGCGTCGTCACGGCGTGCGGCAGACGCTTTCGGTGATATTCGCGGTGGCGTATATGCTTTCGGGATATGCGTTGTTTACATACGTGCGGCACCCCGACCTTTCGTGCGGGGCGATGTGGTTGCCTCTTCTTACGCTCGGACTGGAAAAGGCAATCGACCGCAACCGTCCGTTCTTGTTGATAGGGGCGCTGTTCTTTACGGTGCTCGGGTCGTTTTACATGGCGTATATGGTTACGCTGTTTGCCGTGTTATACGCCGTGCTTTACTTTGTACAGAGCGAGAAAGCGCGGGCGGGGAAGGTGACGGGCAAGCGGTTTTCCGCCGTATTTTTCCGCACGGCGGGCTATTATGCGGTGGGGCTTTTGTTGGCGTCGTTTGTGCTGGTGCCCGTGGCGTACGGATACTTTACGGCGACGCGCAGTGCGGGTAAGGGGCTTTCTTTTTATTCGTTCAAAGATTTGGTGTCGTTTGCGGGCAGTTTTTTTATTCCCGCCGCAGGGTCTAAATACACGCCCGTGCTGTTTAATATCGTAACGTTGGCGCTTGCGTTTGCCGCTTGTGCCGCGGGGCGGAACGCGGTGTTTCGCCGCATGACGATTATACTGTCGGTGGGCGTGTTTGTGCCGTTGTTCGGGTATACGATGAATCTGTTTAACTATGCGAACAACCGATTCACGTACATGCTGTCGTTTTGCGCGTTTGCGTTGATTGCGCTGCATTTGAACGAGCAAAAGGCGGCGTTGCCCGACGGACGGGCGGCGAGCGCGATATGCAAGGGGTGCGTAACCGCGCTTGCGGTATTGGCGCACTTGGGAATCTGGACGGGCATTGCGGCGATTTTGGAGAAAGTGCACGCGGCGGTGGGGGCTATGCTTGCCACGCTTGCCGTACTTGCGTTGATTGCTACGGCATTCGGATTATATGCGTTTTACCGCAAGAATCCGAACGGGGACAAGTTGTGCGCGTTGCTATCGTATAAGCGGTTGACGGCGGCTTTTATTGCCGTGACGTTTTGCGGGTCGGTGGTGTTTACCGCCGTATATTCACGTTCGTTTGACGACGGCAGTGCGTATGCCGCACTTTCGTCGCCTGCGGAGCAATACGTTGCCGCGCGGCAGAACGACGGGTTTGTGCGGTTAGACCGACCCACAACGGGAAGTTGGTCGCTCGACGCGCAGAACCGTCCGCTCAATTCGGGGTATCGAGGTACGCAGTCGTATAACACCGTGTCGCCCGATTCGACCAACGAATTTTTGAGTGCGAACGGTGTGGCTACGTTTATTCCCACGTTGGGCATGGCGGGGTTGAACAGCCGTCCTGCCTTACAGGCGCTTTTGGGCGTGAAGTGGTATGCGGCGGCGGAGGGCGGCTACGTGCCGCACGGGTTTACGCCCGTGTCCGCCGAAAATTTATATGAAACGGACGATTACGTGCGGTTCGGGTCGGTGTTCGGGCAGACGATGTCGCAGGAGCAGTGGCTTTCGCTTGCTTGTGTGGAGCGGCAATATGCCATGCTCGGCGCGGTAGTCACACAAAGCGGCGAAAACACGGAATACGTGCCGCTTGCCCGAGAACACCCAACCACTTATACTATGCCGAATCCGCTGACGGTGGATGTGGGCGAAACGGCGGAATTGCCTGTTTCGGATACGGCGGGCAAAGAATTATACGTTGCGTTTACGTTGGCGGAACGGGTGAAAGAGAACACCGTGCTCACTGTTTCGTGCGGGGCGGTATCGATGTATGTGGATTTATATAAACGGGGACACCAGATGTACAGCGGGCAGACCGAGTATCTGTACAAATTAGACGGTGCGGGCGACGCCGTGCGGATTACGTGCGCTTCGGGCGAGGCGGTAAAACTGGGTGACGTGCGGCTGTATACGGTAACGGAGAGCGAAGTGACCGAGCGGATTCGTACTGCCGCCGCATTGCCGCACTTACAAGACGTTGTGTTTTCGCCGCGCGGGTTTTCGGGAACAATCGAATCGGACGGGGGCGTTATGTTTATTCCGCTTTCGCATTCTACCGGGTGGCGGGCGTGCGTAGACGGGCAGTTCGTAGCGGTGCAAAAGGCGAACGGCGGGCTGATGTGTATAGACGTGGGCGCGGGAACGCACACGGTGGAATTTATCTACCGCACGCCTTGGCTGACGGCGGGGGTTGCGCTTTCCGCTTGTGCCGCAGTTGCTGTGGCGGGACTGATTGTAGCGTTTACGATTGTGTTTCTTGTGCGGCGCAAAAAGACGAATGCAAAACCGTGCGAATAAGTTGTGCGAATAAAGGGGAAAACGGGCGGCGCCGAGAAAGCGTCACCCGTTTTTCATATAGTTTTTAATGCAGCTAATTGTTTCGTCGCTCAAAATGTGTTCGATTTTGCAACAGTCGGTATCGGCAACCTGTTCGCTCACGCCTAATTTACACAAAAAGTCGCGCAAAAGGCGGTGCTTTTCGTATACGCTTTCGGCGGCGGCGCGTCCCGTTTGGGTGAGATAAATATCGCCGTAAGGTTCTTTTGTGAGATACCCTTTGGCGGCAAGTTCGCCCAGCGCGTTGGTTACGGCGGGTTTGGAAACGCCCAAAAGCTCGGCAACGCTCGTCACCTTGATTCGCTCGCCGCGCAAGGTTAAGCGCAACGCCGCTTCCAAATAGTCTTCCGCCGATACGGTCAGTTTTTGCTCATGCGATTCCATATATTCAGTATAGCACATATTTTTGCGGAAAGCTACTGAAATCGCACGCGAAAAAGAGAGTAAAAAAATTAAGAGAAATTAACAAATTTGCTTGACAAAATGTTAACCGTGGTTTATACTGTTAACATAAGTTAAAAAACGGAGATGAGAATATGGCTCTTGCGTTTGCGCCCGTGGGGCAGGAGATGACGATTGCGGACATTCGTGCGGACGACAAAGTAAAAAGGCACCTTGCCGATTTGGGACTGACGGTGGGTGGAAAAGTAACGCCGCTTTCCGCGCGGGGCGGCAGTATGATTTTTTCGGTGCTTGGGAGTAGGATTGCGCTCAACAGCGCGCTTGCCATGCGGATTCTTGTGCGCTGAACACGGAGATACTTGCGGCGTATGTGCGGAATCGGAAACGTTGCACGCGGTAAAACGAAAATCGGAGAGAGTTCTCCGTTTTTTCACGGCAAAAAGTTAATTATGATAAACATTATCAAAAGGGAGGTTTGTTTATGGCAAAATTTTTGGGCGGATGCAAGCCGGGCGAGTGCGGCGTGGTGGTGCGCGTTGCGGGCGAAGGGAAGATTCGCCGCCGGTTGTTCGATATGGGCGTGACACCCGGGGCGACGTTTACGGTGCGCAAGGTTGCGCCGCTCGGCGACCCGATAGAAATTACGTTGCGCGGGTATGAACTTACGCTTCGCAAGGCGGAAGGGGACTGCGTGGAGATACGGGAGGGCGAACAATGAAAACGTATGCACTTGCGGGGAATCCCAACTGCGGAAAAACGACGCTGTTCAATGCACTGACGGGCAGTACGGCACACGTGGGAAACTGGCCGGGCGTGACGGTAGACAAGCGGGAAGGAACGTACAAAAAGTTATCGACGCCCGTGGGCATTGTGGATTTGCCGGGCATTTATTCGTTGTCGCCGTATACGCCCGAAGAAGTGATTGCGCGCAATTACATATTGGACGGAGCGCCCGACGGGATTATCAACATTGTGGACGCGACGAATCTCGAACGCAATTTGTATTTAACCACCCAACTGTTGGAAACGGATGTGCCCGTGATTGTGGCGCTGAACATGATGGACGAAGTGGAAAAGGCGGGCGATACGATTGACGTGGCGGCGTTGGAAAAAGCGCTCGGCGTGCCCGTGGTGGCGATTTCCGCCGTGAACGGGAAAGGCATTGCGGCGCTGATGGAACGGGCGGCTGCGTTGCCGCAAACACGCAAGGGGAACACCGTGCTTTCGGGTGCCGTACGCAAGCCGATAGAAGAAGCGTTTGCCTACTATGTGGATTGCGGCGTGGCAAGTCCGTTGTTTCATGCCGTAAAATTACTGGAAAACGATGAGTTGGAATGGGAACGGAAGGGCGCGCGGGAAATATCCGAACAAATTGCGGCGGGAAAAGATTGGGAAGCGGCGATTGCCGACGGGCGCTACACCTACATTGCCGAAAAACTTGCCTGTTTCAAAGAGAAAGCGCAGGCGGCGGAACAGGGGGTGCAGCTGACGAAGTCGGACAGAATCGACAAGGTACTCACGCACAGGGTTTGGGCGATTCCCGTTTTTATTGTGATACTGTTTGCGATTTTCCACGTTACCTTTGCCGAAGATTTTCTGTACATAGGCGCTTGGGCGAGTTTGGGAAAGGGATTGCCCGCGCTTGCCGATTTGGGACTATCGGAAGGCATGGAAACCTTTGTGGGAATCTTTTACGACGGCAAGGTGTTTTCGCCGGGGGTGATACTGTTTAACGCGTTTGACACGCTGTTCGGATTGATTACGGACGCCGTGGGCGGCGCAATCGGCGCCGAATGGTTGTTGGGGTTGGTGGCAGACGGAATTTTGGGCGGGTTGTTTGCCGTACTCGGATTTTTGCCGCAGATTCTGTTGCTGTTTCTATGGTTCTCCGTTTTGGAGGACAGCGGCTATATGGCGCGCATCGCGTTTGTGCTCGACCGCATTTTCCGCAAGTTCGGACTTTCGGGGCGTTCGTTTATGCCCATGATTATGGGGTTCGGGTGCAGTGTGCCCGCTATGGTGAACACGCGTACGCTTTGCGACCGAAACGAACGGACGGCGACCATTCGCGTGATACCCTTTTTCTCGTGCGGAGCGAAGTTGCCCATTTTAACGGCGATTGCGGGCGGAATCGTGCAGCAATTCGCTGTGGGGAACGCCGACCTGATTACATACGGCATGTATCTCTTGGGAATTGCGGCGGCGATTGTGAGCGTGTTGTTGATGCGTCATACCACCATGAAAGGGGAAGTTCCGCCCTTTATTATGGAATTGCCCGCATATCACCGTCCGCGGTTTAAGAATCTGATTTTGCACCTGTGGGATAAAACAAAACATTTCGTAAAAAAGGCGTTTACCGTTATTTTTGCGTCTACCGTTATTATCTGGCTTTTTTCGCATTTGGATTTTTCGTGGCATTATCTTGCCGACGAGCAGATGAACAACTCCATACTTGCGTCGATGGGAAAACTCATTCAGCCTGTTTTTACGCCGCTCGGGTTTGGAGCGCAGATTGGGGAGTTCGGCTGGGTGTTCGCCGTTGCCGCTCTTACGGGGCTTGTGGCGAAGGAAAACGTGGTTGCCACGTTCGGCACGTTGGGCGCCTGTCTGCTTGCCGTGAAAGGGGATATTCTGGGCGGCATTACGGGCGACATGCTTGCCGCCGACGAAGAAGGAATTACGTCGGCGGTTGCCATGATTCGGGCAACGGGAATATCTATTCCCGCGCTGATTGCGTTTATCGCCTTTAACATGACGACCGTGCCGTGTTTTGCGGCATGCGCTACGGCAAAGGCGGAGTTGCCCAAAGGCGAGTTTAAGCGGACGCTCCTATTTTGGATTGTGGCAAGCTATGTGGTGAGTGCCGCTGTGTATACCGTAGGAGCATGGTGGTGGACGATCTTCGTCTGGCTGGCGGCAAGTGCGGTTGCGGTAACGCTGATTGTGCTTTTTAACAAAGGAAAGTTGCCCAAAATAAGAAAGCGGACGAAAGGAGAAAACGTATGACGGCGGCGGAAATCATGATTTTGATAGCGGTATGCGTGGCGTTTGCGGGAGCGGTTGCCGCCATACTGTACCGCAAAATAACGCACAAAGGCGGTTGTTGCGATTGTTCGGCGTGCGACGGCGGTTGCGGGCAAAAGCGTGTATCGGAAAAAGAAACAAAGCCTGTTGCGGCGGCGTGCGACGGGCAATGCGAACACTGTGCGGCGTGCCGTTCGCACCAAGAGAAATAGCCTTTTATCTTTCCTGTATTTTTTATTGCAACGGCAGACGTTCGGATATTCGGGCGTCTGTTGTTGCGTTCGGGCATAAAATGCAAAAGCGTTACGCAAGATAATGGTATGAAAAAATGGATTTGCTTATTGTTGTGTTTGGCGTGCGCACTGCCGTTTGCGGGTTGCTCGCATGAAAAACCGACGGAAACGCGGTTGTGGTTGATATCGCCCGAGAATGTGGCGGCGGAAGAAGAAATCACCGCCATGATAGGAGAGTACGACGGCGGAGTGTCGGTTTCGTTTGTTCCGTCCGACGAGATAGACGCGCGGTTACGTGCCGCCGCAGAACGGGGCGACGCGCCCGACGTAATGATGTTATACGCCGACGCGATTGCCGACCTTGCCGAAGAAAAGCAACTGCTCGACCTTTCGGTGCGGTTATCGGTGAGCAAGGTGAAAAAGGACGATTTGTCCGAAAGCGCGCGTCGGGCGTGTTTGTATCAGGGAAAGCCGTGGGCGGTTCCGCTTTTTTGCGACGTGTATCTGCTGGCGAGCAATCGGGCGCTTGTGGCAACCGCGCCGCAGACCACAGAGCAGCTCAAAGCGGTATGCGCCGAGTTGGAGAAAAAAGGGATACAATCTTTCGAAAAGATGAATCCCGAGCGCAAGTCGTTATTATACGAGGCGGTGCTTGCCGAAAAGGGCGGCGCCATGCTCAACGCGCGCAAAACCAAACTGGAATTTACTTCGGAGAGCGGCAAAGCGGCAATGTGCGATTGCGTTGCCGTGCTTGAAAACGCATCGGACGAAAAGGACGCCATGGGTGCGGGAAAGGCGGCGTTTTCGGTGATGACCACGCTCGAACGGCGCGGTCAGGCGCAAAAGTATCCCGATGCGGAAATCGGGCTTGACCCGCTGTTCGGGCTGAATCGCTTACAGACCACGGCGCTTGCCGTAAATGCGAAAGCGCCCGACCAAAAAAAGGCGTTTGCCGTGCTCGAATTTTTACAGGGGAAAACCGAAAAACTTTCCTCGCTGTATAAAACGTATCCCGCGAGCAAGGAAATTAAACCGTTACCGTCCGACGAGGACGCCGTGGTGCAGTTGGCGCAGGCGCGTCCCGCACCCGATTTGTGCGGGTATGATACGCTTTTAACCACCTATCTGCCTGCGGCGATAGACAAAGCGGGCAAAGGAGTGGAAATCGGCACGGTGCTCGACGAGGCGGCACAGAGCGCGGCGCAAAACATCTGGAAAGGAAAAAGAGAATAACTTGCGGGTGAAAGAAAAGGTTTTCGGCAAGAGAGCGGAAAACCTTTTTTCGACGAATTTTTTACGTCGTGCGAAAGAAAGCGGCAACGTTGCGCTTGATAAATTCGGGCGGGTATGGTATACTTTTTGTATGGAAAAGAGATTTGACGTTGGTATTGTGGGCGGCGGTCCCGCGGGGTTGAGCGCGGCAATTTATGCGGCGCGCAGCGGGGTGACAGTGGCGGTGATAGAGGCGCTCTACACGGGCGGTGTGGCGTCTACCACGCCGACGGTGGAAAACTATCCCGGTTTTGCGAGCATAGACGGCTTTACGCTTGCGCAGAAGATGCACGAGCATGCGCAGGCGTGCGGCGCGCAAATCGTGTATGCCAAAGCGGAGAAGATAGAGGACGGCGAAAAGAAAAGGGTGATGCTTTCGTCGGGCGAAACGCTGGTGTGCGGCGCGTTGGTGCTGGCACTCGGCAACGAACCGCGCAAGTTGGGCGTGGCGGGCGAAGCGGCGCTGTTGGGCGCGGGGGTGAGTTACTGCGCCACGTGTGACGGAAACTTTTTCCGCGGCAGGCGCGTTGCCGTGGCGGGCGGCGGGACGAATGCGGTGTCTGCCGCCGAGTATCTTGTGCCGCTTGCCGAGAAAGTGTACATGATTCACGGCGGCAAGATTCCCGACGTGGAAGGAACGGAGAAGATGGAACATACCGAGATTATTGCGCTTTCGGGCAATCCGCTGCAATCGCTCACGCTCTCTTGTGCCGGCAAGACGCGCGACCTCGGCGTAGACGGGTTGTTTGTTTCGTTGGGATACAAACCTGCGGTGGAACTTGTGCGCGAACTTGTGCGCACCGACGAGTACGGATACATTTTATGCGACGAGAAAATGCAGACGAGCAAAGAAGGGATTTTTGCGGCGGGCGACGCGCGCAGTAAACCGTTGCGGCAGATTGTGACGGCGGCGTCGGACGGCGCGATTGCGGGACAGTTTGCGGCGGTATATGCGCGGCGGCACCGTTAGGGCGGATTTTGCGGGCGACGTATGAAAAAAAACTCGTAAACGCATACGCAAATCAGGTGCATTTTTCGGGTGAACGTGGTATAATGATAGTATAAAACAACACGGGAGGTAAGAAATGGACGACTATCCGAGTCGACGATATCGTTATTTGTCTGCGCCTCCGTTTTTTGCAGTCTGAATTTTTCTGCGGGCTTTTTGGGAGAGAACGGGCGGCGCGGCTGTGTATACGGTTCGGGTCGCTTATTTTTTTCGGGAGGTACGCAATTATGTTGGACGCATACAATATGCTCACGCAGAGCAGGGAGCTTAAAAAGTCGGACGGAATCGAAAAGGGATGCTGGATAAATCTCGAAAACCCGTCCGATCAGGAATTGGAAGAAGTGGCGCGCATTACGGGAGTGGGCGAAGATTTGCTCAAAGCCGCGCTCGACGAAGAAGAACGCGCCCGTATAGAAACGGACGACGGTAATACGCTGATTATCGTGGATATTCCCATTATAGACGACCGCAGCGATTGGTACGTGTATTCCACGCTACCCATGGGAATCATAACCACGCCCGAGTATTTTATTACGGTGTGTCTGCGCGATACCACCGTGCTCGGCGATTTTGTAAAAGGCAGGGTGCGCAATTTCGACGTCAACAAGCGCACGCGGTTCATTTATCAGATTTTGTACTTAAACGCCATAAAGTTTTTGCACTGCTTAAAACAGATTGACAAGACGAGCATGCGCGTGCAACAATCGTTGCACCGTTCGATGAAAAATAAAGAGTTGATTCAGTTGCTCGATTTGGAAAAAGCGCTTGTGTATTTTTCTACGTCGCTCAATTCCAATCAGATAGTGATTGACCGTTTGCAGGCGATAAACGCAATCAAGCACTACGAAGAGGACAACGACATTTTAGACGACGTTATCGTGGAAAACAAGCAGGCTATCGAAATGGCAACCATATACCGCGATATTATGTCGGGAACCATGGACGCGTTTGCCAGCGTAATCAGCAACAACCAAAATATCGTTATGAAGTTTTTGGCGGCTATCACGATTATTTTAACCATACCTACCATTGTGGCGTCTATTTGGGGCATGAACGTGGGTGTGCCGTTTGCGGGAACGGTGTGGGGATTCTGGGTGGTAATCGGAATCATTGTGGCGATTACCGTGCCCGTGCTGATTATCATGATAAAAAAGAAGATGTTTTAGCTACGGCTATATACGGGAAGGGAAGAAATATGGCATTGATTGAATTTGTTTGCCCCAAGTGCGGATACGAAAGCGAAGAGTTGGTACGGTCGGACGGCGTATATCCGAATTGCCCGCAATGCGGCGAAAAACTGAAACAGAAACTGAACGGAAAGTGTTACACGAATTGCGCGGGCAAGTCGGGCGGCGGATGCAGCGGCAACTGCTCGTGTTGCGGCGGGTGTCATAAATAATTGCCGCACGCAATCGGTTTGTGAAACGGGAAAGGAGAAAGAACGATGAACAATCAGGTAATGCGCAACATACTCGAACGGCGTTCGTGCCGCTCGTTCGATACGGAAAAGAAAGTATCCGAAAACGACGTAACGGCGGTGCTCAAAGCGGGAGCGTATGCGCCCAGCGCCATGAACACGCAGAGTTGGCATTTTACGGCGGTTGTCAATTCCGAAAAGCTGACTTTGCTCAACGACGCCATGCTCGAATATATGGACCCTGCGGCGAGAGAACGCGCCGCGTCGCGTGCGGGCGGTAAGCGCGTCAGTCCCTTTTACAATGCGCCCGTGCTGATAATCGTATCGCTGGAAAAGGGCGTAAGCCCGTATCCCGAAGCCGATTGCGCCTGCGCGTTGCAAAACATGTTTTTGGCGGCAACTTCGCTGGGGTTGGGTACGTGTTGGATTAACCAGTTACGCGGCGCCGACGGCGAATCGGGCAAGGCGGGCGCTCTGCTTACGCAGTGGGGCATGCCGCAAAACCATGCGGTGTACGGTTGTTGCGCGCTCGGTTACGCCGACAAGGAAAGCCCCTTAAAGGACAGAGCGAGCGGCGTTGTGACGATTGTGCGATAAAACGCGCGGCAATCAAGACGAAAAGAAAAACCTTCGCAAAAAGTACGTGCGAAGGTTTTTTGCTTTATGTAGGAATTTTTTACACCGAGAACAGAAGGTCTGCGTAGGTGGGAAGGGGCCATACCGATTCGGGAACGAGCGTTTCCAGTTCGTCGCAGGCGGCGCGCAGTTCCTGCATGGCGGCAAAGACGACGTTGTGGTAGGCGGCGGCTTGCTTTTGCAGGTTTTCGGCATTCTTTACCTTTACGGCGGCGTCGGATAACTGCGTGTTGGTTTTATATGCCGTTTGGGTGAGTGCGTTGACGCGCAACAGCAGTTCGGTTTCGGCAAAACTTTCCAACCCGAGCGCGCTCTTTGCGGAAATTGTATCGGCGAGCGTTTTCATGTAAGAAATGCAGGCGGGAAGAATTTGCTTGCCCGCCATGTCAATCATGGTGAGCGCTTCGATATTGATGACCTTGCAATAGTTTTCCAGCAGGATTTCTTCGCGCGCTTTGATTTCTTCGCCCGTGTATACGTTGTGGCGGGCGAACAGCGCGAGATTTTCTTCGCGGCTGTAATAGGGGAGTGCTTCCGCCGTGGTTTTGAGATTGAGCAGTCCGCGTTTTTGCGCTTCTTCCACCCATTCGTCGGAGTAGTTGTTTCCGTTGAATACGATGCGCTTGTGGACGGCATACGTGTCGGTGATGAGTTTGCGCATATCTTTTTCCGCGTCTTTGCTGTTTTCCAGTACGTTTGCGTATTCGCTCAAAACGTCGGCGACCGCGGTGTTGAGCATAACGTTGGGGCAGGCGATATTAACCGACGAGCCGAGCGAGCGGAATTCGAATTTATTGCCCGTAAAGGCGAACGGCGACGTGCGGTTGCGGTCGGTGGTGTCGGACATAAACTCGGGAATGGATTCCGCCACCTGCATGCGGTTGCCTTTTTTGCCGCGGTAGGCGGTGCCGCTTTGCATGGATTCGAGTATGCCCGTAAGTTCGTTGCCCAAAAACACGGAAATAATGGCGGGCGGCGCTTCGTTGGCGCCCAAACGGTGGTCGTTGCCCGCGCTTGCCACGCTTAACCGCAACAAATCCTGATGTAAATCAACCGCTTTGATTACCGCCGACAAAAAGAGCAGAAAGCGCATATTCGTTTCGGGGGTTTTGCCGGGGTTGAGAAGGTTTTCGCCCGTATCGGTGGAAATCGACCAGTTGTTGTGTTTGCCGCTTCCGTTTACGCCCGCAAACGGTTTTTCGTGCAACAGGCAGACAAGCCCGTGCCTGTCGGCAACCTTTTTCATGACTTCCATGGTGAGTTGATTATGGTCGGTGGCAATATTGAGCGTGGTGAAAATGGGCGCGAGTTCGTGTTGGGCGGGCGCTACTTCGTTATGACGCGTTTTGGCGAGAATGCCGAATTTCCACAGTTCGCGGTCGAGGTCGTCCATATAGGCGATGACGCGGGGACGGATGTTTCCGAAGTAGTGGTCTTCCAGTTCCTGCCCTTTGGGCGGGCGGGCGCCGAACAACGTTCTGCCCGTAAAAATCAGGTCTTTGCGCTTTTTCCAAAGTTCTTTATCGATGAGAAAATATTCCTGCTCGGGTCCCACCGTGGGAATCACGCGCGAAACGTCGGTGTTGCCGATTGCATGCAACACGCGCAACGCCTGTGCGTTGATTGCCTTCATGGAGCGGATAAGCGGCGTTTTTTTATCGAGCACCTGCCCCGAATAGGAAATGAAAGCAGTGGGAATGCACAGTGCGCCGTCTTTGATGAACGCATAACTGCACGGGTCCCATGCGGTGTAGCCGCGCGCTTCGAAGGTGGAACGTAATCCGCCCGACGGAAAACTGGACGCGTCCGGTTCGCCGTGAATGAGTTCTTTGCCCGAAAAGTTCATAATCACCGTGCCGTCGGATACGGGGCTTATAAAGCTGTCGTGCTTTTCGGCGGTGATACCCGTCATGGGTTGAAACCAGTGCGTATAGTGCGTGGCGCCGTGTTCGATTGCCCAGTCTTTCATAACGGCGGCAATGGTATTGGCGAGCGCGGGGTCGAGCGCGGTGCCTTTATCTACCGTTTTTTTGAGTGCGGCATACGTTTCTTTGGGGAGTCGTTCCCGCATTACCTTATCGTTGAATACCAGGCTTCCGAACAGTTCGGGTACGTTTGTCATGTGCGTTCTATTCTCCTTTGCGGCTTTGCCGCGTGTATGCGGATTCTGTTTGCGACAAAAGAAAAGACGCCGTCGAATCCCGATTTGTGCAGAATTCTTGCAGCGCCGTTGCCGTAAGATATTTTACGAAAATAATTATAGCACTTTAAGCGGAAAAGTCAATCGTTTACAAAGAAAAAAGTGTGTTTTTTTTATACGAATGAAATGGACACACTTTTCATAATACCATTATATAGAAGAAAATCAAGATTGTCAAGAGCGTTTTGAAAATTTTGTAAATAAAATTTGAAAACCCCTTGAATTTTTCGCATATATGTGGTATAATACCATAAAGACGGTATGAAACATGCCGAAGCTACGAGGCAACGTGAACTGCATGGAAGAGAATGAGATTAACGCGTTTTACAAAGGAACACAGACGGACGGGTACAAATTTTTCGGTTCCCGTTTAACGGGGAACGGGGCGCATTTTGCCGTGTTTGCGCCGCGGGCGCAATCGGTGGGTGTTGCGGGCGACTTCAACGGATGGGTGCCCGCGCCCATGGTTTGCAATCGCGGTATATGGGAAACCGAAATAGAGAACGTGCGCCCGTATGATAAATACAAATACGTAATTTACACGCGCGACGGCAGAACGCTGTACAAAGCCGACCCGTATGCCACGCACGGCGAAACGGGCGGCGATTTTTGCAGTAAGGTATACGACCCGCAACAGATAGCATGGTCGGACGGCGAATATATGGCGGCGCGCGAAAAAACGAACACGTACCGTGCGCCCGTGCGGATATACGAGGCGCACATCGGGTCTTGGCGCAGGTATGCCGACGGCAACTACTTCGATTACCGCAAGTTTGCCGACGAGGCGTCTGCGTACGTGAAAAAAACGGGATTTACGCATATTGAGCTGATGGGAATTGCCGAGTATCCGTATGACGGCAGTTGGGGGTATCAGGTGACGGGGTATTACGCGCCTACGTCGCGGTACGGCACGCCCGCCGATTTTGCCTACCTTGTGAACAAATTCCACAGCGAAGGAATAGGGGTGATTCTCGACTGGGTGCCGGGGCACTTTCCCAAAGATGCGCACGGGCTGTATGAGTTTGACGGTGTACCGCTGTACGAACCCGACGACCCGCTCCGCCGTGAGCACGAAGAATGGGGCACGCGGTGCTTTGATTACGGCAGGGGGGAAGTGAAAAGTTTTCTCATTTCCAACGCAATGTATTGGCTACGCGAATTCCACGTGGACGGACTGCGTGTGGACGCGGTGGCAAGTATGTTGTATTTAGACTACGCGCGTAAGCAGTGGCGCCCGAACAAGTACGGCGGCAAAGAAAATCTCGATGCCATCGACTTTTTCCGCGCGCTCAATACCTGCGTGTTTGCCGAATTCAAAAATGTGATGATGATTGCCGAAGAGAGTACGGCGTGGCCGCTTGTTACCCGTCCCGTTTCGGACGGCGGGCTGGGTTTTAACTACAAATGGAACATGGGGTGGATGAACGACACGCTCGACTATGCCAAAACCGACCCGTTATTCCGCGCGGGCAAGCACAATAACTTAACGTTTTCCATGACGTACGCATTTTCGGAAAATTATATTCTGCCTATTTCGCACGACGAGATTGTGCACGGCAAGGGTTCGCTTTTGAATAAGATGCCGGGCGATTACGAAACCAAATTTGCGGGGTGGCGCAATTATTTGATGAACATGTATGCGCATCCCGGCAAAAAGCTGTTGATGATGGGCAGCGAACTTGCGATGTTCAAAGAATGGGACTATGCGGGCGAGTTGGACTGGGGGCTTTTGGACTATCCCGCGCATGAAAACGCACTGCAATTTATTTCGGCGCTCAATGCCGTGCACGGGAAATACGCCGCATTTTATGAAATAGACGACGATTGGGCAGGCTATGAGTGGTTGGTTGCCGACGACCGCAACAACAATGTAATCGTATACGAGAGGCGGGACAAAAAGGGGAACCGCATGCTTTGCATATTTAATTTTTCGCCCGTGGCAATCGAAAACTACACGTTCGGTTGCGATGCGGGCAAGTTTACCGAAGTATTGCACAGCGACCTTTCGGGATTTTCGTTTAATCCCGTGGCGCATAAAACGGAAAAAGTTTCGAGTCACGGAAAAGAATCGAGCATAACCATGCATATTCCCGCCATGTGCGGCATATACATGTTCGGTAACGGTTTACCCGAAAAAACGGGTAAGAGAAAAAAGACGGGCGGAGAGAGCAAGGAGAGCGTGGCAAAAAAGGGCGCGAGCGCGGGCAAAGCGGCAAAACGCGGCGGGGCGCAATAGCGAATAACGGCAGGAAACGCAGGCGGGAAATCCGCAGGCGGGTTCGTGAAAGGGAGGAAGAATATGAAAAAGAAAAAATGTGTGGCAATGTTGCTTGCGGGAGGGCAGGGCACGCGGTTATACGCGCTCACTTCCAAAGTGACAAAGCCCGCGGTGTCGTTCGGCGCGAAATATCGGATTATCGATTTTCCGCTTTCCAACTGCACAAATTCGGGTATCGATACGGTGGGCGTGCTGACGCAGTACCAGCCGCTTGTGCTCAACGAACACATCGGAAACGGCGAGCCGTGGGACCTCGACCGCGCATACGGCGGCGTACATACGCTGTCGCCTTATCAGGCGAAATCGGGCGCGGAATGGTATAAAGGAACGGCGAACGCCATTTATCAGAATCTGCATTTTTTGGAAGAATACGATTCGGAACACGTGCTCATTTTGTCGGGCGACCACATATACAAAATGGATTATTCGGAAATGCTACGCGAGCATGAAGAGAACGACGCGGACTGTACAATCGGCGTAATAGACGTGCCGCCCGAAGAGGCGAGCCGATTCGGGATTATGGATTTTGCCGCGGACAAGCGGATAACGTCGTTTGAAGAAAAGCCCAAAAAGCCCAAATCCAACCATGCGAGTATGGGAATATACATTTTCAGAAAAAGGGTATTGATTGATGAACTGACGGGGGACGAAAAAAATCCCGCGTCGAGCAACGACTTCGGCAAGAACGTGATTCCCGCCATGTTGGCGGAAGGGAAGAGATTGTTTGCCTACAAGTTCAAAGGCTACTGGAAGGACGTGGGTACCGTTACCAGCTTATGGGAAGCGAACATGGACCTTTTAGGGGAGAATCCCGTGCTTTCGCTCGGCGGAGCGGGCGATAGAATTTATTCGCGCAACAAGCCGTTTCCGCCTACGTTTATCGGGCAGAACGCCGCGGTGGAAAACTGCATAATGACTACGGGGTGCGAAATCTACGGTAAGGTGTCCGATTCGGTAATCGGCGAAGGCGTTGTTGTGGGCGAGGGCGCCGTGGTGCAAAACAGCGTAATCATGGCGGGCGCCGCCATAGGGAAGAACGCGCGCGTACGGTTTGGCATGATTGACGAAAACGCGGTTGTGGGCGAGGGCGCCGAATTGGGCGACGACGCGAGCGACAAAACGAACATTGTGCTCGTGGGGCGGGGAAGTTGTATACCCGCCAAGGCGAAAATCGCATCGGGCACCATTGTGGACTGACGGGCGGAGGTGAGATGATGAAAACATTGGGTGTTATATTCAGCAACATTCACGATAAGGAAATCAACGAACTGACGAGTTTGCGTACGTTGGCGTCTATTCCGTTCGGCGGGCGGTACCGCTTAATCGACTTTGTATTGAGCAATATGGTGAACAGCGGAATCGGGAGAGTGGGTGTGATAACCAAAACCAACTATCAGTCGCTTATGGACCATTTGGGGAGCGGCAAGCACTGGGATTTGAGCCGTAAAAACGGCGGACTGATGTTGTTGCCGCCGTACGGCGTGGGCGACCGTTCGTTGTATAAATCACGGTTTGACGCGATTTGCGGAATCCGCAATTTTTTGAGTCGCAGCGACGAGGACTACGTGGTGATGAGCGACTGCGACACGGTGTGCAATTTCAATTTTGCCGACGCGGTGGAAAAACACGTGGAGAAAAATGCGGATATCACGGTGATTGTGCATAAGACCGACGCGGGAAAATTATGCAAGCAAATGCGCACGGCGGTGGAGTACGACAAAGACATGCGCGTAACCAAAGTGAGTAATTCCGACAAGCTGACGGGCGAGAAGTCTGTGCTTACCAATATGTTTGTGGTTTCGCGTCGCTTTTTGCTTCGGTTGATTGAAAATGCCGACGAGTTGGGATACACGAGTTTTTCGCGCGACGTACTGGTGCGCGGGTGCAAAGATTATCACATTTATGCCTATGTGTACGACGGATATTTTGCGTCTATCGATTCGCTGGCGAATTATTATGCCCGTTCGCTCGAACTGCTGGATAAAAACAAGCGCGACGAGTTGTTCCGCAAAGACGGGGCGGACATATACACCAAAGTGCGCGATTCGGCGCCCGCAAGTTTTGCCCGCACGGCGAAGGTACGCAATTCGCTGATTGCCGACGGGTGCGAAATCGAAGGCGAAGTGTCGGGGTCGATTTTGTTTCGCGGCGTAAAAGTGAAGAAAGGCGCGGTGATTACCGATTCGATTGTTTTTCAGGACAGCGAAGTGGGCGAGGACAGCAGGCTCAACTGCGTGATTGCCGACAAGCAGGTACAAATTTTGGGCGGCAGACTTTTGTCGGGACACCCGACGCACCCCTATTATATTGCAAAAAACACCGTTATATAAATTCGGCAACGGATAAGAAAAAAGGAGAAAAAGAGCATGGCTACGACGACCGAAACCAAGAAACCCAAAACCAAAACGGCGGCGGAAAAGGCGCCCGAAAAAGCGACGACGGACAAGAAAGCGGCGGCAAAAAAGCCGACGTCCGAAGCGACCGAAAAGGCGCCCGAAACGAAAGCGAAAAAAGCGCCTGCGGCGGTAAAGGAAAACAAACTTGCGCCCGAGCAAGCGGAGATAGCGCCCGAGATGCGCGTTGCATTTGAACAGCCGAAAGAAACAAAAGCGGCGCCCGTGGAAAAAGCGGAGAAAAAGGCGGAAACGAAAGTTGCACCCGAAAAGAAAAAGATTCTGTTTGTGTGCAGCGAGGCGTCGCCCTTTGCGGGCACGGGCGGACTGGGCGAAGTGATGGGCAGTTTGCCGCAGGCAATCAATGCGGGCGGAAGTTACGAGGCGCGCATTATTCTGCCGTTATACGAGAGTTTTCCTGCCGAATACCGTGAAAAGCTGGAATTTATCTGTCACATCAACGTGCCGCTTGCCTGGCGCAATCAGTATTGCGGACTGTTTAAGCTGACGCACCGCGGCACGGTTTACTATTTTATAGACAACGAATATTATTTCAAGCGCCCGAATTTATACGGCTATTACGACGACGGCGAGCGGTTTGCGTTTCTTTCGCGCGCGGTGGTGGAACTGATACCGCATTTGGGATTCAAGCCCGACGTTCTGCATTGTCACGACTGGCAGACGGCGTTGGTGCCTATTTACTACAAGTTATTTTATATGTACCGCGAAGGATACGGCGGGATTCGTACCGTATTCACCATTCACAACATAGAATATCAGGGGAAGTATTCGCGCAGTATTATAGAGGACGTGTTCGGTATTCCCGACCGCGAATACATGAGCATAGAGCACCGCGGCTGTATCAATCTGATGAAGGGCGCCATAGACTATTCGGACGCCGTAAGTACGGTTAGCCCCACCTATTCACGGGAGATTATGGACCCTTACTACGCGCACGGGCTGGAAAACGTACTGTTGAAAAACAGCTACAAGTTGCGGGGCATTTTGAACGGAATCGACGTGGATACGTACAATCCCCGCACGCAGAAAGCGCTCTTTTGCAACTACGATGAAAACAATTTGGCAGGGAAAGCGCGCGGCAAAGCGGAGTTGCAAAAAATGCTCAATCTGCCCGTTAGTGCCGATACGCCCGTGATTGCCGTTGTGTCGCGGTTGGTGGGGCACAAGGGACTCGACCTGATTCGTTTTGCGATGAACGAGATTTTGCGCAAAAACGTGCAGGTGGTGTTGCTCGGAAAGGGTGACCCCGAATACGAAAACTACTTTATGCACGTGCAAAAAATGTACAACCAAAAGTTCAGCGCCGTGATTGCGTTCAATCGTGACCTTTCGCATAAAATCTATGCGGGCGCCGACATCTTTTTAATGCCGAGCAAGAGCGAGCCGTGCGGATTGAGTCAGATGATGGCGTGCCGTTACGGTACCATTCCCGTTGTGCGCGAAACGGGCGGTCTGGTAGACAGCATTGTGGATTGCTACAACGGCGACATGGGCAACGGGTTCCGTTTTGCCCGCTACGACGCCGCCGACATGATGGGGGCAATCGACAGAGCCGTGGGGCTTTACTGTGACTACAAAGACAAATGGGCGGGGCTTGTTCGCAGAGCCATGACTACCGATTTCACCTGGAAATCGTCGGCGGGCGAATACATGAAATTTTACGACGCATTATTGCAATAACACCATATTACCGACTCGAACGGAGGCATAAACAAAATTGGCTACGGAAGAAATGCTCGAACTGATAACCGAAAAATTAAGCAAATACTTTGCGGCGACAAAAAAGACCGCAACCGAAGAGCAGGTGTATAAAGCGCTCGCGCTAGTTCTTCGCGACAAACTTTTGGAGAAAAAGCAGAAAAACAATCAAAGGGTGGTGCAGGGAAAATACAAGCGCGTATATTACCTGTGCATGGAATTTTTGTTGGGGCGCAGTTTGCGCAACAATCTTTGTAATCTGGGGCTGGAAGAAAGTGCGCGCGGCGCGCTCAAAAGTTTTGGGTATAATTTAGACAAAATATACGAGTTGGAAGCGGATGCGGGATTGGGCAACGGCGGCTTGGGGCGTCTTGCGGCGTGCTTTATGGATAGTTTGGCAACGCTCAACTATCCCGCCATGGGGTTTTCCATTCGCTACGAATACGGATTGTTTCGCCAGAAGATTGTGGAAAACCAGCAAGTGGAATTGCCCGAGTTGTGGTTAGACAGCGGCGAAGTGTGGCAGATGCCGCGTTCGGACAAAAATTTTGAAATCCGATTGGGCGGCACGGTAAAGGAATACTGGGAGAACGGCAGGTGCCGCATAGAACACGTGAACGCCGACGTGATAGAGGCGCTTGCCTACGACGTGATGATTTCGGGCGGGGACAGCGACGGCGTGAGCGTGCTGCGGTTGTGGCGCGCGTCGGGCAAGAGCGAGTTCGATATGAAGTCGTTTACGCAGGGCGACTATATGGCGGCTATGCGTTCGGATAACGAAGCCGAACTGATAAACAAGGTTTTGTATCCGAGCGACGACCACGAGCAGGGCAAGCAACTGCGGTTGAGTCAGCAGTATTTTTTGGTGTCGGCGTCGTTACAGAGCATACTGAAAGACCACCTGAAAAACAACCCGAATCTCGACAATCTGCCCGACCTTGCCGCCATTCAGCTCAACGACACGCACCCCGCGCTTGCCGTTCCCGAACTGATGCGTCTATTGGTGGACGTGCACGGATACGATTGGGACACGGCGTGGAGCATTACCACGCGTACGATTTCGTACACAAATCACACCGTTATGGCGGAAGCGCTCGAAAAATGGAACGAGCGGCTTGTGCAACTTTTATTGCCGCGCATTTACATGATTATAAAGGAAATCGACCGCAGATTCTGTTTGTGGGCGATGGATACGTGCGGTAACTTCGATAAAGTGAATCGTATGGCGGTGTTGGGCGGCGGCATGGCGCGTATGGCGAATTTAGCCGTAATCGGCTCGCATGCGGTGAACGGCGTGAGCGCGTTGCACAGCGAAATCATAAAAGAGAGCGTGTTCCGCGATTTTTATTCGATTACGCCCGAAAAATTCACCAACGTGACCAACGGCATTGCGCACAGGCGGTGGCTTTCGCAGTCTAATCCCGGGTTGCGCGATTTGATTGCCGAACTGATAGGCGACGGGTTTGAGAAAGACGCGCAACAGTTGCAAGGACTGTTAAAATATGCCGACGACAAGCAGGTGCTCGCGCGGCTTGCGAAAATCAAGCATGAGCGCAAAACGGCATTTGCCGCATACATCAAGGAAACGTCGGGCTTTGTTCTTAACCCCGACAGCCGCATGGATACGCAGGTAAAGCGGTTGCACGAATACAAACGGCAACTGATGAACGTGCTCAAAATCGTGGCGCAGTATCTCGATTTGTTGGATAATCCGAATAAAGACGTGACGCCGCAGACGTTTGTGTTCGGGGCGAAAGCGGCGGGCGGCTACTATCACGCAAAACGCATTATTCATTTAATCAACTGTTTGAGCGCCGAAATTCAGAAACAGCCCAAAATCAAAGAAAAATTAGACGTGCTGTTTGTGGAAAACTACAACGTGACGCGTGCCGAGCGGCTGATTCCCGCCAGCGAAGTCAGCGAGCAAATCAGTCTTGCGGGCAAAGAGGCGAGCGGCACGAGCAACATGAAATTCATGATAAACGGGGCGGTTACGCTCGGAACGCTGGACGGCGCCAACGTGGAAATCCGCGAGTGCGTGGGCGACGATAACATTTTCATTTTCGGCATGAAAACGGAAGAAGTGAACGCGCTGTGGGGCAAGTACTACCCCAGCAATCTCTATGCCGACAATCCCGAAATCCGCCGCATTGTAGACCGTTTGCGCACGGGATTCAACGGCGAAAGTTTTGCCGATATTGCCAACTATCTCATATTGGGCAGTAACAACATTGCCGACCCGTATATGTGTCTTGCCGACTACGGCGACTACGTACGTGCGGCGCGGGAAATCGACGCGGCATACGGCGACCCCATACGTTGGAACCGCATGGCGCTGATAAACATTGCCAAAGCGGGCGTGTTTGCGTCCGACCGTAGTATAGAGGACTACGCGAACAACATCTGGAATCTCAAAAAAGTAAAGAAGGCAAAGGCAAAGGCATAGCGAAAGTGTGCCCGTATGCGGATATACAGCCGCGGGCGCCTTTTTTGCAGAGAAGAAACCGTTGTGTAATGAGAGAAGAAAAAATTGTCGTCGGAACAATCCGGCGCATATAAAAAACAAGCAGACAAGGAGGGTTACAATATGAACGAGCAGGTCAAATTTTCTCCGATGTGTCCCGCGTGCAAGTCGCCTTCGGGCGCGCTCAAAGCGGGGGATACGCTTCGCCTTACGCTCAAATTCAACCGCCCGAGCAATCCGAGCGAAGTGTTTTTGGTACTCACCAAAGACGGCGAAAGCGACGTGTACTATCCTATGGAATTTGTGGCGGTGGAGCCCGACACGATGATGGAATACACCGTTTCGGTGGCGGTGACGACGCGGGGTTTGTATTTCTATCATTTTATCGTGAACACCGAAGACAAGCAATACCGAATCGGGGCGGGCGACGATTTGCATGCGCTGCTCGGCAAGGGGCACGACTGGCAACTGACGGTATACGAAAGCGTGTATGCGCCGCCTTCGTTCTTAAAAGGCGGACTGATTTACCAGATTATGCCCGACCGTTTTTGCGACGGCGGGGCGCGCAACAAAACGAAGCCATATGCCCAATATCGCGACGATTGGTACGGATTACCCGAATATCTGCCCGACGAAAACGGTAGAATCCGCAACGAGGACTTCTTTGGCGGGAACTTGCGCGGCGTGATTAAAAAATTGCCGTATTTCAAATCGTTGGGCGTTACGTGCATTTATCTGAACCCCGTATTCGAGGCGCACTCCAACCACAAATACGATACGGGCAACTACCGCAAAATCGACCCCGATTTCGGAACGGCGGACGATTTGCGCGAATTGATTGCCAAAGCGGACAAAATGGGCATGAAAATCATGTTGGACGGCGTATTTTCGCACACGGGTGACGACAGCATATACTTTAACAAATACGGCACCTACGACAGCGTGGGCGCGTATCAGTCGGTGCACAGCCCGTATTACAAGTGGTATACCTTCCGCGATTATCCCGACGATTACGAAAGTTGGTGGAATGTGGATATTCTGCCGCAGACGCGCGAGTGCGAACCGTCGTTTTCGGAGTATATTTGCGGGGAGGACGGCATTATCCGCTACTGGACGGAAATGGGAATCGGCGGCTGGCGTTTGGACGTGGCGGACGAATTGCCCGACGCATTTTTGGACCGTGCGGCAAAGGCGGCGAAAGCGGTGAATCCCGACTGTCTTGTTTTGGGCGAAGTGTGGGAAGACGCGAGCAACAAAATTGCCTATTCGGCGCGGCGGCGGTATCTTACGGGCGGTCAGCTCGACAGCGTGACCAACTATCCGTTCAAAGAAGACATTCTCAATTTCGTACGGTGCGGCGACGCGCAAAGGCTGAACAACACAATCAACGTGATTCTGAACAATTACCCCAAATTCGTGGTGGATAATCTGATGAATCTTTTGGACACGCACGACACGGCGCGGCTTATCAGCGTGCTCGGCGACAGCGGCGATACGTCTACGCGCGAAAAGCGTGCAACCGCGCTCATATCCGACCCCGAGCACACGTTTGCGCTTGTGAAGATTGCGGCAACGCTGCAATACACATTACCCGGCGTACCGTGTTTGTACTACGGCGACGAGGCGGGGTTGGAAGGATTCGAAGACCCGTTCAATCGCAGATGTTACCCGTGGGGCAGAGAGAACCGCGCGTATCTGAAATTGTACAAGAAGTTGGGGGCGTTGCGTACCGAGCAAAAAGACGTTTTTGCCGAGGGGACGTACCGTAATATCACAACGGAGAACGGCGTATTTGCATTTGCGCGCGAGAGTGCGTCGGGCGAAATCATTGTGATTGCCAACCGCGGCGAGCAGCCGTATGCATTTGAGGAAAAAGGCGGAGAGTGGGTGGATTTATTAACCGACCTTCCGTTTGGCGGAAGGGTGCCGCCTTGTTCGGTCGCGGTGTTGGCGCGCGGGGTCAAACAAAAAACGCAAAAAGAAAAAGCGCCTATAAAGAAAGAAATCGAGCCACGTCGACTCTATAAAGAAAGATACGAATAAACGGCGGAATACAAATAAAAGAAAAAAGACTCTTGGACGATTTTGCCCGAGAGTTTTTTTGTGGAACTGCATATAATATGATTGACAAGGTTGTAAAATTAGGTTACAATATGACTACCATAAGAATAAGGAGGCAGTATTATGAGCGGTGAAATCTCGATAAGACCGTCGAAAGACATCCGAACGAATTATGCGGAAGTGTCCGCTTTGGCGCATAGACATCCTGTGGCAATCACGGTAAACGGCAGGGAAGATACCGTTTTGTTGAGTCATGCGGATTTTATGGAGCAGCAACGGATGATAGGCGAGTTGCAAGACCGATTGGCGGTTTATGCGCAGTTGGCGCAATCGCAGGACGATATCAAACTCGGCAGAGTTCAGACTTTGCATGCGGCGGTTGAGAATATCTATAAGGATATCGATAATCTGGACTTATGAAATACGCGATAAAGATAACCGATACGGCAAAGGGGCATTTGCGGGATATTGCCGTATATATTGCCGAACAATCGAAGGAAAAGGAAGTTGCCAAAAAATTCGTTGGGGAATTGGTAGCCGAATGCGATATGCTTGAAACGTTTCCGAACGGCGGCGCGAATCCCGACGACAGATTGCTTGTGAGTATGGGGTATAAATTTCTTATACATAAAGATTTTTTGCTTTTTTACACGGTAGACGAAACCGCGTGTGCCGTATATGTTCAAGCAATATTCAATGCCAAAAAAGATTATACGAGATACATGCGAAAACTGATACCGCGTGGCGGAAACAGCAAAACGGAAAACAAGCGTTGAACGGCGCTTGTTTCTTTTTTGTTATTTGTTGTTAATTAAATAATAGGTGGAAGGCAATATTCATTCTTTTTGCCATTTTGAACAGGGAGTGTAAATCGAAGTTTTTGCCGTGGGCAATTCTGTAAAAAGTGGAAATGCTGACGTTGCATTGTTTGCAAAACTCCTTTTTGGTTAAATGGTTGGCGGTTATGTAGTCCGTTATAATCCGAAAGTTTACTTTGTCGTTCATTTGTATTAAGTCCTTATGATAATATATATGAATCTTATATAGAATGATAATATATATGAATATTATATAGAAATATTATTCATTTGTCACAGAGAACGGCTAAAAGCCGTATGGGAAAATAGAAAATAAAGCATTGGAATTATTTATTGGGACTAACGGATTAACGATGGTGCGGTTTGTCGGCTGTCTATATATAGAACGCTATCCGACAGCCTATAACGCAGCCGAGCAGGGTGGAGAACAGGGCGACGGGAATGGCGTAGCCTAATTTTTTAACGTTGGATTGCGAAAAGTAGATAGTGGAAATATAGAACACTGTTTCGCTTGAACCGTAGATAACGGACGCGCATTTGCCGATGTAGGTGTCTACGCCGTATTGCGTGTATACGTTTTCCAGTACGCCGATTGCGCCTGCGCCCGAAAGGGGGCGAATGAGCATCAGTTCGGTGAGTTCGCGCGGGATTCCCAAAAAGTTCATGACGGGCGATGCGGCTTTGGAAAGATAGTAGCTTACGCCGCTTTGCTTGAACACTTCCACCGCCATCATAATGGTGAGAAGGTATGGGAAAACGCTTGCCATCAAACTCAATGCACCGCGGGCGCCTTGGGTGAATGCGGAATAGGAATCTTTTTTCTTGATTGCCGCGAGCACGAGCACGGTTATGAAAATCAGCGGAATGATATATGCCGTCATTTTGCTTTCACCGCAAGGGGAAGGGGCGCAGTTTGCTTCTTCCTTTCTTTTTTTGCGCTTTTTTTGCGCACAAACATGCCGATAAGTTTTACGAGCGCGATGCCCGTAACGGTGCTGATAATTGTGGCTATGGTGGCAGGCAGCAGAAAATCCACGGGATTTGCCGAGCCGTGTGTGGCGCGCAGTCCGATTACGGTGGTGGGCAACAGTTGCAGACTGGTGGAAGAAATCACCATGAGCATAATCATATTCTGCGACGCCCGCGTGCTACCCGTATCCATTTCGCCGATTGCCTTGATTGCCATGGGGGTAGAGGCGTTGCCCAGTCCCAAAAGATTTGCCGCCATATTCATGGTTACGTATTTACACCCGTTTTCGTTCAAGCCGGGAAAGAGAAAGCGCACGGGTCTGCGGAGAAGTCTGCCCAGTTTATCGGCGAGTCCCGTTTTTTCGATAATGCCGAAAAAGCCGAGCCAGAATCCGTAAAGGGCGGCAAGCTCTATGGCGAGTTTTACCGAGGCGTGACTGCCCGCAACCATTGCCGTGACCGCTTTGCCCGGGTCGGTGAACAGCAGTGCCGATATCGACCCCAATAGCATGATATACCAAACTTTGCTCATACGATAGTATATTTGCTTTTGGGACAAAACATGACAAATTGCGCACCGACAATTTTTTCGGTTTTGCAACAAAACATTTGCAAAACGGCTATGAAATGCGGGGAATGGGGAAACAAAAGCGGGGGATAATCCACATATAATACGGCGGAAGAGTCGTAAAAGGAGAAAAGAATGGAAAAAGCGGAAAGCCGATACGTGAAAAGAGTGCGCGACGAATATGCGGAGAAGCGTCCCGATAAGTTGGACGAATTTCGGGCGCTCGACAAAAAGGCAAAATTGCCTGCGGCAATTACGGCGTATGTGCTGGGAATTATGGGTGCGCTTATGACGGGCGCGGGCGTGTGTCTTATTTTGAAGATATTCGGGGCGTCGCTGTCGTTTGCCATGCCGTTGGGAATCGCGGCGGGGTGCGCGGGGATTGTTTTGTTGATTGCCGACGCGTTTATCTATCGTGCCGTTCTGCGCGCGGGCAAACGCAAATACGGCGCAAAAATCGTGGCGCTCGGCGACGAATTGCTGGGCGACCGTTCGCTGTAAGGAAGAGAGCATGCACGATTCGAGTGAAAAATGGTTGTCGGCGGTCGGCGGAGAGAGAACGTCTGCCGCAAAACCGCCGCGGAGCGGGGCGGGCTTGGTGTTTGCCTGGATAGCGGGCATTGCGGGCGCGGCTCTGTTGTGCGCGGGTTGGTGCTTGCTGTTGTTGCGAGGAATCGGAACGGCGGGCATTTTGTGCACGGCGTTGGGGCTGGCGGCGGTTACGGGCGGAGTTTTCGGGCGCGCCGCATTTTTCCGCGCGCGGAAGAAAGGAGAATAGGCTCTTTTCTTTATTATATATAGTAAGGCATTCTATAAAAAGATGTTGTTTGCGGCAGTGGAAAAGAAATACGGATGCGCAAATGGGTGACCGGGGCGGTAAGAACGGAAAAAAGCCAAAAACAAGTCGGATTTTTGCGGAAAATCGTTTGACAAACGCCTTTTTATTGTGATATACTTTTAAGGCTGTGTTTCCGCACAGCACTTTTTTGCACGAAAAATAGGTATGAAACCCAAGGTTACCCGCAAAAAATTAGCGGATTGCGGGAGAACTTGGGCGGACCGAGTGCGGCGACGGCATGCCGTGCGGCGAAGTGAGCGGCAAAAAAGGAAAACGCGGAAAGGTGCGTGCGAACCGACAGGCGGACAGCTTGTAAGGCGCGAAACGAAAGCGGGGCATGCGGCGAGAAATCGCCGAAAAATTTTGTTCCGGCGTAGACCCACCCGACAGCGTTGTAAGTTTCTTCGCAAATGCTAACACGGAGGTAAAAGTAAGAAAATGGCAAATCAGAAAATCCGAATCAAGTTGAAGGCGTACGACCACGACCTGATTGACCAATCGGCGGCAAGAATCGTCGAAACGGCGAAAAAGACGGGAACCAAAGTTTCGGGTCCCATTCCTCTTCCCACCGACAAAGAGGTTGTAACCATTTTGCGCGCGGTACACAAATATAAAGACAGCCGCGAGCAATTCGAGCTTCGTACGCATAAAAGACTGATAGACATATACAGTCCCTCGGCAAAAACGGTCGATTCCCTCATGAAACTCGATCTCCCCGCGGGTGTTGACATTCAAATCAAACTGTAAGAGGAGCGAGGAGGTAATACGATAATATGGATAAAGCAATATTGGGAAGAAAGCTGGGCATGACCTCGATCTTCGACGAGTCGGGACTCAGCATTCCGGTCACGGTAGTAGCGGCGGGACCCATGAAAGTGGTTCGCAAGAAAACGCCCGAGCGCGACGGATACAGCGCGGTGCTCGTTTCGTTTGAAACGCCGAATAAAAATCAGAACAAAGCGGAAGCGGGCGTATATAAAAAGCTCGGCATGGATAGCGGAAAAATTCTGCGCGAATTCAAATTCTCTGACCCCGACAAGTTTAAGGAAGGCAGCGAAATCAAGTGCGATATCTTTGCGGGCGGCGACATGGTAGACGTGTCGGCGGTGAGCAAGGGTCACGGCTTTTCGGGTGCGATTAAGCGTTGGAATCAGCGCAGACTGAAAATGTCGCACGGTACCGGTCCCGTGCATCGCAGTGTGGGTTCCACGGGTGCGAACAGCACGCCCAGCAAGGTGATTAAGGGACTGCACATGCCCGGACAGTACGGACACGACAACGTGACCATTCAGAACTTGAAGATCGTAAAAGTGGATACGGCGCGCGGCGTGCTTTTGATAAGAGGCGCCATTCCCGGTCCCAAGGGCGGTCTTGTAACGGTGAAACAGACCGTGAAATCCAAGTAAGGCGGAGGGACAGATATGCCAAGCGTAAAAGTATATAAACAAACGGGCGTCGAAGCGGGAAGCATAGAGCTTGACGACAGCGTATTCGCCGCCGAATATAACGAAGCACTCATTCACCAGGTGGTTGTGGCACAGCGCAACAACGCGCGTCAGGGTACCAAATGCACGCTTACCCGTACCGAAGTGCGCGGCGGCGGTATCAAGCCGTGGCGTCAGAAGGGAACGGGCAGAGCGCGTCAAGGCTCTATTCGTGCGCCCCAGTGGGCGGGCGGCGGCGTGGTGTTCGCGCCCAAGCCCCGCGACTTCTCGCAAAAGGTGAACAAGCAGGCGCGCCGCGCCGCGATTTGCTCGGCTTTGAGCGAAAAATTGCGCGCCGACGAACTGAAAGTGGTGGAAGAAATCAAAATCGAGCCCAAAACCAAACAGATGGCGAAAGTGCTCGGAGATCTCAAACTCGACAAGCGCGTGCTCATTGTGGTAACCGAAGCCGACGGCGCGGTTGTACGGGCGGCGGGCAATATTCCCGGCGTGAGCACCCTGGCTTGCAATCAGATTAACGTATACGATTTGGTGGCAAACGGGAAATGCGTCATGACGGTGGACGCCGTTAAGAAAATCGAGGAGGCATACAAAGCATGAACGCTTACGACGTTATTATAAAGCCTGTACGCAGCGAAAAGGCATACGACGGCATTGCCAACAAAAAGTACGCTTTCGTTGTGGACCGCAGAGCCGACAAAAAGCAGATTAAAGCGGCGGTGGAAGAAATCTTCAAAGTACAGGTTGAAAAGGTGAACACAGTCAACGTCCGCGGGAAGTACAAACGCCAGGGCAGAACCGAAGGATACACTTCGAGTTACAAAAAAGCCTACGTTCAACTCGCCGCGTCCAGCAAGTCTATCGAGTTCTTCGATAGCTTAACTTAAAGAGGAACGGAGGCAGCATATGGCTATTAAAAGATATAAACCCATGACCGCCGGCACGCGTTTCAAAACGGTTTCGAGCTTTAACGAGATTACCACAACCAAACCCGAAAAATCGCTTTTGGACGTTTCGTACCGCACGGGCGGCAGAAACAATACGGGCAGAATCACCGTTCGTCATATCGGCGGCGGCAACCGAATCAAGTATCGCATTATCGACTTTAAGCGCAACAAAGACGGGATTCCCGCTCGCGTTGCCGAAATCGAATACGACCCCAACCGCACGGCATACATTGCGCTTCTGCATTACGCCGACGGCGAGAAGAGATACATTCTTGCGCCGCTCGGGCTGAATCAGGGCGATACCGTGTTGAGCGGCGAGAACGCCGACATCAAGGCGGGCAACGCGCTTCCCTTACAGAACATTCCCGTGGGTACCATGGTGCACAACATCGAAATGCAACCGGGAAAAGGCGGACAGATTGCCAAAGCGGCAGGCAGTGCGGCACAACTCATGGCAAAAGAAGGCAACTATGCCACGCTCCGCTTGCCCAGCGGCGAAATGCGCATGATTCCCTTAAAGTGCAAAGCTACAATCGGTCAGGTAGGCAATCTCGACCACGAGCTGGTTTCCTTGGGTAAAGCGGGCAGAAAGCGTCACATGGGCGTAAAACCCACCGTACGCGGTGTGGTTATGAACCCTTGCGATCACCCGCACGGCGGTGGCGAAGGCAAGTCGCCGATAGGCAGACCGGGTCCCGTATCTCCTTGGGGACAACCCGCGCTCGGCTACAAGACGCGCAAGAAGCACAAGAACAGCGATCGCTTTATCGTAAAGCGGATTAACTGATAGAGGTATAAAACATGAGCAGAAGTGTTAAAAAAGGACCTTACGTTGAAGAAAGGCTGTATGAGAGAGTGAAAGCGCAGGCGGCAACCACCGATAAAAAGGTGATTAAAACCTGGTCGCGCTCGTCGACGATATTCCCCGAATTCGTGGGGTGCACGATTGCCGTGCACGACGGCAGAAAGCATGTGCCCGTATATTGTACCGAAGAAATGGTCGGGCACAAACTGGGCGAATTCGCGCCCACGCGCACGTTCCGCGGTCATGCCGGGGAAAAGACCACGAAGGGTAAATAAGGAGTAGAGCGATGGCAAAGAGAATGAAAGAAAAGGCGCTTGCGCGTAAAGAAAACAAAGATACGCGTCCGCAGGCGTCGGCTAAATACGTGCGTATATCGCCGTTTAAGGTGCGCGTGGTGCTTGATACCGTGCGCGGCAAATCGGTGAACGAAGCGCTTGCGACGTTGCTCGCAACGCCCAAGTCGGCAAGCGAACCCATTCGCAAAGTGATCGAGTCGGCAACTGCCAACGCCGAGCACAATCAGGGACTCAGTCGCGCCGATTTGTACGTTGCCGAAATCTTCGCCGACGGAGGTCCCGTGTTAAAACGCGTGAATCCCGTTTCCAAAGGCAGAGCACATCGTATCAACAAGAGAACCAGTCACATCACGGTAATTCTCGATACCGTGAAGGAGGGCAAGTAATATGGGACACAAAGTGAATCCTCACGGACTTCGGGTAGGCGTGATTGACGGTTGGAACGCCAACTGGTATGCCGGCAAAAAAGATTTTGCGGCAAATCTTTACGAAGACCACAAAATCCGCGAATTCATCAAAAAGAAGTATTACGCGTACGGAGTCAGCAAAGTGATTATCGAACGCGCGCAGGGCAACGTGAGTATTAACATTCACACCTCTAAACCCGGTATGATTATCGGACTCAAAGGCGCGGGAATCGAAGAACTCAAAAAGCAACTTGCCAAAGTGGTGCCGAACAAGCAGTTTCGCATTAACATTATGGAAGTAAAGCGCCCCGATATGGATGCCGTTTTGGTGGCGGAAAGCATTGCGGCGCAGTTGGAAAAGCGTAGCTCGTTCCGCAGAGCCATGAAACAGGCAATGGGCAGAGTGATGCGTAGCGGCGCCAAGGGCGTGAAGATTAAGGTGGGCGGCAGACTGGACGGCGCGGAAATCGCGCGCAGCGAGGCGTATCATGAGGGAAGCATTCCCTTGCAGACGCTTCGTGCCGACATCGACTACGGCGTGGCAACCGCCCGCACTACGTTCGGCGCTATCGGCGTGAAAGTCTGGGTGTATAAGGGCGAAATCTTGCCCAAAGCCAAAGACGTGCAAGGAGGTCAGGAATAATATGTTACTCCCCAAAAGAGTGAAACACCGCAAACAGCAACGCGGCAGAATGAAAGGAAAGGCAAACAAGGGCAATGAAATCGCATACGGCGAATTCGGACTTGTGGCGCTTGACCCCGCATGGATTACGTCTAATCAGATAGAGGCTGCGCGTATCGCCATGACGCGTTACATCAAGCGCGGCGGGCAGGTATGGATTGATATCTTCCCGCACAAGCCTATCACCAAAAAGCCCGCCGAAACCCGCATGGGTAGCGGCAAAGGCTCGCCCGAATACTGGGCGGCGGTGGTAAAGCCGGGCAGAGTTATGTTTGAAATGGCGGGTGTGAGCGAAGAAGTGGCTCGCGAAGCACTGCGTCTTGCCTCTCATAAGTTGCCGGTGCGTTGCAAAATCTGCAAGCGCGGCGAGCTTGTGTCCGCCGACAAGGAGGAAAAAGCGTAATGAAAGCGAAGCAGATACACGAAATGAAAGACGACGAACTGAAACAGAAGCTCGACGAGCTCAAACAGGAGCTTTTCAATCTGCGTTTCAGCAACGCTACGGGTCAGCTTGCCAATCCCATGCAGATGGTGGTTTGCAAAAAAGACATCGCGCGTATCAAGACCGTTCTCCGCGAGCGTGAGCTGGCGAAGAAGGCGTAAGAGCGGAGGATAGTATGGAAACAGTGGAAAGAAACAACCGAAAGGTGCGTGAGGGCATCGTCGTTTCCGATAAAATGGATAAAACGATAGTTGTCGCCATTAAAGACAAAGCCAAGCACCCTCTGTACAAAAAGACAATCAACAAGACAAAGAAACTCAAAGCCCACGACGAAAACAACGAGGCGGGCATCGGCGACAAAGTGGAGATTATGGAAACCCGCCACATTTCGCGCGATAAGTGCTGGCGCCTTGTGAAAATCGTGGAAAAGGCGAAGTAAGGAGAGGTGAATCATGATACAACCACAGACCTATCTCAAAGTTGCCGATAACAGCGGTGCCAAAGAAATCATGTGCATTCGCGTGCTCGGCGGCTCGTTCCGCAGAAGCGGCAACATAGGCGACGTTATCATCGCCTCGGTAAAGAGCGCATCGACGGGCGGCGCCGTGAAAAAGGGCGACGTAGTAAAAGCGGTAATCGTGCGCACGCACAAGGGCGTAGGGCGTCCCGACGGGTCGTTCATTCGTTTCGACGACAACGCCGCCGTAATTATCGATAACCAAAAGCAACCGCGCGGTACCCGTATCTTCGGACCGATTGCACGTGAGCTTCGCGAGAAGGATTATATGAAAATCATCTCGCTTGCTCCGGAAGTGCTGTAAGGAGGATTGCCGAATATGAATCTGAACGTAAAAAAAGGCGATACCGTACTGATTATTGCGGGCAAAGACAAAGGCAAGACGGGCAAAATCACGTCCTGCGACCCCAAGGGCGGCAGAGTGGTGGTGGAAGGGTGCAACATTATTACCAAGCACACCAAGCCCCGCGGAGCCAACCAACCGGGCGGAATCAACAAGTTGGCGGGACCGATTGACGTGAGCAACGTGCAGATTGTGTGCCCTTCCTGCAACAAGGCTACGCGCGTGGCGCATAAGGAAGAAGGCGACAACAAACTCCGCGTGTGCAAAAAGTGCGGCGCGTCGCTCGAACCCAAAAAGGCGGAGAAAAAAGCAAAAAAGAGCAAAACGGACAAGTCCGAAGCCGCTCCCGCCGAAGAAGTAAAAGAAAAGAAGAGCGCGAAGAAACCCGCCGCAAAAAAGACGACGGCGAAGAAACCCGCGAAAGAAGAGGTTGAAACAACCGAACCCACCGCAGACGGCGGCGAGAACTAATCGGAGGAGAGCATGGCAGAAAAGAAGAATCAGGTTGCGGCAAAAGCGGCAACCGATACGAAAAAGGACGACAGTCCCCGTTACCGTCTTCGTAAGCGCTATCAGAGCGAAATCGTTCCCGCGCTTATGAGCGAACGCGGATACAAAAACGTCAACGAAGTGCCCAAGCTGGAAAAGATTACGCTCAACATGAGATTGGGTGACATTAAAGACAACAACAAGAGCATTCAGCTTGCGCAAGCCGAACTCGAAGCGATTTGCGGACAAAAGAGCATTATCACCAAAGCCAAGAAGAGCGTGGCGAACTTCAAACTCCGTGAAAATCAGCCGATCGGCGTAAAAGTTACTTTGCGCGGCGAAAAGATGTATGAGTTTTTCGACAAACTCGTTTCCATTGCGCTTCCGCGCGTGCGTGACTTCCGCGGTATTTCGGGCAAATCGTTCGACGGCAGAGGAAATTACGCGATGGGCGTTAAAGAGCAGATTATTTTCCCCGAAATCGCATACGAACAGGTGGAAAAAGTGCGCGGATTCGATATTTGCATAGTAACAACCGCCAAGTCGGACGACGAAGCAAAGGCACTGCTGACCAAGATGGGCATGCCGTTTCGGAATTAGCGGAGGATAGGAGAAGATTATGGCTAAAAAAGCAATGATAAACAAGCAGCAAAAACCTGCGAAATTCTCTACGCGCGCTTACACGCGTTGTAATATCTGCGGGCGTCCGCATGCGGTGCTCAAAAAGTTCGGAATTTGCAGAATTTGCTTCCGTGAACTTGCCTACAAAGGCGAAATTCCCGGCGTGAAAAAGTCGAGCTGGTAAGGAGGACAACGAAAAATGGTTACAACAGATCCCATTGCAGATTTGCTGACGAGAATACGGAACGCGCTCACCGCGCGTCACGATACCGTTTCCGTTCCTTCCTCCAAGATGAAGAAGGCAATCGCGGATATTCTTGTGAGCGAAGGATATATCAAAAGCGCCGAAACGGGTGACGACAACGGGCACCCCGTTATCAACATCGTGCTCAAATACGGCAACAAATACGAGCGGGTGATTACCAACCTTAAACGTATCAGCAAGCCCGGACTGCGTGTGTATTGCGGTTACGAAGACCTTCCCAAAGTGTTGGGCGGGCTGGGCATTGCAATCATATCCACGAGTAAAGGCGTTATGACGGATAAGCAGGCGCGCGCGCAGAAAGTGGGCGGCGAAGTGCTCGCATACGTCTGGTAAAGGGAGGGCGTGAGAAAATGTCAAGAATAGGAAGAATGCCCATTGCGGTTCCCGCAGGCGTTACGGTGGACGTGAACGGTTCCGCCGTGAAAGTGAGCGGACCCAAAGGCGCGCTCACGTGCGAGATTGCAAGCAACAAAATAGCGGTGAAAGTGGAAGGCGGCGAGGTGCACGTTACCCGTGCCGACGACAAGAAAGAATCGCGTTCTCTACACGGATTGTACCGTCAACTTATTGCCAATATGGTGGCGGGCGTAGTAACGCCTTTTACCCGCACGCTCATCGTGCAAGGCGTAGGCTACAAGGCTGCCGTTGCGGGTAACAAGCTGACCATGAACATCGGATACAGCCATCCCGTGGAGTATGTTGCTCCCGAAGGAATCACGATTACCTGCCCCGACATCACCACCATTGTGGTTACGGGTATCAGCAAAGAGTTGGTGGGGCAGACGGCGGCAACCATACGCAGCAAACGCCCTGTGGAACCTTATCACAACTACGGTCTGCATTATTCGGACGAAGTGCTTGTGAAGAAGGAAGGCAAGACGGCGGGCAAGTAAGGAGAGCAGAGTAAAATGATTAACAAACAGAATAAAAATCAGGTTCGTATCAAGCGCCATTTGCGTGTTCGCAGTGCGATATCGGGCACGGCGGAATGCCCGCGCCTGAACGTGTATCGCTCTACTTCGCACATCTATGCGCAGATAATTGACGACGTGGCGGGCAAGACGCTTGCGTCCAGCTCTACCGTTGCCAAAGACGTGAACGTGAAAGGAAAAACCAAGACCGAGGCTGCCGCTATTGTGGGCGAAGAAGTCGCAAAAAAGGCAAAGGCAAAGGGAATCGAATGCGTGGTGTTTGACCGCGGCGGTTACCTTTACACGGGCAGAGTGAAAGCTCTTGCGGACGGCGCGCGCGCTGCCGGTCTCAAATTTTAGCGGAGGAAATCGGAAATGGCAAGACGTGAACGTGAAGAAATGAAACCGGATGACGGCTTCAAGAGCAAACTTGTTGCGGTAAACCGTGTAACGAAAGTTGTGAAAGGCGGCAGAAACATGCGCTTTTCGGCGTTGGTTGTTGTCGGCGACGGCAACGGCAGCGTGGGTATCGGCATGGGCAAGGCAGCCGAAGTTCCCGAGGCAATCAAGAAAGCGGAAGGTATCGCCCGCCGCAATCTTGTGAAGATTGCTCTCAAAGACGGAACGATTCCGCATGAAAACATCGGAAAATTCGGCACTTCGCAAGTGCTGTTGCGCCCCGCTCCCGACGGTACCGGCGTTATCGCGGGCGGCAGTGTGCGTGCGGTGGTAGAGCTTGCGGGCATTAAAAACATTACCACGAAAAGCTACGGCAGCCGCAATGCTATCAACAGCGTAAAAGCTACGTTTGAAGGCTTGAAGAATTTGCGCTCGCCCGAACAGGTGGCGGCTTTGCGCGGCAAGACCGTCGAAGAAATTTTAGGGTAAGGTGAACGAGTATGGCTACGAAAAAAACGGAGAATGCCGAAGGTAAAAAACTGAAAGTGACTTTGGTGAAAAGCACCATCGGCAGTATCGAAAAACACAAAAAGACCGTACAGGCTTTGGGTCTGAAAAAGGTACGTTCCAGCGTGGTGGTAAACGATAATCCCGCAATGCGCGGCATGATTTTCGTTGTAAAGCACCTCGTCAAGGTAGAGGAGGTATAACAATGAAAATGCACGATCTTTCTCCCGCCGTAGGCGCGAGAACGGCTACCAAACGCTTGGGCAGAGGTATCGGCTCGGGTACGGGTAAAACGAGCGGTAAAGGACATAAGGGTCAATGGGCACGTAGCGGCGGCGGTGTGCGCCCCGGTTTCGAAGGCGGTCAGATGCCGCTTGCCCGCAGACTTCCCAAAACGGGATTCGACAACCGCTACAAGAAAGTATATTCCATCGTGAATCTGGACGACCTTAATAAGTTCGAAGACGGCGCGGTGGTGAATGCGCAAATGCTGCTTGAAAGCGGAGTTATCGGAAAAATCGAACCCTACGGGTTGAAAGTTCTCGGCGACGGCGAACTCACCAAAAAGGTGACCGTGCAGGCAAAGAAATTCTCGAAATCCGCCATGGAGAAAATCGGGAAAGCCGGCGGAAAAGCAGAGGTGTTGTAATGTTTCAGACGCTCGTAAACGCGTTTAAGAATAAGGACGTTCGCAAGAAAATCCTTATAACCTTGGCGCTGATGTTTATCTATCGTTTGGGATGCTGGTTGCCCATTCCCGGTATTAACGGCGAAATGTATTCGCAACAGCTTTCTTCCGATAGCATATTGGGACTGTTGAGCATGATTACCGGCGGCGCTCTCAGTAACGGGGCGTTTCTGGCGATAGGAATATCGCCGTATATCAATGCGTCGATTATCATTCAGTTGCTTACCGTAGCGATTCCCGCGCTCGAACGATTGAGCAAGCAGGGCGACGAAGGGCGGCAGAAACTCAACAAGGTGACGCGCTATTTCACGCTTGTACTTGCGGCGGCGCAAGCCACGGGTATTGTGGTGAGCTACGCCAACACGGAAGGCGCAATCAGCACGGCGATATTCGGCGCGACCATGCCCAAGTGGTTGGTATGCACGTTTGTGGCGGTGATTTTGATTGCGGGTTCTATGTTCACGATGTGGTTGGGCGAACGGATTACCGAAATCGGCGTGGGCAACGGTATTTCGCTCTTGATTTTCGTGGGTATTCTTTCTACGGCAGGATTGAGCATTGTTGCGGTTATGACGGCTTGGATTGGAAACGGCGACGAAACCGCGCCTTGGGCGTTGTTGGTGTTCGTGTTGCTTGTTGTTCTGATTTTTGCGTTTATCGTGTTTGTAGACCTTGCCGAACGCAAGATTCCCGTGCACTATGCAAAACAGATAAAAGGGCGCAAACAATACGGCGGACAAACCACGTATATTCCCATTAAAATCAACGCGAGCGGCGTATTGCCCATTATTTTCAGTACGGCAATCCTGTCATTCCCGCAGTTGGTGTGCTCGCTGTTTTTGGACCCGACCAACGCATTTTATGCCTGGTGGCAGAAATGGTTGGGCGTAGGCAAGCCGATTTACAGTGTGTTTGTGGGCGTGCTTATCTTCTTTTTCAGCTTCTTCTATGCGCAGATTCAGTTTAATCCCGAAGAAGTGGCGCGCAACATTCAGCAGTACGGCGGAAATATTACGGGACTTCGCCCCGGTAAACAAACGAGCGATTATCTCAAAAAAATCAATAAGCGTCTGACGTTGTTCGGCGCAATCTTCTTGGCGATTATCGCCATAGTGCCTTCGATTATTTTCAACTTCGTATTCACGGGAACGTCGGCAACGCTTGTCAATGCGTTCAGTGCAACGGGTATGTTGATTGTGGTATCGGTGGCGCTCGAATTTGAAAAGCAGTTGCAGAGTCAGTTGATGATGAAGCAATACCGCGGTTTCTTGAAGTAGAAGGGATAGCAAAATGAAACTTGTTCTATTGGGCGCGCCCGGTGCGGGCAAAGGCACGCAGGCAGCGCGGATTGCCGAAAAATACGGCATTACACACATTTCCACGGGCGACATCTTTCGTAAGAATCTTAAAGAAGGCACGCCCGTGGGGCTGAAAGCCAAAGCGTATATCGATAAGGGACAACTTGTTCCCGACGAAGTTACGTGCGAAATCGTGGCGGAACGCTTAAAAGAGGCGGATTGCCGAAAGGGCTTTATGCTCGACGGATTTCCGCGCAACGTTATGCAGGCGGAAGCACTCGATAAAATGAGCGACGTAGACTTGGTGCTCAACATTGCCGTAGAACTCGATAAACTGATGGCGCGGCTTACGGGCAGACGGGTTTGCGCGAAATGCGGCGAAAGCTATCATGTTTCTACGTTTGCGGGCGGACCGTGCCTCAAGTGCGGCGGCGAAGTGATTCAGCGTGCCGACGACACCGAAGAAACGGTGGGCAAACGCTTACGCGTGTACACCGAACAGACCCAGCCGCTTATAGAATACTATGCGGCAAAGGGAAAGCTTGCGAGCGTAGACGGCATGAAGAGCATTGACGAGGTGTTTGCCGAAGTGGTGCGCGTGCTCGACGCAATCGCATAGCGAAGCGGCTGAACATGATAACCATTAAGAAACCGAACGAAATTAACAAAATGCGTGTGGCGGGAAAGCTCACGGGAGATACGCTCAAATATATCGAAGAATATATCAAGCCGGGCGTAACGACCGCGCAAATCAATGCCCGCATATACGAATTCATTACGTCGCATGACGCCGTCCCTTCGTTTTTGGGATACCACGGCTATCCCGCATCGGCATGCGTTTCAGTGAACGACGTGGTGGTGCACGGAATCCCCGGGGCGTACGCACTGTGTGAAGGCGACATCGTGTCGATAGACGTAGGCGTTATTAAAGACGGTTGGCAGGGCGATGCGGCTCGAACGTTTGCGGTAGGAAAGATTTCTTCCGCCGCGCAGAAACTGATTGACGTGACGCGCGAATGCTTTTTCGAAGGAATCAAGCATGCGCGGGCGGGTAGGCGGTTGGGCGACCTGTCGGCTGCGATTCAGCGGCATGCCGAAAGTCACGGCTACGGTGTGGTGCGCGATATGGTAGGGCACGGCATCGGACGCAAAATGCACGAAGACCCTTCCGTTCCCAACTTCGGGCAGGAAGGCACGGGCGTGCAGCTGAAATCGGGATTCACCATTGCGGTGGAACCGATGATAAACGCAGGCACGTTCAAAATCACGTTCGACCCCGACGGGTGGACGACGCGGACGGCAGACGGAAGTTTGGCGGCGCACTACGAAAACACGGTGCTCATTCGGGACGGCGAGCCGGAAATCCTTACGTTGACGTAACGCCCGAGTGCGGGTTTTGCGGAAAAAAGGCGAAAGAAGGCGCGCGGGATTCCCATAATTTTCCCGGATAAGACCTTTTCGCCGCTTGACAAGCAAAGGAGATGTGTGATACAATAATATGTACGCGCCCGAAATTCCCATGGTCGGTCAGGTGGCAATAAGCCGCAAAGGACACGACGCACAAAGAACGTATCTGATTGTTTCAGTGCTCTCATCCGAGTTCGTGTTGTGCGTAGACGGAAAGTACCGAACCGCCGAAAACCCCAAAACCAAACGGTATAAACATCTTAAAGTGGTCGGCGAGAGTGCAGACGCCGTTGCGGCGTTGGCGGCAGGAACGCTTACGGATGCGAACGTGCGGAAAATCTGCGCGGAATACAGAGAACAGGGCAAGTAAACGGCAAATTTGACAGTAGAAACGCGAAAAAGGAGGTTCTATGCCAAAGGACGATAATATCGAAGCGGAAGGCACCGTTGTGGAGTGCTTGCGCAACGCTATGTTCAAGGTAAAGCTGTCGAACGGTCATATTGTAACGTGCACGATTTCGGGTAAAATCCGCATGCACTATATCAAGATTCTGGAAGGCGACACGGTGAAAATCGAAATGTCACCTTACGATATTACAAAAGGTAGAATTACCTACCGCAATAAAACCTGATAGCAGGTATACGTTGCGGACAAGCGGGCAAACGCCCGAGAATACGAAAAAGAGGTAGCAAGAAATGAAAGTCAGAGCTTCTGTGAAACCCATGTGCGACAGATGCAAGGTGATTAAACGGCACGGCAAGGTTATGGTAATCTGCTCGAAATACGCCAATCACAAACAGCGTCAGGGTTAAAAATCATACGGTACGAGCAGTATGCGTGCGGAAATCCTTATATAAGGAAATATCCGTGCGCTGTTTTGCCGTAAAGGTGCGTAAATATAAAGAAGTCCGTGCGGCGTGTTCCCACGTCTACCATTCCATAGACGGGAGCGTATCCGTGCGTAATATATAGAAAAATTCAAAACAGACAAAATTTCAAGGAGAAAGAAAAGTGGCAAGAATAGCCGGTATAGATTTACCCCGCGAAAAGCGCGTGGAAATCGGATTGACGTATATCTACGGCGTCGGCAAGCCCACCGCGCAGAAAATTCTGGCGGAAACGGGCGTGAATCCCGACACGAGAGTAAAAGATTTAAGCGAAGAAGAAGTCAATAAAATCCGTTCTTACGTGGAACACAATCTCCGCGTGGAAGGCGATTTGCACAGAGAAGTGGCTCTTAACATCAAGCGTCTTATGGAAATCGGATGTTACAGAGGCGTGCGTCACCGCAAGGGATTGCCCGTTCGCGGACAGAACACCAAGCAGAACGCGCGCACGCGGAAAGGACCCAAGCGTACCGTGGGCAGAGCCAAGAAAAAGTAGGAGAAAGATACTATGGCAGTGAAAAAGACTTCTTCCAGAAAGAGCAGAATCACCAAGAATATAGATAAAGGGCAGGTGCACATTCAGGCATCGTTCAACAATACGATTGTTACCGTAACCGACGAACAAGGCAACGCCATTTCGGCTTGCAGTGCGGGCGCTCTCAATTTCCGCGGCAGTCGTAAAAGCACGCCGTTTGCGGCGCAACAGGCTTCGGAAAAGGCAGCCGCCGCAGCAAAAGAGCACGGACTCAAATCCGTGGACGTGTTTGTGAAAGGTCCCGGAAGCGGAAGAGAATCGGCAATACGCGCGCTCGAAGTGGTGGGACTCACCGTTACGAGCATTACCGACGTGTCGCCCATTCCGCACAACGGTTGCCGTCCGCCCAAACGCAGAAGAGTATAATAGGAGAAAGAAGAGAAAATGGCTAAATATACATGTGCAGATTGTCGTCAGTGCCGCAGAGAAGGGCAGAAATTGTTCTTAAAAGGCGAGCGTTGCACCAGCAAAAAATGCGCGATGGAACGCCGTCCCGTTCCTCCCGGACAACACGGTACGGGAAGAAAGAAAGCCAGCGAATACAGTTTGCAGTTGCGTGAAAAGCAGAAGGCGAAACGCGCGTACGGCTTGTTGGAAAAACAGTTCCGCGGCTACTACGAAGAAGCGGAACGTATGCGCGGCGTAACGGGCGAAAATATGCTTGCTCTTATCGAACGCAGACTGGATAACGTGGTATACCGCATGGGTATCGGTGCCAGCCGCGCGCAGTGCCGTCAGATTGTGAACCACGGTCATATTACGGTAAACGGCAAGAGCGTAGACATTGCGTCTTACGAAGTGAAAATCGGCGACGTGATTGCCGTGAGCGACGCGAGCAAAGACAACGCGATTTTCAAGGAATTGCGCGGTGCCCGTATCGTTATGCCCAAATGGCTGGAATTCGATACCGAAACGCTTGTAGGCAAGATTATCGACAGTCCCAAGCGCGAAGATATCGATCTTAATATCAACGAACAGCTCATCGTCGAATTGTACTCCAAGTAATCGCCGAATGACGAGCGGACGGAAATTTCCGTTCGGAGATACGCAGGCGTGTCGGATATTCCGATGCGGAGAAGGGCGCCCCGTTAAAACGATTCAATGCGCGGGGACGCGGAAAACGCCGTTTGGCGACAGCCAGAAAGTATGGAGTGGCAAGTGCCACCAAGGAGTGAATTGAATGAACATGATGGAAATCGAAAAGCCACGTATCACGCTTGAAGAAAGTCCCGATTTACGGGTGGGAAAGTTCGTTGTGGAACCCCTCGAGCGCGGTTATGGCATTACACTCGGCAATGCTTTGCGCAGAGTGCTGTTGTCCGCTCTTCCCGGCTCTGCCGTAGTGGGCATTCGCATTGAAGGCGCGAGTCACGAGTTTACCACCATCAAGGGCGTTAAGGAGGACGTTGCGGAGATCATTCTCAACTTAAAAGGGCTAAATCTCAAAGCCAACTACTCCGATAAAACCCTGAAAAAAGTATTGAAAATCGAGCGTGATACCCCGGGAATCGTAACCGCAAGAGATATTGAAATCGATCCCGAGATAGAAATTCTCAATCCCGACATGTATATCTGCACGCTGGACGACGGCGGACGGTTGTATATGGAAATGACGGTGGCGCGCGGCAGAGGATACGTTGTTGCCGTAAACCACAAAGACGACACACAGCCTATCGGATATATTCCCATCGACGCAATCTTCACGCCCGTGAAGTCGGCGAGTTACTCGGTGGAAAGCACCCGCGTAGGGCAGAGCATCGACTACGACAAGCTCACGCTCGAAGTCAAAACGGACGGAAGTCTGTCGGCAAAAGACGTGTTGAGCCTTGCCGCCAAGGCGATTGAAGACCATATTCGTCTGTTCGTCAATTTGTCGGACGTGATATCGGGCATGGATATTTTGGTTTCGCGCGAAGAAGACAAACAGCAAAAGGTTCTCGAAATGAACATCGAAGATATGGATTTGAGCGTGCGCAGTTACAACTGCTTAAAACGCGCCGCCATTCACACGGTGGAAGACCTTACCAAGAGAACGGAAGAAGACATGCTCAAAGTGCGGAACCTGGGACGCAAATCGCTGGACGAAGTGATTGGAAAATTGCGTTCGTACGGTCTTGATTTGAGAAGCAACGATGATTAAGGAGTAAACAGTCAGAATATGGAACAGAGAAAATTGGGAAAACCCACCGACCAAAGAATGGCGCTTTTGAGAAATCAGGTGACCGACCTCCTTTGGAACGGCAAAATCGAAACGACGTATGACCGCGCAAAAGAAGTGAGCCGCATGGCGGATAAAATCATTACGATGGCGGTAAATACCTATACCGATACGTATAAAAAAGTGGAAACGCGCAAAACCGACAAAGGCGAAGTGAAAGTGGAACTTGTGAACGACGGTCCCAAGAAACTTGCCGCGCGCCGCAGAATCATGCGTATTGTATACGACCGTCAGGAACAGCGCAAAGACAAAGAGTCCGCCGTTGCGTTCAAACAACGCACTGCGCATATCCAACACCCGTTGATTGAAAAGATTTTCAACGAGTATGCACCCAAATACACCAAGCGCGCCGCCGATCTCGGGCAGAAGGGCGGGTATACGCGCGTGCTCAAAATGGGATTTCGCAGAGGCGACAGCGCCGAAACCGCACTGATTGAATTGGTGTAATACAGGCGCAATATGCCGCATAAAAAAGTTTTTGATAAATTTCAAAAAAAATTTGATTTTTTATAGTAAAAACGCTTGACTAATTTTCTTATGTGGTATATAATGAATGCGTAATCAAGGTTGAGCAACCAAGCGCACCGAGATTACATTCAAATAGCTCATCATTTTCCCCCTTATCATATAGCGAAACGATCGATTGTAATAATCGGTCGTTTCGCATTTTCAGGGGGGGGGATTTTTGCCAAGTGGATTTTTTATATAAAGTATATTTGCGGAATGCGAATCAAATATGAAAAGGCGGGCATATAAAAGGTGCGTCGTTCCGAATAAAGAAAAATGCCGACGGAGTGCGTCGGCATGCGTAAATAGGGGGACTTACAAAGAAGGGATTAGTCTTTAATATAGGTAAGGCAAACCACGTCGCCGTTTCCTTGCCCCATAACCGTGATGCCGTTGCTGATGCAACGGTTATTTTTATTGAAAATGCATTTTGCCGTGCAGGTAACCGCGGTATCCACGCTGTAATTGGCGGGAATAAAATCGTCCGCCGCTTCAAACAGAGAGGAACGCTTTTTTTCGTCGGGCGAATAGGTAAGGCAATCGGTTTGCGTGCTCACATTGATATCTTTTGCACAGCAGCAGTAGCCTTTGTTATACTTGCATTCTTTCAATCCGCATTTGATGTCTTTCATAGGTGTTTACGTTCTCCTTCAAAAAATATTTTCCGTATGATTATTATTGCCCAAGCGGCGGGCAAGATATTCGCTTTGCGCGTAATTGTCTTGACAAATAGCATGCTTTTGCGCTACAATAAAGTCGTTCGGAAAGCCGAAGAAAAAGTCGGCAAAACGATGGGGAGATAGCGTTTGGCAAAGAAAATCGTGACCGTGCTTTTGGGGCTGACGTTGCCGTTGTTGCTTGCGGCAAGTATTGTGTCGCCGAGCGCGGGAATCGTATTGTTGCCCGTTCTCTGCGCAATGTCGTACTATTTTGCATTGCATGCGGGGTCGTGGTTTTTTGCCGTCGTGAGTCTGCCGTATTTGGGTATCGGATTTTGCGTGCATGGATTCAACCCGTTTATCGTGGCGGGTAGTGCGGCTGTGCTGTGCTTAACGGTTCCGTGCCTGTTGCACCGTAAATTGCCCGTATGGGGCGAAATTGCGGCGGGTGCGGCAATGTGCGCGCTTGCGGTTTGTACGGTGCTCGGCATAACGGCTTTATGCCGTAGCGGCACGATTACCGACGTGATTGTATCCCAATACGCGCAGTCTGCACGCGACTCCGTTTCCGTTTGGGCGGCGAAACACGTGTATGCGCGAATTACCGAAACCGAGTTGGGGCACGCGAAGTTGTCTGCCGCAGATAAAGGGTATCTTTCCGACGTTATGGCGGCATATTCCGCGCACGTGGCAAGAGAGTTGGACGGCAGTCTTTGGTGGTATCTTACGGGATTCGGAGCGTTTACGGGCGGTGTTGCCGTTGTGGGCGCGATTGCCGTAACAAGGTGTCGCAAGCAAGACGTTTGCCCTACGGCAATCGGCGAATTACGCTTGGGACGGAATTATCTGTTTGCCGCCGTGATTCCCGCGTTGTGTTTTGCGTTTCTTGCCTTTTACGAGCCGATGGAACAGGTTGTACGCACGGTGGTGAATCTGTTCGTTACGTTGCCCACCGCATTATGTGGAATTACCCTACTGTATCACACGCTTATGCGTGCCAAAGGGAAAGCGCGCATTGCCACCGCCGTAGTGTTTTGGGCAATTATGGGAGTTGCCGCGTTCTTTTACGAGTGGGGCATGCTGATACTGGGATTCATCGGGCTTGCCGACGTGATACTGAACGTTCGCAAATTGCTGGACTGGGCGTTGGAGTAAACGTTGCGTGCGTTGGAAAAAGGCAGAGAACAGATAATCGGAACGTGCGGCGGCAGGAAGAAAACAGAGTAAAAAACCGAGAGAGGTATAAAGATATGAAAGTTATTTTGAAAGCGGACGTGAAAGGACAAGGCAAGAAAGGAGAAATCATCAACGTATCGGACGGATACGCGCGTAATTTCCTTTTCAAGAACGGACTTGCGGAAGAGGCTACGGCGTCTACCATTAACAGCGTGCGCATTGCAGCCGAGGCGGCGGAACACCGCAGAGCGGTGGAAAAAGCGGCGGCGCAGGAACTGAAAAAGAAACTGGACAGCGAGTGCATTACGGTAAAAATCAAGGTGGGCGAAACGGGCAAGCTGTTCGGCGCGCTCAATACCCAGTTGATTGCCGACGCACTGGCGGAAAAGGGAATCGAAGTGGATAAAAAGAAAATCGTGATTGCCGAACCCATTAAATCGCTCGGCAGATATTCGGTAACAATCAAATGTTATGCGGAAATCTCCGCCAAACTGACGGTGATAGTAGAGGCGTTATAAACACTTTTTAGCAAGGAGAACATAAAGAGATGGCAAAGACGGAACAGAACAAGTTGAATAAGAATCTCGCGCAAATGCTCAAAGGCGGCGTGATTATGGACGTAACCACGCCCGCGGAAGCGGAAATAGCGCAGGAAGCGGGCGCGGTGGCGGTTATGGCGCTCGAACGCGTGCCCGCGGATATCCGCCGCGACGGCGGCGTTGCCCGTATGAGCGACCCTGCCATGATTAAAGGCATACAAAAAGCGGTAACCATTCCCGTAATGGCAAAAGCGCGCATAGGGCACATCACCGAGGCGCGCGTACTCGAAGCGTTGGAAATCGATTATATAGACGAATCGGAAGTGCTTACACCCGCCGACGACGCATACCACATCAACAAATGGGATTTCAAGGTGCCGTTTGTGTGCGGCGCGCGTAATCTGGGCGAAGCACTGCGCAGAATCGGCGAAGGCGCCTCTATGCTTCGCACGAAAGGCGAGGCGGGCACGGGTAATGTGGTGGAAGCGGTACGGCACATGCGGCAGATGATGAGCGAAATCCGTCTGCTTTGCAACAAACCCGCCGAAGAACTGATGAGCTACGCCAAAGAAATCGGCGCACCGTACGACCTTGTGAAATACGTTGCAAAGAACAAGAAATTGCCCGTAGTGAATTTTGCGGCGGGCGGTGTGGCAACACCTGCGGACGCGGCGCTTATGATGACGTTGGGTGCGGAAGGCGTATTTGTGGGGTCGGGCATTTTCAAGTCGAGCGACCCGAAAAAGACGGCGCGTGCCATCGTGCTTGCTACGGCGCACTACAACGACCCCAAACTGATAGCCGAAGTGAGCGAGAATCTGGGCGCTCCCATGCGCGGCATAGAGCTTTCCACGCTCGGCGAGGACGAACGCCTGGCTAAACGCGGCTGGTAAACAATGAGCAAAGAAATCACGGTGGGCATACTGTCGTTGCAAGGCTCGGTTATAGAACACGAGCGGTCGCTCAAACGTGCGGGTATCCGCTCGGTTTTGGTGAACGACGTGCAAACGCTTTACTCGGCAGACGGCTTGATATTGCCCGGCGGAGAAAGTACCACGCTGGGCAAGTTGTTGCGGCTGTTCGGCATTTTGGAACCGCTCAAAGATCGGATTGAACAGGGTATGCCCGTATTCGGCACGTGCGCGGGGCTGATTCTGCTTGCCAAAGAAATCGAAGGTGAATCGCCCCACCTTGCCACCATGGATATTTGCGTGCGGCGCAATGCCTACGGGCGTCAGTTGGATAGTTTTGAAACCAAAGCGGTGATTCCCGAATTTTCGGACAAGCCGCTCGACCTTGTGTTTATTCGTGCACCCTGGATAGAAAAAACATACGGCAACGCGCGCGTGCTCGCCGAACTGAACGGGCACGTTGTGGCGGCACGGCAGGAGAACATGCTGGTCACAAGTTTTCATCCCGAATTGACCGACGATACGACGGTGCACAAATATTTTGCCGATATGGTGCGGGCATACGCGGGTTAATGCGGGGCGGATTGCGGAAAGATAAGAAAGGCGAATGTTCGCCCGATTGACGAAAGGACGGAAAAAGAAATGAATCACGGATTTTTGCGCGTGGCGGTGGCGAATCCCGAAATACGGGTAGTCGACCCCGAATACAATGCGAAGCAGATTGTAAAGGCGGCGAAAGAAGCCCAAAAACGGGGCGCGGAACTTTTGGCGTTTCCCGAACTTTGCATAACGGGATACACCTGCGGCGATTTGTTCTTTCAGAAAACGCTTTTGCGGGGCGCCGAGCAGGCGCTTGCGCACATTGCAAAGCAAACCGAACAGACGACCATGTTGTTGTTTGTGGGGTTGCCCGTGTGCCATCAAGACAAACTCTACAATGTGTGCGCCGTATTGCAAAGCGGAAAGATTCTCGGATTGGTGCCCAAAACCTATTATCCCGAATACGGAGAGTTTAACGAACTCCGTTATTTTGCACGTGCCGAAAAAACGCATGTTGTCCCGCTTGCGGGCGATATGTGTTGCATGCAACAGACGTTGTTCGTTGCGGACAATAACGTAACGGTCGGCGTGGAAATCTGCGAGGATTTATGGGCGCCCAGTCCGCCGTCATCCGACTGCGCGGCGCTTGTCACCGTGAATCTTTCGGCGAGCAGCGAAACGGCAGGCAAGGCGGAAAGAAGGCGAATGCTGGTACAGAGCCAGTCGTTGCGTACGTGTTCGGCATATGTGTATGCCGACGCGGGACGGGGCGAAAGCACCACCGACCTTGTCTTTTCGGGGCACGGCATAATTGCCGAAAAAGGAAAAATTCTTGCCGAAAACAAGCCGTTTGCGGACAATCTGTTAACGATTGCCGACATAGATACCGATTTTTTAAGGCACGAGCGTATTAAAAATAACACGGTAAACCCGTTAGACGAACAAAGAAATGCGACGGCATTCGTGTTGCCCGAGTGGAGCGGAAAGCCGATACGAAGCGTTTCGCGTCTGCCGTTTGTGCCCGACGGGAACGACAAAGAGGAACGCGCGGAACGTATTTTGAATATACAGTCGGAGGGGCTGCGCAAACGGCTCATGCATACGGGCGCGAAAAAACTCGTGTTGGGCGTTTCGGGCGGGCTCGATTCGGCGCTTGCCTTGTTGGTATGTCTGCGCGCGCTGGATGCCGGCAAAAGACCGCGCAAGGATTTGATTGCGCTCTCTTTGCCCGGATTCGGAACAAGCGGCCAAACGGCGCAGAACGCGCTCTCGCTTGCCAAAGAGAGCGGAGCCGACTATCGCATAGTGGATATCCGTCCGTCGGTTACACAGCATTTGCAAGACATCGGACACGACCCGAACGTTTTGGATACGGCATACGAAAACGCGCAGGCGCGTATGCGCACCCTGATTTTAATGGATATTGCCAACGCCGAAAACGGTTTGGTGGTTGGTACGGGCGATTTGAGCGAAGCGGCGCTGGGTTGGTGCACGTATAACGGCGACCACATGTCTATGTACGGCGTGAACGCGTCGGTGCCCAAAACGTTGGCAAAATATCTGGTGCGCTGCGAGGCAAACCGATTGGGCGGCAGAACGGAAAAGACGCTTACGGGCATTCTGCACACCGAAATCAGCCCCGAATTGTTGCCTGCAAAGGAGGGGAAAATCGCGCAGAAAACGGAAGAAATTCTCGGCTCTTACGAGATAAACGATTTCTTTCTCTTTTATGCGGTGCGGTGCGGGTGCGAGCCGCAGAAAACGCTTTTGTATGCGGCGGCGGCATTCGGCGGCGAACCGAACGATTACGCCGATGCGCTCGCTCTGTTTTACAAGCGGTTTTTTGCTGCACAGTTCAAGCGTTCGTGTTCGCCCGACGGCGTGAAAGTCGGATTTTCGCTTTCGCCGCGCGGTGACTGGCGCATGCCCAGCGATGCAAACGTAAACCTTTGGCTGGATTCTTTGAACCGTTCCCGCAAGTGAGGTTGCATGAAATTTTTCGGCAGAAAAAGCAAAATTACCGACCAACCCAAAACGGCGCTGTGTTTGGGCGGCGGCGGGGCGCGCGGGTTTGCGCATATAGGCGCAATCAAGGCGTTTGAAGAAGCGGGTATTTCGTTCGATATGGTTGTGGGAACGAGTGCGGGTTCGTTGGTGGGCGCGTTGTACGCCTGCGGCATTAAGAGTGAAACCATGATTCGCTATGCCGACTCCATTCAGTTCAAAGATTTACACAATGGCATTTTTATTACGCCCAACGACCCTATGAAAATCGGGCGAGTGGTAACCGATATAATCGGCGTAGCGGAAATCGCCAATTTCAAAACCAAATTCGCGGCGGTGGCGGTTGATTTAATCGAAGGACGTCAAACGGTGCTGGATAGCGGAAACGCAAGCATTGCGGTTGCGGCGTCGTGCGCGGTGCCCCTTTTGTACCGTCCCGTTTCGTACGGCGGCAAACATCTTGTAGACGGCGGACTGCTCAACAATATCCCCGCCGACGTGTGCCGCATGTTGGGGGCAAGCCGTGTGATAACGGTAGACGTAAATCCCACGCGCGGCGGCGGTACGCGCGATTTGGGGCTGTTCGACGTGCTCAAAGCATCTTTTCAGATTATGTCCGCCAATTCGTCGGTGGCGGGACTGCGGTTGAGCGACGTGATAATTGCGCCCGATACGAGTGCATATTCGTCGGCAAGCAAAACAGGGTATAAAGAGATGATAGCATTGGGGTATCAAGCGGCGAAAGAGAAGATTGAAAAGGGAGAGTTGCGCAGCGTGCCCGTTGTGGAGTCGCGGCGGGATAAGCGCAAAAAAATTCGTTAAGGCAATTTGAAAAACGGGAGGCGGAGAAGAATGGCAAACAAGGCGAAAGAATCGAATAAAAAGATTTGGATTGCGCGCGTAGTGTTGGCGGTTGTGCTGATTGCCGCCTTGCTTATCAGTTTACTATGGACGGATGCAATCAACCGAAAGCTCGGGCTGGTTAAAACGGTGGAAAGTGCGTATGACGGAAACAGCACCGACGAAGTTCTGTCGCCCGGCGAAGTGGGAGAGAATCTCAACGTGCATTTTGTGGACGTGGGGCAAGGGGACGCTTGTATTGTGGAACTGCCCGACAACAAAAAGCTGTTGATTGACGCGGGCGATACGCACAAAGAAAACAAAGACAAATTGCTTTCTTACATAGAGGAACACATCAACGACGCCGAAGGAAACGATATTCGTTATTTCGACTATGTGATTTTAACGCACCCCGACAGCGACCACTGCGGCGGCATGGGGGACGTACTGTCCAAATATCCCGCAAAAACGTTTTACCGTCCCAACGTGTATTCGTCGTATGCAAAGGGGGATTTCTCCGACCCCGCAAAGCCGACCGTGCAGGCGAGCGTTTCCGCCGAACTGGAAAAGTACAACAGTAAGGACACGTTGGCATATTATAACGCCATTCGGGCGGGGTACAATCCCGACAAAGTCAACGGAATAGAATCCACCGTGGTGATTACCGACGCGACCGACGGGCAAACGGACGTAATCGAGCCCGAAGGGGTGGAACCAAACGACCCCAACTATTATTCGCTTACGTTTTACGGACCTACGGAAAAGTCGTTTAAGGATTGGAACGACTATTCGCCTATTATGATACTCGAATATCATGAAAAACGGTTTATGTTGAGCGGCGACGCCGAAAAAGAGGCGGAAGCCGATTTCGTGTCGTTGGCGAAAGAAGGAAAAGGAAAGTACGAGATTTTCGACGACGATTTCACGGTAGACGTGTTCAAATTGGGGCACCACGGTAGCGGAACGTCGTCGAGCGAAGATTTTATCGAAACCATGACAACGGCGCAGAACAGACAGAACGTGATAGCCGTTATCTCGTGCGGCGAAGGAAACAAATACAAGCACCCGCATACCGAAGTGCTCGAAAGATTGTCGGCAATGGGATTTGCGGAAAACAACGTTGTGCGTACCGATACGAACGGTACCGTTGCCATGTCGGTGCGCGGAGTGGAAGAAAACGGCACTGTGCGATATGAATTGTTTATGGGAGCCGAAGCGGTGCGGCGCACGGATTCGGTGCCGCTTACTTGGTCGCGAATCGTTCTCATAGCGGTGGGGGTTGTGCTGTTGGTACTCATTATTCTGCCTGCCGTGCGTGACGTGCGCAAAAGCATGAAGCGTGCAAGTAAAGGAACACGGCGCAGATGAGCGCGAATAAGAAAAAGGCGCGGCTTATAGGGAAAGACCGCTTTGCCTTAAAAGACGCACCCGTGTTCGGCGTGGTGGTGATTATGCTTTTCACGCTCGGTATCGTATTGTTGCCGGGGGAAAAGTTGGGCGCGCTCCTATTGGGAGAAAAAGGCGTGGACGCGCGCAATCTCGGCAACACGATTTTCCGTGCGGCGGGCACGGCGGTAATGGTGTTGCTTGCGCTTGATATAGGCTGGGATATTTTCGGCTTTACGGGGCGGGGGCGCGGGTTTTTGCTTGCGTTGCCGTTCGTTGCGGTTGCGGTGAACAATCTGCCCATTGTGGGATTGGCGCGCGGCACGGTGCACGTGCATGCGGGTGCGGGAAGCATTGCGTTGTTTGCCGCAAACTGCCTTGCCGTGGGTTTGTTTGAAGAAACGGTGTTCCGCGGCGTGATTTTTCCGCTCATTCTTCGCCGCATGAAAGACGACCGAATGGGAATTTTTTGGGCGGTGGTTGTATCGAGCGTATTATTCGGCGCCGTACATTTGGTGAATTTGCTGTCGGGGTTTAATCCCGCCGTATTTTTGCAGGTGGGGTACAGCACGTTAATCGGCGCGATGTGCGCCATGGTGATGTTGCTTACGCGCAACGTGTTTGCCTGCGCGTTCCTGCACGCGGGGTTCAATTTTTGCGGACTGATTGCCGACGAATTGGGGTCGGGACCGGTGTGGGACGGCGCGAGTATTGCGCTCACGGCGATTGTGGGCGTGCTCGCCGCAGCTTACGGCGTGCTGCTACTCGTTAAATGGATTGCGCCGCTCGGCGTGCGCAAGCTATACGCAAAGCAACAAACGGAAACCGAAAAAAAGAAAAGCGACGGGCAATAAAAAAACGTCGCTTTGTTTTTTGGTATAAACAAAAACGCAAGGGGACAAAAAAGCAATATGCGGATAATAAAAGAATATAAAAGAAAAAAACAATATTGACACGCAAAAAGTCGTATGATATAATGAAATCGAAAGAAACAACGGGCGGTTGCGCGGGCGAGCAGTGTGCGCTTTGCGGCAATTCAACCCAAAGGAAACCGTATGAAAAAGATTCCGATTTCGTTTACGCAGGCATTATTGTATCCCATAGATACTTGCAAATTTACCGTTGACACGGCGCAGGAACTTTTGGCGTCGGGTATAACGCCCGTTGCGGCAACCGTTCCCGGCAACGCGGAACTCGATTTGGAACGGGCGGGAATTTTACCCGAACTGTTCTATTCCACGAATATTCTGGCTTTGCGTGATTACGAGCTGTTCGATTACTGGTATCGTCTATTATTCGATTGTAACGAAACAATCGGAGAGAACGGGGAATTGCTGTTTGAAGGATTGGATACGCTTGCCGATATCTGGTTGAACGGCGAATACCTGGGGCATGCGGAAAATATGTTTATTCCCCATGCGTTTTCCGTAAAAGGGGCGTTGCGGCAGAAAAACGAATTGTGGGTGCGCATAAAAAATCCCGTCCGCTATGCGCAAAACAAAGAATACGACACGGGATTGTGGGGCGCGTTCTATAACGCCGAAAGCGTGCATTTGCGCAAGGCGCCGCACAGCTACGGTTGGGACATCTGTCCGCGTGCGATGGGCGGCGGCATTTTCGGTGCGGTATTTCTTACAAAGGCGGAGAGCACGGAAATCGAAAACGTGTATTTGCATACGCTTTCGGTAGATTACGCGGGCGCGCACATACGGTTATCGTATGATTTGAAGTTGGACGCCGAGCGGTATCATAAAACGTATCTGGAAATAGAGGGCGTGTGCGAAAACAAGAAGTTTTCGGTGCGCGGCAAAGTGGTGTTTAAGCACGACAATATCGGTTTTACCGTGCCGCCCGAAGCGGTTGCGTTATGGAATCCCGTAGGATACGGAACCCCTAATCTGTATAACGTTACGGCGCGTCTTGTGAGCGAAAACGGCGAAATACTGGCGCAAACGAACTTTTTGTTCGGAATCCGTACCGTGTCGCTCGATTTCGACCCCAAAGGGGAAGAAAAGAAATTTTTGTTTCGCGTGAACGGCGTGCCCGTTTTATGCAAGGGCACCAACTGGGTGCCGCTTGACGCGTATCATTCGCGCGACGCAGAGCGCATGAAGAGAGCGCTCGCATTGCTTGCCGATTCGGGGTGCAATATCGTTCGTTGCTGGGGCGGCAATCTGTACGAGCCCGAAACGTTTTTCGACTTTTGCGACCGGCACGGCATTTTGGTGTGGCAGGATTTTGCCATGGCATGCAACGTGTATCCTTGCGATGAATCGTTCCGCGCCCGTTTGGAAGAAGAAGTGAAAGCCGTGGTCTGCCGCATACGTTCGCATGCTTGCTTATTATGTTACTGCGGCGATAACGAAGGCGACCTCGGCATGTATTTCGGCGGAATCGACCCCACGGGGTACAAAGTGACGCGCGATTATCTGCCTACGTTGTTGTTCCGTTTCGACCCGTTTCGTCCCTTTTTGCCGTCGTCGCCCTATTTCTGCGGCAAGGCGTTACGCTTGCGCGACGAACGGGAACTGGCGGAGAATCACCTGTGGGGACCGCGCAATAATTTCAAGAGTGATTTTTACACCCAAAATAAAAACATGTTTATCAGCGAAATCGGATACCACGGTTGCCCAAGCCCCGAAAGTATCCGCAAGTTTATTGCGCCCGAATCGCTGTGGCCGTGGGAAAACGACGACTGGATGGCGCACCAAACGTCGCCTTGTGGAGAATGGACGCCCGAATGGAACAGAATCAAGCTGATGGCGTATCAGGTGCGCGAGTTGTTCGGGCATATACCCGAGAATTTGGAAGAGTTTGCGCTCTGTTCGCAGATTTCGCAGGCGGAAGCGTTGAAATTTTTCGTGGAATCCACGCGGTTGCACAAGTGGGAAAAAACGGGCATAATCTGGTGGAATCTGCTCGATTGTTGGCCGCAGTTCAGCGATGCGGTAGTGGATTACTATTTTTGCAAAAAACTCGCGTATTACTATTTGGCAAACGTGCAGAAAAATCTGTGCTTTATGATAGACGAGCCGTCGGGTTGGGGCGCACGCGCCGTAATCGGAAACGACGGCAACAAGTCGTATGCGGGCACGTATGAGATTACCGACGGTTTGAGCGGAAAAACGTTGGCAAAGGGAGAATTTACTTCGCCCGCGAACGAAAACGTAACCGTTTGCGAATTGCCGCTCTCGCGCAATATTCCCGCGTATTTTATTTTGCGACTCAATGCCGATAAAGAAATGTTTGTAAATCATTATGCGCATTTCGGCGGCGCATTGCAAACCGAAACGTATAAAAAGTTTTTGCGCAATTATGCAAAGTTCGGTTGCGTGCCCGCGTCGTTTGCCGAATAAGTAAAAAGACGCGGCAAAAAAATGAACGCAAAAACAAACAGTCCGTCGTGCTATACATATGACGGACTGTTTTACTTTTATAAATTTTCACATTTTATACGCGATTAGAATTTTGTACGTACAAGGGCGTAAGACGCGCGGAAGTCGGGGCTTGCGCCGTCTTTCCAGTTATGCGCAAAGTCGAACGTGTTGGGAGAAACAAAGTCGGAAGGTTCGTCTTGCGGGGCATAATGGTGCGGACCCATAAGATTGCGCAACGAAGTGATAAGCGTTACGCGCACCGTGTTTTTGCCCGCATGCGCCATATCGGAGATATCCGCCGCCGTATCGAACAGCAAGGTTTTGCGCTTGCCGTTTATTTCGACTTCCGCCGTTTGCCACCTGCCGCCTATTTCGAGCAGACAGCCGCTTTCGGGGCAGTCGATTTCGCTTTCCAACGTGATTTCGCCCGCAAACGTGGCGTATCCGTCGGTAATAAAATCGCGCAGTTCCGTCTTTTGGGCGTCTAACACGAATCCGTCGCATAGTACCGTGGCGTCGGTTTGCCCTTTTTTCAGACCCGTGGGATACACGCCGAAGTCGCCCGAAAGATACACGCTTTCCAGCGCGGTGTTGTACACCATGCAGTTGCGTAACGATTCGGTTACGCCTTCGCCGAACAATGCATAGTATACGCTTTCGTCTTGGTAGTAGTTGAGCGTGACGGTGATTTCGTTTTTGCCTACCTTTACGAAGGGAGCCGCGTCAAAAGTCCATACCATCGGCTCGTCTGCAAGTTCGCCCTTTTTGTGTACCGTTTTGCCGTTGATTTCCACCGAACGGGTGTTCATATCTTCTACATACAGCGTAAGTTCGGCGGGCGTTATGTTGCTCTCGAATTCGTACCGCAGTTGCAGTATGCCTTCGTAGCGTTCGGTAAGCAGTTGCATGAAAATATCGGTGAGCGCTTTGTTCTCGCCGAAGTTCCCGTCGCCTTTGGCAAAACGCGCGCTGTCTATCATATACGTATTTTCCGAAACAGCCGCAATGCGTTGCGTGCCCGAAAGAGAAACAAGCGGCTTGTTGGTTTGCTTTGCCGCAGGTGCGTCGGCGCAAGGGAACAGCAGAGCGCTTTGCCCCGCCCGCAAAGAGCGCGTGAGCGGCAGGGGAGAAGAGAAGGTAAGCGTGTCGAGGTCGAGTTCGCGCACGCTGTTCACGTCGGGCATTGCAAGCGTGAACGATTGCTCTTTATCGGTGGAATTGATTACGTGAATCCAGTCGCCTTCGGGCAGTTTTCGCAAAGACGAACGGAGTTGTTTGTTATCGATACGGTACGGTTGCGCGGCGCGCACTCGGTCGAGCGTGCAGTTGGATTGCAGCGCCGAAAAATCGTACGGCTTGCCTTCCAACAGCGTGGGCGTACTGCCCATAAACAACAGTTTGCCGCCCGTTGCAACAAATTTTCGCAACAGCGCAAGCGTGCTCTCTGCCATGGTTTTCACCGACGGTATCAGCACGTAATCGTAAGCGCATTTGCCGCAGACAAGTTTTCCGTTGTCCGCACTGCCCATGCGAACAAGCAGTTCTTCGTCTACATAGTGGTGGGGAATATGCATGCCCGCAAGCATTTCGGTTTCGTTATGGAATTGCGTATCGAGTTCTTGCAAGCCGAACGCTTCGTTGTTGTGCTTAAAGTCGATATACGCGCTTGTAATGGGGTGTAACACGCACACGTTCACAACTTCGGTACTGTTGCCGATAAGCGCTCCCAAACGCGTGTAGTGGTCGTTGAACGCTTTGAAATGACGCTTAATCCAGGGATTGAGCGGCGTGTAGTGTTGGGGATAATCGCGTTTGCGTTGCCCGTATTCGGACGAAGGCATCAGATGATGGCAAAGCACGTTGACTCCGCCCAAATATTGCGCGTCGAGAATTTTTTTGAGTTCGCGGGGCGTTACGTCCCACCCGCAACAGCCGAACGATTCGGTGAGTATTCTGTTTTTGCCCGTTTGCGCCGCCGCACTGCCCACCTGTTTGGCAGGCATTTCGCCGACGATACCCCGCCCCAGCCAGTCGATTCCCGGCATGTGCTCGAATTCGTAAAAGGGCATAGCGCCCGCACAGCACATCATCTGCCCGCCGAGCGAACTTTCTTCCACGTAGTGACCGGTGAGCCGCATGTTGTTTTCGTCGCAGAAGTTGTACAGCTTTTGCGCAAAGTTGCGTAAAAACAGCGTGCGCATGCCCCACCAGTATTTGTAGCGAAATGCTTCGTAACCCTGTTTTTCGGCAAATAAAAGCCCCAACCCGTCGAGAACGTCTTCGCCGTAAACGGTGCGGAAATATTCGGCTATCATGGGCGTATAGGCGGTATTCCAGCGGAAATATTGCGGCTCGTCGGTGAAAAAGCCTTTGAGTTTTCGGTCAAAATTTTTGCCGTAACGCTCTTTGTATTTGCGGTGCGTCAAATTCAGAAATTGTTCCACTACGTCGGGATTGAGCACGTCTACCGTAGAAACGGCAGTGTGGCAGTAAACGTTCAAGTAGCGCTTGCCTTTTTCCGCTTTATCGGCGCGCAGTAAGTTTTCTTTTGTTATTTCGTAGCTTACGAACGCGTTTTCGTCGTATTCTCCCACGGATTGCGTGAGATATCGATCGCGGTTTTGCTCGTTTTCAAGCAGTTTGCCGCCCACGAATCCGCTCGGCCAGCCGTTTTCGTCGTACATGTAGGCGTCCATATCGAGTTCGGCGGCTTTGTCGCAACAAGCGTCGCAACACTTCATCCAGTTTTCTCCGAGATATTCGGAAAGCAGTCCGCCGCGCGCGTGCATAAAAAAGCCGCCCACGCCCACGGAGTGCATCCACTCGATTTGTCGGAGTAAGCGGGTAGAATCGAGAGTATCGTTCCAACTCCAAAAGGGGAGCGGACGGTAGTCGCGTATGTATGCGGGTGTGGCAAGTTTGTCGGTTAGCGTTTTCGGTTCGTTCATGTCGGTTTATTCCTTTTTGTTATTTGCAATGGTTTTTATTTCTTTTTGCTTTCGGCGATTTTGGCGCGCAGATTGGCTACGGCGGCTGTCATGACCGCTTTTGCGCCGCCCACGTTCACCGTGTACGTTTTGCCGGGCACGGTAAACGAAACGGTGTTGGTTGTGCCGGGAATCCAAACGGGGATTTCTTTGGCTTTGCGCATGCACCCGCCTGCTTCCAGAACATCGTGCCGCACTTCGGTGGTAACGGTGTTGAGCGATACCGACGTGATATCTTTATACAGAATACTCGCCGACGTTTCGTCGCAGAAACGGTCGGTAAGCGAAACGGTGCGCGTGTAAATATACATAATATCCTGTGCGTACAACAAAAACGTGGTGGTAATGCGCGACGTTCGCGCTTTGTCGTCCGCGCCCATGCGCACGTATTCGGCGTCTTCGAATTCGGGAGTGCACACTTTGAGCGGGTCTATAATCCATACGGGTGGGGTGGTAAGCCCCATAGCCGCCAAAACGCCCTGGCTGGTGATTTCGTTTGCGCGCTTGCTCACCAACTCGTCGAACTGTTCGTCGGTTACGGCGGGAATGTCGTGTTTTCGCACGCACCCCTTTTTGGTCTGCTTGTTAAAGAAATAGTTTACGGCAAGAATTTCTTCGTCCGTCTTTCCTTTGATTGCGTCCTCGTAGGCAAGTTGTCGGCGCGCCTGTTCTTCTTTCATCTCTTCCGTCATATGAATCTCTCCTGCACCCGTTTGTTTTCAAGGTCTTTTCGTATAGTGTACAACTTTTTTCGCCGTTCGTCAAACGTGCAAACACAGAAAAAGCCCCGGCGCCCAAAGAAATTTGATTTCGTCCCGATTCGCCCGCAAAAACAAAACAAACGGAGTGGGAAAACAGCAACTTTGTTGGAGAATTTCGTTGACAACTTGTTTTGTTTGCGCTATTATTCTGTTGTTCCCGCTGTGATTTCGTCGGCGGGGAACGGCGGCATGCCGACGGGAAGGAACAAAAAATGTATACGCTTTTACTTGCGCTGATTTATATCGCTTTTATCAGTTTGGGACTTCCCGATTCTCTTCTCGGTTCGGGCTGGCCCGTTATGCACACCGAATTGCATGTGTCCGTTTCGTATATGGGCATTGTGTCTATGGTGATTTCGGGCGGTACCATTATTTCCAGTCTGTTATCGGACGTACTTACAAGAAAGCTCGGCACGCGCGCGGTCACCGTTGCCAGCGTGTTTTTAACGGTGATTGCGCTGTTCGGATTTTCTTTTTCCACGGCGTTTTGGATGATTCTTGTGTTTGCCGTTCCGTACGGACTGGGCGCAGGGGCAATAGACGCCGCGCTCAATAATTACATTGCGTTGCATTATAAAGCAAAGCACATGAGTTGGCTGCACTGTTTTTGGGGCGTGGGAACGATTGTCAGTCCGTTCATTATGGGATACGCGCTTACCGCGTCCACCTGGAATAACGGTTACCGCATTGTGGGCTTTATTCAGTTGGCAATCGGTGTTCTGTTGCTTGCCACGTTGCCCGTGTGGAAGGTGAACAAAAAAGAAACAACGCAGGAACAAAAAAGCGTCGGGTTGCTCGGCGCGCTGAAAATAAAAGGCGTGCCCTTTCTGTTAATCGGATTTTTTGCCTATTGCGCCGCCGAAGCAACCGCAATGCAGTGGGCGAGTACCTATTTTGCCGAGGTGAAGGGCATATCGGCAGAACGCGCGGCTGCGTTTGCGGCGTTGTTTTATATCGGCATTACCGTAGGGCGGTTTATCGGCGGTTTTCTCACCGATAAGCTGGGCGATAGAAAAATGATTGTTGTCGGCACGTGCATACTGGCGTGCGGAATCGGATTGCTCTTTTTGCCCGTGCCGTCGTATGCGGTGGCGTTTGCGGGGTTTATCGTAATCGGGTTGGGGTGCGCGCCCATTTATCCGTGCATTATTCATTCCACGCCCTATAACTTCGGGGCGGAAAATTCGGGCGCCATCATCGGAATTCAGATGGCAAGCGCTTATGTGGGCACCACGTTCATACCGCCGCTTTTCGGGCTTTTGGGCAAACGTATCGGATTCGGCATTATGCCCGTTTATCTGCTTGTGTTCGTGGCGTTTATGATTATCATGGTGGAACTTACTTTTCGCGTTACGAAAAAGAAAAATCTTTTGGAGAATAAAGAATGATACTCAACACGGGCGCGCGGACGGATACCGTACAATACTTTTCGGAATGGCTTCTGAAACGTTTTGAAAAAGGATTCGTGTATACGCGCAACCCGCTCTTTCCGCATAAGGTTACCAAATACGAACTTTCGCCCGAAAAAATAGACCTTGTGTTGTTCTGCTCCAAAAACTACGCGCCCATTTTACCCCGTCTGCACGAAATTACCGATACATACCGCACGTATTTTCACTATACGATTACCGCTTACGGCAAAGATATCGAACCGGGCGTGCCGTCCGTAGACGAGAGTATAAAAACACTGATAGCGCTGTCCGAACAAGTGGGCAAACAAAAAGTTGCCTGGCGGTACGACCCCGTTTTTCTTACCGAACGATATACGCTCGACGTGCATGCAAAAACGTTTGCCTATATGGCGGAAAAACTTGCGCCGCATATCGACCGCTGCATCTTTTCGTTTGTGGAGATGTATAAAAAATTGCAAACGAACATGCCCGAATTAGTGCCGCTTACCGAGCGGGATAAAAACGATATTGCTGCGTGTTTGGGCAAGATAGCGGCAAAAAACGGTATATATTTGCAAACCTGCGGCACAAACGGCGATTTCACAAACTACGGAATTCACAGCTCGGGTTGCGCCACGCTCGAAATTTTGGGCAACGCCAACGGGTGCGAATTTAAGAACGTGAAACATAAAGGATTGCGCGAAGGGTGCCATTGCATAGAAAGCCGCGATATAGGCGCATACGATACCTGCCCGAACGGTTGCAAATATTGCTACGCGAATCAAAGTCCCCGAAAAGCAAAAGAAAATTTCAAATATCACAATCCCGATTCGCCCTTGCTGCTCGGCACGCTTATGCCAAACGACGAAGTAATTCAGGGCAAGCAAAAGTCCTTCTTACAATCCGCCGCAAAACAGGTTTCTTTGTTTGAAAGGGAAGAAAAGAAATAACGCGAACGGCATTCGCCATTCGCGTTATTTATCATAGTTGCGCCGATATATACAGACATGGCTGAAACTTAAATGACTATCTGTGGTTGTGGTTTAATTAGGTTTGGCAATATATCATAAGTTGCTCACGAAAATTGATTGGCGCACTTGATAACCTAATTAGTTACGGTTCGATTATTACTATTTTTAACTCTTGGCTTTTTGCGTATTCTATTGTTGATTTTGTACCGCTGGCTTTTCCGTCAAATAACGCAATCATTAATGACGAATTATTTACCATAAACTTATTTCGTTCAATCATACATTGTTTGCCTATATATTCATCGTAGATACAACGAATTCCATCCAATTTTTCTAAAAGTTTTCTATATCGAGTTTTATTCTGTTCCGTCCATTTATAATCTTGATTTCGACAAGGTAATACACCTATTAATTTAATATTAGGAAAATCTTTTTTCAAATCAATTACAGTTTCGGCACAGATTAAATCAAAACCGAGTGCCATGCCACTAAAAAATGTTGTATATCCGTGTTTTATTGCATCAATAATTTCGGTACGTAAAATCTTTTTGACTTTCAAACATCGATTATCATTTTCATTAAATCCCCAAGGTAAATTTTGACTTCTATGCCCTGTAAAACAAGCATTTGTTGCATTTAAGTCTTTTATGGCAGTAATTATATTATTTTTGAAGTTTTCAAAAATCAATTTTTTTTGAGATTGCATGTCAATAATCTCCCACTTTTATGGTTCAATCCATACTATGTATAGATTATATCATGATTTTTTCAAAAAATAAAGCGTTTTTTCTATTTATACTAATTATTTATTTTTATAATTATGATAAACTATAATTAGTAAAAAAAGAAAGGAGTGGCATATGACACTAAATGAGGCATTTGCAAGAAGAGTAAAAGAATTTTTGAAAGAAAAGAAGATGACGCAATATCAGCTTTGCCAAGAAACGGGACTATATCCAAGTACAATTCATTATATAATACATGCAAAGACGAATGCGTCTAATTTCAAAAGTATGGCGCTTATTATACGTGCACTTGGAGTATCTGTGTCGGAATTTTTTGCCAGTCCCGTATATAATTTTGATAATCTTGAAATTGAAGGTTAAAAGGTTGTTGTTTTTTCGATTTATACTTATTGTTTGTTTTAAGATTTATGATAAACTAATAATAAGTATAAAACGAAAGGATTAAAAAAATGACGTTAAATGAAGCATTTGCTATAAGAGTTAAGGAACTCTTGAAAGAAAAGAAACTGACGCAATACAAACTCTGTCAACGGACAGGGTTATATCCGAGTACGGTGAACTATATGATGCATGCAAAAACAAAGGCATCGAATTTCAAAAGTATGGCTCTTATCATACGGGAACTCGGTGTATCCGTTTCGGAATTTTTCAACAGCCCCGTATTTGATTTCGATAATCTCGATATAGAAGAATAAACGATAATTTTATAGAAAAAGCCGCGAATGCATATTGTTTTCGCGGCTTTTTATCAAAACGGTTTATCTGTGGCAACGGTTGCAACATTTACAACAGGGATAGAAGATTGCGCGCCTGTAATTGCAAGTACAGCGGTTAAAACATTTGCAACAACAGCGGCAAATGCAACTTCTGTTGCAATCGGGCAAAGGCTGCAATACGGTTTCAACCGTATTGCTGTATGTGATACTCGGGGTATCTCCCGAGTAGTCGGTTATGCTGGATACATTGGCTATTGTTTTCATTTAATTCACCTTTACGTCGAATTCTACGGTAAGCACTTCGTCGGGCGCTAAACTGTTGAGCGCAAAACCGATTTCCGGATGATAGACGGAATAGTTTGTGCCGTTTACTTTTACGCTGTTTGCGACAAAAGCGGTACCTTCGGGAATGGGGTCTTTGAATACCATGTCGGTTTTGGTTAAATTGCCCGCGTTTGTAATAGTAATTGTATAGTGCAGAATGTCCCCTTGAATAGCAAAGGTTTTATCTACGCTTTTTACTATGCCGATTTTGTCGGCTATAACGTTTAACGAAATGGTGTCGGTTTTTTCGGAGTACGATACGTTTCCTCTTGCGGGGTCGGATACGGTATAATGGAGAGTAGTACAGTCGGTCACGGGCGTTACCGTTAGCAGCTTGTTAACTTTTATATCGTATTCGATTGTAACCGTTTCGCCGGGATTTAAGTCGGGAAGGGGGAATCCGTTTATAAGGTCATACGTGGGTTGCGTAACTCCGTTCACTTTAACGCTGCCTTCGATATAACTTGCGCCGTTGAGTCCCGAATCCGAAAATAGATTGTTAAACAGCTTTGCGGAAGAATTGTTTGTAATCGTTACCGTGTTGTGAACGGTATCTCCTTCCCGAACGAATACTTTGTCGGAACGGATTGTTTTCGGAACGGAAAAAGATAAAATTTCCGTATGCACAACGTTGCTTTCCATGCTGCTCAAAACCGTTTCTCCGTCGGGCATGCGCGTATTGTACGTTATGCTCGATTGATTGCGTATTACCATAACTCACCCCGCGACTAATCTATCGTAACCTTGAAACTCGTCGTCGCGCTGTCGTTAGGCGGCAAATTTGCTACGTTGTACCCGACGTCGGGACGATATGCGGAAACGTTTTGACCGTTAATAAATACCGAACCGTTCACGAATGTGGTACCTTGCGGGATATTATCCGTAAAATAAATATCGTTTATATTGATATTGCCCTTGTTGGTGAACGTTACGGTGTACGTCAGCGTTTCGCTTTTTACGGCAAACGCCTTGTCTACGCTTTTTACCACTTCGAGTTTAGCGTTAACAACGTTTACCGTAACGGCGTTGGTGGGTTCGGTGTAGGTTGCAATGATGCCACTTTCAGGGTCTCCCACGTCGTATCGAAAGTCGGCGTTACCGTCGAAGGGCTGTTTATTTTCATGTCATACTCTACTGTGACCGATTCGCCGGGGTTTAATACGGGAAGAGTGACTCCCAATACAGGGTCTGCCGGGACTGCGACTCCGTTCATTTTGGTGCTTCCGTCAACGAAACTTGCTCCGTCGGGCGCCTGGTTTATAACATAAGCCGGAGTTAAAACCGCCGATGAATTGTTGGTAATCGTTACCGTAGTATGAACGGTTTCTCCTTCTTTGGCAAAAGTTTTGTCGGGTCATAACTCTCTTAATAACGTCGGACAATACTTCGGTGTTTACGGTATTGCTTGTAAGGCTTCCGGGAACGCCGGGTTGGTTGGGCGGCACGGCGTTGTAGGTTGCGTTTGCTTGATTGGATATGTTCATGATATACATGCTCCGAAAAATAGAAATACTACATACCGGTTCTGACGAGAACTGAATATGTAGTACAAAAAGCTGTATATGCGGTCGGCGGCTGTATATAAATTTTACTTCCTTTATATAGTATCCCGACAACGGAATCATGGTACGATTTTTACGGGCTGTAAATAAAAAACACACGCTCAACCGCCGCCATTTTGAAAATAGGTAGCACGCAAGCCCTTCGATTGAGTTGACATACGCGTTGCGGCGTGGTATTATATAGCCAATTAACGGGACAGTTCGTTTGCGCCATCCTGTCGTTAAACAAAACCAGGGCATCTGAATGGGAAGAGTCTTTTTGGGTGCGGTCGTTTTGTTGCGGCTGTATTTTTTTTGCGCAAAGGGAGAGATATGTATTACTTAAAAACTTCGGCATGTTTTGACAGCGCGCACTTTCTTTACGGATACAACGGCAAGTGTGCAAATATCCACGGTCACCACTGGGTTGTGGAAGTAAAGATAAACGGCGGAAAATTACAGGGAAGCGGCGAAAAACGCGGTATGCTTCTGGACTTCGGCGATTTTAAG
>JAAWAB010000008.1 GCA_022791915.1 Clostridia bacterium
AACATGTGGTGGGTATAGCTCAGTTGGTTAGAGCGCCAGATTGTGGCTCTGGAGGCCAAGAGTTCGAATCTCTTTACTCACCCCATTTATACAGGGGTGTCGCCAAGCGGTAAGGCACGAGACTTTGACTTTCGCACTCGCAGGTTCAAATCCTGCCACCCCTGCCAAAATCCTTTTGCCGCAACCGCGGCACTAACCGAATTGCGATGGGGTGTCGCCAAGCGGTAAGGCAACGGACTCTGACTCCGTCACTTCGTAGGTTCGAATCCTACTACCCCAGCCAATATGATTCATTAGCTCAGCCGGTAGAGCACTTGACTTTTAATCAAGGTGTCCCGGGTTCGAATCCCGGATGGATCACCAATCGAAAGCGGTCGGGTTGTCGCAAGGCAGACTCGATCGTTTTTTTATGCGGATGTGGCGGAACAGGCAGACGCGTCGGTTTTAGGGCCCGATACCGTAGGTGTAGGAGTTCAAATCTCCTCATCCGCACCAAACGGCAAAAAAGGGCGCATTTTGCGTCCTTTTTTGTTTGCCGTGCGAGGGGAAATTTCGCATGGTGGTTTGCTTGCGGAAAATCCGTGTTCGTTTTGGGTGCCGCGCAAAAAGCAAAGAAGGGGAGAAGAATTTTTTCCGATGAGCAGGATTTCGTCGGTTTTTTCGACTTGCGGTGTAAAGCGGGCGGGGTGGAAAAATTGGCATGGGGAAATGACGAAATTTGCTACATGGACAATATGAATGGCTTTTTTACCTGCGTATAGTGCCATTTTTTGCGCGACGGGTGACGATTTTTGCTGTATTGTATAAAATTAGCAATTATTTTTCAAAAGGGTATTGACAAATAAAGGATTCCATGTTAATATGAGCGTATCAATGCACGTAAATATGTATACGTGCAAACAGTACAACTTTTAGGAGGGTTGACATGAAAATGATGGCAAGAAAGACAAGATGGCTTATTGCAATGCTGCTTGTCGTGGCGGTGTCAACCTCGCTCGCGCTCACAGGGTGCGGGGGGGGGGCGTCTGATAAGGTAAAAATCGCTTTTGCCCAAAGCGAAATTACCATAGACGTCGGTAAGACACAGTTGGTCGGACTTACGGTAGAAGGAACGACCGACACTCCCGCAATCGAGGTGGACAATAAGTCTGTTGCAACGGTATCGGTGCAACCGTCGGGTATACAGATTAAAGGAATCGCCCAAGGTGAAGCTACGGTAACTGCCAAGGTTGGCGGCGCGGTGGCAACGTGTAAGGTAACGGTTGTTCGTCCCGAACAGGAAGACGGCGTAGCCTGGGCGGATTCGGCGCTTTCTTTTGCAAAAGGTGCAACAGAAGGCTATAACGCAAAATTTACATTTACGGCAAAAACCGAGGGAGCAAAACCCACCGTCAGCCTGGACGACAGTGATAGATTCACCGTCGGCGAGGTTATTTTGGGTGCAACGGAAGGCGAAGCGACCGTAAAAATTACGCCAAAAGCGGACGCCGCATACGGCGAATCAACCGTTACGCTTACAATGGGTACCCAAACGGCGCGCATTCCCGTAGAAATCTGTTCGCCGGGAATTTTGCTTGACGAAGAAAGTATCAGTCCCACGGGTGTGACGATGGTCGGATTATCGGCGGCGTTCACCGACGGCAAATTGTATGTGCCCCGTACGATTTACGAAGAGGGTATGGGACGCTATGTGCCCGTTAAAAAGATAGGCAACGGAAAGGCGCCCATTACGCTTGCGGCGGAAGCGGCGGCAATCACCGAAGTACATACGGGCGAAGGCGTGGAACTGATTGCGGAATATGCGTTCGACGGAATCGGTACGTTTACTCTGCTGACAGTGGGTAGCAAAGTAAAAGAAATCGGAGTCGGCGCTTTCCGTGTGGAAGAGGAACCGTATTCGCAACTGCGCGATATTGTGTTTTCCGAAAATTCGAGTTTGCGCAAAATCGGCGGCGTAGCTTTCCAACGTTGCGCAATTGTAGAGATTGAATTGCCCGAAGGATTGGAAGAAATCGGCGGGCAAGCTTTTATTTGGTGTACGAGTCTGGAAAAAGCGACGGTTCCTTCTACCTATAAACCCGTAAGCGATACGGAAGGCGGAATCGGCACGTTCTGGGATTGCAATGCGTTAAAAGAAGTAACGTTGCCAGTGTTGGAATTCATCAGCACGTCTATGTTTAACGGCGTACCCACGTTGGAAAAAGTAAATTTTGCGGGTACGAGAGAACAGTTCCGCGCCATGGAGAAAACAACCCGTGAAACCATCGATTCGGGATATGTGGCGGAAGCCGTTTTCAAATGCGAGAATATTGTATGCTCGGACGGTGTTCTGCCTGTTGTGTTGGAAATCGAAACGCTTTCGCAGAATACGTTGAATATAGGTTCTACGCTTACGCTTACCGTCAGCGGTAAAAACCTTGACGATACCATTACGTTTGTATCGGGTAACGAAGCCGCCGCCACCGTTGTGAAAACGAGTGCAACGGCTACCGAGGCAACGGCTACCGTAACGGGTGTTGCCGTGGGCACTGCCACGATTACCGTTTCGTGCGGCGACGTTACCGACACGGCGAGTATTACCGTAGTTGACCCCAACGTCGATTTTGTGAGCATTCTCGAAAACATTACCAACGAAGAAGATTATTACGTTGTCGGTAAAGACGACGGCGCGCAGACCTTTAACCTGACCTATACGGTAAAAACAGACGGTACCGAACCGACGATTACGGTAACCGAAGGGGCAGACGTTGTGGAAGTGGGCGCGATTGCCGACGGCGCGGACAACGACGGCATTCTGTCGGCAACCTTCACCGTTACCGCCAAAACCTACGGCACGGCGGTTGTCGCCGTTGCGGTGGGCGAAGTAAGCGAAACGTTCACCGTGGAAGTGTGCTCGTCCGGTCTTGTGTTTGATTGCAATGCGGCGGGTGCGGCAAGTCTTACCGCCATCACGGGTGCGTTCCCCGGCGGCGAATTGCATATTCCTTCCTATGTGGTGGAAAACGGCAAACGCTATGTTGTGACCCAGTTGGGCGTGGGACAAACGATTTCCGTTCCCAAACCTATCACCGATTTGTATACGGGCGATAACACAATCTGGATTTATGAGAGCGTATTCGAAGGAGCGCAAATCGACACCGTGCATGTCGGCAAGAGAGTGGCAAAAATCTGGAACGCCGCCTTCTGGCACGCTACGGTTTCGGCAATCGAATTTGCCGAGAACGGCGCGCTTACGGAAATCGGAGTTCGGGCGTTCAACGGCTATAAGGGAACGACGCTTGTGTTGCCCGAAGGACTGGCAACGCTCGGCGAAACCGCTTTCTACAATGCTACGGAGTTACAGACGCTTACCGTTCCGTCCACGTTGACGGCTGGAAAACTTGCTTTCCAGATGGGCGACGCAAAAAATAGCAAGCTGACCACGGTGAATATCGGAAAATTGACACGGCTTCCCGAAGGATTCTTTATGAATCACACGGGTATCGAAAAAATCGAGTTCGCGGGCACCAAAGCCGAATGGCAGGCGCTTTTGGCGGCAACCGATTTGAGCGCGCAAGGCAACATCAACGACACCGAAGTACAATGTTCGGACGGCACGATTTTGCCCGTGCGTATGGCATTCACGGCGGAAAGCGGTTCGGTGGCTGTGGACTCTGCGATTACAATCACCGTTACCGGTCAGGCTTTGGAAAACGTGGTCTTTACGGCGAATCCAGCCGATGCAGTCACGATTACCATGGGCACGGATAATACGACTGAAAGCGTTTCGGCAACGGTAACGGGCGTAACGGCGGGCGTTGTTACTATTACGGCAACGTGCGGAACAAAAACCGATACGTATACGCTTACGGTTGTGGGTGCCGAAACCCAACTTAACAAAATCGGCGCCAATATGAATATTCCCGTAACGGATGCCGAAATTACTGCGGGCACTGCAACGTTCGATTATACCTTTACGTATAAACCTTCGCAGGCAGGGACTACGCCCACGGCGGAATATCTTGTGCTTGATAATAAAACCTGCCTTGAATTGGGCGACATCACCACCGTTTCCACCGATAAATCGACGGGACTGATTACCGCAAGACTTACGATTAAAGTAGTGGCTCTCGGAAGCGGCAGAGGCAACGTAAAAATTTCGCTTGAAGGTAAAGACTTTACGACGACGTTCTATCCCGGTTCGGCAGGCATCACCTATATTTTACACGACCAAGCCCAAAAACAACTCACCGTAACGGGTGTAGGCGAAGGCTTTGGAGGCGGCGCGTTGATTGTTCCTCGCAGACTGGTTATCGACGGTGTGGATTGGATTCCCGCGATTGTGGGGGAAGGTTGGAACGGTGACGGCGGAGAGAAAACGATTGCCAACACGAGCGGCAAAGACATTACGGCGTTTATCGACATGGGCGGATGCAGTGTCATTAAACCGTATGCTTTCTATAACATGAAATCGCTCAAAAAAGCCACGTTTGACAAATATACTTTGCAGATATGGGAGTACGCTTTCCGAGACAGCGGAATCGAAGAAATCGATTTGTCGAATGCAACGCGGTTGCAAACGATTGGGGCAGGTTGTTTCCTTTCGGTTCCCTTGAAAAAAATCGACTTCTCGGCTGTGGGCACGGAGTTGAATATCGGGGCGCAATCTTTCTTCTGGGCAAATAATCTAACCGAAGTTACAATGCCTAAAACGGTAAAAATGGACGGAGAAAATTCCAAATACGGATTACAGGGGTCTGCGCTTACAACCGTTCGTTTTGTGGAAGGCAGCACATATGATTTTATCCGCAATAATTTCTTTGCGGGACAGGATAATATCACCGATGTATATTTTGCCGGAACACAAGAACAATGGAATCTGCTTAAAGGTGCGTCCGATATTGTATCTAACGGTACATTGTTTACCACCGCTACGGTGCATTGTTCCGACGGCGATTTGGTACAAACCGTATTTATGGTGAATCCTTCTCACGGTACTACTTGCTATAATGCCGCAAATGTAAATGAAGCGTATTCATGGGATTTTACGCCGCTTAATCTGTTTATTTGCTCGGATGAAAACGTAACGCTTGAATATGAAGTTAAGTTGAACGGCGTGACGATTACCGAACGCAGTACCAATCCCGTTGTTTCGCACACATTTACTGCTACGGGCAATATTGAAATCACCGTGTATTGTTACAAAGGCGCGGACGATACGGTGGGTATTTCCACTACGGTAACGGTGGTTGTCGGTGTTCCCGAAGCATAATTCTACCTACGTGAATAGGAATAATCAAATGAAATCCATTCTTAACGCGCACGGCGGCGTTGTCGTGCGCGGCAAGAACGGCAGTATCGACTATATAGACGTCGGGGGCGGGCAACCACTGCCCGACGTCTATACGTCTGTGCCGTTCCGTATCGAATACGCAGTATATTCCGATTCTTGTGCGCCCGTTTACGGCGGTACCGAACATTTTCGCTTTGTACAACGGGAATCCCGTGCCGATAACGGTGACGAGTTTATGTATGAGTCGCAAGACGGCTGTGTGCGCGTATGTGTGATACAAACCGAATACAACGGATTATATACGCAATTTTGCCGTGTTGTGAACATCGGTAGCGGTAGGCTGTGCATAAAACAAATCTATAACTTTTTCAATGCAATCGACGTGCGACTTTTGGGTGCGGACTATGCGCGTGATGCCGAGTTGGGAATATTGCGCAACGAATGGGGCGCCGAAGCACAGCTGTATTGGCTTTCGCCGCATGAAGCGGGCGTAATTCGTCCTACGGGGCATAAAACAGGCTATGCGGCGGAAATATCGAGCACGACGTGTTGGAGTACAAAACGGCAAATGCCGCAACTGTATATCCGTGATAAGGTAACGGGACATGTGTGGTGTATGCAACATTTGCCGAACGGTCCGTATTCCGTCGAACCGGGTTTGTGCGATACCGAACGGGTGCAGGGCAGTTGCTTTTGTATCGGCGCGGGTACGGGTACGAGCGAACGGCACGGTTTTCGCGTGTATTGCGAACACGGAGAAACGTATGAAAGTTGTATGAGCGTGTTGGCGTGTGCCGATAGTTTCGATGAACTCTCGCGCATTATGACCGATTGGCGTAGGGTGAATCTGTTTACACCGCAACCGTTACCGCTTATGTTCAACGATTACATGAATTGTCTGTGGACAAGGCAAGACGAAGAGAACTGTAAAGCGCTTATCGACGTTGCACATGAATCGGGTGCCGAAGGATATTGTTTCGACGACGGTTGGTATCGTGAAATCGGCGAACACGGGTTGACGGGGCTGGGCGACTGGGTGCCCGCAAAGCATCGGTTCGGCAAACTCGGTTTGGGCGGTATGATAGATTATATCCGTAAAAAGGGTATGACGGCGGGCTTGTGGACGGAGTTGGAAGTCTGTTCCGTTATGGCACAGGCAAGTAAATTGCCCGACGATTGCTTTCTGCAAAACGAAGGCGAACGTATTTTTCGCAGTAATCGCATGTATTTCGATTTCCGCAATAAAAAGGTGCGAGAACATCTGCTGTCGCGTATCGACGCATTATATGCGTTGGGAATTCGATACATAAAGAACGATTACAACGGACATCCCGGAAGCGGGGTGGATTGGAACGGAAGAACACCTACTGCGGGGCTTGAAGCGCACCAACGTGCCGTGAACGCTTTTTATGCCGAGGTGCGGGCAACGTATCCCGATTTGATTCTGGAAAACTGTGCGTCGGGCGCCATGCGCAGCGACGGCGCAACCAACCGCAATTTTCGGTTGCAAAGCGTTTCCGACTGTGAAGAATACGAGAAAATGCCGTCCGTACTTACGGGAACGCTACTTTCTTTGTTGCCCGAACAGGTGGGCGTGTGGGCGTATCCGTATCCGCGCATTTTCTGGGAGATGAACGGCGACGAGTATCTTTCGCTCGATTATGTTTACGGACAGGCGGACGGAGAACAGACGATTTTCAATATGGTGAGCGGCATGATGGGGGCGATGTATCTTTCGGGTAAAATCGACCGCGCGGACAAAGAGAACTTACAACTGATTAAACAGGCGACCGATTTATATAAGCGGTTGCGGTCGCAGATTTCCCGTTCGTATCCGTTTTATCCGTTGTCGCCGTTGCGTGTAGGCGAGCGCGGCTATTGTGCTGTGGGACTACGCGACGGCGAGGAAGGACTGCTTGCCGTCTGGCGTATCGAAAAAGGCGCTGTGGGAGACGGTACCGTTACTTTGCCGATTGAGAATATAGCGGACGTCCGCGAAATATATCCCGGTAGGAATTTCCGCATACAAAAGAAGACAAACGCAGTAACGATAATATTCCGAAAACCGATACAGGCAGTGCTGTTGCGTATAACATATGCGACAGATAAATCCAAAAAATAGGAGGTAAAGGCAGTATGAGTAAGAAAAAGAGAGTGGGATTGTTTGCCGCAATTGCGGTGCTTGCGGCGGTTATCGTTGCGGCGCCTGCGGTGTTCCGTTCCGCGTCCGCCAACGCCGCCGAAACGGCTGCAAAATCGCCCATGCAGGTTGTGAGTATGCTGTATCGGGAATGGGGCGGCGGCATGCAGTGGCGTATCGCCGCCAAATTCGACGTGTCGGTAGGCGCTGCGGGAGAAGATCTGGCAGAGCAGAAGAGCAAAGTGCGTATTAACGGCGTTTTGTTGTCCGACGTGGCGGATGCGACGTGCAAGGTTTCGTCGAGCGACCCCACCGAAGTGCATCTGATTTTGCCCAAAGGTGCAACGGTGGGCGACAAAACGGTGTTTTCGGATACGTTAGACAGTAACCGTGTGACGATTTTGGAAGGGTTCACGGGTTCACGGGACTACGCGCTTAACGAAGCGGTTTATTACTATTTCGGCAAGGGCGTTTTGCGCGGTACGCGCGTTTACCGCAGCGACAATCTCGATGACTATGCAACTGTCAAAGTGTCGAGTGTCGCCGTGCCGAAAACGGAATCGAACAATACGATTGTAGACGTTTTTATGTCGGATACAATCGGTGACAGGCAAATGCACGATATGCAGCCGCGCGAATTGCGATGGATGAAAGAACTGCTGAAAGACTACACGGCGCGTGAGTTGGATTTATATTATAAATACGGTATTATCGGCGGCAACGACCAGCCCGAGAGCACGGCGCACAAAATCGAATACGGATGCAGTTCGTGGGGATTACGCGAGCAATATCCCGGAAACAAAACGCAACTTTCCATGGAACCCAAAGATACGGTGGAAGGGATTCCCGTTTATTCGGTGTATCAGATTCAGGATACCGTGCCCGACGACGGGCAACAGCCGCTTGTAGTGCAGGTTCATTTCGAAAATAACCGTCTGCGTATCAGTTTCAAGGGCGATGCGGACGACAATCGCTACAACATTGCACCCGAAAAAGACGAGAAAATGGTTTTGCGTTTGAAAGCGGGATTCATGTTCACTTCGGGCAACATGCTCAAAGAGGACGAAACGTTTGTGTTCGAGCCCGAGTCGGGTATGTGGCGGCAAGCGGGTGTAACCGTGCCCGAACGCCCTGCGGATATCACGCTCGCCAATCAGAACGGATTGACGGACGAAGAACTTGCGGGCGGTGGTAAAGGCGGCTGCGGCAGTGCGGTTGCGGCAGGGTATCTGCCTGCGGCACTTATGTTGTTCGGCAGCGCTGTAATTTTATTGCGCAGAAAAGCGAAAGGAGAAAACAGAGCATGAAAAAACAAGGCAAAATCGTTTGCGCGGTACTTACGCTTATCATGTGTTTTTCGTTTGCTGCGTGCGACGGAAGCGGGAGCGGCGTGCCGTCCGATCTGGATAAGGGGTATACATATACCAAACAGAACAACGACGGTTTAATGCAGTTTTACAGCTCGGACAGCGGGTTGGACGCATTTTTGAACGACTACATGGAACGACATTTGCGGTACAGCGATAAAGCGGTAGGCACAATGCGTGTGGGCGAAACGTCTACGCCGTGGAAAGAGTGGGAAGCTATGAGCGTGATGTGGATGAACACGGGCGCTATCGGATACAGTCCCAAAGAGTCGGTTGCGCAGGCGCTTACCAACATTTATCAGGACGAATTCGGCTATATCTGGATGGATAACGGCACTTCGCTCGTAAACTGGGGGCAGAGTTGGGAATTCCCCAACGCGCGGCACAGCGGCGGCAAAAATCACACGTATTTCGGCAACACGGCGGAAGGCAGTGTAACCGATACGTGGGAAGGTGCGGACAACAACAATCGTTTGGGCAGTCGTGTACCCGTTGCGGGAACGGCGCGGGACTATCTGCTGATAGAATCGCAAAGCGGGGGAGATATCACTTCGGCAACGTTTCAGACGGTGAGCGGCAGTTATGCCAAGCGTATGAATTCGTCCAAGCCCGTAGGCGATATGGCTGTGGCTTTCCATGCGCCGTTTGTGGAAATCAATCTGTCGCTGTTAGACGAAGACTCGCTGGGGCATTCCACGGCTGTGGAAGATATCGAGTTGTGGTGGCAGACGGACGGCGCGTCCGAGTACGATACGCAACATATGGTGAAGTACAGCGAATTTTCGAGTACGCCCGCCGAATATTTTCCCGTATCGTCGCGTATCGTTTTTCCCATGTATGCGCATGCGGGGTGGGGAACGAGCGAAACGCGTAACATCACGGGTATGAAAATCGTGGTAAAATTCAAGCGTGCTTTTCACGGGCAGGTTAAACTCGATCGGGTGGCGCTTGCCTACGACGGCAGACAAGTAAACAATAACGGAGTGTTTATTGCGGCTGCTGCGGAAACTTACAAATTTACGCAGGATAACGAATGGTTGGAAAAGAACATCGGCAAATGCCGCAAAGCAATGCAGTTTTTGATGACGTATTGCGGCATAGAAGGCGACGAACTGATTACCACGGCGAACTTTGTGGGGCACGACGGGTCTACCAACGCAACCAAAGGACTGGGACGCGGACACGGCATCGGCGACGGTTACTGGGACTGCATATCCAATCCGTGCGTCAATTCCTATGTGAATATGTATTACTTTAAGGCGCTCAAAGCCATGGAGTATCTCGAACGGGTAGCAGCTGCCGCGGGTATAGAAGGAGAGAGTGCGCAAGTGTTTAAGCACGACATGAGCGGCAAAGTTACGTATTCGGAAACGGAAAAAACGCTTGCCGAAAAAATCGATGCGTTTATTCCGCGTTTCCGCGAATATTTCTGGAACGACGCTACGGGGCGTTTTGCTCTCGGACATGCGCACCCGAACGACGTGGATAAGGGCACGGTAGACGAAATTGTGGATTACGGTTTTACCAAGTATAACCAAGAAGCAATCGAGTTGGGGCTTGCGTCCGACGAGCAGACGGAAAGCATTCTTTCTTGGATAAACGGCTCCCGTTCCGTTGCGGGAGATACAAGCACGGGTGCGGATTTATACAAATATGCGTTTGCGCCGCGTTGGACGACCAAAGCGAACACATGGCAATTCTGGTGGAACATGACGGGCGGCGGCGAAGGCGGAAGCGGACTCTATGCCTGGGATAAACAGATTCAGAACGGTGGAACATCGTTGCAATGTGCGTACTACGATTTGGCGGCAGAGTTGGTTGCAAACGGTGCGGACAGCGCGTTCGGTAAGCTGAAAAACATTCAGAAGTGGTACGAAGAAGTTACCGAAATGGCGGAAATGGCAGGCGGTGGCGGTATGGATTTCTATAATACCTACTACGAAGTCAACAATATCAAGTTGCAGGGGAACGACCACGGCGGCGCGGGGGTTGTAGGCGTAGACAGCGAGTTCATAGAAGCAACTTTATTGTATGCAGCCGTTCCGTATCGGTTCTTCGGGTTAGACAGCGAAACGGCGGGGGTACTGTCGGTAACGCCTGCAATGCCGTCCGATCTTACTTTCTGGAAAATGGAAAATCTTACCTTCGGCAACATTATGTACGATCTTTCCATAGGAAAGAATTTCATACAGTTGAACAGCGTGTCGGGCGAAAATAATTATAAAGTAAAAGTGACGCTCGATAAGCCCGCAGGTAATTTTCAGGTAAGACAACACAATAAGATTTTAACCGAAAACACCGATTATACGGTGGAAGGGGATAAAGTGGTGATAACCGTTCCGCTTTGCAACGGACGGATTCAAACGGTTACGCTGTAAAAATTTTGCGGAGCGGAAATTTTTTACCGCTTGAAATAGTAATAAGGAGATAGTTATGAAAAGAGTATTCATGATGATTGTTTCGGCATTGATGTGTTTGGTAACGGGATTATCGTTTGCGGGTTGCAATTTCGATTCCACGCCGCCGTACACGCCGCCGCAGGAAGAATTGGAAGATAACCCCAACGCAAAGGTGCAACTTACGGTACAGACGTTGCCCGACACGTACGAAAAAAACATGATGATTCGTTGGATTAACGGATATCAAAAAAAGAATCCCGACGTGGGAATCAATCTTAAACAGACGTTCGGTGCGATGAACGAACTGGACAAAATGTATTATAACAATACTATGTGTGACATTGTTTGGTCGGGCGGAGACCAGCATTCGCCGTTTTCGCAGAAATATTTTGTAGACCTTGCGGGATTTGAAGGAGCAACCGAATTTTTCGACGGATTCTACGAAACGGTTATCGAAACCACGCACACCACCGAGGGAGATAAAGGGATATGGTTTGTTCCGCGTGATTACAATGCGCTCGTGGTGTATTACAACAAGACGATGTTCAAAGAATTGAATATTGCCGAGCCGAAATCAAATTGGACGTGGGACGAATTTGTGGCAACTTGCGACGCGCTTTCCGCTTCGCCCGGTGTGCTCAATGCGCTTGAAAACGACATCGCATGGCCTCCTTTTCAACAGACCATGATGGCGAATTTCGGCAGCAAATATTTTAATGACGATGCTTCGATAGCGTTCGACAGTGCCCAAACCAAAGCGTGCTATGATTATCAGCAGGAGTTTAACAACAAATACACCATCCAGGGTACGGGCTCCAATTTCAGCGCCTACACAAAGGGCGGCGAAAAAAACGTAGGTATGTATATCGGCGTGCGTCCCGCGTTACCCGTACTTGCCAATAAAGCGGCGGCTTCGGGGTGGGAACTCGGGTGCGTGGCGTTTCCCAATTACAAGCGCGGTGAAGAAAACGGATTTGTAGGCGCGGGATGCAGCGGCTATGCCATCAATAATAAATCGAGTAACGAAAAGCAACAGGAAGCGTGGAAGTTCTTGAAGTATTGCATGTCCGAAGAAGGGTATCGTCAGGCAAATCCCGTAGGTACGTTGGTGCCCGCTATTAAAAGCATGATTAACGACCCCAGTTGGCGCAACTACTCGGCAGGTAACGTTACGGTTGATGCCGACGCATTTGTTAAAACGGATGCCACGCCCATATTTCTGAACTACTACCGCATGCATCCTACTGCTTCGCATCAGGAAATCATCAATGCGGCGGGGTTCTTTTGGAGCAATGTGAAAGCGGGGTCGAGTCAGACGTACAGCGCAAGCATGAGCAACTATAAACAATATCTCAAAGATAGGGCGCACATTCAGTAAAAGGACGGGTTTCATGGCTTTAACGCAAAAATCGAAGCGAAAACTGCGACAGAATATTGTGGGATATCTTTACATAAGTCCCGTTCTCATCGGTATTTTGATATTCACTTTATTACCTATTGTCTACTCGTTTGTTTGCAGCTTTTATAAAATGGAAAGAGGACCGTTTTCGTTTAACTTCAATCGCTACGGCAATTTTGTGGGATTGAAAAATTATACGGATATGTTCACGGTTATAACCGAGCGTAAAGATTTTTTGCAATCGCTCAAAGTAACGTTTACTTATGCCGTTATTCAGATTCCGTTGACGCTTGTATTGTCGTTTTTTCTTGCGGTTCTTCTCAATCAGAAAGTGAAGGGTATGCGCGTGTTTCGCACGCTGTATTATTTGCCCGTGATTATGCCGGCGGTATGCACAGGATTGTTGTGGAGCCGCATTACCGACCCCAATTTCGGCGTGGTAAACGAATTGCTCGGAAAAATAGGACTGCCCGCGTTCGGGTGGTTTGCCAAAGCGGAAACGAGTATGGTATCGCTGATTCTTGTGTCGTTGTTCGGAATCGGCGGCAATATGGTGTTATGGCTGGCACAGTTGAAAAACGTTCCGCAATCGGTTTATGAAAGCGCGCGTTTAGACGGGGCAGGCGCGTTCCGACGCATGTTCCGTATTACCATTCCGCTGTGTACGCCCATGATTCTGTATAATGTGATTATGAGTATTATCGGTGTGTTGCAAACATACGCGCAGGTGGAAACGTTATGCGGTGCGGGTGTGGACAACAGTTTGTATTTCTTTGTGCACAATGTGTATCATGCGTTTAACAACAATAATTTCGGTTATGCTTGTGCGTTGAGTTTCGTACTGTTTCTGATTATCGGATTACTTACTATGGTAACGCTCCGCACCGGCAAATGGGTTTACTACGGAGAGGAGGGGTAAAGCATGGAAAACATTGCCTTGTTGCAACCCAAACACAAGCGCAGGCTTTCGGGCAAAACAATCGGACTTACGGCGGCAAAATACATTGTACTTGTTTGTATTGCTCTTATCATACTGTTTCCGTTGTTTATCATGATTGCCATCAGTATTCTGCCCGATTCCGAAGTAAATCAAAATCTGATTTTTTCGCCCACGCACACTATATATATCGGCGCTTATAAACAGTTGCTTTCGCTCGATTCCGATTACGTGCGCTATCTGTTTAATACGTTGCTTATTTGTTGTATTCAGTTTGTGGGAATTCCGCTCGTGTCGTCGCTCTGTGCTTACGGTTTTACAAAAATCGAATTTAAGGGCAGAGATACGTTATTCGCCGTTGTGCTTTCCACAATGATGATTCCCGGCGTAGTAGTACTTATTCCGCTTTATACTATTTATGTGCGGTTCGGGTGGTTGGATACGTTGTATCCGATGTTCGTGCCCGCACTGTTCGGCGGCGGCGCGACGAATATCTTTTTGATGAAACAATTTATGCGCGGCGTGCCCAACGATCTCATCAATGCGGCAAAACTGGACGGCGCCAATTCGCTGTTGATTTTTTTCCGCATGATGATACCCATGTGTGTTCCTATTATGTTGTTTGTGGGCGTCAATTCGTTTTTGGGCGCCTGGGGCGATTTTATGACGCCGTATACCTATCTTTCGCGTGAAAGCAAGTGGGTTACGTTGTCGCTCGGTATCTATTACGAATACGGTTTCAATAGCAGTAAATACGCAAATGCGGCTATGTCGGCAGGCGTGATTATGATGATACCCTGCGCCGTGCTGTTTTTTGTGTTTCAGCGCTTTCTCATCGAAGGCGTAGCGTTGAGCGGAATGAAAGATTGAACGAAACTCTCACCGTGTGTTTACACGAAAGGAAAAGTTATGAAAAAGAAATGTTATGAAATCATTTGTGCGCTGCTTGCCGTTGCATGTGCGTTTTCGTTTGTCGCCTGTACGGACGATAAGCCTACGCCGCCGCCGCAAAAAGTGAAAGAATATCATTACTACGATTATACGCCCGTGCACGAATCGGATACGCGTCTGCTGAAATTTTATACGTCGGACGAAAGAGTGAGTACCGTTCTCAACGACTACAACGAACGGCACATGCGTTATAACGAAGAAACACAGATTCACGACCATCCCGTAGGTGCGGGCGGCAGTGACTGGAAAGAATGGGAGGCGATGAGCGGTTCGTGGTGGAATACCAATGAGCAACTGCTCGGCAGTCGGTACGCAACGCAGAGTTGGGTGAACGACTGGCTTACGCGTAAAGCAACTTTCGACGTGCAGGGCTATGTGTATCCCGATCAGGGCGGCAGAACCGGTTGGGGACTGGGCTGGGATTTTCCGCGTCAGGGAAGGGACGGAGAAGGGTATTTCCGTGATTTCGATACCGATGCGGGCGGTTGGACGGGATTGAACGGTACGCGTATTTCGGTTTCCGATTCCGTGCTCACCGCATCGGTAACGGCAAGCGACGCTATTATGCTCGAATCGGGCGAAATTGCAACCTATGCGTTCGGTTCGCCGTTTATCCAGTTGTTTTTCGGGGTGAATATTCCCGAATATTCCAAAATCGACGATTTATATATTCAATTTCGCACGGCAAGTGAGCCCGAGTATGATACGACGTTCGACGGAGCGAAAACGGTAAAATTTTCCGAATTCTGTTTGCAGGGGTATGCGCTCGACCGAACGGGAGCAAACGATATGACGGTTTGTTTTTTCCCGATGTACTTGCTTGAATCCTGGGGAAAAGCGCGGGAAGAGATTCTGCAATACCGTGTGATTCTCAAAGCAAAAGAAGGACAAAAACTGACGGGAAGCATGCGCATAGATTGGACGGGGTGCGAGTGGGACGGCAGACATATTATCAACAACTGCAATTATTTGATTGCGGCGAAAGAAATGGTTTCGTTCTCGCAGGATCTTACGCTTCTGCGCAGTGTTATGGAACGTGCGCGCACCGCCATGAATTTTCTGTATTATCAGATGAACGGAAAATCGGGTTTGATTTCCACCGAATATTTTGTAGGGCACGATAACCGCGAAAGTACAATGAATTACGGAATAGGCAGCGGCTACTGGGATATGTCGGCATTCCCCGATGTGAATATGTATACCAATATTTCGTATTACCGTGCTTTGCAAGCAATGTTGTATCTCGAAGAGATGTGCGCGGCAAATAAGATTATCGTACCCGACGTATATACGCGCAACGAACAGATGAACGGCAAATTGCGCTACGAACTGACCGCGGAAGAACTGCGCGAACTGATTCCGCTTTGCAAGGAGCGTTTCGGCAAAGAATTCTGGAACGAAAAAACGGGGCGTTTTCATGCGGGAACCATGTATAACGGCAAAGTGCAGGACGTGGGATATCTTATGTTCAATCAGCAGGCGATTGTTGCGGGACTCGCCACTGCCGAGCAGGAAAAAAGCATTATTTCGTGGATTAACGGAGAGCGAACCGTACAAGGCGACGCAAGCACGGGTGACGATATCTATCTGTATGAATTTGCGCCGCGGTTCTGTACGGCAACCATTGCGCCGCATGTGTTTTGGGCGGGAATCGGCGCGTTCGGCACCAACGTAAATAACGGCGGTACGGCGTTGCATTTGGCGTATTACGACATGGTGTCGCAAGCCCGCGTGGATATCGATAAAGCGGGCGAGCGTCTGGAAACGTTTGTAAAGTGGTATCATCGGGTTCTGGACGCATGGAAGACGTACGACCCGAGCGGGTATGTGTCCGACGGGAATTCCAAACCTTCGTGGGAATTTTACCGCCATTATTACGGTACCGACGTGAAATTGCAAGGTGGCGGCAGCGGCGGCGTTATCGGGCTCGATTACGAGTTTTTGGAAGCATCACTGTTTGTTCGTGCTGTTCCCGACGCCTTTTTCGGCTGGGAAACGCAAAACGGGAACACGCTGAAAATAGCGCCCGACTTGCCCGATTCTCTCGAATACATCCGCATGGAAAATGTTACCTACGGCGGTAATTACTGCGATATATCGGTGGGGCATTGGTTCGCCACGGTCAGCGGGGTATCGTTGTATTCGTCGTCGGGAATTGCGCCCGACGCAATGTTGCAAGTGGAATTCGATATTCCCGCTTTCGACTACGTTGTGGAAGTAAACGGCGAAACGTCCGATGATTATGTTGCGGAAAACGGAAAACTCGTTGTAAGACTCCCGTTCGGCAATGCGCGGGTGGAAATCAAAAAGGCATAAGCGTAAAATTCGCACGGGATTTGCATAGGAGGTAAATGTATGCGCATAGGAAGAAAAATCGCGATATCGTTTCTGGTTCTTCTTCTGTGTATTGTTGTCGTCGGGTGCGGTAACGGAACGGAAAACGGGAACACTCCCGTTCCGCCGCCGCCCGTAGAAACCAACGAGCCCGAAACAATCGATTTTGCAAGCGGTATAGACGAGCAGAAAATCAACTGGTACGGCAGAACGGAATACAGCGTGAATACAAAAAGCGTGTATGTAAACAATACCGCTTCGGGATTCGAGGTGAAGTTCAACGGAACGCAACTCAAAGTGACGTTTCGCAGCAGGACGGTGCAGGAAGGATTCATGGATATGGACCCCGATAATGCACGGACGTATTTGGGGGTGTCGGTGGACGGCGGAGAGTATAAGCGCATTTCCATTGCGCGCGGACAAAAAGTTACCATGCCCGTTGCCGCCAAACTTGCGGAAGGAGAACATACCGTTACGGTGCGAAAGAGCACCGAGGCGCAAGTTTGCTCTCTCGAAGTATTCGAACTTGCCGCCGACGGAAAATTTCTGCCGCCTCCGGTCAAGCCTGCCGTAAAATTGGAGTTTTACGGGGATAGTATCACTGCGGGCATGAACGCCATGAAAGCGGAAGACGAATCGGGCGGAAAAGAATTACGAACATCCGAACAGCAGGACGGATTGGGAACGTACGCGTTTTATGCGGCGCAACAAATGCAGGCACAGGCAAATATGTTTTGTGTGTCGGGTCAGCGATTGTCGCATTACGGAGCGGGCGGCGACACCATACCGAGTCTGGCAAAATACACGTCTCCCGCAGGTGGCGCCGAATGGGATTTCGAGCGTTATCGGGCAGACGCGGTTATCATCAATCTGGGAACAAACGATGTTATCGCATACGGAGCGCAAGCGAATTTCCGCACGACGCTGAAAAAGGAATATAAAGAATTCGTCGAGTATTTGCGTGCTCGCTACGGTGACGTGCCCGTTATTGTAGTATACGGTGTATATAAATATCGCAATGTTTTGGAATATAACAGCTTGTTTGCCGAAGCGGTTACCGAAATAAATACGGCACTCGGCAATGTATACGGGGTTGAACTATCGCCTACGGCGTCGGCACATCCCACTCGGGCGGAAGCGTCGGCATACGGCGAAGTGCTGGCAACACGGCTTACCGAAATATTGGCGGCGTAGGAGAAGAACGGCATGAATAAACGGAATAGAGCGGGAGCGGTTTTGCTGTGTTTTTTTCTCGGATGCCTGCTGTTCGGTTGCGGAAACCCCGAAACAACCGTTCCGCCCGAAGAAGAGCGCCCTTTGATAGCCGATACGATTTCTTTTAATGAAAGCAAACGGGAAGACAAAATCAACTGGTACGGCAGATGTTATCACGATACGCAAAAAGGAAACGTAAGCATTTCCAATTCTTCGGCGGGATTCGAAGTCGCTTTTTACGGTACAACGCTTTCTGCAAGGATTTCGGCAACGGCGTCTGCTTGGAAAGCGCCCGAATTGTCGGGTAACGGGTATCTCTGCGTATTTCTCGACGGTGAAACCAAATACGAAAACGCAACTTGTATCGAACTGTCCGATACAAGCGGAGAACCTGCTGTTGTTCTACTTGCAGAAGGATTGGAAAAGGGCGAGCATACCGCACGAATCATCAAAATTACCGAAGTAAAATATACCCAAGCGTATGTGTGGTCTGTAACTTCGGACGGGGGGTTTGTTGCTCCGCCGTCCAAGCCTGCGATAAAGCTGGAATTGATCGGCGACAGCATTACGGCGGGTGCCAACGCCATGCGTGAAGATACGGCAGACGAAACGGGAACCGACAGCGAGAATTCGTTGGCATCGTACGGAGCGGTGGCTGCGCGTATGCTCGGAGCACAGTGCAACGTGGTCGCACGCAGCGGACTCACCGTAGCAGGCGGCGAGAGCGGAACACGATTTGCCAAAATTGCCGACTATTACGGATTATACAGCGAAAAAGACAATATTGCATGGGATTTTACCCAATATGTTCCCGATGCGGTTGTTATCGATTTGGGCACCAACGATTTAGGCGTGAGTACAAGCGAAAGCAAAATCAAATCGGCATATACCGATTTGATTGCTATCGTGCGGCAAAAATACCCGCAGGCGCACATTTTCTGTTGCACGGGTGCCATGGGGAATTTCGGCGTACGTTTGGCGCCGCTGATAAATCGGATTGTAAACGACAAAGCGGCGGCAGGCGACATGCGTATATATCACGTGGAATTGCATGCAAACAGCACGGCAGGGCACCCGACTGCGCAACAACATGTCACAAACGGAATCCGCTTGTATGCGCAAATCAAAGCAAAACTCGGATTGTAATTTATATAAATAACGGATAAAAAGGAAAACGAAAAAAGCCTTCGGAAAAGAGAATCCGAAAGCTTTTTTTATTTACGGAAGAGTACGTACCGATTCGCGTTCGTAAAGTTGCAGATTGAGCTTGATGTAATTGAGTTCGTCTTTTTTTTCTATGCGTGCCAGCATGGCGCCGAGCGCGGTGGACGCATAGGTGATTTTTTCTATGCCGAAACTCGTAAGGCGGGGAGTAAGGTGCTCGCATAAATCGGTGTTATCAAAACCGATCACCGAAACGTCGCGCGGGACGCTGTAACCCGCCAACGAAAGTTCTTCGTATAAAGCGGCGGCGGCGCGGTCGCAATGGCATACGAACGCCGTGGGCATTTCGGGGAAGGTGAGCTTTGTGGGCACGTGTTCGATGTTCGTATTAATATGCAGCCGTTCGTCGCGCGGGATTTTATATTTGTTGAGTGCGCGCAGATATCCGAAATAACGGTCGGCTATGGAATTGGAAAAACCGATATCGCCGATGAATCCGATTTTTCTGTGTCCCTTTTTAATCAGATATTTGGTAACCGAGTAGCTTGCGTAATAATTATCCACATAAATGTAATCGAAGGGGTAGTCGGACGAATAGAAATCGATACACACGATAGGCAGATTCAGTTCTTCGAGTTTTGCGTACATATCGGGCGAAAGTTGCCCCGATACGAAAATGCCCGAAATTCCTTTGTCGGAATCGATTGCTTTAAGCGTTCCCAGTGTGGTGGACGGCGTGTCGTGCACAATCAGTTCGAGCGACGCGCCCACTTTCAGACATTCCATATTCAGTTTATGGTAGATTTCGGAGTAGAATTGCTCGTCCTGACTCATAATGAAGTTTTTGTGCGTTACATAGATAAAGCAAAGAGATTGATTTTTTTCGGGCAGTTTGTACCCCATTTCGTAAGCTACTTTAATGATTTCGTTGCGCGTTTTTTCGCTGACGCCGTGTTGATTGTTGAGTGCTTTGTGCACCGTAACGGTGGAAACACCCATTTTTCGCGCAATTGTTTGCATCGAAACTTTTTTCATTACCTAATTACTCCGTATCGGTCTGAATTTATTTTACCACGTATATACAAAAAAATCAAGAAATTTAAGCGTAATCTTGCATTTTTGGGTAGGTTATGCAAAAGAAAACGCACTTTTCGGACGGGTTTTGTTAGCTTATGAAAAAAAATATGAAAAATATTAGCTAAAACTATTGACAAATGCGGGGGGGGGTATGGTATACTGTTTTTGTAAATAAAAAAGAGAATCTTTGTGTATGCAAGATTTTACACGAAATTGCAGAAAATATACTGCGTCGGAATCCGTCCGAAAGGGAAGAAGAATCGGACGCAAAAAATAACTGTTGCCGCAGGAGAGAATGATGGTCAAATATTGCACAGGCAATCCAATCATAACGCCCGAAAACGTACCGCCGCTCGGAAAGAATTTCCGCGTGATTGGTTCGTTTAATCCGGGCGTTACTCTGTTTGAAGGCAAACCGCTTTTGTTGGTTCGAGTTGCCGAACAGATTACCCAAAAGCAACAGGGAAAAGTGAGCGTTCCCGTAGCCGAAGGCGGAACCATTCGCGTGCTCGATTTCGAACTCTCCGATTCGCGTTACGATTTTTCGGACGTGCGCACCATTCGGAACGGAAAGCAGAAATTTTTAACCAGTATGAGTCGCCTGATGGTTGCCACAAGCGAGGACGGCGAACATTTTACGTTGCACCCCGACCGTGTGCTCATGCCCGAAAACGAATATGAAAAGTTCGGCGTGGAAGACCCGCGCATCACCTATTTGGAAGGGGTTTACTACATAACCTATTCCGCCATATCCGACTACGGAATCTGCACCATGCTCGCCAAAACGAAAGACTTTGTTTCGTTTGAAAAAATGGGGAACATATTGCACCCCGACAACAAAGACGTGGTGTTGTTTCCGCAGAAAATCGGCGGAAAGTATTATATGCTTCACCGCCCGTCCACTTCCGAGTTTTCCCGCCCCGAAATGTGGATTGCCGAATCGGATAATCTTATGTACTGGGGCAATCATCGCCGCTTAATGGGTGTGCGCGACGGGGAATGGGACAGCGCGCGCATAGGCGTTTCGAGCACTCCCATGCCGATAGACGAAGGGTGGCTGGTGCTTTACCACGGTGCCGACGTGCACGACCGATATTGTTTGGGCGCCGTTTTGTTAGATGCCGAATGCCCGAGCAAAGTGTTGGCGCGTACCGCAAAACCGATAATGGAACCGGTGCAGGCGTATGAAACAAGCGGATTTTTATCTAACGTGGTGTTTGCCTGCGGCTGTATACACAGCGGCGATACCTTAAAACTGTATTACGGCGCCGCCGACAAATACGTTTGTTTGGCGGAACTGTCCGTTCCGTTTCTTTTGAAATCGTTACAGGAGGGAAAATAGATGCCGCTGATTTCCGCACATCAGAACAATCGCACGTTACGCGAGCGGATGAGAAAATGGGATGTCGTGAAAAACCGCTGGGTGTATCTTCTGTTACTTCCGTCGCTCATTTTCATGATTATTTTTGCGTATCTGCCCATGATAGGCATTGTGATTGCGTTTGAGGATTACGACCCCATACTCGGTTTTTTCAAATCGCACTGGATAGGGTTGGAAAACTTCAAGTTCTTTTTTTCCAGTTCCAACTGGATGTTGGTTACGCTGAACACGCTGTATCTGAACGCACTGTTCATTATTACGGGCACAGTGGGGTCGCTGATTATTGCGATTATAATGAGCGAAATCAAAAACAAATGGTTCACTCGTGTTACGCAAACGCTGATGACGTTGCCGAACTTTGTTTCCTGGGCGACCATTGCGCTGTTTTCGGTGGCGTTTTTCTCGGCGGACGGTATTATAAACCAAGCCGTGACGGGCGCGGGCGGGTCGAGAATCCCGTTTTATTCTTCGCCCGACGTGTGGCCCGCCGCTTTCGTGCTGATTCGAATTTGGAAAGGTGCGGGGTGGGGCGCAATCGTCTATATGGCGGCAATTCTGGGCATAGACAAAGAAATCTATGAAGCGGCGCGCATAGACGGCGCGAGTCGGTTTCGGTGTATTTTCAAAATCACTTTGCCGCTCATTAAAAACATTATTATCTTAATGTTCATTATGAGTATCGGCAACATCTTCAAAGGCGACTTCGGCATGATTTATCCGTTTATCGGCGATAACGCGCTTTTGTACCCCACAACCGACGTTATCGACACATATGTGTATCGTGCGCTGCGAACTTTCACAAACTACGGAAGAACGGCGGCAATCGGGTTGTATCAGTCGCTTATGGGATTTTTGTTGGTGATATTCGCCAACTGGTTGGCGCGTAGATATTCGCCCGAATCGGCGGTATTTTAGGAGGGAAGCATGGAAAGAGAAACGCTTTTGTATTCTCCCGTAAAGAGTAAAATAGGCAAGAGCAAGGGCGATTACGCAATGCTCGTTATCTTCTATGTGTTTGCCGCATTGTTCGCCGTGGTCTGCCTGTATCCTTTCTTTCAGGTGCTTATTTCGTCGTTTGCCGACGAAACCACGCTTACGCGCGAAGGTTACAAGCTGATACCAAGCAAGTTTTCGCTCGACGCGTACAAAACGCTGTTTAAGTCCAACGAAATTCTGTTTTCTTACGGACTGACAATCGGCGTCACGGTGGTGGGCACGTTTATCAGCGTGCTGATTACGGCGCTTGCCGCATATGCGCTTTCGGGCAAAAAACTCAAATACCGCAACGCCATTAACTTTTTGTATTACTTTACCATGCTGTTTTCGGGCGGATTGATTCCGTATTATATTCTGCTTACCAAGTATCTGCACTTAAAAAATAATCTGCTCGTGTATATTTTGCCGTCGGCGTTCAACGTGTGGAACATGTTTTTATTGCGCAACTTTTTTAACGATATTCCCGAGGCGCTCGTGGAATCGGCAAAACTGGAAGGCGCGAGCGAAGCGACAATCGCTTTTCGCATTGTCATTCCGCTTTCGTTGCCCGCGCTTGCCACAATCGGACTGTTTTCGGCGCTCGCATACTGGAACGAATGGATGGCAAGTTCGCTGTATATGGATAACGAAAGATATTATTTGTTGCAATATCACATCGTGCGAATGGTCAACAGCATATCGGCGGCAAACAATCTCGGCGCAAGCGGATTGCCTGCGGGCGTCACGTCGGTGCCGGCGCAAACGTTGCGGCTTGCAACGGCTATCGTTACCATAGGACCCATTGTGCTCTTGTATCCCTTCTTGCAAAAGTATTTTGTTGCGGGACTGCGCGTGGGCGGCGTAAAGGGATAAACGGTAAAATGCTCGATTCGTTTGACGCAAGCCAAACGACGAAATAAAAATGTTATGGAGGAAAAAATGAAAAAATTACGCAATCTTGTCTGTGCCGTGTTGGCGCTTGTGTTCGTGTTTTCGATGACGGCGTGCGGCGACAAAAAAGAAGGCGGGGACTCGGACCCCAATACCGTGCGCATTTACCTTTGGAGCGACACGGGAACCACGCCTGACGGTTTTAACGAAGTGGTGAATAAGTTCAACGCCGAATACGGACCCGAACTGGGTTTTAAGGTGAGTTTTAAGTTCGACACGCAGAGCGACTACAAAGAAAAACTCAATCTTTCCATGTCGGCAAATCAAAGAGATTACGACATGGTATTCGACGCCAACTGGATATATTTGAACACCTTCTCGCAAAAGGGATACTACTACAATCTGTACGATTACTTCAAAGAAGGCAGCAAGTTTACGGGGCTTTCGAGCGCGTTCGATGACGATTACCTGAAAAACAACTTCTTCAACAACGGATTGTACGGCATTCCGCTCACCGAAACGTTCGGCGAAATTTCGGTTGCCTATGTGCGCAAAGATTGGAGAGAAGCGTGCGCCGCCGATACTTCGTTTACGTTGCCCGCGTCCGTGCGCCTGAACGGCGACAAAACGGGCGGAAGAGCGCCCACCCGTCAGGATTTAGCGGACGGTATCGACGATTTCGACGAATTGCAATATTATTTGTACTGGATAAAGGCGAACAAGCCGAGCGTAACGCCCATGCTTTCCAACAACGACGCTACCTGGGGCGCGTGGGACGTAATCAACTCGCGTAACATCCCGTCTAAATCGGCGGCGGACTACGTGGAAGCGGGAATCAAACAGGAAATCGTGCTTTCGCCCGAACTCACCGCCACGGCGTATATCAAAAACGGCGAAGTGATGGCGGCAAACGTAACCGACGAGCGTGTGGACGCAACGAACGGTTTGGGCAGTTATCCGTCCGGCTTTAACACCTACGACAACAAATGGCAGGAAGATTATCTGTTTGCGCGCAAGTGGGCGGAAGACGGAATCATCGACCCCGACGTGCTGTCCGTTTCCGATTCGGATGCGCGTTTCAAAGCGGGCACGGGCGCGTGCGTCGTGCAGACGATTAACAACTTCGACACCGTGGAAGCGGCGGTAAAGAGCCAGAACGGCGAAAGCGCACAGCTGGAAATCTTCGTGAACGAAAAAGCGTTGCGCGAAAAGAGAATGGGCTATGCGCGTACCGATTTCAAAGCCTGGAACTTCTTGTGCGTTCCTAAAACGGTTACGAGCGCAAAACTCGAAAAGTGCCTTACCTTTATGAACTGGATTTTCTCGTCGCGTGAAAATCACGATTTGTTCCAATACGGTATTAAGGGGAAACACTGGGACGAAGCCAAAGACGCGGGCGGCAATCCCATTGAAAATACGATTGTGAAGTCGCTTACGAACAGTTATGCGTTCCCTGCGTATCTGCTTACCTGGAACCCCAACTTTATTCGCGTGAGCGAGTCGTCCGACCCCAAAGTGCGCGAGTATATGGAATACATGTACGATAAAAACAGATACGTGGAAATTCCGTATTCGGGATTCTCGTTCAATCTGAACCGCACGCCCGAACTTACTTCCGCGTTATCCAACGCCGATATAGGCGCCAATAAATCCAAGGAAAAATCGTATCTTTTGGGGCAGAATTCCGACCCCATCACCAAGTGGAACGCCGAACTTTCGTCGCGCTACTCCAACACCGCGTTGCAGACGGCGCTCACCACAATCAAAAACGAAGTAATCAAACAGTTGCAGGACTATATAGACAGTCTTTGATAGGTATTGCGGCGTTCGGTGCGTAAAAGCACGGCGGAAAACGAATGGGAATCGGTGGTAGAAATATGAGAAAAAAGAGAATAGCCATTTGCATGTTGACTCTGCTGTGTGCGTTAACCGTTTCGGTAACGTCTTTGCACGCATACGCCGACGAAATCGTACCCGACAAATACGAGGTTGCGTACTATGCGGGCGAAAGCGATTTTTCGGTATATCTCGATAACGAAGGCGGGCTGTATACGTCGGGCAGTAACGGCAACGGGCAACTCGGGCGCGGCTCGGCGAGTACCGACGCACGCATAGTGCCCATGAAAGTGCTGGATAATATTTCACAGGCGGCTACCGGCAAAACGGGTTTTGCGGTGGCGCTCGGCAAGAACGGCACGGTATACACCTGGGGCAACAACAAATACGGTCAGCTCGGCACGGGCACGGGGTTTTCGGACGACGACGTGTATTCCGCATTGCCTACGCCCGTTTCGGTGCAAGGAAAAGTGATTGCCGTGGCGGCGGGGGCAAGAAGTGCATACGCGCTCACCGACGACGGCACGGTATACGCCTGGGGCGGCAACAACATGGGGCAACTCGGATTGGGGACCGAAACGGGCAGAAAAGCGGTTGTGGGCACGCCTACGCCCATACCGCAAGAGAAATTCGGCGGCAGTAAAGTAAAGCAGATTGTCTGTACCGAACTGTCGGCATACGCGCTTACCGAAGGCGGGGAAGTGTATGCCTGGGGCGATAACGACTACGGTCAGCTTGGTACGGGAAACGACGATACGGGATATTTTACCGCTGTGCCCGAAAAACTCGCACTTACGGGAATGGAGAAACTGTCCGCCCGTTCCACAAACGTAATGGCGCTATCAAACGGCAAGGCGTATGTCTGGGGGCAAAACAACTTTTACCAACTCGGATTGGGCGGCGACGGAGAACACAAATTTTCTTCCGTGCCCACCGTTATCGAATCGTATTATTCGCTTACGGGCGAAGAAGAGAGCGTAACGGCAAAAGATATACTCTGCGGCGGTATCACCAATTTTGTGATTTCGGAAGAAGGCAACGTGTATTCGTTCGGCAGTGCGGGCGACGGACAGGCGGGATTCCCGCTCGACGCCGCGTCGGCAAATGCAAATCTTAACCTGAACAACATGACGCGCCCCGCAAAAATCACGTTTTATCAACCCCGTTCCATATACGATATCACCGTGAACAACATCGAAGAGTTTATGTCGTCCTCGCCTGTGGATACGTCGTCGCCGATTTCGCTCCGTGTAACGCGCGGCGTGGGGTCGTCGGGTAATCGTACTTTTGTCGCCGACGAAAACGGCAAAGTGTGGAGTTGGGGCAACAACACCAACGGACTGACGGCGAGCGGAGACGTTACTAACTGTACCGCGCCCGTGCGTGCCACGCTATACCGCAACGCCGACTACGACAAGACGGTAAAAACCAAAAACTACATGGTGAAACCTGCCGTTATGCTCATTATCATCTTCGGACTGGGAGCGGCGGGACTCATCTGGCTGGAAATCAAAACGCGTATCGGGCGAAAGCGTGCTCTGGCGGAAAACAAAAAACTGGAAGCCGAAAAAGCAAAGCCTACAATTTAACAAAAGAACACAAGGTGTTCCCCGTCCGATAGGGCGGTAAACATAAAAAATTATAGGAAGGAGAAAAATCATGAAGAAGTTTTCAAAGTCGCTTTTTGTAGCCGTATTCGCGGCACTGCTGTGTTGCAGTGTGGCGCTGTTCGGTTGCAGTGACAAGACCGACGACCTGAAACCGCTTTCGTCGCCTACGGGGCTAACGTATGCCGACGGTTTGCTCACCTGGGCGGCGGTAGACGGCGCAACCAACGGCTACACGGTTATCGTGTTGCAGGGAGATGAGCAAAAGCTCAAAGACGAAAAAGTAACGGGCACCTCGTACAGCGTGAGCACCCTTGCCGCGGGAAATTATACCGCAAAGGTATCGGCAAACGCAGTTGCCGATACGTTCAAGGCGTCGGCGTCCGCGTCGCTCGATTTTACCGTTGCGGCACCAGAGGCGGAAAAACTTGCCGTGCCTACCGGTATTGCCTACAATAAGGCAACGCAAACCGTTACGTTCGAGGCGGTGGAAAACGCAACCGCTTATATTGTGTCGGCAACCGTAAAGGGTAGTACCACCGTCAGCGCGGCGGAACGCGAAATCACCGAAACGAGCATTTCGCTTCCCGCGCTCGGATTTACCACTGCCGAACATACGCTTAAAGTGGTTGCCAAAGGTAACGGTACGCAATACACCGATTCGGACGCGGCTACGTTCGACCTTACGATTGAAAAGGCAAAACTCGCCGCACCCGCAACGGTGGAATATAAAGCCGCTACCGATACCGTGGAATGGGCTGCCGTTATCGGCGCCGACGGCTACGGTTTGGAAATTATCAAAGACGGCGAAACCGAAGATTTGGGAAACGACGACCTGTTTGAAAACGTGTTCGACGCAAGCGAACTTCCCAAAGGTACTTTCACCGTGAACGTGATGGCATATGCCGACCAAAATAGCATTTTCTGGACGGACGGCGACGCTAAAACGGACACGTTCACCATTGATTCGATGGGCGCGCTTTTGGCGCCTGCCAACATGAAAGTGGAAAGCGGTTCCATTGTGTGGGACGCAAACAATGCACGCGGATACGACGTGAAAATCTACAACGCGACGAGTGCGACGCAAAAAGGCGAGCTTGTGGAAGGCGTAAAACCGTATATCGACGGCAATTCGCTTGTAGTGGCAAGAATGGGACTGGACGGCGGCAGTAACGGTATGGGCAAAAACTATATTGCCGAAATCAAAGCTACGTCTAACCGTCATGATTCGGAAGAAAGCGAGGCAAAAGAAATCTCGTTCTATATCGAAACGATTAAACAGTTCTTGCCGAATGAAATCAAAGACTTTTCGGGTTCTGCGCCTCGCGGCGAACATGCGGCGGTGGAAGTTGTGAAAGAGGGCGGCGTAGACTATGCGCGCGTTCGCCCCGATAACACGGTAGACGGCTGGGGACGCGTTTGCAGCCCCGACGTTACGGTAGATTGGAACAGAAAGCCCGTTGTGTACCTTGAAATGGGACTTGTGCAAATCGGCGGATATCACATGCAGATTCGTTATAACGGTTCCAACATCGATTGCCTGCGCGATACCCAGCGCACCCAATCCACGGTTGTGGATATTCTTAAAGAGAGCGGCATGAAATACACGGGCATTTCGGCAGTGGCTTTGCGTATCGGCGTAGACCACTCCAATCCGTTGTCGGAAAACAATGCGCGCGCCGACTATAAGAGTGTTACCATGATGTACGTTACCGATTACGACCCGGGTCTTACCGAGCCTACCACGCTTGCCACGCCTACCGACCTTGCTATCAACAGCTACGGCGAGCTTACGTTCAGCGGTGTTCGGTTTGCCGAAAAGTACGAAGTGAAGGCGTTCTCGCTCGATAGCGAAGGCACGGAAACGGCTATTCCCGATAAAGACGCCATGCTTACTGCCACTACATTGGACTTGAAAACGTTCGGTGCGGGTAACTATAAGCTGAAAATCGTTGCGAAAAACGATTCCAACGCCAACGCGGGAGATAGCGAAGCGGCGGAAATCAAATTCAACTTCGAAGTTATCAAAACGTTCACGGCGGAAAATCTTGCTACGTCGGGCGATAACAGCCAATTCGTGCCGGGCGGCAACGGATTGGAAGGAACGTACGATGCCGACGCAGGCGTTACCACGGTAACGGGCATGCAGTCTGCCGGCAACGTCGAACATCCCGAATACACCAAAGGTTGGGGCTGGATTTATATGAAAGACGGTATCGATATTCGTTTCAGCCGTAATCCGCTCATCATGGTAGACATCGAGAGTCTGGAAGGCAACGACCCCACGTATATCAGTCGTATTCAGTGGACGGGCGGCGGCGAATTCGCACCGTTCGGCGACACGCGCGATACGATTACCGAAAAGAAAACCATTGTGGTTCGCGCAGGCTACGACGAGAACGGAAACCGTCGCGGTGTGGGCAATAAGAGTGGCTACAAATTCGGTATCGGACCCGCAAACAATACCACTATGAAATTGAGCGGCATGCGCATTGTGTATATTTATGAAAACAAACCGCTTGTGCGCCCCGAAACGCCTGTAAAATTGGACGCGCCTTCGGGATTCCGCTTGAAAGACAAATCGATTCTCACGTTCGATTCGGTGGAAGGCAACGACGAATATGCGCCTACGTACAAATATACCGTCACCGAAAAAGGTTCTGCTACGGCAATTGCCACGCTTACCAAACAAGAAATGACCGAATTGTCGTTGGCGGCGCTTAATCTGGAAAACGGAAAAACGTATACCGTGTCGGCAGTAGCCGAAGGCGATACGTATACCGACGATACAAAGCCGTATTTTGCGGACAGCGACGCGGCTACTATTGATATCGAATATACCGAAATCCTTAAAGTAGACGATTTTACTCCGGTTGTTACTACGGGTGACAACAAGATGTGGAAACAGTTTGCTGGTGACGAAGGCGCAAGTACGGTTGTTACCGCAGCGAATGACGGCAATGCACTTAAATTTACCATCAACGAAAGTTGGGGATTGGTTACCATTCCCGTACTGACGGGTGCGCTTAATTCCAAAGACGGAATCAGTGCCAACAGTACGCTGGAATACCACTTCGGTGAAGTGACGGGCAACCCTGCGTTCACGTCGAGATACAGCACCGATATGGAAGGAACCAAAGTTGTTGATGCGCGTGGAGATACCCCTATTTCGTCGAACAGCGTTTTGGTGGATACCAATCTGTACGAAAGAGTAACGTTTACCACAATTAACGGAGCAAACGGTTTCTGGATTGGCGTCGGTTTCGGCGGCGGTTCGGGAGAGAGAACGTATCAGATAAATAAAATCGTAATTGCCGAATACAAACTCGCATAATTCGGTTGAACCGCAAGAGCGAAAGAGCAAGCCGCTTTGACTTGCTCTTTCGGTAATTGCGGCAATCATACAGACACAACATACGCGGTACCCAAAACCGAAAGAAGGAGAGTCCATGAAAAAGAAATTGATTTCCGTATTGCTGATATGCACGATGCTCGTGACGTCCGCCGTGGGAGCGGTGGCGTTTGCCGTACCGTCGGCACAGTCGGGGAATACGGGCGAAAAAAGGATAGGCAGAATGCAGGATCTCGTATTGCCGACCGAGCAACAGTATAAGTATAAAGACTGGAAACAGACGACAATCGACTTTTTGAATTACGTACTCGACGAGAGCAACGTGTACAGCGAAGGCGGGTCGTCTACCAAGCAGATTGCGCGCTTTACGCTGGGACCGAACGTGGACGCCTATTTCAAGGAAACGGGCAATCAGGTTTGGAGTATTCCGCCCTATATCGGCATGGGCAGTTACGAAAACAGACTGGGCGAGGGTATCACGGTAATCGCGGCTGTAATGAGCGGTGCGCTGTGCGGTATGGACATGACGGCGTATCCGTATAAAGGCGGCGAAGTCAATTTAATCAAATCGTGCACCGAATATTTTCAGGCGAAGAACGAGAAAAACATCGTGCTCAACGGCGGTGCGGGCGGCGAAGGCGGCGTAACGTTTTGGTACGAACTTTTGCCGGGCGTACTGTTCTCCGTTCTGGCGGATAACGCGCCCGAATCGGAGCACGCGTATCTGTACGACATGATTACCAAATCGGCGCGTCAGTGGCGCAGAGCGGTTGTCGGCATGGGCGGACAGAGCGCCGACTTTTTCCATACGTCGTACGACTTTAACACCGACACGCCGTTCGATAACGGCAGATGGTACGAACCCGACGCGGCGGCAGGTATGGCGTATCTTTTATATTCGGCATATTCGCTGAATAAAAATCTGAAAGAAAGCGGAAAGCAGCCCATAGCCACCGATGCGGAAATAGAAGAATTCCGCGAGGCGGCAATATGGAGCATGAACTATTTGGAGCGGATAGATTTTTCTCCGTTTTACGAAGTACTCACGTTTTTGGCGCCCTATCTTGCGGCGCGCATGAACGCCGAACAGGGTACCAACTACAACGTGGCGAAGATGATTGACTGGACGCTCGACGGGTCGAGTATCGTTCGCGGCGGCTGGGGTATGGTTACCGAAAACTGGGGAAGCCACTACACGAACGGTCTTATGGGGTCGCTCACCGACGGCGACGGGTATGCGTTTGCCATGAATACCTTTGACGCTATGCTCGGATTCGGTCCTATGCTCAAATACGACACGCGTTTTGCCACCGATATTTCGCGGTGGGTGCTTGCGGTAAGCGTGAGTGCGCAGGAATACTATCCCGAAAACTATGAAGTGGCAGGCAGTATGCAAACGTACGAAGGCAACAGCGTGTATCACGGTAAATATCAGTCGGGCAGATGGATTCAGCCCACCGACCCGCGCGCGTCGTTTATTCCGTACGAAGGACTGCGCAGATACCGCAGATACGTGACCTGGGAGAAAAATGCCAACGGGCAGACGGTGCGTTCCACCGCCTGGGACCGCACGCAAACGCCGTACGCAAGCGGCGACGCGTTCACCTTCGATTGGGGCGGCGACACCGACTACGGCTTATACGGCGCGGCGCACACGGGGCTGTTCGGTGCCACCATTTTCGATACCAACGTGCCCATGATTCTGCGTACCAATCTCAACGCGCTCGACGTGTTCTCTTCGGGCAGTATTGCGTTCAATATGTATTTTAACCCGCATACCGAGGCAAAAACGGTGGAAGCCGAACTTTCCGCAGCGGGCAACAAGTTGTATAATACGATTACGAAATCGTATGTTCAAACGCAATCGGCGGGCGGAAATACCGTAAGTTTTTCGCTGGCGGCAGGGCAGACGGCTATTCTTGCCGAAATTCCCGCAGGCAAAGAAGTGGTGAAAAACGGTTCGATGTATACGTGCGACGGCGAATTTGTTGCGCAGGAACGCGGTTCGGTAGACCTTGTGCTTACCGACGAAAACGACAATACGATTGCGGGCGGCGGCAACGTGACGGGTACGATTAAAGCGTCGCTTACCGTTTCCGTTCCCGAAGGCGCGAGCGTACAGAGCATAACGCTTGCTTACGGCGGCACAACGTTGTACAGCGGCGTGGCGGCACCGTCGGAGCCGATTGTTGTAGACACAACCGAACTTCGCAACGGCAACGGAACCATGACGGCAACGCTTTTGCTGGCGGACGGCGTGACCGAAAAAGCCACGTTTAATATTCGCGTGATGAATATTGTGAAAACGCCCGCGGTGGAATATGCGTCGCCTGCCGATATGGCGGAAAAATGGAATGCCGCAACGGCGGAGTGGAAAACGAAATATCCGAACAGCGACCATAACGCCACCGTTACGGTGAGCGGCAACGGAATCCGTTCCACCATACCGAGCACGCTCAATTACGGCTTTTCCACAAGCGAGCAGATATATCTCGATTTCTCGCGCGAACCCGTGCTCGAACTGGAAGTTACGGCGGTTTCGCACCAGTTTGCCATAAAGGTTTTTGTGGACGGTATGACGGAACCCACGGGCACCTATGTGCTCGACGATAATTCCACGGTGGGAAAAGTGGAAATCAACTTAAAAGAAGCGCTGTTACTCGAAGACCGCACGCTCACCTGGTTGGAAGGGGCAAAACTTACTTCCATTAAATTGGCGGCAACGGGCGGCACGGGCGCGTATGTGGAAATCAAAGATTTTAATCTGTATCACATGTATACAACGCCCGTTCTCGACGAGCCTTCGGAATATGAATGGGGCAGAGATTACGCGGCGGTGTGGATGAGTTTATGGACGCAGAAAGAAGGCACGCTCACGTATAACAACGAGGGCAAAGCGGTTGTTTCGGGCGGCTATATCGTAAGTCCGAACATAAAATGCGACCTCGGGCAGAATCCCGTAATTGCGGCGGTGCCTGTTGCGTCGTCGGGCTATTATGTGGGAATCCTGTTTGAAGGCGACCCCACAATCTACCGTTTGGGCGATTACACGGGTACCGACCGCAGAAATATAGAAGTTATGCCTACGTTACGCAGTAAATATCCGGGTGTGGATAAGAGCGGCGAAATGAAGGTGCAGATTGTGGTGGGTAGCGATTCGTCCGTCACGTTCGGCACGGTAATGACGTATTATCAGTTGCCCAAATGGGGACTCAATATCACCACGTCGAACAGCAGCGGTTGGCTGGACTTTGTGCGGCAGTCGGGTGTTTCGGCGCCGGGCGTGCTCACGTTGGACGAAAACAACCGCGCGCAGATTAAAAACAACGATTCCGTTGCGGTGGAAACGGGAATAGCGGGCATGAGCGGCAAATATATTGTAGACTTTGCACGCAATCCCGTGATTGCCGTAACGGCGCGCAGTATGTCGCCGCAGGGGCAGTGGCGCCTTACGCTTACGCCTTTCAATGCGGGCAAAACCTACGTTCTGAAAAATTGGAGCAGAGATACAAGCCGCAACGCATTTGTGATAAATGTGGCGGACGCGGTAAAGGGCGAACTTACGGGCGAGCAGAGCGTTTACGTGAACATAGAAGTGCAGGGCGGCGGCAACTATATTTGGATGAGCGGTTTCAACACCTATTACGACGTAATTCAGCCCGAGTGGGGCACCGAATATAACCGCGAAGTGGGTTCGTGGAATCGCGGCGACAATCCGTCGAACATCACGATAAATACCGACGGGCAAGTGGTGATTTCCGAATCCGCGCCGTTCAGCACGGGCATTATCGCGCCTGAAATGATTGCGAGTGCCGACTATATTCCGTATTTGGTGCTCGACGTGGCGTCTATAACGGGCGACGGCTGGTACGTGAAAGTGCAACACGGCGGCAACGTATATACCTACGGCGGAAAAACCGGTTCCGTCGAAACGGGAAAAGTGTATATCAATCTGGCGGAGTTGTGCGGAGCCGATAACGGTGAAAACGCATACACGGCAGAAATCGGCGCCATGGGCGAAGGGTTTGTGCTCACGCTCAACAACGTTGCGTTTGTATACAAACTGCGCACGCCGTCCGCCGTGTTCGACGCCGACCGCAATATCGTTACGGTTACGTTGCCCGCAGGCGCTACGGGACTGTATTATACGGTGTTCGACGCCGACGGCAATAAGGTAGTAGAGCAGACCGCCGCAACCCAACCCGAAATCGGTTTGGCGGCGTTGTCGCTCAAAACGGGCGTTTACAACATGTTCGTTTCGGCAACGGCGGAGAATATGCTCGATTCCGATTCGTTCCGCAGGGCGTTTAAGCAGGGCGACATACCGTCGGTTACGCTTGCCGCGCCGTCCGGATTTACGATGAGCGGTGCCAAAGTGGTGTGGGACGACGTGGAAAACGTGACGCACTACGCCTACACGCTCACCGATACCGATACGGGGGCGGTGATTGCGTCGGGCGAAACTACGAACGCCTACTTCGACTTGGCAACGGTGGGATTGGACGCATTCAATCACAAAATCGAAGTCACTGCGGTGGGCGACGATGCCGTTTATCTTACGAGCGAAAAAGCAAGTTACGAGTTCTTCACGGCGGTTGCGGGACGGTTTACGCCCAAAGCGTTCGCCACTATGTCGAGCGTGAACAACGGCGCATACGGCAGTTATTCCGAATCGGACAACACGGCAAAAATCATTGTGCCCAACAATGCAAACTGGGGCAATATATCGTCGCTTGCCTTTGCGCTCGATTTCGATAAGAGTCCCGTGCTCGAAATCAAATTCGGCACCGAGAATTTGGGCGGCTACTATCTGCAAATCGAACTGGACGGCAAAGTATACTATTTGTGCGACAACACGTTTGATTTTTCGGATATTTTGCTCGATATCGCAGACGCGCTTGCCACGCGTGACGACGGTCCCGGCAAAATCACGGGCGTGCATAACGTGCGGATTCTGTTCGGCGCCACAGGCGATACCATTACCGATTCGCCCGTTGTGCACATTGTGTCGGCGCGCGTGGTGGAGATGACCGCAGGCAAAGGCACGCCGTACTTCGGCGAACTTGCCACGCCCGAACTTACGGTACGCGGTAAAACGGTAAGCTGGAACGCGGTGGAACATGCCGATTCGTATAGTCTTGTAATTAAAAACGAATTGGGCGCTTTGATTACGAGAACGCTCACCGAAACAAGTTTCGACTTCTCCATTCTTACGGTGGAAGAAGAACTGCGTATAGAAGTCACCGCAATGGGAGCCAACTATTACAACAGCGAAACCGCAGTTGTCACGTTTATGCTTTCCAACGATTCGGGCGAGAAAAAGGGGTGCGGTTGCGATTCGGCAATCGGGGCGTCGTCTGCGGCGGCAGCGGTTGTTGTGATGGCGCTTGCGGTACTGCTTTGCAAAAGGAGAAAAACAAATCATGAAAATATCTGAAAATGCGGCGGCAAGAGCGTGCCGCGACCTGATGAATGAATTCGACAAAACCAAACTGACGCAGACGGAGTTGTGCCGCTTTCACGGAGTGGACGGTTACGACGTATACAATCCGTCCGTGCCCTTTTTGCTGAACGGCAAACGGTATCTGGCGGGTCGTGTGGAAAAAAGAGCGGACGAACATTCGCATATCCGTTTTTTCGAAGAGAAAGACGGGGAATTCTATGCGGCGGAATCGAGTATACTCGAATTACAGGACCCGTTTGTGAGCATGATAGGCGGCAAGGTGATTTTGGGCGGCGTGAGCGTGGAGTTTTTCCCCGACAGGTGTATTTGGACGACCGAATTCTATGAAGTGAAGAATCTGAACGATATCCGACTCGTTGCGCGCGGTCCGCTGCTTATGAAGGATATCCGTTTGGTGGAACTGCGCGACGGGCGGCTGGGCGTGTTTACCCGTCCGCAAGGCGACGCCATGCGTGAAAAATACGGTTGCGTGGCAAAAATAGGCTTTACGATTGTGGACGGCTTACAAGATTTGAACGCAGACGTTATTGCCGCCGCGCCGCTGTTGGACGGACAATTCTTGCCCGACGAGTGGGGCGGATGCAATCAGGTTACTTGCCTGAATAACGGGCTTTTGGGAATTGTGGGGCATATTGCCTACCGCACGTACGAAGGAACGGAACAGCGACTGCATTATTACGGCATGACGTTTTGTTTCGACCCGAACACGCGCAAGGCAAGTCCCGTAAAACTTCTCACTTCGCGCGATTGTTTTCCCGCTGCGCCTTCCAAGCGCCCCGACCTTACCGACGTTACGTTTGCGTCGGGTATCGAACGCATGCCGAACGGCAAAGCGGTTATTTATTCGGGACTGGGCGACGCCTTTGTGGGGCGTGCGGTGATTGATGACCCTTTCCGCGACTTTGAAAAGTAATCCGAACAGAAATATTTTACAAAAACAGAAAGCGGTGCGGCAAAATGCGGCACCGTTTTCGTTTGTTACGAAACGGATTTTCTTGATTTTCGGTGGGAGTCGTGCTATAATAAATGGGATAGTTCGGTAACGGACAAAACAAGATAACGGGAGACATAAAAAATGAAAACCATCAAAGTGACACAGAGTGCAAGCGAAAAATTCGCGCCCGACAGCATTGTCATGCGGCTCGATTTGCGTGCCGAAAATAAGAAATACGGCGAGGCAATGCGCCTACTCGGCGGGAAAACGGCGGAGATTTCGGCGGCGCTCCAAAATGCGGGACTGAAAAAAGAAGAGATTACCACGTCAGGCGCCTGCGTGAACAACGAACAACGGGACGGAAAATCGATATTTTGCGCTCGCAGCGATATGCGCGTAACGCTTGCGGCAGACGACGAACGGGCAGACAGCGTGATCGACGCGTTGCAAAAGAGCGGGAGCGCCTGGACGCAGGGGTATGCGCTTTGCAACAAATCGTACCGCAACGAATTGCTGGAAAAAGCGGTATCTGCGGCACGCGACGCCGCGCAAGTGATTGCATCGGCGGCGGGCGTAAAGTTGGGCGCGCTTGTGGGAGTGGAGTATGCGGCGGATTTCGGTGGCGTGCCCCGACTCATGCGTGCGTCGGCGGTTGCCGAACCCGAGCGAATCGAAGCGAGTGAAACGGTTACGTGCGAGTGGGAAATCGCATAGCGTATAGCTAAAAAGAAAATGCGGCGGAGCGGACGAAAAGAAAAAAATTGCGAATTCCGCAAACTAACCGCCCGAAAACGCTTGACTTTCGGGGGGGTAGTATAATAGAAGTATGGAAGATTTGATTCAAACCAAAAACATAATAGAAATCAGCGGACTGAACAAATCGTTCGGCGATATTCACGCCGTGCGAGATTTGTGTTTTCGCGTGCGCGAAGGCGAACTGTTTGCTTTTTTGGGTGTGAACGGCGCGGGGAAAAGTACCACGATTTCCATAATGTGCGGGCAGTTGCCCAAAGACGGCGGCACGGTAATCATCGACGGGGTAAATCTCGACGAAAAGCCGGATTCGATAAAAAGCGAGTTGGGCGTTGTGTTTCAGTCGTCGGTGCTGGATAAGGCGCTTTCGGTGCGCGATAATTTAGAAAGTCGTGCCGCATTATACGGAATCTGCGGCAATGCTTTTACCGCACGGCTGACCGAACTCACGCAATTATTGTCGCTCGACGAATTGTTGCGTCGCCCCGTGGGCAAACTTTCGGGCGGACAGCGGAGGCGGATAGATATTGCGCGGGCGCTGTTGCACCGTCCCAAATTGCTCATTTTGGACGAGCCGACCACGGGACTCGACCCGCAGACGCGCAAAACCATTTGGCGGGTGGTGGAGCAGTTGCGGCGCGAAGAAGGCATGACCGTATTTTTAACCACGCATTACATGGAAGAAGCGGCGGACGCCGATTACGTGGTGATTTTAAGCGAAGGAAGTATTGCGGCGCAGGGAACGCCGCTCGAACTGAAAAACAAATATACGGGTGATTTCATTACGCTTTACGGCGTAAACGAAGAACAGATTGCCGCTATGGGCGTTACGGCGCAAAAAGCGGGCGAATCTTACCGTATCGCCGTGCCCGATACGGCGGCGGCAACCGAGCTCATACGCAAATTCCCCCAAACGTTTCGCGATTACGAAGTGGTAAAGGGGAAGATGGATGACGTGTTTTTGGCAGTTACGGGCACTAAATTGGACGACGACAAAACGCAAGAGGAGAAAAAGAAAAAATGAAAACGCTCGGCGCACTGATGAAGCGTAATATCAAATTGTTTTTCAAAGATAAAGCGTTGTTTTTTACGTCGTTGATTACGCCGCTCATTCTGCTTGTTTTGTATTCCACCTTTTTGGCAAAAGTGTATCGGGAGTCGTTTGAGCAATTCATGCCTGCGGGCACGCCCGATTCACTGGTAAAAGCAACCGTGGGCGGGCAACTGTTTTCGTCTTTGTTGGCGGTGTGTTGCGTGACCGTGGCGTTTTGCTCCAATATGCTGATGGTAACCGATAAGGTGAACGGCGCGCGCAATGATTTTTTGATTTCGCCCGTAAAGCGTTCGGTTATTGCGGTTTCGTATTATCTGTCGTCGGTGTTTTCCACGCTCATCATTTGTTTGGTGGCAACGGGCGCTTGCATGATTTACGTTGCGAGCGTGGGGTGGTATATGCGTGCCGCCGACGTGTTTTTGGTACTGCTGGACGTTTTACTGTTGGTACTGTTCGGCACGGGGCTTTCGTCGGTTATCAACTTTTTTCTCTCGTCGCAAGGGCAGATATCGGCAGTGGGTACGGCTATTAGCGCGGGCTACGGATTTATTTGCGGCGCATATATGCCTATTTCCATGTTCGGCAAGGGGTTGGGACACGTGCTTTCTTTTCTGCCCGGTACATACGGCACGTCGCTCGTAAGAAATCATACGCTTGCGGGGGTGTTCGCCGAAATGCAGTCGCTCGGTTGGTCCGACGAAGTTCTTGTGGGGATTCGGGATTCGGTGGACTGTAATCTCTACTTTTTCGGGCACGCGGTGTCCGTTGGGGCGATGTACGGGATTCTTTGCGTCACGGTGGCACTGCTGATAGGCGTTTACGTTTTGTTGCACATGTTTTGGGGCAAACGGAAAACCGTACTTCGCGGAAAGAAAAGCAAATAGCTATTTGTGCGTTATCGGATACGAAAAAAGCGGCACGGGAAAACCGTGCCGCTTTTGTGTTGTAGTATTGCCGTATGCTTATAAGCAAAAACGTTTTTATTTCATAAAGGCGAGAAACGCTTTGTAGTTGCTGTATAAGTCCGCTTTGGAAATCAGTTCATACGGCGCGTGCATGGAAATGACGGGCACGCCGAGGTCTACCGTGTCGATGTTGAGTTTTGCCACGAACATGGCAACGGTTCCGCCGCCCCCAAAGTCTACCTTGCCCAATTCGGACGTTTGCCATACTACGCCGTCACGGTCGAACGCCTTGCGGATTTCACCCACGAATTCGGCAGACGCGTCGTTGGAGCCGCTTTTGCCGCGCGCGCCCGTGAATTTGCACATACAGGTGCCGCACGAGAGCATGGCGGCGTTCATCTTTTCAAACGCTTCGGCAAAGTTGGGGTCGTATGCCGCCGTCACGTCGCTGGATAAGCATTTGCTTGCCGCCCGCACTCTGCGGAAGTTGGCGCCCATTGCGTCCGAGATATCTTCCATAAGGTCTTCGTACACTTTGCATTGCATGCCCGTGGTGCCTTCGCTGCCGATTTCTTCTTTATCTACCAACATGGCGAGAACGGTATGGTTGCTGTTTGCATTCAGCACGGCGGTAAGGGCAGGGTAGGCGCACACGCGGTCGTCGTGACCGTATGCACCTATGAGAGCGCGGTCGAATCCTACGTCGCGCGCGTCGAAAGCGGGCACGGCGCTCAATTCGGCGGAAAGGAAATCTTCTTCGCACATGCCGTATTTTTCATGCAGAATATCGAGCACGGTCAGCTTGATTTTTTCGTTCACTTCTTTATCGGGATACGGGAGTCCGCCCACCAATATGTTGAGTTGTTCGCCCGTAACCACTTTTGCGGCGGGTTTGGTCATCTGTTCGCCGCCCAGATGGGGCAGAAGGTCGTTGATGTAAAATACGGGGTCGGTTGCCTCTTCGCCTACGCGGATTTGTACGGCGGTGCCGTCTTTTAATACCACGGTGCCGTGCAAGGCGAGCGGAATCGCCGTCCACTGGTATTTTTTGATACCGCCGTAGTAGTGCGTTTTGAGAAAGCACATGCCCGAATCTTCGTATAGCGGATTCTGCTTGATGTCTACGCGCGGGGCGTCTATATGCGACACGATAATGCGCAGTCCGTCTTGTTCCAAATTATTTTTACCCACGCGGAACACAACAACGCTTTTGCCGCGGTTGACAAAATATTTTTTATCGCCCGCTTTTAAGGCTTCGCCCGGTTTATATTCGGTAAACCCTTTTTCTTTTGCCGCATTTACCGCATATTCGCATGCTTCGCGTTCCGTTTTCGCCGCATTGAGAAAGGCTTTGTATCCTTCCGCATAGGCGAACATCTCTTTGCGCTCGGCGTCGGTTGCCGTTTCGAAATAGTTTTTCTTTTTGTAGGAAAGGGCTTCTTGCTTTTTCTGCCCTTCGGTTTTTTCGGTTTCTTTCATGTGTGATTGCTCCTTGCGAATTTTGTATTTGATTCTATTGTACACCATCGGCGCGGATATGTCAAACAAGGCGTGAAAGTCGTGCGATTTATTATGGGGAATTTCGGGCAAAAACTTGACGAACGGCGGCGCAGTTGGTATACTTAAAGTATGGTACAAACGGTAATCGTGATTGTGGTGATAGTTTCCGTAATCATCATCTACAACCGAGCAAAAAAAGTGAATGCCGAGCGCGAAGAAGAAAGAAAGCGCAAAGAGCAACGGGAACGGCGCGCGTCGAAAACGCAGCCGTCTGCCTGTAAGTCGTCGGCACAAAAAACGTCTGCCCGTACGGCGTTGCCGCATTCGGGAAAGCCGATGCAAGCACATTCGGAGAAACAGACGCCTGCGTCCCAAACGAAAACGGAACCGAAAAACAAAAAGCAAATCGACCCGTTTCCCGAGCACCGTACCGACCCGTTTGCCGCAGAGAACAGGGTGCCGAGTACGCTCACGCCTGCCGAACTGCGCAATTGGAACGAAACGTTTTTGCGGGAAGAAAAACGGGGCGCGTTCCGCACGGGCGAATCAAAGGGAAGAGCGCCGTTTGCGCGCTATCTTTATGCGTCCGATTTTTCGCACCGTATGCTGGTGAAATTGCGCGGATACACGCCGCGGAACGGGTTGCCCGCTCTTGTTTTAGCCGAAAAGACCAAGCCTTCGGTTCTTTCTTGCCTTGCAAGGAACGAAGTGCACGTGCCGCCGCTCACGGAAAAAAAGACGGTTGCATACGGGGATTATTTTTCTTTGCAATGCGTGTCTTTTCCGCCTTTGCCCGATAAAGACGGCGGCGGGACGAAAGATATGCGTCTTACTTGACCCGATAAGCCACGAGAAAAAAATGTGCCGTAAAGAAGTTTTTTGCGGCAGGTGAAAAAATCAAATAATCGGAAGGAGAACTTTATTTTATGCGTTATAGCGAATTGATTGTATCGGCGGAGAAAGAAGAAGGCAAGCTCTATTGCTACGAGCACACCGAATCGCCCGAAATGCCCGTTTCGTCCCGTAGGGCTATGTTGGTGATTCCGGGCGGCGCGTATGCTATGTGCAGCGACCGCGAAGGCGAGCCGATTGCCGTGGAATTTTTTAACCGCGGTTATAATGCCTACGTGATTCAATATCCGTGTGCGCCCAAGCGGTTCCCCGCGCAGTTGGCGGTTGCCGCGGCGGCGATGGATACAATCCGCAAGCGCGCGAGCTTATGCAAGACCGACCCGAAAAAGGTGTTTGCCGTCGGATTTTCGGCAGGTGGACATCTTTGCGGAACCATTGCCAACTGCCCGCCCGATTTTTATGCGGTGAAACAATACGATTTTAAGCCCAACGGCGTAGTGCTTGCGTATCCCGTAATCGGCGGCACGCCCACGCACGGCGGGAGTTTTGATAATTTGTTGGGCACGCCGCGCCCCGAAGGAACGGAATGGCTGGATTTGCACACGTCGGTGCGCCCCGACAATCCGCCCGCATTTATTTGGGCAACGGCGGATGACGGCGCGGTGCCCGCATGCAATTCGTTGAAATACGCTATGGCATATGCGGACGCGGGGCTTACGTACGAATTGCACATATACGAGAGCGGTCCGCACGGGTTGAGCCTTGCCGACGACCGTGTGAGCCAGTTTAACCCGCAGGCGGGCAACAATCCCGTTGTGGCGCAGTGGGTAACGCTTGCCGATAAATTTTTGCGGAAAATCTGACAAATGAGCGTATTGGAAATTAAGAACTTATCGCACACTTTCGACGGAAAGCCGCTCTTTTCGGGCGCCGACCTTTCTATCAACAACGGCGAACACGTGGGTGTGGTGGGGTTAAACGGCGCGGGCAAAACCACGTTTATCAACATTATATCGGGCAAGTTGCCGCAGGACGAAGGGGAAGTGAAATGGTCGGGCGGATGTCGTAGGGGATATCTTGACCAACACGCCGATATCGACCGCAGTAAAACGGTAATGGAATACCTGCGCGACGCGTTTTCCGACTTATATGCGCAAAACGAACGCATGGAGAAAATGTACGCCGACATGGCGGAGATTTCCGACCCTGCGGAACTGGACAGAAACATCGAAAAGGCGAATAAGATTCTCGAACGGTTGACCGACGCGGGATTTTTCGAGTTGGACGCCACCATAAAGCGGGTTGCGGGCGGTTTGGGTATTGCGAATCTGGGGTATGATACCGTGATTGGCACGTTGAGCGGCGGACAGCGCGCCAAGTTAATGCTTGCGCGGTTATTGCTGGAACAGCCCGACGTGATGCTTTTGGACGAGCCGACCAACTTTTTGGATATAGAGCATATTGATTGGCTTACCGAATATCTCAATTCGGTAAAGGGTACGTTTTTGGTGATTTCGCACGATACCGCTTTTCTCGACAAGGTGGTGAAATTCATCGTATCGATTGAAAACGGGTCGATTAAAAAGTACGGCGGCAATTACACCACGTATATCGCGCAGGCGGAACAGAATGCCAAGCAATACGAGGAGAGTTACCGTCGCCAGCAAGAAGAAATCAAGCGCATGGAAGATTACATTGCGCGCAATAAGGCGCGCGCAGCCACCGCGGGTATGGCGAACAGCCGTAAAAAAATGCTCGACCGCATGGAACGGATTGAAAAGCCGAGCGTAATCTACGATGCCGAGTTTTCGTTTCCGTGCGAAGTGTTGCACACCCGCGACATGTTGCGCGCCGATAAACTTTTGATAGGGTATACGGCGCCGCTGTTGCCGCCCATCGATTTGCACATAGACGGCGAAACCAAGCTGTGGATTCGCGGCACAAACGGAATCGGCAAAACTACGCTGATAAAAACGCTGATGGGGTTGTTGTCGCCCAAAGGGGGCAGTTTTGCGTTGCACCCGTTTTTTCGCCCCGGATATGTGGAACAGGATTTCGATTTCGGAAACCGTGCGTCCAACGCGCTGGGATATCTTGCCGACATGTATCCGCGTTTGCAACCCAAGCAGCTGCGCGAAAAGCTATCGAAAGCGGGCATAAAAAACGACTTATGCACCAAACCGCTCAAAGAACTTTCGGGCGGCGAGCAAGTACGTGTGAAACTGTGCGTACTCATGCAGAAAACCACCAACATTCTGTTACTCGACGAGCCGACCAACCATTTGGACGTGCGCGCCAAAGAGTCGCTAAAAAAGGCGCTCTGCGAATACAAAGGCGCCATTTTGTTGGTGAGTCATGAACGCGAATTTGCCGAGGCTGTTTGCGACGACGTTTTCGACGTGAAAAATTGACGGAAAAATGAGAAAGTAAAATACGCGATACACGTATAAAAAGGGTGGTTATGATGTTGGACGACAATCACAACGAAGAGAACATAGAACGGCAAAAACGTGTTCAATCGAAATTGTCTGTAAAGAATTGCGGTCGTTTTGCCGTATTCGGTTGCGTTTGTCTTTTGCTGGTAGGTTAAACTATTTTAGAACATATCGTTATAATCTTCGAGAGCGTAGATGTTGTCGCTACCGCGACCGAGTGCCGTGATTCCCGTGCGCACCAATTCGATGATGCCGTAGGGAGCCATTACGCCGATGAAAGCGTCGATTTTGTTGGGCTGACCCGTGAGTTCGGCAACTGCCGAAACGGGGCTTAAATCTACCATTTTGGCTTTATAGAGATTACAGGTGCTTTCGATTTCGGGACGCAGGGCAGGGGGCATGTTCACCTTTACGATGAGCAGTTCGCGGCATACCGCTTTATCTTGCTCCAAAAGGCTGACTTTTTTCACGTCTACCAGTTTATCGAGCTGACTGGTGATTTGTTTGATAGTGTTTTCGTCCGCTTCCGCTACAATGGTCATGCGCGAGAATTTGGGGTCTTCGGTTGCGCCCACGGCAAGGCTGTTGATATTGTAGCCGCGGCGGGCGAACAGACCGGATACGCGGGTGAGCACGCCGCTTTTGTTGGTGACGAGCGCCGTTACGATATACTGTTTCATGCCGAACTCCTTGTTATAAAACGCGTTTGGAAGTGTGTCTGTGCTTTTTACGCGATGGACGTACGTTTCTATTTTATTCGCCCAACTGCGTAATGATGTCGTCTGCCGATTTTCCGGGCGGAATCATGGGAAGTACGAATTCGTCTACGTCTATGCGGCAATCTACTACGACCGTGCCGGGCGTTTCGAGCGCGCGTTTTACCGTGCTTTCGGCATCTTCGTTGCGTTCGAGAATCATTCCCGTGGCACCGAAAGCCTGTGCAAGCAACACGTAGTCGGTGGGGTGCCCGAGCGTGGTGGACGAATACCGCTTATTGTAAAAGAGTGTTTGCCACTGCCGTACCATGCCCAAAACGCTGTTGTCGAATACAAAGATTTTCACGTTCAATCCGTTTTTTACGCAGGTGGGAATTTCGTTCATATTCATATGGAAAGAGCCGTCGCCCGTCATCAAAATCACGGGTTGTTCAGTTGCTATGGCGGCGCCGATTGCCGCTCCCAGTCCGAATCCCATAGTGCCCAGTCCGCCGCTTGTGAGCAAAGTGCGGGGCTTACGGAAAGGATACGTTTGCGCCGTCCACATTTGGTGTTGGCCTACGTCGGTTACGATAATGCGTTCGGGCGGAGAAAATTTTGCCACGGTACGTATTACTTTGCGGGGGCATAAAGCGCCCTTGGAATCGATAGGGGGATAGTGTTCTTTGAGAGCGCGGCACTCGGTAATCCAGTTCTCGTCGGCGTGGGGTATGACCGTGGAAAGCAAGTAGTCTACGGCTTGTCCCGCGTCGCCCAAAATATAGGCGTGCGAGCCGACCGCTTTATCGATTTCGGCGGCGTCGATATCTATATGGATAATCTTGGCGTTTTTGGCAAATTTGTTGGGGTCGCCTGCCACGCGGTCGGAAAACCGCGCGCCTATGGCAACGATTACGTCCGCCTTCCCGAGCACTTTGGCTACCGCTGCCGAGCCGTGCATGCCTATCATGCCCAAAAACAGCGGGTGGTCGGCGGGAATGCTGCCCAAGCCGAGCATAGAGCAAGCTACGGGGGCGTTGAGTTTTTCGGCAAGCGCAACTACTTTTTGTTCGGCTCCCGACGAAATCACGCCGCCGCCCGAGAACAGTAGGGGACGTTTTGCCTGCGAAAGAATATGTGCCGCTTTTTCGGTTCGTTCGCCTATTTTGAGCGTGCCCACGCTTTTTTGCACGCGTGGTTTGGGTGTGAAAGTTGCCGTTTGTTGTTGGATATTTTTGGGCACGTCTACGAGCACGGGACCCGGTCTGCCGCTTACGGCGATTTTGAACGCTTCCCGAATGGTGTCGGCAAGTTCGTTGATATCTTTTACCATAAAGTTGTGTTTGGTAATGGGGAGCGTTATGCCCGTTATGTCTACTTCCTGAAAGCTGTCTTTTCCGAGCGCGGAAAGGGGAACGTTGCCCGTTATGGCGACAAGGGGAATGCTATCCATATGCGCGGTGGCAATGCCGGTTACAAGGTTAGTGGCACCCGGACCGGAAGTGGACATCACAACGCCCGCTTTGCCCGTGGCGCGTGCATAGCCGTCGGCGGCATGGCAAGCGCCCTGCTCGTGGCTGGTGAGTACCTGTTTGATTTTGTCGCGGTAGAGATAGAGCGCGTCGAACGTGTCGATGATGTATCCGCCCGGATAGCCGAACACTACTTCCACGCCCTGTTCGATGAGCGTTTCCACGATAATCTCGGCGCCGCGCAGAGTTTTTTTCTTTTTGGAATCGGTTTGCGTCATGCTGTTTTGCCTCCTCCCGATTTTATTAAAAAGGGCGCCCAAGAAAGTGTTTCTCGGGCTGACCCGTGCTGTTCAAAAAAGCTGTGCATCCGCCGTTGTCGCACCATACCGAAGCGTTCTTCCGACAGTAAGCTCCCCCGAAGCTACCTTGTGGCACACAATATGGTCTATTTAGTGCTGCTGCCGTCAAGCCCTGACACGGTTCATAGTATATTGTTGCACAAGACCCCGGGATCAACGCCACACGAACGGTAACGGACCTTCCATACAATACGCCGAAGGCGGCTTTCTGCCTCGCTGTAGCGGCTTGCGAGTATAGGGCACCGCTAGCTCCCCACATAGCACAGCACCATAAGTATACCAAAAAACGCATGCTTTGGCAAGCAAAAACCCGTTGAAAATGGAGAATAGTTGTCCGAATCGGGACGGAACGGGGCGGATTTTGGGTATGGAAGGGAGAAAAGCGCGGAAGAAACACGGGTGCGGCAAGGAAAAACGTTGCGGAAAAGACAAGGGAAAATGCGGGGGAAAGCGTCGGAAAAAGATGAAAAGGAGAACGGAACAGGGCGTGGGAAAAACAAATGAAAATGTTGGGTCGTTTTACTTGACGCGAAGCGGGGGATTGTGGTATGATTATTTGTGGAGTCGTATGGAGAAGGCTTGCAAACGGGAGCGCCTGCGCTGTCTGCCTTCTACAACGGATACTAACATTAGGGAGGTACCGAATAAAGATGTATGCTGTGATTTCAACCGGAGGAAAGCAGTATCGCGTGTCGGAGGGTGACGTTTTGGACGTGGAAATCCTTGCGGGCAATGTGGGCGATACGGTGGAATTCCCCGTGCTCATGACGGCGGAGAACGGCAACGTGGTTGCGGGCGCCGACGTGAAAGCGGTTGCTACCGCGCAAATCGTGTCGTTTGTTAAAGCGAAGAAAATCGTCGTGTTCAAATACAAGGCGAAGAAAAACGAGCGCACGAAGAACGGGCACAGACAGGGCTATACGCGCGTGAAAATCGTGAAAATCGCGTGACGAGAGTCTGTATTGAAAAAAGAGACGGAAAAATCGTTTCGGTAGATTGCGACGGGCATACGGGCTACGGCGCGGAAGGAGAGGACATTGTTTGCGCGGCGCTTTCGAGCATTGTGCAAACGGCAGTTCTCGGACTGATGGGCGTGGCGGGTATATGCGTAAAGTTGACGCGCGACGATAAGCGAGGTATGTTGAACGTTGCTTTGCCCGAGAAGCTGGGCGACGCGCAACGGCATGACGCCGACGTGATACTGGAAACGATGTTGATGGGAATAGCCGATTTATACGAGGGCTATTCGGACTTTATAGAATTGGAGGTAAAGTGACATGTTTATCAATATTCAGCTTTTCGCCCATAAGAAGGGAATGGGCTCGTCTAAAAACGGACGCGATTCGGCGGCGCAGCGCCTTGGCGTGAAACGCAGCGACGGTCAATACGTGTTGGCGGGCAACATTTTGGTGCGTCAGCGCGGTACGGCATTCCACCCCGGCAACAATGTGGGAATCGGGAGTGACGACACGCTGTTTGCGCTTGTTGCGGGCAACGTAAAGTTTGAAAAGAAAGGCGATAAGAAGCAGGTAAGCGTTTATCCTGCATAATCGAACGAGCGAAAAAGGGTTGCCTTGGGCGACCCTTTTGTATACATACGCGCAATAAACCGCCGTAAAAGCGAGAAGAAAGCGGAAACAAAAGAAGAAAACAAGGCAAACCACAAGACCGAAAAAGGGTCGGGCGGGAAGAAAAGCGAAAGAAACGGAAGAAAAGCGCGAGAGCGAAGGAACGGAAAAAAGAACGAGGGAAACGGGAGAGATACGGGCAAGCGTGACGTGCGTATGAGAGCGGAAGAACGGAAAAACGGCTTTATTGTGAGAAAAGCGCAACTGAATATAGAGCGCACGTTGTGTTGCGGGCAGACGTTTCGATACACGCGGCAGGCGGACGGGTCATATACGGTGTGCAGTTTGGACAAGCGGTGTCGGTTATATTACGAAGGCGACGATACGGTGGCGGAAACGGACGAGCGGGAGTATTTTTTACGGTATTTCGATTTATGCACCGATTACGACGCGATTGTTTGTGCACTTTCCGAATTTGAAGAACTGCACGAGTCGCTTTGCGTGAGCGGCGGATTGCGGATTTTGCGGCAAGACCCGTTTGAAACGGTTGTGAGTTTTATTCTTTCGGCAAATAACAACATACATAGAATTCGCGGCATGGTGGAACGGCTGTGCGCGGCGTACGGCGAGAAAAAAGACGGTTGGTTTGCGTTCCCCACGCGCGAGAGATTGCTCGGTTGCACGGAAGAAGATTTTCGCGGGTTGGGATTCGGATTTCGCAGCGGATATCTTGTGCGCACGTTGCCCATGTTGACCGACGATTTTTTGAAAAGGATTTCCGTATTGCCGCATGCGGCGGCGAAAAAAGAGTTGACCGCACTGTGCGGTGTGGGCAATAAAGTGGCGGAGTGCATTCTGCTGTTCGGATATGCGATGACCGACGCGTATCCCGTGGATACCTGGATTTTCAAGGCGGGCAGGACGGATGAGTTGGATACGCCCGACCGCGTGAGCGCTTACTATGCGACGCGGTATGGAAAGTATGCGGGATATGCGCAACAGTATGTGTTTGAATACAGTCGCAGAAAAGCGGCGACGAAATAAACGACGGAAAGGAGATTCGGCGCGTGAAAAAGTTATATTTCGACGAAAAATTGTGTAAGGGGTGCGGGCTGTGCGTAGCGGCGTGTCCCAAAAAGATTCTTGCAATCGGCAGCAGGGTGAATGCGATGGGGTATGCCGTGGCGGAGTGTATAGACGAGAACGCCTGCATTTCGTGCGCATTTTGTGCTACCATGTGCCCCGACTGCGTAATCGAAGTTCATAAGGAGGCGAAAGCATGAAAGAACTGCGCAAAGGAAACGAGGCGGTGGCGGAAGCTGCCATTGCCGCAGGGTGTAGGTGCTTTTTCGGGTATCCGATAACCCCGCAGAACGAGATTCCCGAGTATATGTCGTGGCGGCTCAAAGAAGTGGGCGGACATTTTGTGCAGGCGGAATCGGAAGTTTCGGCGATTAACATGGTATACGGCGCGGGCGGCGCGGGCGTGCGTGCGATGACCAGTTCGTCCAGCCCCGGCGTGAGCTTAAAACAGGAAGGAATCAGCTACATTGCGGGCGCCGAAGTGCCTTGCGTGATTGTGAACATGATGCGCGCGGGTCCCGGACTCGGGGGGATTCAGCCCAGCCAAAGCGACTATTTTCAGGCGACCAAAGGGGGCGGGCACGGCGATTACCACATGCTTGTGTATGCGCCCGCGTCGGTACAGGAAGCCGCCGACCTTACGTACAAGGCGTTTTTCCGCGCCGATTACTACCGCAGTCCCGTGATGATTTTGGGGGACGGCATGTTGGGGCAGATGATGGAACCGGCGGAGATTCCGCAGGCAATCGACCCTGCGACTCTTCCGAAAAAGGAGTGGGCGGCGTGCGGACACAACGGCGGCACCCAGCGTGTAATCAATTCCATATTCATGAATCCCGACGATTTGGAGGCGCACAACGCGCATTTGACGCGTAAATACGAGGAAATGGCGAAATGCGACGTGATGAGCGAAAGCTACCGCACGGAAGATGCCGACGTGGTTTTGGTGGCATACGGGATTGTGGCGCGTATTTGCAAGGCGGCTGTGGACATGCTGCGCGAGCAGGGAATCAAGGCGGGATTATTCCGTCCGATTACGTTGTTCCCGTTCCCGTATGACGCAATCCGCAAGTTGGGCGACGGCGGCGTGAAAAAATTCGTATCGGTGGAATTGAGTTGCGGTCAGCTTATCGAGGACGTGAAAATCGGGTTGTACGACAGCAAGAACAGACCGCAGGTGGGCATTTTTGCGCGCGTGGGCGGCAACGTGATGAAACCCGAGGACATTGCGGAACATATTAAAAACGGGGAGGTACGTTCGTCATGGATAAAGTAGTATTTCGCAAACCCGCACTGTTAAACGACACGCCGATGCACTATTGTCCCGGCTGTACGCACGGCATTGTGCACAGACTGATTGCCGAGGTGCTGGAAGAACTGGGCGAACACGACAACGTGATAGGAATTGCGCCCGTGGGGTGCGCGGTGTTTGCCTATAATTATTTTACGTGCGACATGTTCGAGGCGGCGCACGGCAGGGCTCCGTCGGTGGCGACGGGCGTGAAACGCGCCAACCCCGACAGCACGGTATTTGTTTATCAGGGAGACGGCGATCTTGCCAGCATAGGCATGGCGGAGATAGTGCATGCCGCGACGCGCGGGGAAAACATGACGGTCATATTTATCAACAACGGCATATACGGCATGACGGGCGGTCAGATGGCGCCCACCACGCTACCCGGGCAAAAGACGACGACTTCGCCGCACGGCAGAAGTGCGCTCGAACACGGCAATCCCATTAAAGTGTGCGAACTGCTTTCCACGTTGACGGGACCCGCGTATATTGCGCGTACGTCGGTGCACGACGTAAAAGCGGTTAAAAACACCAAAGAGGCGTTCAAGCGCGGATTTACCATGCAAAAGCAAAAGCGGGGATTCTCGCTGATTGAGATATTATCGACTTGCCCGACGAATTTTCACCTTTCGCCGCTTGCGTCGCTCGAATACGTGCGCGACGTGGCAATGAAGGCGTATCCTTTGGGAGTGTATAAGGATATAGGGTTGCCCGTCTGACGTGCGCCTGTGCTTTCAAAAATCATTCAGAAGGAGTTTATGCGTTATGAAACAGATTATCGTGGGCGGATTCGGCGGTCAGGGCGTGATTTCGTTGGGGCTTATGTTTGCTTACGCCGCCATGAAAGACAATTTGAATACTTCGTTTTTGCCGTCGTACGGACCGGAGATGCGGGGCGGCACGGCAAATTGCAGTGTGGTGATTTCGGACAGGGAAGTGGCGTCGCCCGTTATCAGCCGTCCCGATTTGTTGGTTGCGTTCAATACGCCGAGCATGGCGAAGTTTTTACCATTGATGGCGGAGAACGGAACGGCGTTTGTGAGCGAAGAATTTGCCGAGCCGTACAAGGGACGCGCCGACGTGGTGGCAGTGCCGTTACACGCGCTGTGCGGAGAGAATCCCAAAGGGCAGAACATTGTGACGTTGGGTGCGGCGCTTGCGCATGCGGGACTTTCGATGGGCGCGGCGGAGGAGGCTGTGCGGCAGGTGTTTAAGAACAAGCCGCAATTTTTGGACGCGAATTTACGCTGCTTGCACGCGGGCGCAGAGTGGGCGAAAAAGGCGGTGCGGGCATGATTTTTGCGGCGGGGTTGCGGCAGAATCTTACCGAATTGTTTGGAGGCATGAGCATTATATCGTTTATGCTGACTACGGTGGGGCTGATGTTGGTGATTGTGGAATTCTTTCAGCCGTCGTACCGTTTTCCCACCTATTGCGGCGCACTGACGATAGCGGGCGGCGTAGTGGTGCGCATGCTTTCGGGCGGCACGTTTATTATGCTGTTTTATATGGTGCTGATAATTGCCGTTGTGATTTTGGGCGCGCACATGCTGATGCTTGCAACGCAGAAAAAGCCGTGGCTCACGCAGTCGCTGGCGCTCAAACTGGAAAACGCGTTGCCCGAAGATACCGACGATTATTCCTTTTTGCTCGGGCGGGACGGCGTGGCAACCACCGATATAGACGGCAACGGGCACATGGCGATTGACGACGTACACTTTTTTGTGACGAGCGGCGTATTTATTGCCAAAGGAACGAACGTGCGCGTCGTGCGTGTGGCAGGCGACAGAATAGACGTGTCTGCCGTGTATGATGATGAGTGATTTATTCGCCCAAATGCAACACGGCGCTACGCGACTCACGATGTTCGCGCTTGCTTAATCCGTGTTGGGCGAACTCCAAAAGGAGTCCTTTTCGGGCATATGTCCCGAAAAGTCGGATTTTGAGAAGGGTGTCGACCAAATGTGACACGGGCGGCGCGCGGTATAGCTTGCGGGACTTTATGGCATTGTGTGTATTATGTTTGACATAACGGTGGGATTGCGAGAGATTATTTTGGAAAGACCGTCTTTTTTTTGGCGGTCTTTTTTGATGGGGTTGGATGGTTGGCTTTTTGGCGGGAATCGGCGGCGGCTTGGCAAAGTTAGGGGGCGGGTTATGGGCTCTGCGTTTGGCGGGGGGGGTATAAACGGCGGGCGGACGACATACGATATAGTATGAGTTTTTTCGGAGAAATCGCGTCGGTTTTGGGACTGGACGAGGCGGCGCTTGCGCTCGGGTATAATTACATAAATTATAACGGGAAAGCCGTGTATGTGGAAGGAATAAAGGACGTGCTCAAAGTGGATGGGAACGAGTTGGCGTTTCGATTGCCCAAAGGCGTTTTATACGTGTTGGGCGAGAAGTTGCGCATATCCGATTTGAGCGGCGGCACCGTGCTGGTGTGCGGGGACGTTTATTCGGTGGAAACGAGTGTAGGGCGAGAGCGTGCCGAGCGCGAACTTGCCGCGCGTGCGGGGCAACGGGACGGCGGGAGTACGCCGGACGGAAAACGCGGAGAGAGCGGGGTATGAATGCGTCGGGCGTAAAGCTGCGGGTGGAAGGATTTAATCATGCGCGACTGTTGACGCGGTTACAGAGAGAGCAAATTTCCGTTTTGCGGTTCGTGCGGGAAAACGCGCGGGAATTTTCTTTTTGGGTATATAAAAAAGACAAGCAAAAAACTTTTGCAATTTTGAACGAATTGTGTTATACTTATAGCGTGGTAGGCGAGAAGGGCTTAAAAAAGAGTCTGCTTTCGCTTTGCAAGCGCGCGGGGTTACTTGCGGGCATAGTGGTGTTTTCGGTGGCTGTGGCGTTTTCGCGCAATTATATTTGGCGCGTGGAAATCACGGGAAACGAAAACATTCCCGACAAAGTGATAGAAAACGTGCTTGCTACCCAAAATATTGCCGTAGGCAAAAAACTTTCGCGATTCGACGCCGACGCGGTTTGCGCCGCGGTGCGCGCGATTGACGGCATTAAGCTGGTGTCGAGCGAGCGCAAGGGCACGACCGTGTTTGTGGAAGTGTTCGAGAGCGACCGAGTGGCGCCGCCGCTTGCCTATCAGGATACCGACATTGTGTCGCGGTTCGACGCGACGGTAACGCGGGTGATTGCGCGGGAAGGCACGGCGCTTGTAAAGCCGGGGCAACACGTGTTTCGCGATACGCCGCTGATTGGGGCGTACCGCAAGACCGAAGAGGGAGTCGACCCCGTTCCGACGCACGCGAGCGGAATCGTATACGGCAAGGTGGCGTACACCGAGAGCGTGACGGTGGCAACCGAGTGGATGGAACGCGTGCCCGTGTCGAGCAAGCGGTACACGAGATTGCACCTGTTCGGGCTGACAATCGGCAAAAAGTTGCCGAGCGGCGCGGGGGTGGAGATTGCCGAAAGCAGCAGCAAGCTCAACGTATTTTTGCCCGTTCGGGTGAGTACGGCGCGCATTACGCAGACCGAGTTACGCAAGAAAACGGCGACGGCGGACGAACTTGCCGAGCGCGCGGAGAATGAAGTATTGCTCGGATTTATAAGCGAGCATGCGCCCACGGGATATTCCGCTACGCGCACCGTGCGCGACATAGGCGGCGGATTGTATCTTGTGAACGTTTTTGTGGAGGCGGAAATCGTAATCGGCGGCGCGTAAACAAGAAAAGGAAGGAAATGCGGAAATTTGTTTCCGCGTGGGAGAAATTTTTTACGGGTACACAAGTTAAGACAATCGAAACGGAAGGCGTTGCCGCCGACAAGCTGTTCGGTCAGTTGGACGAGAACGCCAAACTGATAGAAAAGATGTACGGCGTGGACATTGCGCCTGCACCCGACGGGATTTGCGTGCGCGGAGAAAGCGAGAGCGTGGAGAAAGCGGAACGGCTGATGAAAGCGCTTTGCTTATTGCACAAATTGGGCGAAGAACTCAATAAGTCGGTGGTGGCGCATGCGGCGCAGCTAATTGAGAGCGGACAAGCCGACGACATTCCCGCCATATACGGGTCGGTGGCGGCAGTGACGCACACGGGACGGAAGTTGCGCGTGAAATCGGCGGGGCAGCTTGCGTATTTGGACGCGATAAAGCGCAGCACCGTGGTAATAGGGATTGGACCTGCGGGCACGGGCAAGACGTTTTTGGCGGTGGCGCGCGCGGTGGCGGCTTTGCGGTCGGGCGAAGTGAAAAAAATTATTTTGACGCGACCTGCGATAGAGGCGGGCGAAAAGCTGGGGTATTTGCCCGGCGACTTGCAAATGAAAGTCGACCCGTACTTACGCCCGTTATACGACGCGTTGGAAGAGTTGATGGGCGAAAGCTATCAGAAACTCATCGAGCGGGGCGTATTGGAGATTGCGCCGCTTGCGTACATGCGGGGCAGGACGCTCAAAGCGTCGTTTGTGATACTCGACGAGGCGCAGAACACGACTTGCGAGCAGATGCGCATGTTTCTCACCCGATTGGGCGAAGGCAGCAAGATGGTGGTGGAAGGGGACGAAACGCAAATCGATTTGCCGCAAGGACGGCGGAGCAGCGGGTTGTTGGAAGCCGCCGAAGTATTGCGGGACGTGGAAGGGATTCGCGTGGTGCGGTTGACCGAAACGGACGTGGTGCGGCATGAATTGGTGCGCAAAATCGTGCGCGCGTACGAAAAGGCAAGCAAAGGAGAAAAGGAGCGGTAATGGAAAAAAACGGTGTGACGAATGTATATAAGGCGTCGGGACGGGAAGTTGCGCGCGCATTCGGCATCAGTCTGATTGCGTCGTTGACCATTGTGGCGGCGGTTATTCTCAAATTCACGTTGCTGGAAAGAATTACGGGCATGAAACATGCGAGTGTGGCGTACGTGCTGTTTTCGCTGATTATTGCCGTAATATTTTTCAGCTATTACATTTATGCGGTGTGTTCGCGTTCCGAGTTGGTGAAAAACAGGCGTTTGTTTGCCGCCGTGAACACGGCGATTGCGATTACGGTGGTTACCAACATTTACGCCGAGCGGTACAGTGCGTTTTTGATGCCGTGCATGATGGCGGCGTACATTATAGCGGTGATATCGCACGGTCGGGACGCGTTTGTGGCGAACGTGTTTACCAACGTGCTGATATTCTTTATTTTGATTGTACAGAAGAATTTGCCGGGCGGAAGCGTGGACTATTACGCGGTGATATCCAAATTCGCGCAGGGTCTGATTGGCGGAACGGTGGTGGCGTACTGGGTGAGCAACAACCGCAGGCGCTTACACTTTTTGCTGAAAGGTTTATTGGTGGGCGTATTTTCGGTATTGGCGGTGTTTGCCATGTTTGCGGCGTTCGGAGAGGAGCCGTATTCGCCCAAAAGCATAGGTCTACTTGCGGCGGGAACGCTGGGGCAGGTTGTGATTGCGTTTATTCTGCAACCGATATTCGAGTCGGTTTTCAATCTGGTGACCGATTCGCGATTGATTGAGCTGACCGACCACAATATGCCGCTTATCAAGCGGTTGAAAGAGGAGGCGCCGGGCACGTTCAATCACAGTTTGGCGGTGGCGAACTTTGCCGAGTTGTGCGCGATAGCGATTGGGGAGAATCCGTATTTGGCGCGGGCGTGCGCATACTATCACGACGTGGGCAAGTTGGTGAATCCGCAATTTTTCAAAGAGAATCAGTCGGAAATCAATCCGCACGACGGGTTATTGCCCGAAGTGAGCGCGGAGATTATACGCGGGCACACGACCGAAGGCAAGCGATTATGCGACGAGAACAGGATTCCGCCCGAGGTGAGCGACGTGACTATAGAGCATCACGGAACGTTGCCCGTATACGTGTTTTACAACAAGGCGAAACAGCTGACGGACGGCGACGTGGATATTGCCGATTACAGTTATCGCGCAAAGACGCCCGTATCCAAAATTGCGGCGATTATTATGTTATGCGACAGCGGCGAGGCGGCGATTCGCGCGATGGACAATCCCGACGCCGAGCGCGTGGACAAGTTGTTACGCACGCTTATTTCGCAACGGATTGCGGCGGGGCAGTTTGACGACTGCGATATTACTTTGCGCGACTTGGACGTGATACGGCAGACCATTATCAGCGGATTCGGCGGGCAGTTCCACAAGCGGTTGCGGTATCCCGACGGGAGGTAAGCGATGGGCGAAATTGCGGTTGCGGGCGACGGTGGGCAATACGGACATATTGCGGCGGCTACGTGCGCGCATTTTCGGGTGGAAGGCGGAGCGGAAGTCGATTTGATTTTCTGCACGCCCGACGAGATTCGTGCGCTGAACGCGCGGACGCGGGGTGTAGACAAAGAGACGGACGTATTGAGTTTTCCCGCGCTGACGCTGAATGCGGGAAAATACGCGCCCTTTACGGCGGAGAACTTCCCGTTTGATATAAATCCCGAGAGTGGGCGCGTGCTGTTGGGGAGTGTGGCAATCTGCAACGAAGTTGCCGAGCGGCAGGCGGAAGAATACGGGCACGGTGCGGCGCGCGAAAAGGGATATTTGTTTTTACACGGGTTGTTGCACGTACTGGGATTCGACCACGTGGAAGAAAGCGACAAGGTAAAGATGCGGGCGGCGGAGGAAGAGATTCTTTGCGCGCTCGGGTTGGTACGGTAGAGAATCGAATTTTTTACGGACGGAGAAACGGAAGGAAGTAAAATGGTAAGCGGATTTATAGCCATTCTCGGCAAGCCGAACGTAGGCAAATCGAGCTTGATGAACGCGCTTGTGGGCGAAAAGGTGTCGATAGTGACGCCCAAAGCGCAGACCACGCGCGACAAGATTTTGGGCATACTGACCGACGCGGATTCGCAAATGGTATTTGTGGACACGCCGGGGATTCACGCGCCGCAGTCTAAACTGGACGACTACATGAGTAAGTGCGTCAGTTCGGCTACCGACGACGTGGACGCAGTGGTGATTGTGTTGGACGCAACCAAAAAGCTGACCGATTCGGAAATCACGTTCATTGAAAAGCATTTGCGGCGTCCGTCACCCGTATACGTGGTGATAAACAAGACCGACCTTGTTTCGTACGAAAAGATTTATCCCATGCTTTCCAAATTGGCGTATTTGACGCGGGAGGACGGCAAGCGGGGCGCGATTAAGGAGATTATTCCCACTTCGTGCCGAACGGGCGAGAACGTGGAACTTTTGAAAAGGTACTTAAAAGGCGAATTGGTGGAAGGAAACTGCTATTTCGACCCCGACGAGATTACCGACAAGAGCGAGCGGTACATGATTTGCGAGATTGTGCGCGAGAAGGCGTTGCTGTTTTTACAGGATGAAATTCCGCATGGAATCGGGGTGTATATTCAAACGATGGTATACGACGGCGGGCTTGCCAACATAGACGTGGACATTATTTGCGAGAAGGAGAGCCACAAGGCAATCATTATAGGCGAGAAAGGGAGCAAGCTGAAAACCATTGGCAGCCGTGCGCGGGCAGACATAGAAAAGTTGTTGGGCACGAAGGTATACTTAAAGTTGTTTGTGAAGGTGCGCGACGATTGGCGCAACAAAGGGAACGTGTTGCGTGACATAGGGTACGACAAGTAAGACAGGAAAAGTATGGAAAGGACGGGACGGACGCAGGATTTTTGAGAAAACGGGGCACAATAGAATCGGAGGTGCTTTGTTTATGACGGGATTCGACGGTTCGGAATTGGGGAACGGTGTTGGCAATAACTACGGTGGTGTGCCTGCGGCGGGTCTTGCTTGGCTGATGTTTACGCAGACGGGTATGCCCGGGCTGTACATGTTATACAGCGATTTGGAGCGCGGGGAGATACGCACGCCTTTCGATTAAAACTTTACGGCGGAGAGAGAAATGGAGATTCAGGCAAACGGCATTTGTATCGGTGCGCGGGTGCGCGGCGAAAGCGATAAAATGCTGACGGTATTTTGCGAGGACGGCAAGATATACGACGTGCTCGCTCGCGGCGCGCTGAAACCCAAATACAAATTGAAGTTTGCCTCGCAACTGTTTTCCGCCTGCGATTATTATCTTTGCCCGTCGCGTGCGGGCTACTACATACTCGGCGGCGCCACGTTCGGCGCGCTTTCTTTTATGCGGATTGCGAGCGACCCCGACGCGTTTGCGGCGGCATGTTTTGTGTGCGAAGTGGCATGCAAATGCGTGCACGGGGAAAACAAGCGGTTATATGCCGAAACGATGGCGGCGCTCGGAGAACTGGCGAATTTCGAGGACTGCAAGCCCGCTTACGTGTGTCTGCGCATGTTGGCGGCGGCGTTATCCGACAGCGGATACGGATTGGCGGGGAACGGCAACGGCGTATGTGAGAAATTTTTGGCGACGCAGGCGGGGAATGCGTCGGGCGTGGATAGTACGGACGGCGAAGTGTTTCGGGTAATTCGGGCGCAGGGCGCGCGTTTTGCGTCGGTGTTCGGAAAACCGAACAGTTTGGCTATGGTGTTGGCGCAGGAGAAAGCAAAATAATTTTTGCAACGCATACGAATGCGGTTGCAAATTTTTTTTGCGCGTTGTATACTGGAATCGAAAGGAGATTTTTACATATGGTGAACGAAAAAGAGTACGAATACGTTGTGTCCGCCGCGGGCAGGGTAAACATTATAGGCGAGCACGTGGATTATTGCGGGGGCAAGGTGTTTCCCGCCGCGCTCGGCATGCGCAACACGGTATACGTGCGACCCAATGGCACGAACAAAATCAATCTGTCGTGGACTACACTACCCGATACCGTGGTGCTTGACATAGACAAACTGGATACATATCGCGCGCTCAAATACGGGAACTATCAGGCGGGCAGCGCGCTTTTATGGCAAAATGCGGGGCACAAAGTGATAGGGTGCGACATGGTGCAGGACTGTACGGTGCCGTTCGGTAGCGGACTTTCGAGTTCGGCGGCGATAGAAGTTTCTACGATTGCGGCGTTGGCGGCTGTGGCTGGCGAGCATGTCGACCCCGTAGAAGTTGCGCTTACGGCGCAGAGAGCGGAACGTGAATATGCGGGCGTGAACTGCGGCATTATGGACCAATATGCGTCGGCGTGCGGCAAGAAGGGGCACGCGATGTTACTCGACTGCAAGACGCTTGCGTGCGAATACGTGCCCGTGAAACTGGGGGATTGTTCGTTGGTGATTGTGAACTGCAACAAGCCGCACAGTTTGGTGGAGAGTAAGTACAACGAGCGTCGCGCCCAAACGGAAGAGGCGTTTGAAATTCTGCGCAAGCCCGCGGGAATAAGTTGTCTTGCCGAATTGACGCCCGAAACGTTTGAACGATTTGTGCATTTACTGCAAGGCAAAGTGCGCGACAGGGCGCGGCACGTGGCGGAAGAATGCGAACGCGTGCGCAAAGCCGCCGTGGCGATGAAGGCGGGCGATACGGCTATGCTGGGAGCGCTGTTGAACGAATCGCATGCGTCGTTGCGCGATTTATACGAAGTGACGGGCAAAGAGTTGGACGCGCTTGCCGACGCGGCGCAAAGGCACGAGGCGTGTTTGGGGTCGCGCATGACGGGCGGCGGATTCGGCGGGTGTACCGTGTCGGTTGTGCGGACGGAAGGCGTGGCGGACTTTAAGGCGAGCGTATGCCGCGCGTACGAGCAGGCAACGGGATATGCGGCGAGTTGCTACGAAACCGAAATTGCCGACGGCATTACGGTGCGCAAGATTTAGGCGTTTTGCGGTGGCGCGGACAAAGCGTGCGGCATATAGAACAAAGAGTAAGAAAACGATAGAAACCGTGGGAAAAGGAAAGTACGACTGTGCTTTCGATAGCATTCGGGAGGTTAAAGGTACAATGAAAATTTTGGTGACGGGCGGCGCGGGATATATAGGCTCGCATACGTGTGTGGAATTGCTGGGCAGCGGGCACGACGTGGTGATTGTGGATAATTTCCGCAATGCGAGTGCGGAGAGCGTGCGGCGTGTGGAAAAGCTGTCGGGCAAGAAAGTTGCGCTGTATGAAGGCGATATTCGCGACGGAAAATTACTCGACCGCATTTTTTGCGAGCACGAGATTGACAGCGTGATTCATTTTGCGGGGCTGAAAGCGGTGGGCGAATCGTGCGCGAAGCCGATAGAATATTACGACAACAACATTTACGGCACGCTGGTACTGTTGCAGGCGATGAAAAAGGCGGGGTGCAAGAAGATTGTGTTTTCTTCGTCCGCCACGGTGTACGGCACGCCCGAGCGGTTGCCTTTGGACGAAACGTGCGCGGTGGGCGGCACGACCAATCCGTACGGTTCGAGCAAGTATTTTCAGGAAATCATGCTTTCGGACGTATACAAATCGGACGACGAGTGGACGGTGGTGTTACTGCGCTACTTTAATCCCGTGGGGGCGCACGAGAGTGGGCAGATAGGCGAGGACCCCAAAGGGATACCCAACAATCTGACGCCGTATATCGCCAAAGTGGCAATCGGCGAGTTGAAAGAAGTGGGGGTGTTCGGAAACGATTATCCCACGCACGACGGCACGGGAGTGCGCGACTACATTCACGTGGTAGACCTTGCAAAAGGGCACGTTGCCGCAATAGAGAAGATTACGAAGGCGGGCGTATACACCTACAATTTGGGCACGGGCGTGGGATACAGCGTGTTGGACGTAATTCATGCGTTTGAAAAGGCGTGCGGACACGCGCTGGCGTATGCCATAAAGCCGCGCAGAGCGGGCGACATTGCCGCGTGCTATGCCGACGCGAGCAAGGCAAAGCGCGAGTTGGGGTGGGAGGCGAAACTCGGCATAGACGACATGTGCGCGTCGCTATGGAACTGGCAGAAAAAGAATCCCAACGGATACGCGAAATAAACGGGAGAATGGTTGCGATGAACGTTTTACGAGAGCAAAAGGGCGGTTACACGCAAATCACGTTGGAAAACGGGAGCGGCATGACGTTGCGGCTTGCGTCGCTCGGGGCGGCGATACGCGAAGTGCGCGTGCCCGACAGAAAGGGAGAAAGCAAGACGGTGACGCTGTGCCCTATCGACGAACGGGCGTTTTGCGATGCGTATTACGGCAAGACGGTGGGGCGCACGGCGGGCAGAATCGCGGGCGCGACCTTTACGATAGGAAATAAAACGGCAACGCTCGAAAAAAACAATTTTGGGCAAGACAATCTGCACGGCGGCAAAACGGGGTTACACATTGCGAATTTTTCGGTGGAAATACGGGAACATGCCGAATACACCGACGCGGCGTTTTGTTATCGTTCGCCGAGCGGGGAGGGCGGATATTTCGGAAATGCGGATATATGCGTGACATACCGCGTAAGCGAGCGCGAAAACGCCTTTAAGATTCTGTTTGACGGAGTGCCAGACGAGCCGACGCTACTCAATTTAACCAACCACGTATATTGGAACGTGAGCGGGAATTTGTGCGAGAGCGCCAAAGCGCAGACGCTGTATATAGCCGCGTCGCGGGTGGGCATGGTGAACGAGCGGTTGTTGACCGAGAAAATCGTGCCCGTTTCGGAAGACTTCGATTTTCGGACGCCGCACAAAATCGGAGATTATATTGCCGAGAAAGAAGTGCAACAATATACGAACGGCTACGACCACGTGTGGCTTTTGGATACGAAGAACGCCGACGAAAAAGCGTGCGAATTGTACAGCGAAAAGAGCGGCATAGGGGTGCAAGTGTTTACCACCTATCCGTGTGTGGTGTTTTATGCCAACTGTCAGGCGCCCGCTAATCAACAGGTGTACCCGAACGTTACCGACGAAGCGTATTTATCGGCGTGTCTGGAATGTCAGTATCATCCCGACGGGATTCATGCCTGCCCCGAGCGGTGCGGCGTGTGTTCGCCCGAAAAGCCGTATCACGAAGAAACGGCGTACAAGTTTATTGTGAAATAGGTTGTTCCGAATTTCGGGCGGATGGCTCGGGTTGCAATGCGTTCAGCCACAGATAGGCGTCTTTTCTCGCAGTGAAAATGCGGTAAGGGACGCCGCTTTTATGTAGTTCGGCGAGCATTTCGGGGCGGACGGACTGGGAAAAATTGTGTATCCACTCGGCAAATTCGGGGTCTACTTGTTCCACGCAACCGTCGGTGATATCGGGACGGGTTTTGCCCTTATACGTTTTTGCGCGTTTATATACGCTTTTCATACACGTTTTTGCGTCGATATCCAAAAAGACGCAGAAGTCGGCGTTTTGCAGGCGAAGGGGAAAAGTGCGGCGGTAGTTGCCGTCTGTAATCCATTGAGATTGCGAAAGACTGTCTGCAAGCAGGGAATCGAATTCTTCGGGCGTGCGCTCTATCCAGTTCGGTTGCCACCACAGTTTATCGAGATGAACGACGGGGATTCCGAGCTTTTCGCCCATGGCGCGCGCAAAGGTGCTTTTACCCGCGCCGCCGCAACCGACGACGAGGATTTTTTTGTGCGGGAAGGGGATTTCGCTCGGTTTCTTTTTGCGGATATAGAGATACGTTGCGATTGCGAGCGGGATATCGGCGGCAATCCAGGCAACGGGGTCGGCAAGCGACAGAGCGGAAAACGCAAGGGAGGACGCATTACTGTTTACGGCGCCGCCGTTTACGATTTGGGGCAACAGCAGGCAGACGGCGATACGGGCGAACAGTTCGCCTATTCCCGCAATGAGCGGCACGAGCGGTTTGCCCAAACCTTGCACGACGTTGCGGAGTACGAAGATTGTGCCGAGCGCGAACATGAACGGCAACACGGTGTACATATACACGTTGCCGAAACGGATTGTTTGAGGTGTGATTTTACTGTCGGCGAGAAAGAGCTTTTGATATACGCCGCCCACGGTGAGCGACAGCCCGACGGCGCTCAACGCAAGGGAGAGAACGAGTAGCATGAGCATGGATTGTTTAATGCTGCGGCGTATGCGTTCGCGGTTGCCCGCGCCTTCGTTCTGCCCGCAAAAGGACAGCATGGAAGTGCCGAGCGCGTTGATGGGGGTATAGAGCAGATTGTTGATTTTACACCCCGCGCCGTAGCCGAGTTGGGCGGGCGTGCCTGCCGTCATGCTACCGTTGGGCAATTTATCGAAGGCAATGACGCCGTTAGACATGGAGAGAATGCCTAATCCGACAACCGAAAACTGGAATCCGAGCGGAATGCCCTGCCACAGCATACGTTTTACGACCGAGAAGGGAAAGCGGAAATCGCGTGCGCGCAGTCGCAGTTGGGGATAGCGCACGAAGGTGAATACAAGGCAGGCGACGGCGGAGAGAATTTGCGCCGCCACGGTGGCGATTGCCGCGCCCGCGACGCCCCAACCGAACGCCATGATGAAGAGAAAGTCGAGCGCGATATTGAGCACGGTGGATACAAACAAAAAGACGAGCGGCGTGAACGAATCGCCGATACTGCGCAGTACGCCGCAAATCGAATTATAAAAGAACTGCCCGACCATGCCGCCGCACACGATGGCGAGATAGATATACGCCGCCCGATACACTTCGTTTCCCACGGGGTCGCCCGAAGGGGCTACGCCGATTAAGCGCAGAAGGGGCTTTATGGTGAACAGGCTGATTCCGGTGACTGCCAGACACACCAACGCGCTCAACACAATTTGTGCGGCGAACGCCTTGCGCATACCGTCGTTGTCGTTTCTGCCCGCGTGGTGAGAAATGACAACGCTCATGCCCGCCGTGCAACCGAACGCGAATTGAAGAAAGAGAAAGGTGATTGCCGACGTATCGTTCACGCCTGCCACTTCGCCCGCCGACAGCGTGTGTCCGCAAATGGCGGCGTCTGCCATGGCGTATACGCTTTGCAAGAGATAGGAGATAAAAATGGGCAGAGAAAAGCGCACGATTGTTTTTGCAATCGGACCGTGCGTTAAGTCGGTATGGGAAAACGGACTCTTGATTTTTTGCAATGTTTTCATATGTGTACGAATTCCTTTGCGTATCATTATACACGGAAGAAAGCAAAAGGGAAAGCGAATAGACGGGTGCGTGGAAAGATTTTTTGCGGGGACGGCATAAAAGGGTCGGAGAACGGTTGACAGATTGTGCGGGGCGGGCATATAATCGGTTTTGAGAGGTAGAAACATGAAAGTATATACGTCTATGTATGAAATGATAGGTAACACGCCGCTTTTGGAGCCGACGAATTATGCGAGAGCAAACGGGTTGCGGGCAAGGCTGTTGGTAAAACTCGAATTTTTGAATCCCGCGGGGTCGGTGAAAGACCGTGTGGCTTTTTCTATGATTACGGAAGCAGAGAAGAGCGGAAAGCTGAAAGCGGGCGCCACGATTATAGAACCGACGAGCGGCAACACGGGGATAGGTCTTGCGGCGGTGGGCGCGAGCAAGGGATACAGGGTGATTTTAACCATGCCCGACACGATGAGTGTGGAGCGGCAAAAACTGATTCAAGCATACGGGGCGGAGATTGTGCTTACCGACGGCAAGAAGGGCATGCGCGGCGCGATAGAGAAGGCGAACGAACTTGTTGCCGAGATTCCCCATGCGGTGCTTGCGGGGCAGTTTGCGAATCCCGCGAATCCGCATGCGCATTATGTGACGACGGGACCCGAAATATGGCGGGATACCGACGGAACGGTGGACGTCTTTGTGGCAGGCGTGGGCACGGGCGGCACGATATCGGGCGTGGGAAAATATCTGAAAGAGCAAAATCCCGCCGTGCGGGTGGTTGCGGTAGAGCCGAGCGACTCGCCCGTGTTATCGGGCGGCAGCGCGGGGGCGCACGGGATTCAGGGAATCGGCGCGGGATTTGTGCCCGACGTACTCGATACGGGCGTATACGATACCGTGATGACGGCGACGACGGAAAACGCCTATGCGGCGGCGCGGGAGTTGGCGCGGACGGAAGGGATATTGGTGGGAATCTCTTCGGGTGCGGCGTTATGGGCGGCTGTCGAGTTGGCGCGTATGCCCGAGAACGACGGCAAAGTGATTGTTGCGCTATTGCCCGACACGGGGGACAGATATCTTTCCACACGGTTATTCGGGGAATAGAACGGGGATTTTACCTAAAAAGGCGTCTGCGGTTGCGGGCGTTTTTTGTTGTCGAATGGGGACGGAAAGATTAGAATCCTATTAAAATTGCATAAAACAATCGAAAAAGGCGGGTTGGCGACTTGACAAAAATCGGGGGGGGGTTATAATTATATGGATTTGATTTTACAATCGGAGGTTTGAAAAGTGAAAAGTTTGTATAAAAAAACGTGGTTGACGGTGGTTGCGATTGCCGTGTGTTTGTTTGTGTCGGTAGCTTTTACGGCGTGTTTTAACGACAGCGGCACAAAAAACGAAGAAGAGCAATATTCGGTTACGTTCGATGCGGGACGCGGCACCATTTTCGGCGAGCGTTTTTATAAGACGAGCGTGAAGAAAGATTCGCTTGTTCCCGAGCCGAGCGAGGCACCCGTGGGCGAAGACGGGTTTATTTTTGCGGGCTGGAACGAAACGGGCAGCGAGCAGGATCCGATGTGGAATTTTGCCACCGATACGGCGACGCACGCGCTGTATTTGGAGGCTGTGTGGGTGCGCGGATATACCATCCGATTCGATGCGAACGGCGGCACGTTTGCGGACGGAGAAGACACGTATAGCATTCTGGTGGCACAGGACGCAAAGCTGACGGCGCCCGAGATTACGCCGCTGGACGAGAACCGTGTGCTCAAAGGTTGGTCAGACGGATACAAAACATGGGATTTTTCCGTTGATACGGTGAAATTCCAAATGACGCTCACGGCGCAGTGGGGCTGGACGGAAGAAGTGGAAAATGCGCTGGCGCCGTTCGAATACCGCGAATTGGGCGACGGCAGTTGCATGATTACGAGCGTGAAAGATAAAGCGGTGACGGAGTTCGTTGTGCCTGACGTGGTATCGACGATTGCGGACGCGGCGTTCAAAGACTGCACCGAATTGGTTTCGGCGGAGATTGCCGACAGCGTGAGCAGTATAGGACGGTCGGCATTCGAAGGATGTTCGGCTCTGCAATCGGTGAAACTTCCCAAAGCGTTGACAACGCTGCACGCGCGTACGTTTACGGATTGTGTGGCATTGGAAGAGATTACGTTGCCCGAAACGCTTACGGAGTTGGGTGGCTCGGCGTTTTCCGGGTGCACGGCGTTGCAAGTTGCGGTGTTGCCCGCGGGCATAACGAAAATAGAAAGTTCTTTGTTCCGCGACTGTGCGGCGCTTACGAGCGTGGAGATAAACGGCGCCGTAACGAAAATCGACGAGTACGCTTTTTCCGGTTGCGTGTTGCTTTCCGACTTCGAGATTCCCGCGAGTGTGACGATGATTTACAGCCGCGCGTTTTCGGATTGCAAATCGCTGACTTCGGTTGCGGTGCCCGAAACGTGCGAGAACATCGATTGGTATGCGTTTGCAAACTGCGAAAAACTTGCTGCGGTGGAACTGAACTGCAAAGAAATCGATTTTGGCGCATTTTCGGGGTGCAAGTCGTTGGCTTCGGTTACGCTGGGGGCTACGGTGGAGATGATAAGGGACGGTGCGTTTGAGAAGTGCGGTCTTACTTCGATAAAGATTCCCGACACGGTTACGACGCTCGAATCGGCTGTATTCGGCAGTTGCGCGCAACTGGAAAGTGCGGAGATTGGGCGCGGTATCACGGAGTTATCGCGGAATTTGTTCAGCGGCTGTTCTGCGTTGCGTACGGTTACGACGCTCGGGGAGTTGACGAAAATCGGGGAGAAAGCGTTTGCGGACTGCGTATCGCTACTTTCGTATACCGTTCCCGCAACCGTGACGGAAGTGAGTGGCAATGCGTTTTACGGGTGCGTGCGGCTTATGGAAGTTTACAATCTTTCGCAGGCGGAATTGCGCGGTGCGGGATGGGGGTCGTATTGCACGGTGCACACGGACGCGACCGAAGAAAGCGTGATCGATACCGATGCGACTTATAAGCTTTCGTTCTGCAAGGTGAAAGTCGGAAATGACAGAGAACCGCAGAATTATCTTTTGGATTATAGCGGCGAGGGGCAATACCTTACGTTACCCGACGATTACAAAGGTGAAAAGTATCGCTTATTCGATTACGCGCTTTCTTTCAGAACGAATCTGGAAAGCGTGACGGTTTCTGCGGGTGTGGAAAAAATCGGCAAAAACGTGTTGTTTGGCAGCGATAACGTGCGCGCGCTTACTGTGAAGGCGGAGAATACGGTATATTATTCGGGCGGCAACTGCATTGTAGAGAAAGCTACCGAAAAGTTCGTGCTCGGGTGCCGCACTTCGGTGATTCCGAACGGTGTGAAAGCGATTGGGGAATACGTGTTCTGCGGCAATGCGACCATTGTGAATCCGCAGTTTGTGATTCCCGAGAGCGTGACGAACGTGGAACGGAGTGCGTTCGACGGGTGCACGGGACTGATTCGCACGGCGGAAAATTTGATTCGGTATGTGGATAAATGGATGATTGCGTTTGTTTACGACGAATACGACCAAACGTTCGACCTTGTGCTCGACGGCGGCACGGTGGGCATAGCGGAACATGCGATGAGCGAATCGTATGTGGGGAAAAGAGTGGTTACTTCGTTTACATGCAATCCCGAGCTTAAATACATTTGCGATTATGCGTTGTACGGCTGTGAAAAAATGACTTCGGTTGTGCTGAACGACGGACTGCTTTCGCTGGGACACGGTGCATTCAATTCGTGCGACAGTCTTTTGGAGATAGAGATTCCCGACAGCGTGCAGTCGATTGGCGCAGCGTCTTTTATGGGCTGTGACGCTTTGACGTATGTGAAATTGCCGAATGGATTGCAAGAGGTCGAATATCAGATGTTTGACGGGTGCAAGGCATTGGAAACGGTAGTGATTCCCGCGAGTGTGCGTGAATTGGGACACGACGTGTGTGGAAATTGCCCCAAAGCGGTGGTGTATTTCGAAGGGACTGACGAGCAGTGGAATGCCGTGAAAAAAGGCGGCAATAGCAACATGGGTTTGACAGTGCGGTATTATTCGGAAACGGAAAAAGCGGGCTGCTGGCACTATGGTGCCGACGGCAAACCCGCTATGTGGAACTGATTGATAATCGGATTGATATAACTATTTACGGAGAATAGTTTCGGCTTTGGCGGCGATATCCGAAAGGGCGCCGCAGTCGAACGGAGAATATAGCCCCGCCTCTTTTACGAGTGCGGGGAATTCTTTTGTTGCGCCCGCTTTTACGAATTTTAAGTAGGCAGCGAATGCCTGTTCGTAGTTATCTTGACTCATGAATCGGAACTGCATTGCCACGCTTTGGGCAAGGCAGTAATCGACGTAGTAGAAGGGGCTTTCGTAGATATGCATTTGGTATTGCCAGCGCGTGCCGTTTTGGAGATAGGGCATTCCTTCGTACGAAATCCACGGACGGAACTCGCGTTCGAGTTCGAGCCAGAGCGCGTTACGCTGTGCGGGGGTGAGTTCGGGTTGGGAATAGACCTGCTCTTGGAAATAGTCTACGATTGTGCCGTACGGGAGGAAGGCGAGCGCGTCGAAAAAGTGGGCGTAGCGGTAGTCGTCTGCCCGATTGCCGAAGAAAGCGTCCATATACGGATAGCACAGAAATTCCATGCTCATGGAGTGCGTTTCGGCGGTTTCCATGCCGAGGTCGATATCGGGGTCGTGGTTTTGCCGAAAACTCATGTACGCTTCGAGCGCGTGCCCCGCTTCGTGGGTGAGCACGTCTACGTCGGCGCTCGTGCCGTTGAAGTTGGCGAGTATGAACGGCTGGCGGTAGGTTATGAACGATTCCATATAGCCGCCGCCCCATTTGCCTTCGCGGGGGAACACGTCGAACGCGTCGGTGGCAAGCATGAAATCGAAGAATTCGCCCGTTTCTTTGCCCATATTGTGATACATTTGTTTACCCGCTTCGAACATTTGCTCGGCGGTTAATACGGGCGTGGGGTTGCCTTGGGGGAAATAGGTGTCGTTATCGTAATACATAAACGGGGTTGCGCCTGTTTTTTCGCCCAGCGCCCGTTTGAGCGCGGCGACAACGGGCACGACGTCGGTTTTCACGTTTTGGCGGAAACGGCGGATTTCGTTGCGACCGTAGGAGATTCTGCCGAGTTGGTTATCGCCCAGTTCCACGAAGTTTTTATAGCCGAGCGTGCGGGCGATTTTTGTGCGCACTTTTACAAGGCGGTCGAAGATATCGTCTAATTGTTCGCCGATTGCGGCGAGCGTGGTGCCGAGCGCGTCGTATGCTTTTTTACGCACGGCGCGGTCGGGGTGGGAAAAGTATTTGCGCAGAGCCGAAAGGGGGAGATTTTCGCCTTCGTACGCAAAGAGCGTTTCCGCCATGAGTTTGGTATACTCGGTGACGATTTTGTTTTCTTCGATACGGAAGGGCACGACTTTTTGGGACGTGCATTTGACGCTCAATTCGTACTGGCGCAGTACGAGCGGATTGACGTTTGCCGTGGTTTGATTACAGTGCGGGTTTTGCAAAAAGGCTTGTTGGAAATTGACGAACGACGCGCCGATTTTGGGGGATTGTTCGTCGTAGTAGTCTTTTTCGGCGGAGTAGAATTCGTTGCGGGTGTCGAGCGTGAAACGGGAGAAGGCGAGCGCCGCCATGGTGCGGAATCGAAACACGGGAGTAAGGCATTCGTTACGGACGGCAACGAGCGCTTGCGCGCTTTCCGCCGTTTTGGCTTTTTGTGCGCAGTTTTCGATGTGCGCAATCAGGCTGTCTGCCGCGACCCGTTCGTACGGCAGTTGGGATACTTTTGTCATGAGAGAATTGCTCCTTTGTTATTTTTACCGTTTTATTATACGCTTGCGTGAGAAAATAGTCAAGCGGGGGAATGGTGCGGGGGTATAAGTTGGGGCGGGGAAAAGGATACTAATAGCATGATGAAATGCTTATGTGCGCTTTTGTCGCTTTTTTGCTGTGTTACGTGCGGCGCGCCTGCAAAAACGCAGAAGGACGTGCGGCGCGTGCCTGTTGTGATGTATCATTCGGTATGCAAGACGAACGTGGGGGAATTTGTGATTTCTCCCGACGGTTTGCGGCGGGATTTCAAATATTTCAGGGACAAGGGGTACACCGCCGTGTTTGTGCGCGACATTGTGGCGTTTTGCGACGGCAAGAAGAATTTGCCCGAAAAGCCGATTGTGATTACGTTTGACGATGGGTTTTACAACAATGCGTATTATGCGCTCGGCATTGCCGAAGAATTCGGCATGAAAATCACCGTGTCGGTGGTGGGGTCGTATGTGAAAAAGGAAGAGAAGGAAAAAAAGAGAAGTCCCGTATATTCGTATCTGAATTACGACGACATGCGTCGCATGCAACAGAGCGGGTGGGTGGAATTTTGCAATCACACATACGACATGCACCGCACGTCGCCGCGCAAAGGGGTGCGGCGGGCAAAAGGGGAAAGCGCATCCGAATACGAAAAAACGCTCACTGCGGACAGCGAAAAATGCCGCAAGCTGATAAAAAGTGCGTGCGGCGTTTCGCCCGACGTGTTTACCTATCCGTTCGGATGTTACAGCAACGAAACAGGCAAAATTCTGGCGAAATTGGGGTACCGCGCCGTGATGACGTGCAAGGGCGGAATCAACGTGTTTAGCAAAGGGAGCGCGGCGGGACTGGATTGCATTATGCGGTACAACCGACCGGGCAAGGCGGACACGAAAGCGTTTTTTGCTAAAATCGGCGTATAAGAAATTGTTTCGTGTTTCTTGTTATGAACTATTACAGAATCCGTCCTTTTAAGCGGCGGATAGCCGACGGGACGGTTTCGGGGTCGGGGCGTACGCCGCTGCCTGCGTTGCGGTAGTCGAATTTTTGGGCGAAACAATCGAGCGAGTGGCAGGTGCGGTCGAGCGCGCGGTTTTGGAGTGCAACGAGTTCGGACAGATACGCTTTGGTTTTGGCGCCCGCTTTATCGGAACAGCGCAACAGCAACGTATAGTGCGGCAGGCAAAAGCCGCCGCTTTTGCGGAATACGTTTCGGAATTCTTCTTCGCAAGCGTACATTTGCGCGACGGTGCAGGCGTAGCGAAACATCATTTCGTCTACGGAATTGCAAATGACGCAGGTATCCATTGTTTTTTCCAGTTCCGCCGCCTGCTTTTGCGCCTGCTTATACGAGCCGCACGGCTGGATTTGCGAGCGGATTTGTTGCGTTCGGGTGTGCAGTTGCAGAGATAGTCCCAACTTATTTTTGCCTGCGAAGAGTTTTTTGAGATGGTCGCGGCAAAAGCCGTATTTGTTCACCATGACGCGATAGTCGGGTTCCATGACCGCTTCGTTGAGATATTGCTCGACGAGGCGGCTTTCGCTTTTGGCGTAAATTTGACAGAGCGGGCAATCGCAATCGGTGCGGAACGCTTCCCAAATGGGGTCGGTCTGGATATGATACTGCATAACTTCTCCTTGCGGCGAATAGAATAGATTGTCCGCACGGGCGGACGGTCTTTTTTTCAGTATAGCATAAAGGAGAGAAATATGCAAGAAAGCGAACCGTATTTTATTTCCAGAAAACGCACCGTGCGCCGCGTGTACTGGGGCAGGATTATTGTCGTACTTGTGGTGGCGGCACTGCTCGTGATGGGCGGGGTGTTCTGGTTTTCGCGCACGGCGGGCAAGATTTCGGCGCCCGCAAGAGAGTATTGGTTTGTTTCGATGGGGGAATACGCCGACCTTGGGCAGGCGTCGGCGCGGGCGGCGACGGTGGCGGAAATCGGCGGCGCGGGGTACTTGTACGGAAACGCGCCGTATACGGTGTCGGCGGCATGTTACAAAGATAAAGAGGACGCCCGGAAAGTGAGCGACCGCATGAACGAAGAAGGCGAAACGAGCAGTCTGTTTTCGTTGCGGTGCGCTTCGGTTTCGGTGCGCAAGCCCAAAGAGAACGCCGCGCTCGCCAAAAAAATGCTTGTGCGTCCCGCCGGGTTGTTCGACGAATTATACGACATTTCGGTGCGCACGGAAACCAAAGAACTTTCGGAAACGGCGGCTTTATATGCGGCGCTCAAAATGAGCGTGGCGTGCGGAGAATACGCGCAGGATTGCGGCGAATTGGAAGGCGTGACGGGGGAGTATTTGGTTTCGTTGTTTTTGGCGCTTTCGTCTACGCTGGACACGTTGGCGCGTTCCACCGAAAAGGTTCCGCAGGCGTTCAAATATGCGTTGTGCGAGAGCGCGGTGAAAATCTGCACGGTTACGGAGAGTTTTGCCGACCGATTGAAAAACGAGAAGTAGAACGACTGAAAAGCGAGAAGCGGGCGGAAAGCAAAAATAGGTGAAAAACATGTCGGAAATACTTGAAAAAAACGGATTTTTGTGTTATGCTTAAAATAATGCCGTATTTTTGTTTGCAATAGGACGAAAACGGCAATGCGTGACCGCGAAATGCGGGGCGTCAAATCTTTAATGCAGGAGAAAACAGGGTAACATGAGTAACAGTTTTATCGCAACTCCCGAGCAGGACAAAGCCTTCGACGAAGTGTTGAAGGAATTGGAAACCGTGCCCGGACCGCTGATGAAGGCGTTGCAGAAAGCGCAGGAAATCTACGGATATCTGCCCATTGAGGTGCAGTCGCGTATTGCGGACAAGTTCGACGTGCCGCTCGAAGAAATTTACGGCATTGCCACCTTTTATTCGCAGTTCAACTTAAATCCCAAAGGCAAATACACCATAGGCATTTGCTTGGGAACGGCTTGCTACGTGAAGGGAAGCGGCGACGTGCTCAACAAGTTCAAGGAAAAGCTGGGCATAGAACCGGGGCAGACGACGCCCGACCGCAAGTTTACGTTGGACGCCACGCGTTGTATCGGTTGTTGCGGACTTGCGCCCGTGCTTACCGTGAACGAGGAAGTGTACGGCAAAGTCACCGTTGACGACGTTGACAAGATTCTTGCCAAATATAACGATTGATAGCACAGGCATTGGGATTCATAAGATTTTAAGGAGATTTTAGTGGAGATATGAAAACGTTAACGGAATTGCAACAAATCCGCGACCGTATGAAAACGTGCTTGTGCACCCGCGACATTGCCGCGGAAATTCAGGCGGATACGACGGTGAAAAAGCATATATTGGTTTGCGGCGGCACGGGGTGTACTTCGGGCAACAGCAAGCGCATAGAAGAAGAAATCCGCAAAGGACTCGCGGAAAACGGGCTGGATAAGGAAGTTAAGCTCATTATGACGGGCTGTTTCGGGCTTTGCGCAAAGGGACCCATTGTGGTGGTGTATCCCGACGGCTCGTTCTATCAGCACGTAAAACCCGAGGACGCGCGGGAAATCGTGGAGGAGCACATTAAAAACGGCAGACCGGTGGAGCGGTTGTTACATAGCGAAAAAGACGCTGCGGGTGCGTCCAAAGCAATCAACGAAACGTCGTTTTATAAGAGCCAACGGCGTGTAGTACTTCGCAACTGCGGACTGATAGACCCCGAAAATATAGACGAATATCTGGCGCGCGACGGCTATCTTGCGTACGAGAAAGTGCTTAAAACCATGACGCAACTCGAAGTGATAGACGAAATCAAGAAGAGCGGCTTGCGCGGGCGCGGCGGCGGCGGATTCCCCACGGGAACGAAGTGGGAATTTGCGCACAATTCCGTTTCGGACACCAAATACGTGGTATGTAACGCCGACGAGGGCGACCCCGGCGCGTTTATGGACCGTTCGGTGTTGGAAGGCGACCCGCACTCGGTAATCGAGGCGATGATGATTGCGGGATACGCAATCGGCGCGGAGAAAGGATACATATACGTACGTGCCGAGTATCCGATTGCGGTACACCGTTTGGAAGTGGCAATCGGGCAGGCGCGTGAATACGGCATTTTGGGCGACAACGCCATGGGCTTGGGCAAGAATTTCGACATCGAGCTTCGCCTGGGCGCGGGTGCGTTTGTGTGCGGCGAAGAAACGGCGCTTTTGCAGAGTACCGAAGGCAAGCGCGGCGAGCCGCGTCAGCGTCCGCCGTTCCCCGCGGTGAAGGGATTGTTCGGTCAGCCCACGCTTATCAACAACGTGGAAACGTACGGCAACATTACGCAGATTATTCTCAAAGGCGCCGAATGGTTTGCCTCGATGGGTACCGAAAAGAGCAAAGGCACCAAAGTGTTTGCGCTCGGCGGCAAAATCAACAACACCGGACTTGTGGAAATTCCCATGGGAACCACGCTCCGCACCATTATAGAAGAAATCGGCGGCGGTGTGCCCAACAGCAAGAAATTCAAGGCGGCGCAAACGGGCGGACCGAGCGGCGGTTGTATTCCCGCGTCGCTTATCGACACCAAAATAGATTACGACAATCTGATTGCCATCGGCTCGATGATGGGCAGCGGCGGTTTGATTGTAATGGACGAAGACAACTGCATGGTGGACATTGCCAAGTTCTTCTTGGAATTTACGGTGGACGAATCGTGCGGAAAGTGCACGCCTTGTCGCATAGGCAACAAACGGCTGTACGAAATGCTGGATAAAGTTACCAAAGGCACCGCAACCATGGAAGACCTTGACAAAATGGAAGAGCTGTGCTATTACATTAAGGAAAACTCGCTGTGCGGTTTGGGACAGACGGCGCCCAACCCCGTATTGAGCACGCTCCGCTATTTCCGCGACGAATACGTGGCGCACGTGCGCGACAAGAAGTGCCCCGCAGGCGTGTGCAAGGCACTTGTGTCGTACAAAATCAATCCGGAGAAATGCGTAGGGTGCACGCTTTGCAAACGCAACTGCCCCGTGAACGCGATTACGGGCGAACTCAAACAGACGCATACAATCGACCCCGCAAAATGCATTAAGTGCGGCGCATGTATTGCCCGTTGCCCGAAGGGTGCCATCGAGAAGTAGGGAGGAACTCATGAAAAAACAAGTAACGTTGAAAATAAACGATATACCCGTTACGGTGGACGAAGGCACGCGCGTGCTCGATGCCGCCAAAGCCGCGGGATTTACCATTCCCACGCTGTGCTACTTGAAAGATATTACCAACGACGGCAGTTGCCGTGTGTGTGTGGTGGAGATTAAAGGCATGCGCAATCTTGCCGCGTCGTGCTCTACGACGGTGCGCGAGGGCATGGAAGTATACACCAACACGCCCAAAGTGCGCAAGTCGCGCAAGACCACAATCGAGTTGATGCTTTCCAACCACGAAAAGAAATGCCTTTCGTGCGTGCGGAACGGAAACTGCGAACTTTCCAAATTGAGTCAGGAATACGGTTGCGACCCTGTCGCGTACGAAGGAGTTACGAAACGGTATGCGGTGGAAGATTCCAATCCGTATCTTGTGCGCGACAACAACAAGTGCATTTTGTGTCGCAGATGTGTGGCGGTTTGCAACAAGATTCAGGGCGTGGGCGTGATAGGACCCAACGGACGCGGATTCGACACGCACATCGGCTGTGCGTTTGAAAGACCGTTGAACACCGTGCCGTGCGTGGCGTGCGGGCAGTGCATTAACGTGTGCCCCGTGGGCGCGTTGACCGAGCGCGACAACACGGCGGAAGTGCTCGAAGCGATTGCCGACCCCGAAAAATACGTGATTATGGGCACGGCGCCTTCGGTGCGTGTGGGAATCGGCGAAGAATTCGGGTATCCTATCGGCACCGACGCGGAAGGCAAGATGGTGTCGGCGATTAAAGCGTTGGGCGTGGATAAAGTGTTCGATGTGGATATGGCGGCGGATATGACGATTATGGAAGAAGGGTACGAACTTCTTTCGCGCTTAAAAGACCCTAACGCCAAATTGCCCATGATTACGAGTTGCAGTCCCGGTTGGATTCGGTACATCGAATACTATTATCCCGAACTGCTCGGACATTTGTCGTCGTGCAAGTCGCCGCAGCAGATGTTCGGTTCGATTATGAAAACGTACTATGCCGAGAAGTTCGGAATCGACCCCGCGAAAATCGTGGTGGTATCGGTGATGCCGTGCACGGCGAAGAAATTCGAGCGCACGCGCGACCATCAGTCGGCGAGCGGGTATCCCGACATAGATATTGTGCTGACCACGCGCGAGCTTGCCAAACTTCTCAAAGCGCAGGGAATCGATTTGGCGGCGATGCCGCAGGGCGAATTCGACAATCCGATTGGCGAAGGCAGCAGCGCAGGGCTTTTGTTCGGCGCTACGGGCGGCGTGATGGAAGCGGCGCTCCGCACGGTTTACGAAGTTGTGACGGGCAAAGAACCCGAAAAGCTCGACTTTAAGGCGGTGCGCGGCACGAAAGGAATCAAGACCGCGGTGGTGGATATGAACGGCACCCGCGTGAAAGTAGCGGTTGCGCATACGCTCCAAAATGCGAAAGTGATTATGGAGCAGATTAAAAACGGCACGGCGGACTATCAGTTTGTGGAAATCATGACCTGCCCCGGCGGTTGCGTGAACGGCGGCGGGCAGCCCATTCATTCGGCAAAAGTACTCAATTCCACCGATATAAAGACGTTGCGCGCCAAGGCGATTTACAAGTCGGATAAGAAAGCTGCGTTGCGTAAATGCCATGAGAACCCGATTGTGAAAACGTTGTATGCCGAATATTTCGGAGAGCCGAACAGTCATAAGGCGCACGAAGTGTTGCACACACAGTACACCAAACGTACCAAATTCGAATAAGAAAAAATCGGAAAGACAAGAAGGACAATTCGCGGTTGCGGGTTGTTCTTTTTTTCGGTTTTGCGCGGTGGCTCGACAAAAAAGCGAAACCGGGTGAAAAAAGGAAAAAGGGGTTGCGGGGCTGTTGCGGTTGACAAAGAGCGAATAATTGGTATATAATCATACATGAATTCCAAAATATATATAGTAAGAGGAGAACAGAATGGTAATCGAACCCAAAGTGCGCGGATTTATCTGCACGACGGCACATCCGACGGGGTGCAAGAAAGCGGTGGAAGAACAGATAGCCGTTGCGAAATCGTATGCGGGGAAAATCCGAGCTGGCAAAAAGGCGCTGATTATCGGCGGCAGTACGGGGTACGGGCTGGCGTCGCGCATTGCGCTTGCATTCGGCGGCGGTGCGGCTACGCTGAACGTGATGTTCGAGCGTCCTGCGGCGGGCGTGCGTACCGCTACGGCGGGGTGGTACAATACTGCCGCGTTGGAAGAACGGGCACGGGAGGAAGGATTATACGCCAAATCGATAAACGGGGACGCGTTTTCGGCGGAAATCAAGGAACGCGTGATTGCGGCTATCAAGCGTGACCTGGGCAAAGTGGATACGGTGGTGTATTCGCTTGCGGCACCGCGCAGAACCATGCCCGACGGCACGGTGTACAGTTCGGCGCTCAAAACGGTGGGCGACGTGTTTACCGACAAAACGATAGACATGCGTACGGGCGAAGTGGGCGAAGTGTCGGTGACGCCCGCAACAGAAGAAGAAATCGACGCAACCGTTAAAGTGATGGGCGGCGAAGATTGGGCGGACTGGATTGCGGCGCTCGACAATGCGGGCGTATTGGAAAAAGGGGCTTTGACGCTGGCGTATTCGTATATAGGACCCACGCTCACGCACCCCATTTACCGCGACGGTTCTATCGGTATGGCGAAACGCGATTTGTATTACACCGCCAAAGCGTTGACCAAAAAGTACGGTGTGAACGCGCGGATTTCGGTGAACAAAGCGCTGGTCACGCAGTCGAGTTCGGCAATTCCCGTTGTGCCGCTGTATATTTCGTTGTTATATAAGGCGATGAAAGCGGCAAATGTGCACGAAGGGTGTATCGAGCAGATGTGCAGGCTGTTTTCCGACAAGCTGAATGTGTTTGACGACGAAGGACAGATTCGGTTGGACGATTACGAGATGGACGAGAAAATCCAGTCGGCGGTGAAAAAGGCGTGGCAGGCGGTGCGCACCGACAATCTGTCGGAATATGCCGATTTGGACGGGTACTGGCACGATTTTTACCGCATGTTCGGATTCCGTGCGGACGGGGTGGACTATTCCGCCGACGTGGACGCCGACGTGCCGATTGCGGAGGCGTGAGATATCGCGCGCGGTTCGTGTCGAAATTTTTACGGTTCTGTCTTGACTTTTCCTTGACAGTTTGACGAATATGTGGTATTATATCATAAATTCGTATCGGAGAATTGACAAGGGCGTCGGAAGTTGTTTTCGCGCACCCTTTTTTTTATGAAAAGGAGCGAAATCGACGGACGGGCGAACCTTGTGCGCGAAATGCGGACAAGTTTTCCGTGCAAAAGAAAAACGAACCCGATTGCAAAGGGAAAAGGGGCAATCGGGAATATGGTTTTTCCGAGAAAAAAAGGAGTGAATACCTTGAAGAAACTTTTTGTGGCGGCTTTATCCGTATTGATGTTGGTTTCGGTGGCGTTTACGTCGCTTGCGGATACGAAAAGAACCAACGGTACGGTATCGGCGAGTATGTCGAAAGGCATCGAGAACGTGACCGACAAATTTGCGGACAAATTCCAAGACGACGTGCGCGCGAACGATTACGACGAATATGCGGTATCGAATTCCGGACCCAAAAACGTGATTGTGGAGTTGGAAGGGGACAGCATTGCCGAATCGTATAATGCGCTGACGGGTGTGAACGGATATGCGTCGGTTGCCGATTTTGCGTCGAGTTTTGCGGGAGAGCGGATTGCCGACGATATCAAAAACGTGCAGAAGGATTTTCTTGCCCGGCTCAAACGCGATAAAATCGGGTATACGCATAAATTCGGCTATGCGGGCATTATGAATGGCGTGGCGCTTACGGTAGACGCGGGCGATATTGACGCTATTTCCAAAATGCGCGGCGTGAAAAACGTGATTTATTCGGAAACGTATTATACGCCTGCCGCAGACCCCGTTTTTAACGAAGTAAACGCATACAGCACGGGTATTTACAACACGACGGGCGTAAGCTATACGGGCGCGGGCATGGTGGTTGCTATTTTGGATACGGGGCTCGATTACACGCACAATGCGTTCAAGCGCATGCCGCAAAGTCCTTCTATGAACAAAGCGGACGTGGAGCGCGCTCTTGAAAGCGGCAGTCTTGCCGCCGCGTCGCTTATGGAAGGCGTTACGGCAGACCAGTTGTATATGAACGAGAAAGTTCCGTATCAGTTTGACTACGCCGATAGCGACGCCGACGTATTTCCCGTAACTTCGTCGCATGGCACGCACGTGGCGGGCATAATCGGCGGCTACGAAGAAGTTGTTGATTACGAGATTTTGGGCTCGGACGACAATATGTATTTCGATACGGACGAGAACGGAAACAAGACGTTTTCGGGCGTGGCGGTTGATTCGCAACTTGCTATTTTTAAGGTATTCTCCGACCTCGGCGAAACGGGCGCGCCCACCGAAGCGCTTTTGGCGGCATTAAACGACGCCGTGCTTTTGGACGTGGATATCATTAACATGAGTTTGGGTTCTGCCGCGGGGTATTCGCGCTCGACCGACGAAACGGCAATCAACGAAGTATACGACCGTATTCGCACGGCGGGCATTACGCTTGCGGTTGCGGCGGGCAACGAGAGCAGTTCGGGCACGGGCGGCACGTATGGAACAAACCTTACGTCTAACCCCGACAGCAGCACAATCGGTTCGCCGTCTACGTATAACGGCGCGATTTCGGTGGCGTCTATCAGCGGACAGCTTTCGCCGTATCTTTTGGTGAACGGTTCGGTTGCGGCGTATTTTTCCAACGGTCGCAACGCGGCGGGCAAAGATTACGACTTTTTGAAACTTTTATTGGACGGCAGCGAGAAAAAGACGTTCAAGTACGTTGTGGTGGGCGGTTACGGCGAGTCGCACAACTATACCACCGCCATTCAGAACAAGTTGCGCACGGGCGAATACATTGCCGTTGTGCAACGCGGCAACAACAGCTTTGAAGAGAAGCAACGCATAGCGGCGGCATACGGCGCCGTCGGGTGCATTATTTACAATAACGTTTCGGGTATCATCAATGCGTCGTTGGGTACGGGATTCAAGATTCCCACCTGCACGATTACGATGGATATTGCCAAACTGTTCATCGATAAGCAGGAAGGCACAATCGAGATTTCGGAAGATTACAAAGCGGGTCCGTTCATGAGCGACTTTTCGTCGTGGGGCGCGTCGCCCGATTTGCAACTGTATCCCGATATTACCGCGCACGGCGGATTCATTACGTCGGCGGTGCTGGGCGGATACGGTGTGTACAGCGGCACGAGTATGGCAACGCCCAACATTGCGGGTATTACCACGCTTATCCGTCAGCACTTGGTGGAAAAGTATCCCGATAAGAGCAAAGTGGAAATCAACGACATGCTATACCAGACGTTGATGTCTACCGCAACCATTGCCATGAACGAAGAAGGCAATCCGTACTCGCCGCGTAAGCAGGGTGCAGGACTTGCCGATATTCTCAACACGCTGAACTCGGATGCGTATTTATATGTGGAAGGCAGTAACAAGACAAAATTGGAATTGGGCGACGACCCCGAAAAGAGGGGAACGTATGCGCTTCGGTTCCACATTAAAAACACGTCGAACGCAGAGCGCAGATACAATTTTTCGAGTTACGTGATGACCGAAAAGGTATCGAGCGACGGCATTACCGTTGCCGAAAAAGCCTATATGCTCGGCAATGCGTCGGTGGCGATTACGGCGTGCGAATCGGGCGCGACGTATTCGGGCAATACGATTTCGGTGGCGCCGGGCGCCGACGCGAAAATTACCGTAAAGGTATCGCTGACGGCAGCCGACAAAGCGTATTTGGACGCGAACTTTGCCAACGGCATGTTTGTGGAAGGCTTTTTGACGTTCACCGACGTGAGCGCAAATAACCGCGTGAATTTGAACATTCCGTTCATGGGATTCTACGGCGACTGGCTTGCGGCGCCCATGTTCGACCTTTCCAAGTATGACGTTTCGGGCTCGAAGTATGACGACAGCGTGCCCGACGAGGACAAATTGCAAGCCGACGTATACGAAACGGTTGTACTCGGCAGATATTTCCGCGATTCGGTGGAACATTATATGCCGCTTGGGCAGTATATTTACAACACGGCAGACGAAGGCGACGGCGGTGTGGAATCGTCGATTGACAAAATTGCGGTGGGAAACAGCGATTACGGTGTATACGGATTGTACAGCGTGTATGCGGGATTGTTGCGCGGACCCAAATCCATGAAAGTGGTGATTACCGATTCTCTGACGGGCGAAGTTGTTTTCACGAAAGACAACTACGAAGTACGCAAATCGGTGGGAGCGCGTCCCGGATTTATCGATATCGACATCGAGCCGTATGCGATGGGCATGAAGAACAATTCCAGATACAACGTGTCGCTTACGGGTGCAATCGACTACGCAAACGGCGAAAAGGTGAGCAGAAACAGTTGGGATTTCAGTTTCTATGTGGACTACGAAACGCCCACGATTTCCGATTACGGAATCCGCACCGTATATGATTCCAAGCGCAACAAGACGGTGTATCTCGATTTGGAATTATATGATAATCATTACGTGCAAGCGTTGCAATTATTTGTGCCGCTCGGAAGCGGGCAGAACACGTCTATCGACTATGTGACCGAGTTCCCGACGCCTGTATACAGCAACTTTGGAAATATTACCAAAGTGACGTTGGATATCACGCAGTACATCGAGGCGTTTACGAGCAACGACAGCAAGGAATACGCCAACAGAATCGGACTTCGGTTGTCCGACTATGCGCTCAACAGCGGCATATTCCTGTTGCCCATAGTGTGGGACGACCTTGCGGAAGCGTCGATTGTGGACAACGACGGCAAGGAACTCAATTCGTATGACGGCGGCGTGACGTTGGGCGTGAATCAGGCAATGAACTTCACGATTAACGTAGGACCGGAGAAAGCCGATCACGAGGCGGTTGTATACGAATGCTCTATGCCCGGAATCGTGGACATTAAAGACGGCGTGATTTTCGGTAAAAAAGCGGGCACGACCAAAGTGACCGTGAAAACCAAACGATTATACGAAGTTTCGGAAGACGTTTCGGAACCCAAAACATTATATGAATTTACGGTGAACGTGGCGGACGACGGCAAGACGTACGACCGTGCGTTGCGTACCGTTTCGTTTGCGTCGTATACGAGCGCGAACGGCGCGAATATGACCATTACCGATAACGTGATGAGCGTGGAGTGCGGACTGATTACGCAGTTGACGCTCGACTTTAATCCCTGGTATGCCGAAAATACCGACTGGTATTCGTCGAAAACGGGAAAAGGATTTATTCACATCGAGAGCATGACGCCCGATATCGTGTCGGTTACCGAAACGGGCGGAATGACTACGCTCAATCAGGGTGTGGGGCGCGTGAAAGTGAGCTGGGAGTTCAACAACGTTATGTTCGAGAGCATGCTCACCGTTATCGTGGGTGAAAAGTACACGATTAACAGCGGGTACATGACCCGTTACCGCGGCGCCGATACGTTCTTGGAAATACCCGCTAATTTGGGTGCGATGTATTTGAGTTATTACGGCGACAACACCGACGGACCGTTTGCCAACGACCCTTACGTGAAAGTGGCGATTGTGCCGAGCGGCGTAACGAGCATAGGATACCGCACGTTCTACGGTTGCGAGAATCTGGAAACTATTTATCTGCCCGCCACACTGGAAGGAATCGGGTACGGAGCGTTCCGCGACTGTAAGAAACTTAAAAATATTTATTGGTATACCGATTCGTATTACAATACCGACGTGGGACACTACACGTTTACCGACGAAAACGGCAATACCGTGCGTTCTTTCGATGCCGACGGCAACTATGTGGGCGGACTGACGAACGCCGACGGAATTGTTGCCAAAACGGCGGACGAGTTAAAAAAGTGTACGGCAAAGAATCTGTATTTGTGGGATTACGCATTTGCCGATTGCACGGCGCTTGCCGAATTCGACCTTTCCAAGACGACGGCTTTGTATTCGCATGCGTTTGAAGGGTGCACGGCGCTCACCGAAGTGGATATCACGAACGTACACAATGCGGGCGAAAGCGTGTTCGACAAATGCACGGCGCTTACAAAAGTGACCACGGGTTCGGAAACGGTAATCGGTATGACGATGTTTCAGCGTTGCAGTTCGCTTGTTTCGGTGGATATTTATGCCAAGTCGATCGGCGTGGGAGCGTTTTTCAACTGTCCGAAACTCGAAAGAGTGACGGTGCACAATTCGCTCGCTTCTATCGGCGAACAGGCGTTTGCCCGTTGTACGGCACTCAAAGAAGTGAACTTCGGCAGAAACGTGACGGTGGGCGAGATAGGATACAGAGCGTTCTACAAGAATGCGCTGACAAGCATTTCGCTTACGGGAACAAAGAGCATAGACGATAACGCGTTTGAAGAATGTGCGTCGCTTGTTACGGCGTCGCTCGACGGCGTGGAATCGTTGGGAGCGTATGCTTTCCTTGCTTGCACGGCTTTGAATGAAGTTACGTTCGGTTCGGAAACTACGCTTGCGTCGGTGGGGGCGTCGCCGTTCTACGGGTGCAACCGTTTAACCAAATTCTCGGTGGCAAGCCGTCATCCGAGTTTGATGACCAAATACGCGCGGGGCGCAAACGGCACCGACTACTATTTATTGTACAGTAAAGACGAAAAGACGCTGTTATTGGCGCCGCCTTCGTATCAGCCTGCGGGATACAATTTTGAAGGACTTACGACGATAGGCGCGAGCGCGTATGCCAACAGCGCCATTGTACAGGATACGCTTGTGATTCCCGAAGGAATTACGCATATCGGCGATTTCGCGTTCGGGTTCAATCAGTTCCGCACGCTTGTGTTGCCTGCGTCGCTTGTTTCGATTGACGCCAACGCGTTCTACGGTTGCCGCAATCTGTCGCGCGTGGTATTTTTGGGAAATAACATAACTGCGCTTGCCGACCAGACGTTTGCAAACTGCACGTCGCTCGAAAGTATTTCGTTGCCCTACGGAATCACATCTATCGGGGCGGGCGTGTTCTATGGGTGCACGTCGCTCGAAAGCATCACCATTCCCGCGTCGGTGGAATCGCTCGGCACTGCCGCATTCGGCGGTTGCTCGGCGCTTACAAACGTGACGTTTGAAAAGGGTTCGCAACTTCGTGCGCTCGGCACCAACGCGTTTGCCGCAACGGGCATTGCGCAGATTACGTTGCCCAAAAAATTGGTGACACTCGGCGACGCGGCGTTTATGTCGTGTGCGAATCTGACGAACATCACCATTCCCGCGTCGGTGCGCAACTGGGGCTCGTTTGTATTTAACGGTTGCTCGTCGCTCTCGGCGGTAACGGTGGAAAACGGTGTGCCGTATATCGGTGCGTATGCGTTCGCGTTTGTGGATTTGCAACAGGGCAGTATTTCGTACAACACGGCGCTCAAATCGATTGATTTGCCTGCGTCGGTGACGATGGTCGGTCCGTATGCGTTTACGGGTTGTAATGCGCTTACAAGCATTGCACTCGACTATGTGGAAGTGATAGACGAGGCGGCGTTCCTCGGCTGTGCGGCTCTTGCCGATTTGGGCAACACGGAGGCGGTATATTATGTGGGCGCGCAAGCGTTCTCGCAATGTGTTGCGCTGACGGCGGTGGATATGCCGAACGTGGTGTTGTTGTATCCTGCTGCATTCAGCGGTTGTACTGCGCTTGCGGAAGTGAAAATGGCAAAAGTGCAGATGATTGGAAGCAGTGCGTTTAACGGGTGCAAAGTGCTTGCAAGCGTATCGTTGCCCGAAGTGCGCGCGCTGTTCGGCATGACTTTCTTCAACTGCGCGGCGCTTACCGAAATTTCGTTGCCCAAAGCGGAGTCGTTCGGGCAGGGCGAGTTCTCGGGTAGCGGATTGACTTCGTTCCATATTCCCGCAACGTTGACCGACATGGACGTGGCTACTTTCTTTGCGTGCCTGAATCTTACCGAAATTACGGTGGACGAGGCAAACGAAGTGTTCTTTACCGACGGCGTTGCCGTATACAGAAAGTTATCGAACGGTAACTTGCAGGCGGAAGCGTATCCTGCGGGCAGAACGGAAAAGAATTACACGGTACTCGACGGAACGGTACGTATCAACGATTATGCGTTCGGATATGCCGTGAATCTCTTCTCGATTACGTTGCCGGCGTCATTGAAAAACGTGGGGGCATACGCGTTCTATTACACGGGTGCCGCAAGTCCCGAATCGGTGGTATACACCTTTAACAGTTTGCAGGCGCCTACGCTCGAAGCGGAACTCGATACTTCGGAAGATGAAACGTCGGGCAGTGCGCTTGACCTATACGCAAACTTTACCTATCTGTTCGGACGGGTACAGACCAGCATTCGCTATCCCGCCAACGGAAAGGGATATACCAACTTCATGTATGCCAACTACTTTGCGATTAACGAGATTCTGCCCGATGCGGCGGAAGAAACCACGCTTTCGGTTATCGACATGATAGAGAAACTTGTGAAAGAAACGGCTACCGCGGAGCAGGTACAAAATATTCGCACGATTATCGATAATTTGAGCGAAACGCAGCGGAAACTGGTATCCAATTACAGCAAATTCGTGGAAATCGAATCGGCGGTAAACGGAGCGGTTGCGCCTACGCAAACGCCCAAAGCGGGCATGCCCACTTATGCGGCGGTGCTGATAGCCGTGTTTGCAACGCTTGCCGTATGCGGCGCGGGGTTTGCATTGTTTGTGTGGTTTACAAGAAAGAAGGAACTGTAAAGCGGGTTTGACTTGCAGACGGTTTGAATGACAGGAGGTTATTGTCATCTGATGAAAAAGAAAATCATAGCATTGCTACTCGGCTTGTGCTGTACGTTCGGGTTTGCGCTTACGGCGTGTACCAAAGATAAAAACCCTGCCTCGCCCGATTCTACCGATACGTTATTTACGTATTCGTTTGAAACCAACGGCGGCAGTGCGGTAGAAGGCGGAAAGCTATATGCCAACGCTTACATTCCCGCACCCGTTTCGCCAACGCGGGCAGGATACGAATTCAACGGTTGGTATTACGACGAAGGTTGCACGCGCGAGTGCACGTTCATTTATACGCGCATGCCGTTTGGCGATATTGTGTTTTATGCGGGGTGGACCGAGCTTGTAAGCATAACGTTTGAAACCAACGGCGGAACGCCCGTGGCGAGAATCGAAGGACATGCGGGCGACGATATTCCCGCCGACGTGCTTGCTACGGTTGTTACCGAGAAAGACAACTACGTGTTTGAAGGTTGGTATTCGGACGAGGAGTGCACGCAAGCGGCAACGTTTACGCGTATTCCGCAGAGTAGCGTTACTTTGTATGCCAAGTGGCGCCTCGTAAGCGAGCAGGAAATTCGCGTAACGTATTACACGTACGATGAAAACAGCGATTCGTATACCCAAGGAAAAACGGACGTGTGCCACGAAGGCGACGAAATCGTGTTGACGGAAAAAAATCCTTCCGACGGACAATACAGCCGTTTTGTGGGTTGGGCGCTCGACCCCGAAGGATACGACATGGTGGGTGAAAGCTTTACGGTGTCGAATGCGGATGTGAAACTGTATCCCATTTATCGCAGAAAGCAAGAATGGGCGCGCGTTAGCGTTGTGTCGTCCGACTATAACGACGCAAAAACGATTTGGGCGAAGAAAGGGCAGCTTTTGTCGGTTACGGAGCCTTTATATGACGAAAGTGCCGTATCCGACGAAGGTATGGTATTCAACGGATTCCGCACTGCCGAAGGGTTGCGGTTCGACGCGGATAGTGACGTTGTTGTTACCGACATGGAACTGGTGATAGACGTCTACTCGCAGAATCTTACTTTCGAGCCTGTGACGACGACAGCGACGCAGAACGGGCAGACGGTTACGGTGATTGCGTATTATTCGGTGAGCGGATATACGGGCAATGCGACCGAAATCATTGTGCCCGGCTATATGTATTCGGAAACCGATAAAAAAGAGTATGCCGTTGCCGAAATCGCGGACAATGCGTTTGAAAACAACACGACGGTTGCGCGGGTTGTATTGCCCGACACAGTGGAAGTGATTGGTGCGAATGCGTTTAAGGGGTGTTCGGCGCTTGCGGACGTGAAATTTTCCGACTCTCTTGCGCAGATTCACGATTCGGCTTTTGACGGTTGCCCGCTTACGAACGTTGCGGCAATTCCCGAAAGCGTATATTATTTGGGATACAAAGTATTTGCGGGCAGTGCGTTTGAAACCGCGCTGAAAAGTTCCGCCAATGAAAAAGGCACGGTATATGCCAATTCTTCGGTGTTATATACCTATACGGGTACCGATTCGGTGCTTGTGATGAATCAAAAAGGCGTGCGCAGTATTGCGGGCGGTGCGTTTGCCGAAAACAGCGTGATAAAGCGGGTAGAAATCGGCGGCGAGATTTATCTTATAGGCGACCGAGCATTTGAGAACTGCGAAAATCTGGAAGCGCTTGCGCTCGGCAACAACGTACAGATTGTGCGGGACGGTGCATTCCGCGGATGTGGTAATCTTGCGGTTATCGGGCAGGGGAACGAATCGTATCTCCGAATTGTGGGCAAGGAGGCGTTTAAGGATTGCGCCAAAATTACGAGTTTTGTGTTCCCGTTATATTTCAGTGCGATGGGTGTGAGTGCGTTTGAAGGATGTGCGTCGCTTACGTCGGTGAGTATGATGACATACGGACCGTATCAGTGCGGACTGACGAGCGTACCCGCGCGTGCGTTTGCGGGTTGTACGTCGCTTACGTCGATTATGTTGCTGGACGCCGTGACGAGTATAGGCGAGAGTGCGTTTGAAGGGTGTACGTCGCTTACCTTGGCACGTATCGGATATACCAAGTCGTGCAAGATTACGACTGTGGCGCAAAATGCGTTTAAGGGGTGCACGGCGCTGACGCACGTGTTGTTGCCCAAGGAAGTGACTGCGCAAAGTCCGTTTACGCTTGCCGAAGGTTGTTTTGCCACCCGCGAAGATTTTGCGGAAGGAGAGGACGGAGATGCCGCGTTTGACGCATATATGGCGGCGCTTCGTATCAGTGTGCCCAAAGATTATTTGAACGCATATGCTTCGTCGGTATATAAGAATAACGTGAAAGAATGGGATACCGTTGCGCCCACCATTACGGTGAAAGCCGAGTATGCGCAGAACGGCGTTACCGTAAAACAGGCATACGGATTCGATATTGTTGCCGTGGCGGAAGAAATCTGTGAAGTGGCGGACGGAACGCCGGGCGACGAGTTGACGATTGTTGTGAATCGGGTGCTCTTTATGATAGACGAAGAAAAGGGGTATGTTATTCCTGCGGCGGACGAAGAAGGCAGAACGTATGATTTGGCTGACGTGGGCACCTATTTTGTGGAAGTTTACGTTGTGGACAGACACGGAAATTCGGCAAAGGCGTCGTTTAAGATTCACGTGCAAAGCAACGAAATCTAAACGGAGTGCAGGATATGGGAAAAACAAAACCGTTGTACGCGATGTGTGCGTGCAACGGTTTTTGCTAGAACAAACGGATACGGAAAAAGCGAGAATGCGGTGAGAAACAAAAAACCGACTCTGCCAAAGCGCATGCGGAGTCGGTTGGTTTTATTTGCGGTAGCAAATGATGATTGTTGTCAGTCCATCAGTTTGAGTTTACGAAGCAACGGGAACAGAAAGGCAACAATAACCACATTGAGTATGACAACGGGTACTTGCGTTCCCAGTCGCACGGATACAATCGGCAAAAAGGGAGAATGCGAAGCAGACGCAAGTGCGTATGACGTTAGCCCCAACGTGCAGACGGGAATCACAACGATTGTACCGACGAGCAGTTTGAGTCGGGGGTCTAGCTTGGGAATCTTAAACGCGAATCCCATAAACAGACCGAAGAGCGAGTTGGAAAGCAGAATCAGCGGTAGCGGGAATCCTCCCGTTTGCAAAATGAGCGTTCCGATAAAGTCGGTGATTGCGATAACCGCCATGCCCCCGATGGGACCCATGACGATTGCCGCTACAATCCAGGGGATATAAACGAACGAGATTTTGAAACTGCCGAAGGTAAAAACCTGTCCTACGAGTTTCAACGCCATTGCCATTGCTACCAAAATGGCTTTATACGTTATCTTGCGCGTGCCGTCGATTTTCTTGCGTGTACCGTATTGCGCTTTCGTGTCTACGGTTGCAATTTCCTGTGAACTTTTGTCCATGTCGGGCAACCTCCAAATATGAAATTAGTTTCAGTATATATTATGTTGTGGATTTTGGCAATCGTTTTAATGCCTTTTTGGGATTTTTTTTGCCGAATACGATTCCGACGTCGATAATGCCGAATACTACCGAAAGAACGAACATGAAAATGCACCCCACGATTGCGCTCACCGAAATAGACAACAGGAGCGGCATATAGTTCATGAGATTAAACACCGTTTTGGTGAGAAACGCGGCGGGCAGAATGAGCAAGCCCGACACGACGAGCGGCGTGAGAAAGGTGAATTTGATTCCCGTGCGTTTTTTAATGCTGATTAAATCGAGCACCGACGAAACGGTTAAACTTGCGCCCAAACCCACCGACAACACGTCGATAGTAAAGTTTTTACAGAAGGCGCCCAAAATGGCGAACAGAACCGCCGAGCCAATCATGTAGTTGACGAATCCGCGTTTTTCGAGGTCGAGCGAATTGAGCATGCTGGACGCAATATTTTCCACGCTTACGGGAATGAGTAGCCATGCCGAATGGGCGAGAAAGCGTCCTGCGTCGGCGTTATCGTATACGAATTTTCCGATTGGCTTGCCGAGCGCCCAAAACGCGGGTACGAAGAGTGCCGCCACCACCACCGAAAAGGTAACGGCGGTTTCTATCTGTCGGCGGGTGGATTGCATGTCGCGCGCCGAATAGGCGGAACTTAAAGTGGGAATCATCACGTAGGCGAGCGAGCCGACTACGGTGATGGGAATATACAACAGCGGCATTGCCATGCCGATACTCGAACCGAATATATAGAGCGCCTGGTCAGTGGTGTGTCCCATGCCTACGAGTATCATGGGCACTACGATTGCCACCACCGAATTGACCACGCTGCTTGACGCGCGCACGAAGGTGATAGGTACCGACGAAACGAACAGGGGAACAATCTGTCCTTTGGGGGACGAGAGTTTGCCTTTGTTTACATAGAAACAGATGATACAGCATACAAGCGTCACGCCGCACGATACGCTTAACGACAGCGCCGTCATTTTCAGCTTATCGAATCCGAGCAGAAAAAGCAGAACGGTGAGAAGAATACGCATGGCTTGCTCTATTACTTCGATTACGCTCATGGTGGTATATTTTTGCTTGCCCCACAGATTGCCGCGGAATGCCGAATAGGCGCCCGAGAACAGGATACCCGGCAACATGAACAGCAATACCGTCATGCTTGCGGGGCTTGCCATGATTTTGCCGATGGGAACGCGCAGAATCACGGTTACAAGGCAGACGAACAGAGCGCTACCCAATCCCACGATGAGCGCTGCCGAAACGGTACTATGTGCCGCCGTTCCGTTGCCGTTCGCCTCGTATTTTGCCGTCAGTTTGGAAACGATTAGCGGAATCCCGCTGGTTGTTGCCGTGAGCAGAAGGAAAAAAATACTCAATGCTACCTGATAGACGCCCATATTGACGGCGCCCAATTCGCGGGATAGGTATATTTTGAATACGAATCCGAGCACGCGGTCGATTACGGTAAAAAACGTAACCGTGAATACCGCGCGCAGAAGATAAGATTTTGCATTTTTCAAGAAATCACCTCGTAAAATCGTGAAACAGTATATGCGCTATGGCTTGATTATGTATATTCTTTTTTTGCCCGACGTATGCCCGTGCGGGCGGGAAAGGGCGCGGCGGATAAAAATTTTTGCGCAAACGGTTGAAAAAAACGCCAATCTCTGATATAATAATATTACGAAATGATGAAAGTATCCAAAAAAATAGCAATCGGGGCGTTGTGCCTGTTCTTATTTGTTGCGTTCTGTTTATCGGGTTGCGGCAGACTTTTGTCTGTGGGTGTGCGCTCGCTTTCCTTTTCGCAGGACGAAAAAGAGCTGTATGTGGGCGAGCGAATCGAACTGAATCAATACATAACGATATCGCCGAGCAAAGCAACCGACAAATCGTTCGCCGTAACGAGCGACAACGAAAACATCGTACATATAGAAACGGTGTCGGACGGCGGGACTGTTTCCAAAGTATACGCAAATGCAATCGGCGTGGGGACTGCCGTACTGACGGCAACGTCTCCGTCGGGGAAAAGCGACAATATGACGGTTACCGTGCGTTACGCACAGCCGAGCGGCATAACGGTTTGTGTGGACGGCGGGCATACGGTAATCGGAAACACCGTTGTATTGCACAGCGATGCGATTGCTACGGTGCAAATGCGCTCCGAGTTGAATCACGGTGTTGCGCCCGATTGCACGGTTTTATGGACGGCGACGGACGGCGTGAACACACAAAGCGAAACGTTGACGGCGGGAGAACCGTTTTCGGTAACGCCCGCAGGGGCAGGCAGTACCGTAGTTACGGCGAAGGTAAGCGACGGCGACGGCAGAACGTTTTCGGACACGGTTACGGTAAACGTATACGATGAGTTGCGGGACGTTTCGGTAACCTATGACGAAGGAATGCTCAATCAGGAGGCGGGGCAATATGAAACCGTACGTTTCGATTTGGCGTGCGAATTGCCCGAAGGGAATCCCAATCCCATTGTACGGTGGTTTGTGAACGGCGAGCAACAAGGAACGGGAACGGCGTTTGATTTTCTGCCGCAATCGTCGGGCGTGTATGCCGTTACGGTGAACATAAACGGAAAGGCATGGGGGGAATCCGCCATTGCCACGGTATACGTGCGTGGCGAGATTGTGCCGCAAAACGTGCGCATAGAGTACGATAACTGTTATCCGTCGGTGTGGATTGTGTGGGATACCATTCCCGCGGCGGCAGGATACGAAGTGCGGATAACCGACGTATCCACGGGCGGGGTAATCAGCGACGACCTTTCCACGGACAACACTTCGTTGCGTGACAAATTTACGTCTTACGGGTTTGACGCTACCGCCTATCTTTCGGGCAGTCGCACGCTTTTTAACACGCGTTTTTCGGTAAAGGTGCGCACGTTGGGAGATAAAAACGGCATATTGCTCGATTCGGATTGGTCGGACGAATACGTGACCGAACTGATTCCCGCACGGGCGAAAAGCTACCTTGCCGATACCTTTTACGACGGCGCGCGCAACCGTTATGTGACGAGTTACGAAGAATTTTACGAATGGTTCGAGTATGCCATGCTATGGCGTCCCGTATCGTTATCGTCGGGCGAAAAGCTGTATCTCGATTATTCGTTCGTTTCGGCGCTCGACGAAATAGAGCGTGCCATGGGGCAGATGAGTTTTACGGGGTCGTATTCCTATTCGGGTACGAGCGAAGTGCGCAACCGCAAGGAATGTACGTTCTCCGTGCTGTTTGAAACGGACGGAGCACCTTCGCGCAAGACGACGACGCACACGGGCGAGGCATGGAACGCTTTGCGTCCGCATGTGAATTACGATTTGGGCAAGGTGCGCCCCAACCGATACGTGTTTGCCATAGACACCAAAACGCCCGTAACGGTGGAAACGTCCGACCAATTATATTATGTGACGCAGTTGGGGTATTGTCCCGTGCCGCGTGCGGGGAGTGTGGCGGAAAAGCTATATAACTACGCGCGCAGGACGCTACGGTATATTATTACGGACGATATGACCGACGTGGAGAAATTGCATGCCATATACGATTGGATTGTATGGCGGGTGACGTATGACGACGAAGTGCTTGCTTATACCGATATTGCCCGTTCCGTGCAGTTTGAATCGTATTATCTGGAAAGCGTGTTTACCGATACGAGTGCATACGGCGTATGCGACGCAATGAGCAAGGCGTTTGTGCTCTTGTGCGGAATCGAAGGGTTCGAGTGCCTGCGGGTGGCAGGCGTAGCGGGTAGCGGTTCGGATAAGGGAGGGCATGCCTGGAACAAAGTGAAATTAGACGGCGAATGGTATGTGGTGGATTGTACGTGGGGCGACGCGAAACTTTCTTTGCGCACCGACGGCATATACAAGGAATCGGCAAGTCATCTGTATTTTCTTGTGAGCGACGCCGAGGTTTCCGATACGCACGTAGAAAAAAAAGAGGCGAAATATCCCGCGTCGGCAGCAAAGCGGTATCCTTGGTATCAACTGCCCGTAGCCGCAGGCGGGGGAACATATGTTCCGCACATAGACGGAACGCTCTCTGCGTCGGCGTTGCGAAACGCTCTGAACGCGATGATACCGCTCATGATACGGGAAGCCGCGGGGGCACAACATACTTTTTCGGTGGGTCCCGACCCCATTCTCAATCGTTCGTATGCCGATTACGTGGGGTTCGAGATTGTTGTCGATATGCCGTATGACAAAATTTCTTCGACGGAGTTGCGTCTTGTATTGACCGAAGTGCTCAAAGCGAACGGCGCGGGAAGCGGAGATTACCGTCTGAATTTACAGGCGATGGGAAAGACGACGCATATTTTGCTGTTTCTGCGTATAGGTGCATAATTGTACAAATCGCACAAATTGCGCGGGCAATCCTTGTGCGTGATTTGTGTGTTTATTTCATTGCAAAATTTTCAAGATATTGGTATAATGAAATCATGGACATTTTCATACCGGAAGCGGTTAAAAGACTGGCGGCTTCTGCCGGCACGCCTATCTATCTTGTGGGCGGATGTGTGCGCAATGCTTATGCGAATTTAGGGGAGACGGACGTTGACCTATGCGGTCCGCTCATTGCCACCGCGCTCAATTTACCGCGCGGCGCAAAAGTTAAAATCGTAAATTACCGATTGGGCACGGCTCTCATTAGTTTTATGGGCGGCTCGTATGAGTATACGCCTTTTCGTTTGGAAAAATATGCCGACGGCGGCTCGCACACGCCTACCGAGGTGAAGTTTACCACTTCGCTCGAAGCGGACGCGATTCGCAGGGATTTTACCGTCAATTCGATATACGTGAACGTGTCTACGGGCGAAGTGAAAGACCCGGTGGGCGGCATTGCGGACATTGAACGAAAGGTGTTGCGGTCGTATTCGCCCGCGCACACGTTTGCGTCCGACGGTTTGCGGCTCATGCGTTTGGCGCGCATTGCGGCGCAGACGGGGTATAAAATCGACGGTGCTACGGCAAAAGCCGCCATGGCGTTTGCCGAAAATCTTCAAGATATTTCGGGCGAGCGCAAGCGGGAAGAACTGGATAAGATTTTGTATGCCGACCAAAAATACGGGATTGCCGACGCGCACTATCGCGGACTCAAACTGTTGCAAAAACTCGGGTTGATTCGCTATATTATAGAACCGCTCGGCGATGCCGACAAGGTGCCGCAGAACCCCGAATACCATGCGTTCGACGTGCTGGAACACACGTTCCGCACCGTGCGGGCGGCGGCGCCTTCGGTGCGTCTTGCCGCGCTTATGCACGACGTGGGCAAGCCGTATGCCTTTTCTACATACGGCAACATGCACGGACACGAAACGGCAAGTGCGATTATTACGCGGGACATACTCGGGCAACGTTGTTTGCGGTATCCCAAAGAAACGGTAGAGCGTGTTGCGTCGTTGGTGGAACACCACATGTATGACAGGGACGGAAAGACCAAAGAAGGAAAAATGCGGCTGTTTATTGCGCAGAATTTCGATTTGATAGACGACCTTGCCGCATTGATGCGCGCCGATAAAATCGGTACGGGCAAGATAAAAGAAGAAGATTTACAGCCCAATCGATTGGTTATGCTTCGCGACCGCATGCTGGAAGAAGGCGTGCCGCTTTCACTTTCCGATTTGGAAATTTCGGGTGCCGATTTGACCGATATGGGATTTTTCGGCGAATCGGTGGGAAGGATATTGGGAGAAGTGTTTCGCGAATGCGTGCTCAATTCGCGTCTGAACAATCGGGAATGGTTGATGGAGTACGCACGGAAGAGATTGAAAGATGAAGGGTGATTTGCATCTTCATTCGTATTACAGCGACGGCATGTTGCCGCCCGCCGAAGTGATGAAAATGGCGTTTCGGGCGGGGTGCGACGTTACGGCGCTGACCGACCACGACACGCTGGACGGCGTGGACGAGGCAATGCGAGCGGCGAGAGAAATGTCGCTTGCTTTTCTTGTGGGGGTGGAAATTTCGGCGTTTGACGATGTGGCGGACATGGAAGTGCACATTTTGGGTTACGGAGTGAATCGGGACGACGCCCGTTTTCGCGCGTTTATCAGTGAACAGAAAGGGCGTAGACGTGCCCGCTCGGAACAACTTTTGGAAAGACTTGCGCAACACGGCATGCCCGTTTCGGCAGACGCTCTGCAATCTCCCGTGCGGCGGGAACTTTCGCGGTCGCATATTGCGGCGGCATTGGTAAAGCTGGGGTATGAAAGTGATTTTTTTACCGCCATGCACAAGTGGTTGCGGTTCGGCGCGCCCACATTCGTGCCCATGTGCGGCGTATCGTGCGAACGGGCGATTGATGAGATTCATGCCGCGGGCGGATTGGCGGTGCTTGCGCACCCCGTGCGTTTGGATTTGGACCGATACGGGCGAAGGGAACTTATCGGGCGGCTGTGTGATGCGGGGCTGGACGGATTGGAAGCGGTGTACAAGCGGTCGTCGCATGCCGTGGTGAAAGAACTGAAAGACCTTGCCCGTTCGTTGGGAATGTTTTATACGGCAGGCGCCGATTATCACGGTGAAGGCAACGAAATTATTGCGCGGAAGTTGGATTGCGAAGAATTGCTTGCTCGCGCGGTTTTGCCCGGATAGGAAAGTATATATTGTATTCCGTGTATATTCATACGCTGTTTACGCATAATAAAGCAGTAGACAGGAGGAAGTACGCGCATGAATAAAGGCTATATAACCAAAACACGCTTTGCTTTTGTTGCGTGTTTTTTGTTTTGTGTGCTTGCTCTCGGTTTTGCGGCGGTTACGGCAACCGCGTCGCAGGCTACGGCATGTGCCGCCGCATGGGGAGAAGAGGACAGGCGCGCCGAAATTACCGTGCATATTCTCGGAAAAGAATACGTTTATCGTGACGAATTGTTGCCTGCGCCCGATTATACCGTGTACGAAGAACTTACAAGGCGGAACATAAACGCGCCGCTTGCCGATAAAATCAAGACGGTGGATAAGTGTCTTTCGGCGGGTGCGCAGTGGCGGGAAGCAATCCGCTATGCGTTTCCGCTTTTACCGCAGTTTGTGGAAAGAATCAAAACGGAAAACGACCTTGCTCCCAAAAACAGCGAAATGGTCTTTTCGCCCGACAGTCGCCCGATGTTTCGCATATCGCGGCACCGCGACGGCATATGGGTAGACGACAAGCGACTGTATCAGGATATCTATCTGGCGCTCCGCAAAGACGCGAAAGCGGATATTGTGGTAAAGCCGCAGAGCGTTGCGCCCGAAGTTACCGTAGAAGATAACATTAAGCGCACGCAGAAAATTTCTGCCTTTTCCACTAACTTCTCCACGTCGGGAGAAGGCAGAAAGAACAATATTCGACTGGCGCTCAAAAAAATAAACGGCACCGTATTGCAGGGCGGCGAAGAATTTTCGTTTAACGGAAAAGTGGGACCGCGCACCGAACGCAACGGATTTACCGTAGCGAAAATCATTGTGGCGGGAGAATACACCGACGGCGTGGGCGGGGGCGTATGTCAGGTTTCCACCACGCTGTACAACGCCGCGCTTACGGCGGGTATGCGTGTAACCGACGTGCACAATCACAGTATCTTACCGTCTTACGTACCGCCGTCACTCGATTCCATGGTGAATTCGGCGTCGTCCGACCTGCGGTTTGTAAACCCGTACGAAACGCCCGTTTTCATTAAGGCGGAAACAATCGGCGATACGGCGCGCGTAACCTTTTACGGAACGGAGCCGCCGTATAAAATCAAAACCGTATCGCGCGAAATCAGCCGCACGGCGGTGCCGACCGATAAGGAGATGATTGACACGGAGCACAAGTATGTTGCCGCCGACACGCCCGCAGGAACGCGTGTGCGCGTATCGTACGGGCATAGCGGCGTGAAAAGCGAAGGGTATCTGCGGTATTTCACGCGCGACGGCGCTCTCGTGCGGGAAGAAAAAATTCGTAACGACGTATACGGGCAGACGCAGGGAATCGTTGCCGTTGCGCCGTAGGGAAATGCGGACGGCGGGGGAAAATGTCTTATTGTGTCGGGGCGGTATTATTTTTGTCCGCCGTAAAATACAATAACGGCAGGAGGTTGCAAAGTATGTTGAGAGAAGAATATCTGGAAATAGCGGCATCGGTGCATATTGAAGGGGCGCGGTGGCTGCGCGACGGCGCCGCGGCATTGCTCCCTTGCTGTACGCTCTTTTCGTGCAAGACGGCGTTTTCGCTTTCTCGTGCCTTAACGCAGGGCGAGAACTTGATGGACGAAGCGGTGGCGTTGAGCGGGGGATTGTTGCACATGGGCGTTTTAACAAAGTATACGCCCGTAATCGAGGCGCGCATGCGTTTGGCGGGCGCCGACCTGGACGCAGGTATTACTTCCCGTCAGCAAGCGGCGGAACGGGTGCGCACCGTGCCTCCCGGAACGCGCGCCGATGTGTACGAAGGATTTATTGCGCTTTCCCGCAAAGCGGCTGTATGCGCCGAAGAACTTTCGAGCACGCTGGACGATATGGTGGGAGCAATCAAGGAAGGCGGCGTATATTCTGCCGTTCCGTTGGGCGCGTATGAGTTTTTGCGCAAAATATGCGCCGACTATGCCGCCGCATCGGTGCGGTTGGCGGCGGGAGAAGATGCTTGCCTTGTACGGCGCGCCGACGTATATTCCGCTTATAAAAAGTGTTTGATGCATGCGGCGGCGGCGCAGGGGGTGGATAATCCCAATGCTTCCGCCGATACGCTTGCCGCGCTTGCGGCGGGCGGATTGATTCCCGGCGTGCCTGCCGTATTGTTCGACTTATTGTTGCGGTATGAAAATCTGCCCCGAGCGTTGGGCGCCGAGAAGAACTGAATTCTTTTCGTCCGATTTCGACACGTTTCCTTACGAAAATTCTTGCGTATGTGGCGGCACCTCGCGTTTGCGGGTGTCGCTTTTTGCGCGGGAGGAGAAAAAAGCGGGCATTTGTTTGCGCTATGATTGACAAAGTCATGCCGTACGTTATATAATATAGCAATGAATGCAGTGGCAAAATTTCTGATAGGCGCCGGGTGCAGCGGCGGTTTTAACTGGTACGGATTCCTGATAGGCAGCGGCATGGTAATTTGTATCGTGATTGCCTATATTATGGCAACCAAGCGGGGATATTACAAAGACCTTGTTTTCGATATCTGCATTATTTGTATTCCGCTCGCCATTGTGGGAGCGCGGCTGTACTATGTGATATTCGATATTATCGGGAACGGCAACAGTTGGACTTTTAAGGAAATTTTGGGAATCGGTAGCGGCGGACTGGCGGGGCTTGCCATATACGGCGGACTGATAGGCGCCGTTCTGGGCGGCGTAATCGTGCATTTTTGGAAACGCAAAAAGCCCGAAAAGGAACGGGCGTCGTTTTTGCAGATGTGCGACCTTGCCTTTACCGTGATTATTTTGGGGCAGGCAATCGGCAGATGGGGGAATTTTGCCAATCAGGAGGCATTCGGCAATCCCGTGACCAATCCCGGGTTGCAATGGTTTCCGTATGCCGTGCACATTACAAACAATCCTTCGTATGAATCGGGGTGGTATCAGGCAACCTTTTTTTACGAATCGTTTCTTAATTGTATCGGCTTTGCGCTTATGATGTGGATTTACAACGGAAAGCGCAAGAGTTTCGACGGATTTTCGTTGAGCGTATATTGCATTTACTACGGAATCGTCCGTTTCTTTATAGAAGGTTTGCGGAGTGACGCGTTGTATATTATACCGGGCGTGTTGCGAGTGAGTCAGCTTTTGAGCGCAATTCTGGTTGTGGCGGGAATCGCCATGATTCTCGTGCACATGTACCGCGCCCGTTCGGCGGGTAAAAAGCCGTTTTTATTTGTGGAAAAAGAGAAACTGAACGCCGACTACTACGGGTATGATAAGAGTATTTTGAGTCACCCGAACGTGTATGACAAATCGCAGAAAGAAAAGGGATTTTTTGCCAAGCTGTTTGCCAAAACGGAGGACACGCCCGACCCCGTGGAAGAAGAGCCTACGCCTGTATCCGACGAGAGACTGACCGACGACGAACTGGAAAAACTGCTTACGGAGAGCGGCAACCAATCGGATTCGGACGGGGAGTGGGAAACGCAAGAAAACGTCGCAGGGGAGGAAAAGCAGACCGATGATGAATGAAGAAGAACTGGAAGAACTTTCGCCCGCCAAAAAACTTGCCTGCAATCTGATTGCCGCTTTTGTGATATTGGCGGCGGGATTGTTTTTGCTTTTGTGCGGCGTGGGAGTGATTCCGCTTAAAGTTTCGCGCGCGGTGTGCGGCACGCTGTTGTTTGCCGTGAGTATCATGTTTTTGGCGAGCGCTTTGATTTGCCGCAACAGTGTTTCGCTGTGGTTGGGATGTTGCTTTTTGGTGCCCGCCGTGGTAGAAGTTCTGGTTAAAACCACGTCGGCGGGATACGCGCAGTTGTATCCGCTGTATATTGCCATTCCCGCGGTGGCGTCACTTGTTACGATGGTTTATACGCGGGCGTTTATTTCGCATTTGCCCGTGGTGCTTTTGTTCGGTGTACCTGCGGCGATTTTTGCGCTCAAATCGGGCGGCGTTGTGGGCTGGGCTGTGGTAGTGCCCGTACTTGTGATTTATGTGGGCGTTTTAATGTTGGTGCTTGCATTGAAAAAAAGGAGAGAGAACGATGACGAAGCCTGAAACGCGCAATCTGACCATGATGACCGATTTGTATCAGCTCACCATGATGAACGGTTATTTTTTGGACGGTACGTACCGCAACGAGGCGGTGTTCGACTTGTTCTTCCGTGCAAACGGTCAGCTTAATTATGCCGTTGCCGCAGGATTGGAACAGGCGGTCGAATACATCAAAAATCTGCGTTTCAGTGAAGACGACCTTTCGTATCTTGCGGGGTTGCACATTTTTGCGCCTGCGTTTATCGAATACTTACGCGGATTTTCGTTTACGGGCGATATTTATTCGGTGGAAGAAGGCGAAGTGGTTTTTCCGGGAGAGCCGATACTTGTGGTGAAAGCGCCGCTTGTGGAAGCGCAACTTGTGGAAACTACGCTGTTGAACATAATCAGTCATCAAACGCTGATTGCTACCAAAGCGTCGCGAATTGTGAACGCGGCGGGCGATAAAAAGGTGGTGGAATTCGGATTGCGTCGCGCGCAGGGACCGGACGCGGGAATTTACGGCGCGCGGGCAAGTATTATAGGCGGCTGTACGGGCACGAGCAACGTGCTGGCGGGGCAGATGTTCCGGATTGACGTGAAGGGTACGCACTCGCACAGTTGGGTAATGAGTTATCCGAGCGAATTGGAAGCGTTCCGCGCGTTTGCCGATATTTATCCCGACAACTGTTTATTGCTTGTGGACACGTTCGATACGCTCAAATCGGGCGTTCCCAACGCCATAACGGTGTTTAAGGAATTGCGAAAAGCGGGACACAAACCCGTGGGAATCCGTTTAGACAGCGGCGATTTGGCATATTTGAGCAAGAAGGCGCGCGCTATGTTAGACGAGGCGGGATTTTCGGACGCAATCATATTTGCGAGCAATGATATTGACGAAAATCTTATCAGTCAACTTCGGTTACAGGACGCGAAAATCGACGTGTACGGCGTGGGCACCAAACTGATAACCAGTCACGATATGCCGTCGCTCGGCGGGGTGTATAAACTTGCCGAAATCACGCGGGAAGGCGTGCGGTATCCGCGCATGAAATTCAGCGACACCACCGAAAAGATTACCAATCCCGGATTTAAGACCATATACCGCATTTACGAAAAGGGAACGGGCAAAGCGTTTGCCGATTTGATTACGCTGAAAGAAGAAACGCTCGATAAGCCGCTCACGCTCACCCATGCGGTAGACAGGTGGAAATCGACCACGCTTGCCGATTATGACGCGCGTTGTTTGCACAAGCAGATTTTCTCGCGCGGAAAATGCGTATACGAATGTCCGCCTTTTGGTGAAACGGTTCGTTTCGCCGCGGCGGAAATGGGGCGCTTTTGGGACGAATACAAGCGGCTTGCCAATCCGCACATTTACAAGGTAGACCTTTCGGACAAGCTGTATGCGCTTAAACTCGAATTGTTGGGGGCGAAAAAATAGCGTATGGAGTTTTCGGTAACGAAAAAAGGATATTCGCCCAAGGAAGTGGACGCCTATTTAGCCGCCGTAAAGCGCGAGTACGAGAGTACAATCGTAAAGCAACGGGAACGGATTAAGCAAATGCTTGCCGAGAAGGAAGAAACGGACAAAGAACTTGCCGCATATCGCGAAAAAAGCAGTCAGATAGGCAAGGCGATTGTGAGCGCAGTGGCAAAGGCGGAAGAGATAGAACGGTTGAGTCGCATTAAGTACAATCAGGAAATTGCCCGACTCAAAGCGTTTCATGAAAAATGGACCAAGTATTACGATAAGATTTTGGACGAATACCCGCTGGACGCGCGTCTTGCGGCGGCAGGTGAGTTTAACAGGCGCATGGATAAAATTCTTTCGCGCGTGGGCGAAGATGACGTTGCGTGTGCGCAGGCGCAGACTGCCGAAAGCAAACGGGACGACGTTCGTATAGGGTATATCAGCGTGAAAGCGGACGGAGAGTCGGCAGATACCGATTTGTCCGATTTATTGCCCGACGCCGACCCGCAGTCGCCCGTGCTGACGGGAAATTTCGACCCCATGGAAAGAATCGGCAGATATTTTGCCGCAGAGAAGGAAAAACAGCAGGCGACGGAACGCAAAGAACCGAAAGCCGGAAAACGCGCGGAAGTTTCGGCGGCGCAAGGCGATTATGCCGACCGCAGTCCTTCGGGATTCTCGTTTGAAGAAGCGCTCAATCCCACCGAAGACCTTGAATCCATACTTAAAGATTTGGGACTGTTCGGCGACTGACAGATGAAATGCGAATAAAGAAGAAATCCGTCTACACGAGAAAGTGCGGGCGGATTTTTATCAATACGATGGCAGAACGGTATTTGTGCGGAAAGTCGGGCGATACGACGAAAAAGCGAAAAAAGTTTTGTTGGTGTAGTGGAGAAAGCGGTTGACAATACGGCGCATGTGTAGTAAAATACCCCAAATAGTCGCATTGCACGGATTTTTTTGCCGACGGGCGATTAAGAACCGCAGCGGCGGCAAAAATAAACGGAGGGCAAGAACATGGCAAACACAAGTATTCCTTACAAGACATATCTGACGGAACAAGAAATGCCGCGCTATTGGTACAATGTGAAAGCGCACATGAAAAATAAGCATGCGCCTTTTTTGAATCCCGCTACGGGCGAGCCGTGTACCAAAGACGACTTGCGTTCCGTTTTTTGCGACGAATGTATCGAGCAGGAGTTCAATGACCGCGACGAGTATGTCGCGATTCCGCAGGGGATTCTCGACTTTTACAAAATGTTCCGCCCGTCGCCGTTGGTGCGCGCCTACTTTTTGGAGCGCTTTTTGGATACGCCCGCAGAGATTTATTACAAGTTTGAAGGGAACAATACGTCGGGCTCGCATAAGCTCAATTCGGCGGCGGCGCAGGCGTATTATGCCAAACAACAGGGAATCACGCGGCTCACCACCGAAACGGGCGCAGGGCAATGGGGCACGGCGCTTTCTATGGCATGCGCCTTTTACGGATTACAACTGTGCGTGTATATGGTGAAAGCGTCGGCAGAGCAAAAACCGCACAGGCGGGAAGTGATGCGCACGTTCGGCGCCGAAGTGATTCCGTCGCCCGGCAACACGACGTCGGCGGGCAGAGCGATTCTTGCCCGTTTTCCCGACACGGGCGGGAGTTTGGGGTGTGCGATTTCCGAGGCGGTGGAAACGGCGCTTTCCACGCAAAATTGCAGATATGTGCTCGGTTCGGTGCTCGACCACGTTTTATTGCACCAGTCGGTAATCGGAACGGAATGTAAGATAGCGCTCGATAAGTACGGAATCGTGCCCGACGTGGTAATCGGGTGCATGGGCGGCGGGTCTAACTTCGGCGGGTTGATTGCGCCGTTTATGGGAGAGCGGTTGCAGGGAAAGAACGAAATCCGTTTTGTGGGCGTGGAGCCGCGAGGCTGCCCTACGCTTACGCGCGGCAAATTTGCATACGACTATTGCGACGCGGCAAAGATGACGCCGCTTGCCAAGATGTATACGCTTGGGTGCGGTTTTATGCCGTCGCCCAATCATGCGGGCGGTTTGCGGTATCACGGCATGAGTCCCGTATTGTCGCAGTTATATCACGACGGATATATAGAGGCGGTAGCGGTGGGACAAAAGAGCGTGTTCGAGGCGGCAACCGACTTTGCCAAGTGCGAAGGTATTTTGCCTGCGCCCGAGAGCGCGCACGCGATACGCGCGGCAACAGACGAGGCGCTCGAATGCAAACGGAGCGGCAAAAAGAAGGTGATTTTGTTCGGACTGACGGGAACGGGATATTTTGACCTTTCGGCATACAAACAATATAACGACGGCACGATGACGGACGAAGCGCCTACCGACGAAATGCTTATAAAGGGATTTGCGAGTATTCCCGCTATACGTTGACGACGTTGCAAAAAAGAAAACCGACGCACTCGTTGCATCGGTTTTCTTTTTGTTTGAGACAGGGGAGTTTAATAGGCGCGTCCCCAGTAGATTTTGTGTTTTGCCTTTTTGCCGCAACATACGCAAGTATCGCCTACGGGGGATTGGTCGAACGGCATATTGCGCGAAGTGGTTTGGAGTGTTTCTTTGATTTTATCTTCGCAGGCACGGTCGCCGCACCACATAGAAAGTGCGAAATTCTGACCGTCGACCGCTTCTTTCAATTCGTCCATATTGCGTACCGTTTTGACGTGACTGTCGCGGAAGGCAAGCGCCGTGGCATACATGTTTTCGTGGATTTCTTGCAGAAGCGTTTGTACCGATTGGGCAAGTCCTTCGAGCGGCGCGGTGAACTTTTCGCCCGCCTTATCTCTGCGGGAGAGCGTGGCAACCCCGTTTTCGATGTCGCGTGGTCCGATTTCTATGCGCAGGGGAACGCCCTTCATTTCGTATTCGTTGAACTTCCAACCGGGGCTGTTGTCGGTTGCGTCCAGTTTTACGCGTATGCCCGCTTTTGCGAGCGTTGCTTTGATTTCTTCCGCTTTTTCCAATACGCCCGCCTTATGCATGGCAACGGGAATAATCACAGCCTGAACGGGGGCAACGTAGGGCGGCATTTTGAGTCCGCGTTCGTCGCCGTGCGCCATGATAACCGCGCCGATTAAGCGGGTGGAAACGCCCCAGCTGACCTGATAGGGGTGTTTGTGCGTTCCGTCTTTATCGAGAAAGCGGATATCGAACGGTTTGGCAAAGTTTTGTCCGAGATAGTGCGAAGTACCCGCCTGCAAACTTTTGCCGTCTAACATCATTGCTTCGATGGAATAGGTGGCGTCGGCTCCCGCAAATTTTTCTTTTTCGCTTTTTTTGCCCGTTAACATGGGAATGGCAAGCACGTTTTTGGCGAATTCTTCGTATACCCGCAACATTTTGATGGTTTCTTCTTCCGCTTCTTGTTGCGTGGCGTGCAAGGTGTGCCCTTCCTGCCACAGAAATTCGCTGGTACGCAAAAACGGGCGAGTGGTTTTTTCCCAACGGATTACGTTTGCCCACTGATTGACGAGTAGCGGCAAATCGCGGTACGACTGCACCCATTTGGAAAACATTTCGCAGAAAATGGTTTCGCTTGTGGGACGTACTACCAGTTTTTCGGGCAGTTCGTTATCGCCGATATGCGTAACGAGCGCCACTTCGGGGGCGAATCCTTCCACATGGTCGGCTTCTTTTACGAGAAAGCTATACGGAATGAGCAGGGGCAGGTATACGTTTTCGTGCCCCGTGGCTTTGATACGTGCGTCCAGTTCGCGTTGGATATTTTCCCACACGGCGTATCCGTAGGGGCGCATAACCATTGTGCCTTTTACGGGACCGTAGTCCACCAGTTGGGTTTTAATTACAACGTCGGTATACCATTGCGGGAAATTTTCGCGAATATCGGCGATATCTTTCACGAATTCGTTTGCTTTTGCCATATATTGCTCTCCTTTGCGAGTGGATATTTTACAAAATGAATTTTCAAGCAGATTTATTATACAAAAGACAGACGCGCTTTGTCAAGTGTCTTGACACGACGCGTCTGCGTTACCGCTCCCAATTCGGATTCGGGGAGTTTACAGAAAATAGACAATCAGAACAACGAGAATGGCGCCCGGGATTCCGAGAATTCCCGTAACGAGTGCGTTGAGCGGATTGAGCGGAATGGATAAGGGTGTAAAGCAGGAAAGACCGACGAGCAAAAATGCGCCCGCCGCCGTATTGAACAGCAAGCGGAGAATCCCTTTGGTTTTGAACGAAAACAGCCACCCCACAAACACGACCAAAAGTGCGCCTATAAAAAAGGACAGAATTGTTTCGTAACTCATGGTTTATATGTATGCGCGGCTTGTCCGCCGTATGAGCGAACGGACAAAATCAGTACTATGGATAAGGCTTTGCGGATAAAATCAACCGACAGAAAAAGGAGCACGAAGGTGAACGGAAAGATTGCGTAAAGTTGCGCGAAGTTGCGTGCGGAATGAAAAAGGCATTGCCTGTGCTTGACGGCAGGGGCGGAAAAGTGGTATGATAATACGGTATGTTACCGGTGAAGGAGAAAATTGCGTATGAAGAAAAAGTTTAAGTTGTTTACGTCGGAAAGCGTTACCGAAGGACACCCCGACAAGATATGTGATTTGATTGCCGATACCATTCTCGATAAGGCGCTCGAACAGGACCCCGAAAGTCGCATTGCCTGCGAAGTATGTTGCACAACGGGACTTGTGATGGTGTTGGGCGAATTTACCACCGAAGGGTATATCGATATTCCTACGCTTGTGCGCGATACCGTGGCGGATATCGGATACACGAACGCCGATTTCGGATTCGACAGCAAGACGTGCGCCGTAGTTACGAGCATTAAAGAGCAGAGTGCGGATATTTCGGTAGGCGTGAATGCGGCGCTCGAAAAGCGGCGGGACAGCATAGACCCCGCAGACGCAATCGGGGCGGGCGACCAGGGAATGATGTTCGGTTACGCAACCGACGAAACCGAAGAATACATGCCGTTACCCATAATGCTTGCGCATAAACTGACGAGCGCTTTGAGTCGTGCTCGCCGTGACGGAACGCTTGCGTATTTGCGTCCCGACGGAAAAGCGCAAGTTACCGTGGCGTATGACGGCAACACGCCCGTATATGTGGACACGGTGGTTCTTTCCACGCAACACGACCCGTCGGTATCGCACGATAGGTTGGAAGAAGATATCATTGAAAAAATCATACGCCCCGTAATCGGCGGCAAATATTTAACCGAAAACACCAAATATTACATTAACCCCACGGGCAGATTTGTTATCGGCGGACCTGCGGGGGACAGCGGCGTAACGGGGCGCAAAATCATTGTGGATACATACGGCGGCATGTGCCCGCACGGCGGCGGCGCTTTTTCGGGCAAAGACCCCACCAAAGTGGACCGTAGCGCTTGCTACTATGCGCGTTATGTGTGCAAAAATATGGTTGCGGCGGGCGCGGCGCGGAAAATGGAATTGCAGGTGGCGTATGCAATCGGCAAAGCGCGTCCCGTCAGTTTATCGGTGAACACGTTCGGAACGTCCGCCTATTCGGACGACGCACTGTTATCGATTATCACCGAACTTTTCGATTTTCGTCCGTTGCGTATCATCGAAAATCTCGAACTGCGCAAGCCCATCTATCGGTTTACCACAATAGGCGGGCATTTCGGAAAAGACGGCATGACGTGGGAGAAAACGGATAAGGCGGATAAAATTCGTGCCATGCTCAAAGAATTCGGTAAGTAATGATTATACGCGGCGGCATAGACGAAATACGGTTCCGTAACGACGAAAACGGCTACACCATTTTAGTGCTCGATTGCGAAGGCGAGCCGCTTGTGTGCGTGGGAACTTTTCCTCCCGTCTCCGAAGGCGAATACGTTTCGCTCGAAGGCGATTTTGTTGTGCATGCGCGCTTTGGAAAACAGTTTAAGGTAACGGGCGTGCAGGCGTCGCAACCCGACACGCTCGACGGAATCGTGCGCTATCTCGGCAGCGGTCTGATTCGCGGAATCGGACCCAAAACGGCTCTTGCCATTGTGGATAAGTTCGGCAAGGATACGTTTGCCGTTATCGAAAAAAATCCCGCGCGCCTTGCTACCGTAAAAGGTGTAAGCAAGTCGAAAGCGGTTGAAATTGCCGCCAACTTCCGAAAAATAGAGAGTATGCGGCAAGCAATGGTCTTTTTGCAAGGACACGGCATTCCGCTCGGGACGTCGCTCAAAATTTATAAAAAGTACGGCGACGAAACGGTGAACGTGCTTTCCGCCAACCCGTATTGTTTGGTGGAAGAAGTGGAAGGAATCGGATTTATTACCGCCGATAAGATTGCGGCGAAATTGGGCGTTGCGGCAGACAGCGAATACAGATTGCGAGCGGGCGTATTATATACGCTCAAAGACGCGGCGGACAGAGCGGGCAACACGTATTTGCCGTATGACGAATTGCGGACGGCGGCAGCACAGCTGTTGAAAGCCGACCCCGACAGAATCGAAGAAATTATCGACGGACTTGCCGTTTGCCGTGCGGTGAAAACGGTGGAAGGAGAGAACGGCGTGCCCGGAATTATGCCGATTGCCGCATACCGTGCCGAAAAGGGCGCCGCGCAGAAACTTGTGGAACATGTGTTTTCCGCCGACAGAACGGTACGCGACTGCGAAGAAGAGATACGCGAGTTCGAGCGGGGCGAGAACATCAGCTTGCACGCCGTGCAAAAACAGGCAATCCGTCTTGCCGCCGACGGGAACGTGGCAGTGATTACGGGCGGTCCGGGAACGGGAAAAACCACCATAGTAAAGTGTATTTTATCGGTGCTCGATAAGCGCGGAATCAAAACGGCGTTGATGGCGCCCACGGGGCGCGCGGCAAAGCGCATGAGCGAGAGTTGCGGCAGAGAGGCGAGCACCATTCACCGCGCGCTTTTATTGGGGCGCGACGGCGAAGGCGACACGGGCGAGCAGGTGAAAGCGGGCGCCGTGATTGTGGACGAATTTTCCATGGTGGACGTTTATTTGTTTCACACGCTGTTAAAGCACATTCCCACGGAAGCCAAATTGATATTGGTGGGCGACGCCGACCAGCTGCCCAGCGTGGGGGCGGGCAACGTGCTCAAAGACGTGATTTCGTCGGGGGTGGTGCCCGTGGTTCGGTTGGAACGAATCTATCGCCAAAGCGGCGAGAGTCTGATTGTGGAGAACGCGCACCGCGTGAACGGCGGCGAAATGCCCGTTTTAGACGGCAAAGACGGCGACTTTTTCTTTTGTGCGGCGCAAACGCAACAAGAGATTGCCGATATAACGGTGGGATTGGCGGCGGAAAGAATTCCCAAATTTTTGGGGGTGGACCCGTACCGCGTGCAGGTGTTGTGCCCCGTAAAGAGCGGACTTGCGGGGTCGGTAAATCTGAACAAGCAATTACAAAAGCAGTTGCGTGCCGAACAATCGCAATGTATCGAAACCGAAGAATACCGCTATCTGACGGGCGACAAGGTAATGCACATTGCCAACAATTACAATCTTGCTTGGCGCAGGATTACGGGCGGAATCGCGGAAACGGGCGAAGGTGTGTTCAACGGCGATTTGGGCGTGATTGACGAAATACGAGTGGCAAGCGGCGAGATAGACGTGCGGTTCGAGGACGGACGACTGGTAACGTACACGCCCGAAGTGCGCAGTCAGTTGGTGCCCGCCTATGCCATTACCGTGCATAAGAGTCAGGGCAGTGAATTTGACGCCGTGATTATTCCCGTGTACGGAGCCAATCCCATGTTGATGACGCGCAATCTGCTATATACCGCCATTACGCGCGCCAAGCGGGCGGCGGTGATTGTGGGAGATAAATACACGGTGCGGCGCATGGTGGAAAACAACTATATTGCCAAGCGGTACAGTATGATGGGGCGACTTTTATCGGATGCCGCCGCATGTGAACAGTTACTGTTCGGAAAAGTACAAAAGGAATCGTAGACGATGAAAAAGTTCAACCGAAAACTCATGATTATTATGCGCGTTTGCTTGCTATGCGTAGGATTCGCCGTAGGATTCTTTTTGATGCACTTGCTGATTCGCGAGTATCCGCGCCCTTCGAGCGACAAATATCCGTATATATATTGCACGGGTTCGGGGCTTGTTTTAGGCATGATTCTGATGCTTTCCGCCCGTTCGGTGGTGTGGTTATGCCATACCGTGGGGAGCGGAATCAAGCGGGCGCTCGTGGGCGCCAAGCCGTTCATGCTTGCGGCTGTTCTGGTGGGATTGGCATTTTGCGCGTTGCTTACCTATCTTTTCGATTTTTTGCTGTCGTTCAGCGGAATCGCAATCGGTTTGCGTGTGGTGCTCGATGTGGCGTTTGTGTGCTCGTCTGTTTCGTTGTGCGTGTTTGCCGCACTCAAAATCGCGCAGGCATTTTCGGGCATAGGCTCGGAAAAAGAAAACGAAAGAACGTTTCAAAACGGATACGTATTAACGGCTGCGGCATTGCGGTGCGACGGGATTGTAGGCTTTTGTCGCGACTGGTTAATCGGTTCGATTGCGGTGCTCGATTGCACGGTGGCGCTTTTGATAGAAGGCGGAGAACGGGATTGTGCGGCGCTTAAAGCGTACGGCGAATTGGTGGCGTGCGGTTGCGTGGTTACTGTGTCGGAACGCGGTCAAAATGAGTGGGAATGCGTAACCGAATACGCTCGCGAGAATAATTTGCGTATTCTTTCCGATACAGCCGACGGAAAAGACGCGGACGTGCCCGTGCTGGGATTTTGCGACTTATCGGTGCGGGCGGCGTGTTTGCCTGCATTGAATGGGCAAGTCGCGCGGGAAGAAATGAGCGCGGCGGACTCCGATTGCGTGAAAGCGATTGACGAAACGCAAAAAAGGGTATAAAATATAGATGGTAAATTTTTACGCGACGGACAAGGTGGCATGAACGGACAAAACAAAGTATCGCCGTCTATCGGCAGATTTCTATACGGAATCGGCGGGCTTTCCGCGATCACGGAAGTTGTTCTTCTCGTGCTGTTTTTGCCGTGGTTCCGCAGTGCGGGCATTCATGAGATTTCTCTGTTGGTGGGCGCTGTTACGGGCATCGCGCTACCCGTGCTGATTATGCCGCTGTGCTATGCGTTTGTGAACGGAAATACGGCGATTGCCACGGGCAGATATCATTTGCCCATGACGGCGGCGGGGCTTGTGGGCTCTCTTTCGTTTGTGCTGTTGCTCGGGGTGGGCGACATACATCCCGCGGCGCAAGCGTTTGCCGTGTTCGGGTTGCTGTTTGCGTATTCGTTCTGCATGCAGACTTTCCGCTACACCTATTTTTCGGTGGGGCAGCGATTCGATTCGAGCGGAAAGGCAACGGCGGTGAAAAACGTGTGCTCCTGTTTTGCCGTGTTTTTGGCAGCGTTGCTCGTGATTTTTTTAACGGACGGAACGCGTGACGCCGTGCGCTCGGTTGTGGCGTTCGCTGCGGTTGTATCGGTATGCGTTACCGTTACGGTGTATCTTACGACGGCGCATGCCATGCCGTCGTTTATTCGTTTGGAGCCGCGTCATAAAAGGCGGTTGCGGGAAACGTACCGCAGATTCGTATCGCCGCTTTCCGACGGTACAGTGCGATTGTTTGCTACGGCGGCTTTTTTAGTTTGTGCGGGCGGCGCTTTGGCGGCGTCTACCGTTCCCGCATGCGTTTTTACGTATGCGTTCGGTATCGGAAAAGGGTATAAGCCTGCCGTGCTTGTTATGGCGGCGCTCGTTGCGCCCGTAAGTGCGGCAGTGGCGGCGTTATCCCGCAAAAAAGGTGAGAAAATCGGCGGCAATCTTTCGGTGGCGTTTTCATCGGTACAGCTTGCTTTGGGCGCGGGAGTATGCGTGTTTTTGTATCTGCCTATCGGAAACGTGTATAAAGCAATCGTGCTGTTTTCTTTTTCGGTTTTGCTCGGCATATCGCTCGGCGCGGCATTTGCCTGCGAAAACGCGGGCAAGGGGTATGCGGCGGCGCTTGTTCGGTGCACGCCCGGCAAATACGGCTGTTTGCACAACTGTATTGCCGCGCTCGGCATTGCGTTCGGATTGGGACTTTCGTCTGCCGTCAATATTGTTTGGGTGCATGTGGGCGAACAGGTTGCGGCAACGGTTGCGTGCGTTGCGTATGTGGTGTTGCTGTTTGTCGGGGCGGTTTTACATCGGGCGGGATACGCCGACAAAAGGAGCCGCAAGAGAGCGCCCGGGGAGGAAGCGTAGATGTTTACCATTAAAGAATGTACGGAGCGCGAACGCGCTTGCGCCGAATGCGATACGGAGAACGGAACGACATGTGCGCTTGCCGCACGGTTGTGTGCGTGCGCGGAGAAAGGCGACCGAATTTTCGTATTGAACGAAAACGGTCCGCGCGTAGTGGGCGTGCTCGGATTGCGGCACGGCAAGGTGATTGTAAAAGGCGTATGCGGTGATATAGACGAACAATACCGCGATTTAATGATTCGGGCGCTATTGAACGCGTGCACGTTTATGAATCCCATTACCGTGCGCGTGGATAGTACGGACGGATATTTCAAACGATTCGGATTCGTGGAGAAAGACGGCGGCATGGAAGTGAAAAATACCGATATTCGGTTTCACTGAAACAAATATTTTGCGTTGTGGCAAGAGAAAATCAAATAAGTGCCTTACGGCACGTCGAGAGGTAAAGGAATGAAAACGGACATCGAAATTGCGAGCGAAGCAACACTGATTCCCATTGAGAACGTGGCAAAGTCATTGGGAATCGAACGGCGCGACCTTCATTTATACGGCGACTATATGGCGAAGGTGAAGCCCGCTACGGGAAACGGAAAGGTGATTCTGGTTACGGCAATCAATCCCACCGCCGCAGGCGAAGGAAAAACCACCGTGAGTATCGGTCTTGCCGACGCTATGAACAAAATCGGCTTGAAAGTTTGTCTTGCCCTGCGCGAGCCGTCGCTCGGTCCCGTGTTCGGCATAAAAGGGGGCGCCGCGGGCGGGGGATACGCGCAGATTGCGCCCATGGACGACATCAATCTGCACTTTACGGGCGATTTGCACGCCATTACCGCAGCGAACAATTTGCTTGCCGCCATGCTCGACAGTCACATGTATTTCGGTAACGAGTTGGGAATCGAAAAAGTGACGTTCCACCGTTGTTTGGATATGAACGACCGTGCCTTGCGATTTATTCGTTGCGGACTCAAATATAACGACCGCGACGATTCGTTCGATATTACCGCCGCCAGCGAAGTGATGGCGATATTGTGTTTGAGTCGCGATGAAAACGACTTAAAAGAGCGGTTGGGCAATATTATTGTGGGATATACCCAAGAGGGCAAGCCCGTATACTGCAAGCAGCTCAAAGCGAACGAAGCGATGGCAATACTGCTCAAAGATGCAATCCGTCCCAATCTTGTACAGACGCTCGAAGGCGTGCCCGCATTCGTACACGGCGGACCGTTTGCCAATATCGCGCATGGGTGTAACAGTATAACGGCTACGCAAACCGCCATGCACTACGCCGATTACGTGGTAACCGAGGCGGGATTCGGCGCCGATTTGGGTGCGGAAAAGTTTTTGGATATCAAGTGTCGCACGGCGGGTATCAAACCCGACGCGGTGGTGGTGGTTGCCACCGTGCGCGCGCTCAAATGCGCGGGCGGAAAGAGCAAAGAAACGCTTTCGGAACGGGACGACAAAGCGCTTGCGGCAGGTATGGGAAATCTTATCAAGCACGTGGAAAATATCACGCGCGTATATAACCGCAAATGCGTGGTGGCAATCAATCGGTTTGTAAGCGACACCGACGAAGAAATCGCCATGGTAGAAGATGCCGTAAAGGCATTCGGTGTAGACGCGGTGTGCGTTACCGTATGGGGCGAAGGCGGCAAAGGCGGCGTACAGCTTGCGAAAAAGGTGAAAGACCTTTGCACCCTGCCCGACAAACAATTCACGTATTGTTATGATTTGAACGATTCTGCGGAAGAAAAAATCACCGCCGTGGCAAAAAAGATTTACGGCGCCGACGGTGTGGAATTTGCGCCTGCCGCAAAAGAAATGTTGGGTAAGATAAAAGGCACCGAGTGGGAAAAGTACCCCGTGTGCATTGCCAAAACGCAATACTCGCTTTCCGACGACCCGCAACTGTTGGGGCGTCCGCAAGGATTTACGCTGCATATCCGCGACCTTGCCGTACGGTCGGGGGCGCGGTTTATTGTGGCGATGGCGGGAGATATTCTGCTGATGCCGGGACTGGGAAAAGTGCCCAACGCAACGAAAATGAAAATGGAAAACGGCATAATAGAAGGATTGTTTTGAAAACTGCCGAAACACCGCGGCGTGTTGCCGCAAAGGACGAAAAAAGTTTATGGCGAATTTTATTGAAGAAATCATAGACGCCGATTTGGCGGCGGGGCGCGAAACGGAAATCATTACGCGGTTTCCGCCCGAGCCGAACGGATATTTGCATATCGGGCATGCCAAGGCAATCTGTCTGAACGTGGCAATGGCGCGCAAGTACGGCGGCAAATGCAATTTGCGTTTCGACGACACCAACCCCGTAAAAGAGGACGACGAATTCGTGCGTTCCATTATTACCGACGCGCAGTGGTTGGGGTGGGAAGGCGACGTGTTTTTTGCGTCCGATTATTTTGAAGTGATGTACGAAGCGGCTGTGGCGCTCATTAAAAAGGGAAAGGCGTATGTAGACGACGTTTCGCCCGAAGAGATGAAACGCATGCGCGGCACGCTTACCGAGCCGGGAATCGAAAGCAAAAACCGCAATCGTCCCGTTGCCGAAAGTTTAGACCTTTTCGAGCAAATGCGGGCGGGAAAAATTGCCGACGGCGCGCTTGTGCTGCGTGCCAAAATCGACATGGCGAGTCCGAACATTAACATGCGCGACCCCATTATTTACAGGGTGTTGCGTGCACATCATCACCGTCAGGGCGACAAGTGGTGCGTGTATCCGATGTATGACTTTGCGCATCCGCTCGAAGACGCGGTGGAACATATCAGTCACAGCATTTGTACGCTCGAATTCGAGGACCACCGCCCGCTTTACGACTGGGTGTTGCGCGAATGCGGAATGTTTCCGCACCCGCCGCATCAATACGAATTTGCGCGGCTCAATCTCGAACGCACAATCATGAGCAAGCGGTATCTCAAAAAACTGGTGGACGAAGGATTTGTGGACGGTTGGGACGACCCGCGTATGCCTACGATTGCGGGGTTGCGTCGAAGGGGGTACACGCCGTCGTCTATCCGTGAATTCTGCGAGAGAATCGGTGTGGCAAAAGCAAACAGCGAAGTGGAAATCGGGCAGTTGGAAAGCTGTATCCGCGAAGAACTGAATGCAGGCGCGCCGCGAGCCATGGCGGTGCTCGAACCGCTCGAACTGGTACTCGATAACGTGCCCGACGATTTTTGCGAATCGCTTGCGTTTGAGATGAATCCGTTCGACCCGAACGGAGGAACGCGCGAAATCGTGATGACCAAAAAGCTGTATATCGAAAAGAGCGATTTTGCCGTAGTGCCGCCGCCCAAGTATAAACGGCTCACGCCGACGGGAACGGTACGGCTGAAAAGCGGATATATTATAAAGTGTACGGGATACGAAGGAACGCCCGAAAACGTGACGCGCGTGCACGCCGAGTTGATAGAAGGCACAAAAAGCGGTGCCGATAACAGCGGAATCAAGGTGAAAGGCGTGATACACTGGGTGAATGCGAACGCCGTGCCCGCCGTGGTGCGATTGTACGATTGTTTGTTGGTTGCGGGGGAGAGTTCGCTCGATTTCGGCGAACGGCTGAATCAACAGTCGCTGATTGAAAAGAATGCGCTTATCGAACCGTATCTGGCGGATTGCGCAAAGGGCGCGTCGTATCAGTTTTTGCGACAAGGATATTTTTGCCGTGACAGCAAGTCGGAAGGCATTGTGTTCAACCGCATTGTCGGCTTGAAAGACGGCTACAATGTAAAGGCGGCAAAATAAACCGTTGGGGCAAACGGAAATAACGGAGTAATACCTACAAGGCGAGGAAACTATGCAAAAAGTTTTGTTAACGGGAGATAAAGGACTGATAGCAACCGATTTTACGGAAACGTTCGGTAAAAAGTTTGCGATTGCGTCGCCCGAAGAAACGGATTGGAAAAACTATGCGCAAACGGCGGCAATATTGGGCGATACCCGCTATGACGCCGTGGTGCATTTTGTAGCGCCGCGCGAAACGCCGTCCGATTCTTGGTTGGATTCGGAAGAATTGGTTGCGTTTACCAACGTGCAATATGCGTCCGTTCTTTTCGGTGTAAAAAAGTTGATTGTGGTGAGCGACCCGTACGACCTTGATACGAGCGAAGAACTTGTGCGGGTGTCGGAAGAAACGTTTGGCGTATCCATGCCCCGCTCGGGCGTGGGGCGCACCCGATATCTCATTACCAAACTGGCAAGCAGCGATAAAATCAGCACGGTATTGCGCGTATTCGGCGCATACGGCAAGGGTGCGCGCGTAAACAAACACCGTCTTACCGAGATTCTTTCTCATGCGATAACGGGTAAAAAACAGATTGAATTACCCGCGAACAAGACGTTTTCCGCCGTGTATGCCGAAGACGTTGCCCGTTTGATTGCGCTTTTTTTGGAAGAGAAATTGCCGAGGGGCGTTTATAACGTGGCGAATCCCACGCCCACGAGTTTATCCGAATATGCCAAAAAGGTAAAGGCATATGCAAAAAAGAACGAAAGAGAAATCGAAATCGTTTCCGAAAAAGCGGTTCTGCCCGAGTGTACCGCAAGTACAGACAAACTGAACGAAACGGTGGGTTCGTTCAAGTTTACGTCGCTCGGTACGGGCGTTAACAAAACGCTTGATTACTACAAGGCGCACAAGGGAAAACTGCGCAGAGAAAAGGGAGAGAGCGAAACGTGAGTGCATGCGTAATATTTGACGTGGACGGTACGTTATTCGATACGGGCGAGGGCATTAAAGAGTGCGTACGGCTTGCGATAAAAGAATCGGGTGCCGCGCCGCTCACCGAAACACAACTCGATTCGTTTATCGGTCCGTCGCTGTTTTACAGCTTTTCTACTACGGCGGGATTGAACGAAGAACAGACAAAAAAAGCGGTTGAGAACTATCGTGCGCATTACTGGGCAGACGGCGTAAAAAAAGCCGCGCCGTATGCGGGCATACGCGAAGTGTTAAATGCGTTGCGTGCCGACGGCTACACGCTTGCCATTGCGTCGAGTAAGCCGATTGCCATGGTGGAATTTTTGCTCGAAGCACACGACATGAAAAAATATTTTGCGCGGGTGATAGCCGTGGATTATGCGCGCACCGACAGCGACAAGGCAGTGCTCATCAAAGAAGCGTTGGCAGAAGATTCGGGCGTAATGGTAGGCGATACGCGGTTCGATATAGACGGAGCGCACACCGTAGGAATCCGTGCGATTGCGGCGGCTTACGGCTACGGTAGTGCCGACACATTGGCAGACGCCGAATATACGGCAAATTCCCCGCAGGAAGTTTATAAAATCGTGCGGGCGCATGCAAAAGAAATTTTCGCCGCATAAGGCGAACACAACAATAAACGGAGTGCTTGCTTTATGCGGGCAACCGATAACGGAGAAAGAGAAGATTATGAACAACAAAAAAGAAATTACGTCGGACAGCCTTCGGAAAATGTGGTTGGATTTTTACCGTGAAAAAGGACATGCCGTTATTCCGTCGGCATCGCTTATTCCCGAGAACGACCCCACTGTATTGTTTACCACGGCGGGCATGCACCCGCTTGTGCCGTATCTTTTGGGTGAGCCGCACCCTGCGGGAAAACGTCTTGCCGACGTGCAAAAGTGCGTACGCACGGGCGACATCGACGAAGTGGGCGATAACAGCCACTGTACGTTTTTCGAAATGCTCGGAAATTGGAGTTTGGGCGATTACTTTAAGCAGGATATGATTCGTTGGAGTTACGAGTTTTTGACGAGTGAAAAATATCTGGGACTCGACCCCGACAATCTTGCCGTGTCGGTTTTTGCGGGAGATAGCGATTGCCCGCGCGACGAAGAGAGCGCTCAATTGTGGAACGAGTGCGGAATTAAAAAAGACCATATTTTCTATCTGCCCAAAGAGAACAACTGGTGGGGACCTGCGGGCAAGACGGGTCCGTGCGGACCGGATACGGAAATGTTTATTCTGCGGGGAAACGCATGCGGAAAGGATTGTTCGCCTGCGTGCGATTGCGGACATTACTTGGAAATCTGGAACGACGTGTTCATGCAGTATAACAAAACGGCAGACGGCGCCTACGAGCCGCTTGCGCGCAAGAACGTGGATACGGGCATGGGGTTGGAACGCACGCTGTGCATTTTGCAAGGCAAAGAGAGCGTATACGAAACCGATTTGTTTGCGCCCGTTATTGCAAAAATCGAATCGCTTTCGGGTAAGAAGTACGGGGCGGATAAAGAAGATACCCGCGCAATCCGCATTATTGCCGACCACGTGCGCACGTCCGTGTTCATGATTGGTGACGAAAAGGGAATCGCCTGTTCCAACGTGGACCAAGGATACATTTTGCGCAGGCTGTTGCGCAGAGCCATTCGGTATATCAAACAGCTCGGTATGCAAAAGGGGGATGCGGCACAGGTGGCGTCTGCCGTAATCGAGCGGTACAAAGACGCATATCCCGAACTTGCGGCGGCGGCAGACAAAATCTACGACGAAATCAACCGCGAAGAAGAACGTTTTGAAAAAACGCTTACGTCGGGAATCCGCGAATTTGAAAAGCTATGCGGCTATTTGGTGGGCGACGTCGTGTCGGGCAAAGCATGTTTTAAGCTATACGATACCTATGGTTTTCCGATAGAAATGACCGAAGAATTGGCAAAAGAAAAGGGATTGAAAATCAATCGCGAAGGATTCGACGCCTTATTCGAAGAACACCGCATGAAAAGTCATGCGGGCGCCGAACAGCGTTTTAAGGGCGGACTTGCCGACAACACGGAGGCTACCGCACGTTTGCATACGGCAACGCACCTGTTGCACCGTGCTTTGAAAACGGTGCTGAACGATGAAAACGTCAATCAAAAAGGCAGTAACATCACTGCCGAGCGGTTGCGTTTTGATTTTACGTTCGGACGCGCGCTTACGGCAGACGAGATTGCCCGAGTGGAAACGCTTGTAAACGAAGCGATTGCCGCCGACGTGCCCGTTGTGTGCGAGGAAATGACGGTAGACGAGGCGAAGAAGGCAGGCGCCGTGGGATTGTTTGCAAGCAAATACGGCGAGAAAGTTAAGGTTTACACAATGGGAACATTCAGTAAAGAAATCTGCGGCGGTCCGCATGCCGCCCGCACGGGAGAGCTGGGGCGTTTCCGCATTGTGAAAGAACAATCCTCGTCGGCGGGTGTGCGCAGAATCAAAGCGGTTTTGGAGTAATTCCCAACGGAAACAAAAAAACAAAAATCCGAGAGCATATTGTTGCGCTCGGATTTTTTCGTGCGGGAAGCTATTATGAGGTCTTATTGATTTTTTACGCCGAAACCGTATTTTTTACCATAGTTTTCAATACAGGCGCGAATGATTTGCAGAGCGTGCGAGCGGTCGGCAACTTCGTTCACTGCGGTCTGTTTATTTTCCAGTTGTTTATATACCGAGAAAAAGTGCCGCATTTCGTCAAAGAGATGGGCTGGCAATTCTCCGATATCCTTATAGGTGTTATAGGTGGGGTCGTTGAACGGTATGGCAATGATTTTTTCGTCGTTGGCGCCGTTGTCGAGCATAGTAATAACGCCGATAGGGTAACACCGCACCATCGAGAGCGGTTCCAGACTCTCGCTGCACAGCACTAAAACGTCCAGCGGGTCGCCGTCGTCCGACAGCGTGCGAGGAATAAGCCCATAGTTTGCGGGATAGTGCGTAGACGTATAAAGAATACGGTCGAGAATCAAAAGCCCCGTTTCTTTGTCGAGTTCGTATTTTTGTTTGTAGCCTTTGGGAATTTCGATAACACCGATAAAGTCGTCGGGATTGATTCTTGCGGGATTGATGTCATGCCAGATATTCATAAGTACGTTCTCCTTGTAAATTTATATTGTTATATGTATATTTTTTGGTATATGTGCGCAAGCTAACGGCGGAGGAAAGATAATGAAACCCGAATCAACCGAAGAATTGCTCAAAGCGCCGCATACCGACCCGATGGGAAGTTATACGGGAGTGGTTACCGACGAATGGGGGAATCCGATTTGCGAAATACCCGTACAGGACGCGGACGATTTGTGATTGCGGCGTCGGGAAGGTTTTTCCGCCGCTTGTCGGCGGGCTACATAAGCGGCGCAAAGAGCCGTAGCACCGAACGTGCCAGCTTGGTAAATGCGGTAACGTCGGTAGCTTCTTCGTATGTGATTTCCTTGCACTTTTCCAACGTGGCAAGATAGTCGGCTTTTATATCGTCGATAGCGGGAACGTCATACAAAAAGGCGCCGCATTCGTAGTGCAGATAAAACGAGCGGTAATCGAGATTGCATGTGCCTATGTAGGCTATCGAATCGTCGCACACCATGCTTTTGGCGTGCACGAAACCGGGTAGATATTCGTAGATTTTTACGCCCGCTTTGAGTAAAACGGGGTAAAACGAGCGCGACATGATGAACACCGTTTTTTTGTCGGGAATGTGCGGCATGGTAATGCGCACGTCTACACCGCTTTGGGCGGCAAGGCAGAGAGCGGTAACGAATTCGTTATCGGGAATCAGATAGGGCGTGTTGATATACACGTAACGGTCGGCATTGTGTATAATTTCCATCAGCCCTTTTTCGATGACCTGCACGTTCTGACCGGGGTCGGACGCTACGGGTTGCACGAATCCGCGGCAATCGTGTTGCGCGGCAGGCAACAGAAAATTGTCAATCGGTTCTTGCGAGCGGTCGAGAAGAAGCCAGAATTGCATGAACATAACGGCAAATGCGTGCGCCGTTTCGCCTTCCATGCGGATTGCGGTATCCTTCCAGTGTCCGTATTTTTCCACTTCGTTGATGTACTCGTCGGCAAGGTTGAGTCCGCCCGTGTAAGCCACTTTGCCGTCGATTACCGCTATTTTGCGGTGCGTGCGGTTATTCATACGGATATTGAACGTGGGTTTGATTCGGTTAAACACGTGCGCCTTTATGCCCATGGCTTTGAGTTTTTTGGCGTAGTTGCCGGGCAAAGTGAACAAACAGCCCATATCATCATAGATAACGCGCACGTCTACGCCCGTCGCAACTTTTTCTTGCAGGATTTCCAAAATACCGTCCCAGCACTTTCCGCGTTCGATGATGAAGTATTCGAGCAGAATGCTGTGTTCGGCTTTGGATAAATCATCTTTGAGTGCGGCGTAAAAGTCTTCGCCGAGCGAATAGTATTGCACGTCGGTATGTTCGTACACGGGGTAGCCGCTCAAATTCCGCACCAACGTGCCCAGTTTATGACTCGATTCGTTCAGGCTGTCCAACCGTTCGTCGGTACGGGCGAGTGCGCCGTCGTAGTGTTTGCATGTTTCGCGAATGGTTTGCGCCAAACGTTTGCGCTCCTTGCGCCGCAGGCGCGCAGACCGTCCGAATGAAATATACATCATGCCGCCGAACAGCGGCGCCACGAGTATGGGAATTACCCAGGCGAGTTTGTAGCCCGGGTTGGTATCTTTTCCCATAATGAACAGACAGATAAAAAGACTTAAAATGCTGAAACCGATATATACCCATGCCGAAATAGACGTGAGCACCAGAACAATGAAACAGGTCAGCGCGATTTGCAACAAAAAGAAGAAAATCGTAATGAGTATTTTGTTGGTTAAAAGTTTGAACAACTTTCTCATGTTGTTATTATAACACTGGCGTCGGTAAATATCAAATATTTACGTGTGTTTTTTCGTTTGTGCAAAACCGATGTTGATTGTGCGAAAAAACTTGTCTTTTCGGTAAAATAATGGTATACTGTAAACATGAAAAAAGAAAAGACAAGGCGGATACTTGCCGTTATCGCGTTGGTATTCATGTTGATTTTTTCGGTGTCGCTCGTAATAGTGCTTGCAAGTCCCGCTATGGCAAAGCATGCCGTGGGGTGGATTGCGCTTGTTTCGGGACTAACGGGCGTAGGACTTTTTTTGGTGGTACGGTTTGTTCTTAAAGAAAAAACGCCGCCCGAATACCTGCCCGCCGACGCCGACGGAAACCGTGCCGACCCGAATGCAGACGGGAATACGGATTCCGCGTCGAAAGAAACAACCGTCGATACAGACGGCGACGGGAATACCGACGCGCCCGAGTAAGATGTGGGCGTCGTTTCATGCGGAGTGTTTGGACGACAGTCGTTCGGCAATGCGCAGACGGCAGAGTATGGCAAGAACGAGCGATATTGCCGCAATTACCACATAGAATACCGAATAGGGCAGAAAGCGCGCAAAAAGCAGTGTGACGATTGCCGAAAACAGGTATCTGCGGGCGTTTTCTCTGCGGAGTGCTATGGAAAACACCGCGCCGAATTTCTTTTTTCGGGTGGGCTTTAAGCGAAGCGTTTCGGTGGGCGGGTGTTTGAGATACACGAAAAAGGCGTATACTTTGCAAAAGTCCCAGATTTCCGCCGTGGGTGTCGATAGTAGTTTTGCCGTTTCGAGCGCGTCTTGTTCGGCGCCGTATGCCGATAAAATCACCAGGCGTTTTGCCCGCAGTTGTGTGGCGGCGGCGTACCGTTCGGCAAGTACGGCGGTGCTTACTTTTTCGCCCGTAAGCCGCACGCAGAATGCCGTGCCGCCCGCGAGAATCAAGCCGTTTTCTTCCTTAACTGCGCATTTGTCGGTAAGCGCGTCGAGTGTGAATCGGTAAGCGTAATCGTGCGGCGAAAATACGAATTTGTTCATCAGGTCGTCGAGCTTACGTTTCTTTTTTTGCGGCATGTGTCGTTTTTCGGTCAGTCGCCCCGTGAAAAACGTGACGGTAAGCGAAAATACTGCGGCGGTACAAAGAATAGAACCGGTGTTGCGTGTAAAATATCCCATAACAATGCAACCCAGAAAGAACAGCGCTGCAAGCGTGAGCGCGGTATCGATGATTACGGAAGGCTTTTTCATACGGTATGATTATCGACACGAATATTCGGTTTCATACCATACGCACACCGAATAGAAAGAATGCGAAAACCGAGCAAATGTGCGGGGAGTGAAAACAAAAGAGAGATGAAAACGGAAATTTTACAACCTACGGAAGAAAGCGTACGCACGTGCGCTCGTTATATCGGGCGGGGCGGCGTTGTGGCTTTTCCCACCGAAACGGTGTACGGACTGGGTGCCGACGCGTTCATGCCCGACGCCGTGCGGGAAATATTTCGTATAAAAGGGCGCCCCAACGATAATCCGCTAATCGTTCATGTGTTTTCGCCCGAACAGATAGAAGATGTGGCGCAAGATATTTCGCCGCTTGCCCGTAAGCTGATGCAATCGTTTATGCCGGGCGCATTGACGCTTGTTCTGAAAAAGAAAAAAGGAGTGCCCGACTGCGTGACGGCAGGACTACCCACGGTGGGCGTACGTATGCCGAGTAATCCCGTCTGCCGTAAGTTTTTACGCGCTTGCGCTCGTCCGATTTGTGCGCCGAGCGCCAATACGAGTACCAAACCGTCGCCCACGACGGCAATGCACGTGTGGAACGACTTAAATGGAAAAATCCCGTATGTGCTCGACGGCGGCTCGTGTGAAATCGGATTGGAATCTACGATTTTAGACGTGAGTTCGGATGTGCCCAAACTGTTGCGGCAGGGCGGAATCCCCAAAGAAGAATTGGAAAGAGTATGCGGTATGTCCGTGCCCGTACAGGCGGGCGGCACGGTGGCGCTTTGTCCCGGCATGAAATACAAGCATTACGCGCCCAAAGCGGACGTGCTGTTTTCGGCATATTATGCGAGCATGGTTGCTACGATTGCCAAAAGATACGATATGCTTGTGTTGCAAGGTAAGAATCCCGTAATCTTGTGTTTACACGCCAACGCCGAAAAATACGGGGCGCGTCATATTTTCGACATGGGAGAAAATTACGACAGCTATGCGGGAAAACTGTTTGCGTGTCTGCGGCAGGCGGACGACGAAAAATTCGATACCGTAATTGCCGAAGGGGTTTCGTCGGATGGAATCGGCGCCGCCATTATCAATCGTCTTGTAAAAAGCAGCGGCGGAAAAATTATCTGAAACGACAGGTAACAAATAAGGAGGCGTTACGGTCGGTATGGCAAAAAAAGTAAAAGCGGAAAAAAAGAAAATTGTGTTTGTGTGCACGGGGAACACGTGCCGCAGTCCCATGGCGGAAATTCTGTTCCGATATATTTTGGGAAAAAAGCGCAAACTTTCAGTATATGACGTATCGAGTGCGGGGTTGTGCGCCTGTGACGGCGACCCTATGACGGAGAACGCCGTGAAAGCAATGGCGGTATTGCGCGTGCCGATAAAACGCGTGCATACGGCACATGCGCTCACGCGCGAAACGGCGGATAAAGCCGACTTAATCGTTTGTATGACGGGAGAACACAAAAACGCGCTTGCCGCTTGGGGCGATAAGGTAAAATCGGTGCGCGAACTTACGGGCGGCAACGACGTGCCCGACCCGTACGGCGGAGATTTGGCGCTGTACGTTAAAACGGCGGAATATTTGCTGTACGCGTGTGAAGATATCTTTGCGTATGCGCAGAATCTGCCTTCAAAAAAGTGAGTGCCTGCGTTTCGCATTTTGGGCACGGTAGCGGCACACAACCGAAATTTCGGAAAAACGTATAGGGAAATTCTTGCAAAAATCCGATATTTGTGGTATTATTTATATAATCGCGTGCGGGCGGTAGCCTGCGCGGTATGCGGAAAAAGTGCCAAACGGGCAACAGATAGAACGGAGTAGAAAAGATGATAGCAATCGGGTGCGACCATGCGGCAACGGAACTGAAAAACAAGATTAAAAATCGGTTGGAAAGCCAAGGCTTAACCGTGAAGGATTTCGGGTGTCATTCCAATCAAGCCGTAGATTATCCCGACTATGCGATAGCGGTGGCAAAAGCAGTGGCGTCGGGAGAATGCGAAAAAGGCGTTCTCATTTGCGGCACGGGAATCGGCATGAGCATTGCGGCAAACAAGGTAAAAGGAATCCGTTGCGCGCTTTGCGGCGATACCTTTTCGGCACGTGCGACGCGGGAGCATAACAACGCCAATATACTGGCGCTCGGGCAACGCGTAACGGGCGAAGGACTTGCGCTCGATATTGTAGACGTATTTTTCGGCACGGCGTTTTCGGGCGATGAACGCCATATGCGCAGAATAGAAAAGATAACGCAAATAGAGGAACAGAAATGATAGAAGAAGTCATTGCCGAAATTGCGGCGTCGGAAGAAAAGGCGGCGCAGATACTTGCAGAAGCACAACAGAAAGCGAAGGAATTGTCTTTATCCGCCGCACGCGACGCGGACGCTATCCGTGCGCAACTTGCCGAAGAAACCAAACGGCAGGTAAAAGAGATACTTGCCGAAGCGGAAAAACAGGCGGATGCCTTTGCGGAGAAAGCGAGTAAAGAGGCGGAAGCCGCGGCGCAAAATTTGGCGCGCGCCGCCGAGAAAAACGTCCGTTCCGCAGGCGAATGGCTGGCGGAAATGTTGACCAAAGGGAAGATTTAAGCGGACTATGGCAATAGCGAAGATGAGCCGACTCCGCCTAATCGGATTGAAGTCGGACAAAAACAGAATCATGAACGCACTCGTGCGAAGCGGCGCGTTTGAAGCAACCCCTACGTCGGTGGGAGAACGCGGCGTCGCAGAGCGGTCGTATCTCGAAAAGGCGGTGGCTCGGCAGGCAAAAATATCGTTTGCCATCGACTGGCTTTCGGCTTGTGCTACCGAGTATCTTTCCAAAAAGAAACAGAACGAATCGGACGTTAAGCGCGGGCGCGCGCAACCGATTGCCGCGGCGCCTGTGGAAAACGTAAAAAAGGGCGGCGGCAGAACGGTGATGGGCTATGATGATTTTTACGACGTAGCCGCAAAAGAATATGAACTTACCGCGGTGTGCGACGAGTTGGAAAAGCTCAATTTTGCCCGACTCGAATACAAGTCGCAGTTGCAGAAAAACAGAACGCGCATTCGCACGGTAGCGCCGTACGAGGCGTTTCCGCTCAAATTTTCCGCGCTCGGAAACGGTGCGTCGGCAAGCGTGTTGCTTGCATACTCTTCGGCGAATACCGATTTATCGTGGGGAGAGTTGCCCGTATTCTCCGAACGTTACGCTACGCAAAAAGGCACGCTTTTGGGAATCGTGTGCCGCGTTTGCGACAGAGAAAAGGTTACGGCGCTTTTATCGAATGCGGGTTTTTCGTTGTGTACGCTTACCGACGACGAAACGCCTGCAAAACTGATAGAATCGTATCGTGCCGAACAACGCAAACTTACGGATAACGATACGGCGGCGCTGTATCGGGCGCTCGATTATTACAAATATTTGCCCGAACTGAAAGTGTTGTACGACGTTATCGGGCAGGAAATCGAGAAAGCGACGGTGGAACTCGATTTTGTTACCACCGACAATACGTTTGTTATAGAAGGGTGGATTCCTTCCGACGCGGCGCCTGCGGTAATGCAAAAAATCAAAGAAAAGACGGAAAAAATCGTAACGTATCTCACCGAGCCGCAGGAAGGCGACACGCCGCCTACGTTGGTGGTGAGCAAAAAGATTTTCAAGCCGTATGAAGACGTTACCAACATGTACAGCGTGCCCGCCTACAACGAACTGGACCCTAATCCGTTTATGGCGGTGTTCTTCTTCCTGTTTTTCGGAATCATGATAGGCGACGCGGGATACGGCGTGGTGTTGAGTATTGCCGCGGGGCTTATGCTTAAATTCTGCAAACTCGAACGGGGAACAAGCAGATTGATTGCACTTGTGGGTATGGGCGGCATTTCGGCTATTTTATGGGGCGTGTTGTTCGGCGGTGTGTTCTCCATAAGCGCTGTTCCGCCGCTGTGGTTCAACCCCATGGAAGAACCGCTGATGATGCTTGCCGTGTCGATTATTTTGGGTGTGGTTCAGATACTGTTCGGATACGCGCTCAATTCGGTAAAGAGTTTTCGCGAACATCGACCCGTTGACGCTATACTCGACAGCATTTTCATTTTCATTCTGTTCGGCGGAATTGCGTGTATAGCGCTTGATATGCTGTTAAAACCCGCCGCGCCCTTGCAAACGGTGGGGCTTGCGCTTATCGGCGTGTCGCTTGCGGGTATACTACTCACGGCGGGACGACACAGAAAAGGCATTCTCGGCAAAATCATGGGCGGATTTTCGGGGTTGTACGGTTTGGTGAATCTGTTGAGCGACGTGTTGTCGTACGCGCGCATTTTCGGGCTCGGCCTGGCAAGCGGCGCAATCGGATTGGCATTTAATACGTTGGGTATTTTGTTCTTCGATATTCCCGTGGTGGGTTACGTAATCGGTTTTATTATTCTGATTCCGTTGCATGCCTTCAATATAGGCATCGGCGTGCTGGGCGCATATGTGCACAACGCCCGTCTGCAATTTTTGGAGTTTTACGGGAAATTCTATACGGGAGACGGCAGAATGTTCAGCCCGTTGGGAGAAAAGACCAGATACGTGCGGTTCAATTAAAAGTTATCGCGCTCGGGCGCGTGGCTTATAGATAAAATTTACCGAAAGGAAAAGAAAAGGAGAAAAAGACATGACAGGTATCGTTTGGGCATTGTTGGGTGCGGCTGTTGCCGTAGTGCTTTCGGGCGTCGGCTCGGCAATCGGTGTGGGACGCGCGGGACAGGCGTCGGCGGGGCTTTTGAGCAAAGACCCTACCAAGTTCGGCAGTGTGCTCTTGTTGCAGTTATTGCCCGCAACGCAAGGGCTTTACGGCTTTGTTATCGGATTCATGGTATTTATTCAAACGGGTATCATGGGCAGTGCGGTTGCCGTAAGCAAGGAGATGGGGCTTGCCTATTTTATGCTTTGCCTTCCCATTGCCATTGTAGGACTCGGTTCGGCAATCATGCAGAGCGCGGTTGCCGTGGGCGGCATCAATCTCGTGGGTAAGCAGGATAAACAGATGGGGCGCGCCATGACCATGGCGGTGCTCGTGGAAATTTTCGCCATTTTCGCATTCATCATTTCTTTCCTTGGCGTTATGATGATTGGCGGCTATTTCAAAGGTCTGTAAAAGATTTCGGCAAACATTCGGCAAAAAAGTTTTGCCGAAAGAGCGTTTGGCGGAGGGATAGGAATGGAAGGAAAAGAGGCGATTATCGCCGATATTATCGAAAAAGCGGAGATTGCTGCGGCAGCTCTGACGGCGGACGCGCGCGAAGAATACAACGAAACGGTAGAGCGCGTTCGTGCGGACGAGAGCAGACGGCAAAGCGAGGCGGTTGCGGCGGCGCGTGAGTCGGCGCAGGCGTTGCTTGCCCGTAGGCAAACGCTGTGTGCGCTCGAAACCCGAAAGGCGGAATTAGCCGCCAAACAGAAGGTAATCGATGCGGCATACGAAGAAGCGGCACATAAGATTCTGAATATGACCGACCATATCTACCGCGAGTTTGTGGGCAATATGGTGGAAAAATATGCGGACGACGGCGACGAGATTGTAGTGGCGGAACGCGACTGCAAGCGTTTGCACGATGAATGGCTGACCGCAATCGCGCGCAAGACGGGGAAAAATCTTGCCTTTTCGAATCGGACGCATTCGGGGCGCGGCGGCGTGATTTTGGTGGGAAAATCGTGCGATAAAAATCTGACGCTGGAAACCCTGCTCGGTTCCTTGCGCGAAGATTCGCTGGCGGGTGTGGCAACGCGCCTGTTCGGCAAATAAGGATAACGCAATGGTAACGAGAATTTACGCCAATGCCGTGGCAAAATACAACGAAGGAAAGCTGTTGAACGCCGAAAAATTGCACCGAATCGCCGACGCTACGTTTGCGGACGCGGTGAAAATGCTGTGCGATTACGGCTACGGCGGCGGTACGGTAGACGAAAAAAATTACGATATCGATTCGTTTATTTCCGCGGAAACGGCAAAACTGATTGACTATGCGCTCACGAGCGCGCCGAACGAATATCTTTCGCGTATTCTCACCAATCGGTTTTTATACGGAAACGCAAAGGCGTATTATAAGGCACGGGCAACGGGAAAGAGCAATCCCGCCGCCGTATACAAGATGCCCGACGGCGAAATCGAATCGGGAATCGGGCGGGGAGAATATGCGGCATTGCCGCCGTTTATGGCGGACGCTTTGCGCGAGTTGGATATTTTGTTTGCCGAAAAGCCTGCCGACCCCAAAACGATAGACATAGCTTTAACCAAAGCGATGTATGCGGACACCGTATATTGTGCAAAAAAATCGTATAGCAAAGCGTTGAAAAATTATGCGGCGGGAGAAATCGACCTTGCCAATATTTTCACGGTATTGCGAGCCCGCGCGCTCGGAGTTGGCGAAACGGCGTTTGCGGATATGTTGGTTGCAGGCGGAAAAATGACGCCCGACCGATTAACCGCCATTTACCGCGCCGAAGAGCCTGCGGCGCTTATTGCGGAATCGCCGTACGCTTTTATTGCGGAAGGGAACGAATCGCTTTCTTTGCCTCTTGCCGAAGCGCGTTCGGACGACTGGTTGTTGCGTATCTGGGAACAGCAGGCGGACAACATGCAGTCGCTTTCACCGTTTGTTTCGTATTTTCTGGCACAGCTCGGCGAATACAAAACGGTAAAAATGATTTTAACCTGTTTGAAAAATAATGCCCGCGCCGAGATTTTGCCGAGATTGCGGCAGGTTGCGGGCGCATGAGGAAACAAAATGACGGTAAACGGAAAAATAGCCGTAATCGGCGATAAAGACAGCGTGCTTGCGTTTAAGGCAGTGGGTGTGGAAGCGTTTTCCGCAAGCGGCATGTTCGAGGCAAACGATTTGCTCAAAAAACTAAAAGACGATTACGCCGTGATTTTTATCACCGAAGACCTTGCCAAGCAAATCGGCGACACACTCGAAAAAATTAAATCACGTGCGTATCCCGCCGTGATTCCCATTCCCGGTACGGCGGGCAGTAACGGATTCGGAATGGAAGGAATCCGCCGCGACGTAGAAAAAGCAATCGGCGCCGATATTTTGTTCGGCGATTGATTCAGTAGGCAACACAGCAGCTATCCGAGAGGTATGAAATATGAAAGGTAAAATCGTAAAAATTTCGGGACCGCTTATCGTGGCGGAAAACATGCAGGACGTTAAAATGTATGACGTCGTGCGCGTCAGCGAACAAAAGTTAATAGGCGAAGTGATAGAACTTCGCGGCGACCGCGCGTCTATACAGGTTTACGAAGAAACGAGTATGCTCGGTCCCGGAGAAGAAGTGGTGTCTACCAACGCGCCGCTTTCGGTGGAACTCGGACCGGGATTGATAGAAGGCATTTTCGACGGTATTCAGCGTCCGCTCAATGAGCTCGTGCGCAAAAGCGGCGACAGAATCGGGCGGGGAATCGAAGTCAGCGCGCTCGACCACGCAAAGAAATGGGAGTTTGTTCCCGTGAAAAAAGCGGGCGATTTCGTAACGGGCGGCGATATTATCGGTACCGTACGCGAAAACGAAGTGATAGAGCACCGCATTATGATTCCCGTGGGCGTAGAAGGAAAACTCACGGATATATCGGGCGGTGAAAAGACGGTAGACGATACGGTTGCTACGGTAGAAGACAAAGAAGGCAAAACCCGCGCGATTACCATGTTGCAGAAGTGGCCCGTGCGCCGCGGCAGACCGTACCGTGAAAAAATGGCGCCCGAAAAACCGATGATAACGGGGCAGCGCGTAATCGACACGTTGTTTCCCATTGCAAAGGGCGGCGTTGCGGCAGTTCCCGGTCCGTTCGGTAGCGGCAAAACGGTAGTGCAACATCAACTTGCAAAATGGGCGGACGCCGATATCATCGTATACGTGGGTTGCGGAGAGCGCGGCAACGAAATGACCGACGTGCTCAACGAATTTCCGCACTTAACCGACCCCAAAACGGGACAACCGCTCATGAAACGTACCGTTTTGATTGCAAACACGTCCGATATGCCCGTGGCGGCACGTGAAGCGAGTATTTATACGGGCATTACGATAGCCGAATATTTCCGCGATATGGGATATAACGTGGCAATTATGGCGGATTCCACTTCGCGTTGGGCGGAAGCGTTGCGCGAGATGAGCGGACGGTTGGAAGAAATGCCGGGCGAAGAAGGATATCCCGCTTATTTGAGCAGTCGGCTTGCCGAATTCTACGAGCGGGCAGGTATCGTGAAATTGTTGGGTTCGGATAACCGTGTGGGGTCGGTAACGGCAATCGGCGCCGTGTCGCCTCCGGGCGGCGATATGAGCGAACCCGTCAGTCAGGCAACCCTGCGTATCGTAAAAGTTTTCTGGGGATTGAGCGCGTCGCTTGCGTCCAAACGTCATTTCCCCGCAATCGATTGGTTGGTCAGCTATTCGTTGTACAGCGACCGTCTTGCCGATTGGTACAGCGAGTCGGTGGCGCCCGATTACAACGCCTACCGCACGTCGGCAATGCGTATTTTGCAAGAAGAAGCGCAACTCGACGAAATCGTTCGTTTGGTGGGTATGGACGCGCTTTCGCCGCGCGACCGCTTAACGATGGAAGCGGCAAAGTCTATCCGCGAAGATTACCTGCACCAAAATGCGTTCCATGAAACGGATACCTATACGTCTATGGAAAAGCAGTATAAAATGCTCAAACTGATTATCGATTATTATCGTTTCGGCACCGAAGCGCTCGAAAAGTCGGCGTCGCTCAACGAGATTCTCAATATTCCCGCGCGCGAACAGATTGGGCGAAGCAAATATATTTCCGAAAGCGAAATCGAGCGTTTAGACGCCATTTCCGCCGACATGAAGGCGCAACTGGGCGGCTTGAAGGCGCAAGATACTTTTTAACGGCATTGCCGATAATCGCAAACACGAAACAGAATGGAGTAAGAACGTATGCTGAAAGAATACCGTACCATAAAAGAAGTTGTGGGACCGTTGATGCTTGTGGAAAACGTGGAAAACGTCAAGTACAACGAACTTGTGCAAATCGAGCAGGCGAACGGCGAAATCCGTCAGGGCAAAGTGTTGGAAATCAACCGCGACCGCGCGCTTGTGCAGTTGTTCGAGGCAAGTCAGGGATTGAAGATTTCTTCGGCGAAAGCGCGCTTTTTGGGCAAGAGTATCGAACTGAAAGTTTCCATGGATATGTTGGGACGGGTGTTCGACGGAATGGGGCACCCCAAAGACGGCGGACCCGAAATCATACCCGAAAAGAGCATGGATATAAACGGTTCGCCCATTAACCCCGCGGCGCGCGATTATCCCGACGAATTTATTCAAACGGGCATTTCGGCAATCGACGGACTGAACACGCTGGTGCGCGGGCAGAAACTTCCCGTGTTTTCGGCAAGCGGACTTCCGCATGCCAATCTTGCCGCACAGATAGCGCGGCAGGCAAAAGTACTCGGAGGCGACAGCAAATTCGCCGTCGTATTCGCCGCCATGGGAATCACATACGAAGAAGCGGATTTCTTTATTTCCGATTTCCGCAAAACGGGCGCTATCGACCGCGCCGTACTGTTTATGAATCTGGCGTCCGACCCTGCTATCGAACGGATTGCCACGCCGCGTATGGCGCTTTCCGCCGCCGAATATTTGGCTTTTGATAAAGGCATGCACGTGTTGGTTATCATGACGGACATCACCAACTATGCAGAAGCAATGCGCGAAGTTTCCGCCGCCCGTAAAGAAGTGCCGGGGCGTCGCGGATATCCGGGATATTTGTATACCGACCTTGCATCTATTTACGAGCGTGCGGGTAAAATCCGCGGCAAAGAAGGTTCTATCACGCAGATTCCCATTCTCACCATGCCCGAAGACGACAAAACGCACCCCATTCCCGACCTTACGGGGTATATTACCGAAGGACAGATTATTCTTTCGCGCGAGTTGTATAAAAAGGGATACAATCCGCCGATAGACGTGTTGCCTTCGTTGAGCCGACTCAAAGATAAAGGAATCGGTAAAGGCAAAACGCGCGAAGACCATGCCGACACAATGAACCAGTTGTTCGCCGCCTATGCGCGCGGTAAAGAGGCAAAAGAATTGAGCGCCATTTTGGGCGACGCCGCGCTCACCGACGTAGACAAAAAATATGCCGAGTTTGCCGAAAAATTCGAGCGGCGCTATATTTCGCAAGGGTTCGATACCAACCGCGATATAGAAGAAACGCTCACAATCGGTTGGGAATTGTTGTCCGTTTTGCCCAAGAGCGAACTGAAACGAATCAAAGACGAATATATCCAAACGTATTTGCCCAAGAAGGCGTGATAAAGGCGTAGGGGAGAAGAAATCCAATGGCAAGACTGACGGTAAACCCCACGCGTATGGAATTGCGGCGACTCAAAACGCGATTGAGCACTGCCACTCGGGGGCATAAACTGTTGAAAGACAAATCGGACGAAATGGTGCGCCGCTTTATGGAGTTGGTGCGTATCAATAAGTCTTTGCGCGAAGAAATCGAAGGCGAAGTGGCGGACGCGTTGCGCGGCTTTATGCTTGCGCGCGCCGTGTCGAGCGCCGAAGATATCGAGCAAGTACTTTCCATGCCCAAAGTGGAAGTAACGTTGCATGCGGGCACAAAAAACATTATGGGCGTAGACGTTCCCGATGTAGCCATTTCCATGCCCGCAATCGGCGACCTTTTGCCGTATGCGTTTTCGTCGGCGCCTTCCGATCTCGATAACGCCGTAATCAAACTTTCACAGTTAACCGAAAAACTGTTGCGGCTTGCCGAAGTGGAAAAAACGTGCAACATGTTGGCAGACGAAATCGAGAAAAACCGCCGTCGTGTCAACGCGCTCGAATACGTTATGATTCCCCAGCTGGAAGAAACAATCAAATATATTCTCATGAAGTTAGACGAAAACGAGCGCGGCAATCTTACGCGCCTGATGAAAGTTAAGTCGATGATGCAGGAACGCGACGGATAATCGCAAAATCTTTGTTTTTGAGAATCGTAGCAATAAGTCATATTCCGACGATAAACCCCGTATATATGTGATATATGCGGGGTGTTTTCATGACTGAAAAAAAATCGTTTTGCGTTAAATTGTGCGTGCTTTTGGCGTCGGTATTGTTTGTAGCCATGTTGTCGGGTTGCGGTAACTCCAATCTGGAAAAATATGCCGACGATATCTCGGAATTGCGGGAAAATCTTTTTGCCGCCGAAAATGCCGACTATAAAATTACGGCAATTTCGGGTAAGCGCGAAGACCCTTACGAAATGGACGGAGTGAGCGCAGGCAAGCGCGATTTTACCGTAATCACCGTTACGCCCGCCGTATTTTCCGCCGCTAAATCGTATCGGTACCGTACCGAAATCGGCGGCACCGTTTACGAAGGCGATTTGTTGCCTCACCCGTTTGCGCAGTCGCTGTCGGTGGATATTCCCGCTACGGTGCAAAGCGATTTTTCCCTCACGGTATTCGACGGCGGCGAGCATGCGTTTGAGATGAAAAGCGCGGTTACGGGAGAAATCATTTCCGCCGAAAAAGCGTTCACGATTGCGCTCGATAAATTAAAGAACGAGTTAAAACGCTTTCGGGGCAAGGGGAGCCCCGACCCCGAAATCTACATCCGCCTTGTGGAAAATCCCATAGACGGCAGCGGCGGCTACTTTTGGTACGTGGCATTCGTGGGAGAAAACAAAAATACGGTAGCGGTTCTTTTGCGGGCGGATACGGGTGCGGTGAGCGCCGTGCGCGTATGAAAGGGAAGAGCACCGTAAAAATTTTCGCACAAACGGCATAAATCCGTATAAAAAAGAATTGCAAAACAGAACGATTGGTGTTATAATAAAGGGTAATACGAGTACGAGGTATTGCCCTTTTGTCAATCGAGCAAGAAACTTCACAAGACAACCAATCCGTTCCCGCCGTTCAAAGCGTTTCTATGGCGGCTGTGGGCGTCCGTGCCGCTTTTTGGACGGTTGTGGCGCTCGCATTGCTGTTTGCGTGTGTGCTGTCTTTTTCTTCGTATACGGCAATGCAATTCTATGTGAAAATCGATTGCAAGGATATGGCGCTCATGAGTGCCGAAAAATATCTTTCGCGGCATGACGACGCCTACGGTGAGAATCGTTTGCCGCCGCCCAACGGAAAATATGCCGACGCGCTCTATCTTGCAACGGGGTATTCGATTGACTTTATGAATGCTACGCTTGCAAAAAAAGGACGCGATTCGCGCGATACTCTGTTTTATGCGCGCAAAGCCGAGACGTATATCAACGAATATCTTTCCTATAACAGTACGGGTTCGCTTTTAGACCGCACGCGCGAAATCGACGCATACAGTCTTTCGCATACCGTGGCGGCAATGCACCCGTATGTGTACAGCTATTCCGATTATCTGCAAACTACGCGTTTCAAAACCTGGTATTTGCTCGATAAAGCCGAAACTCTTCTCGAACGGGTGGATACTGCCACAACGCCCTGGATTGTTACCGACGAAAACTGGGTATTACAAGACGGCGATACGGTAATTATCGACGATTTATTTTTACTGTTGATGCAACTTACCGCATATATCGATACCGAGTTGGACGCATTGGGGCTTTCGGAAGATATTGCGAGCGCAAAAGGGCATGTTTTGCGCGTTGAACAAGTGCGCGACCGCTCCTTATTGTCGGGTGTGAACAAGCCGTTCGATTTGTTTGTTTACGATTCTTCCGATTCGCCTTCGTTCGGAAACGGGGAAACGACCAATCTGTATAAAAATCTTACGGTGCATTTCGGTGCGCTCGTCGATTATCTTCGCAGAAACTGCGTGCGCTATACGTACGATGCACTCGAAGCGGATAAGGCGCAACATCTTCGGCTTACGTACCGTTTGAAAATTCTCAATGATTTCACAAAATCCATGCGCAATATGACCGCAGTTCTTTCGGGGCAGACGCAATATTTCGATGATGCTTATACGGCGGAACTCCGTAAAACGCATACCGACTGGGAAAGCCTCGGGTGGGTGAAAGGCGACGGCAAAATGCGAATCACGCGCGACGGAAAGCGTGAAATCATCGGAACGGACGCAGGGGTATTTGTTGAAGATTGGTACACGTTCGGTATGTTATACGACTATGTGCATTGGCGCAATACTCTCATATAAGTAATAATTTTTGCGGCTTGTCGCACGGGCGGCATGGCGAAGGAGACACATATGAATAAAATCGTAAAAGAAGGACTTACGTTCGACGACGTATTGCTCATTCCGGCGGAATCGCATGTTTTGCCCAACGAAGTGAGTTTGAGTACCCGTCTTACCGACTCGATTACCTTGAATATTCCGCTATTGAGCGCGGCAATGGATACCGTAACCGAATCACGGTTGGCGATTGCCATGGCGCGCGAAGGCGGCATGGGTATCATACATAAAAATATGACCGTTGAACAACAGGCGGAACACGTGGATAAAGTAAAACGCAGTGAGCACGGCGTAATTACCGACCCGTTTTTTCTGGGACCCGACAACCTTGTTTCCGACGCACTTGCTCTTATGAACAAATATCGCATTTCGGGCGTGCCCGTTACGAGCGACGGGAAACTCGTGGGTATTTTAACCAATCGGGATTTGCGATTTGAAACCAACTATAATCAGCCCATTAAAAATATTATGACGAAAGATAATCTCGTTACGGCGCCCGTGGGAACAACACTTGCCGAAGCGCAGAAAATTTTGGGTAGGCACCGCATTGAAAAGTTGCCGATTGTGGATAAAAACGGCAAACTCAAAGGCTTGATTACCATTAAAGATATCGAAAAGGCGATACAGTATCCCAATTCCGCCAAAGACAAAAACGGACGTTTGCTTGTGGGTGCGGCAATCAGCGGCGGCAAAGAGTGTCTTATAAGAGCCAAAGCGTTGGTAGACGCCAAGGTGGACTGTCTTGTGCTCGACTCGGCACACGGACACAATATCAATATTATGAATGCGGTGGAAGCGGTACGCAATGCATTTCCCGACATCTGTTTGGTGGCAGGAAACGTTGCCACGGCGGAAGCGGCGGAAGCGCTTTTCAAACGCGGCGCCGATGTGGTAAAAGTGGGCATAGGTCCCGGTTCCATTTGCACTACCCGCGTGGTTGCGGGAATCGGCGTGCCGCAGGTTACGGCAATTATGGATTGCTCGGAAGCTGCCGATAAATACGGCAAAAAGATTATCGCCGACGGCGGAATCAAATACAGCGGCGACATCACCAAAGCGATTGCGGCGGGTGCGCATGCCGTTATGATTGGCAGTCTGTTTGCGGGTACGGCGGAAAGCCCGGGCGAGTTGGAAATCTATCAGGGGCGCAATTTCAAAACGTATCGCGGCATGGGCAGTTTGGGCGCTATGGCGCGCGGCAGTAAAGACCGCTACTTCCAGGAAGGCGCGGGCGCGGAAAAATTGGTGCCCGAAGGCGTAGAAGGCAGAGTGCCGTACCGCGGAAAATTGAGCGACAGTATCTTCCAACTGATGGGCGGCTTGCGTTCGGGTATGGGATATTGCGGACAGCCCGATATCGAGAGTCTGCGTACCAAAGCGCGATTCGTAAAAATTACGGGCGCGTCGCTTGTGGAAAGCCACCCGCACGATATTTCCATTACCAAAGAAAGCCCCAATTACAGTCCCAAAAACTGACGGGGTTGGTCTGCGGGCAAAAGCGATAGAATAAACAATCCATAGGGAACACGGGCAGTGCCCGAAAACGGAGGAAATCATGAAAGTATCGGTACTCGGGTGCGGCAGATGGGGCTCTTTTCTTGCCTGGTATAACAATCGGATAGGGAATCAAGTAATCAGTTTCGGACCCGAGCACGATTACAGTTATCGAATTCTCAAAGAAACGGGACGAAACGAATACGTTCGTTTTAATGATGATATCCGCATTACATGTGACCTCGACGAGGCGCTCGACCATGCCGAAACAGTCATCATCAGTATTTCCAGCCAAGGGTTGCGCGGATTTGCTTCGCAGATTGCCGAACGCGATATCCGCGATAAAAAATTCGTGCTCTGTATGAAAGGTATAGAAGAGAGCACGGGCAAGCGGTTGAGCGAAGTGGCAATCGAGAGCGGAATTCCCAAAGAACACGTGGCGGTATGGGTAGGACCCGGGCACATTCAGGAATTTATCAAAAACGTACCCAACTGTATGGTGATTGATTCGTACGATTCGGCGCTTACCAAAACGTTGGCGGATTCGTTCAAAAGCGATTTGATTCGGTTCTACTACGGCAACGACGTCATCGGCACCGAAGTAGGCGCGGCAACAAAAAATATTATGGGTATCGTGGCGGGCGTGCTCGACGGACTCAACTACGTTACGCTCAAAGGTCCTTTGATGGCGCGCGGTGCGAGAGAAGTGGCGCGTTTCATCAAAGCGCTGGGCGGAAACGAATTGTCTGCTTACGGTTTGTGTCATTTGGGCGATTACGAAACCACGCTTTTTTCGCCGCACAGTCACAACCGCAGGTGGGGCGAGGCATACGTGCTCGGTCAGCCGTTCGATAAGTTGGCGGAAGGCGTGGCAACCGCGCGTGCCGTTGCGGCAGTTGCGCGCAGACTCAAAGTGGATATGCCGATTACCGACGCGGTAAACGAAATGATTACTCGCAAAACGCCCCCCAAAGATTTGATTACCACATTGTTCGGAAGGGATACAAAAGAAGAATTTAACTGACAAAAAAGAAAATCCGTTGCGTTTATGTACAACGGATTCTTTTATTTTTCATCATTCGGCGATATTCGGTTGTGAATCGACGGGCAAAATGTTTTCAGTCCGCCTGCCACAATATGCGCGTCAAAAGACAAATCGTAATAAATTTCTCCGTCTAATTGCAGTGGTGCGGGCGTTACAATTCGCACACTGTCGCAAACAATATGGTGGGTATACGGTTTTTGCATGTGTTTGCCCTTCACGAATTTGGGCATAACGAGCACCGTAGGAACGCGTTTCGGTTTTTCCATAACAATCACGTCCAGTTTTCCGTCGTCGGGATGAGAAACGGGGGAAAGGCGAATTCCGCCGCCGATTTGCGTTCCGTTGCATACGCCCGCCATAATGCAATCGTGCGTTGACGTCTGTCCGTTTGCCGTCACTTCCACACGGTACGGCTTATATTTGAGCAGACACCGAAAGAGCGACGCAACATAGGTGAGTTTGTTTTTGCTTTTTGCCGTTTTGAGCAGAACTTCCACGTCTAACCCCGTGCCTGCTACGTTGACGCACCGTTTATCGCCCACTTGAATATAGTCGAGGTCTTTATGTTCGCCGCGCACAATGTCGGCAATCGCCGTTTGCGGGTCGAGCGACGCCGCTTTCGTGCCGATAGCAAAGTCGTTTCCTCTGCCTGCGGGAATCAATCCCATGCGCGCACGGGAAAAGTCCATGCCGTTGAGCACTTCGTGAAACGTTCCGTCGCCGCCGAGCGCCACGACCGTTTGTGCGCCTTCGGCACACAGTCTTTCGGCAAGCGCTTTCCCGTGCCCCGTGCAATGCGTTTCGTATACCGTATGAGGAATGCCCCGCGCGTCCAAAAAGGCGGTTACTGCCGCTAAACATTTGGCGCCTTTGCCTTTTCCGCTACTTTTGTTGGCGATTATATCCATTTTTCTTCCGTATTTCCGTGTATTCTTATATCGAACAGGGTATGTTACGAATATACTATATCATTTTTCGGTAAAACTGTCAATCGTATCGTTGACGCAAGGGTTTCGGTGTTGTATACTGATTGCATAGAATCGTTATAATAAGCATTTGTAACGCAAAAGGAGATTGTTCATGAAAAACGCGGAAATAATTTGGAAGATAACGCACGGTATGTATGTGCTCACCACGCAGAACGGCGGTTGTGTGGTAGACGCCGTATCACAGGTGAGCGGCGGCGATAATCCGCTTATCTCGGTGGCGGTAATGAAGAAGAACCGCACAAACGAACTGATGAAACAGAACGAAACGTTTGCGTTGTCGGTAATGGGCACGAACGTGAACCCGCAGATTATCCGAACGTTCGGGTTTTCGTCGAGTCGTGATACCGATAAATTTGCGCAGACCGATACTACCGAAGTGTGCGGCGTGAAAACGATTAACGGCACAATGGGGTATATGATTTGCGAAAAGGTGGATTCCATAGAGAACGACACGCATACGCTTTTTATCGGAAAGGTGATAGAAGGAAATCTTATTTCCGACGAAGAACCGATGAGCTACGGCTACTATCGGGCACACAAAGACGAACTCATGAAAGTGAAAACGCAGAACGGCGAAACGGCATGGGTGTGCTCGGTATGCGGTTATGTGTACTACGGCGAAAAACTGCCGCAAGACTACAAATGCCCCGTTTGCGGCGTAGACAGAACACGTTTTAATAAACGATAATCAAACAAATTTCTCGTTTTTGTTTTTTATGCGTTACACATACCCGTACAGTCCGCGAACCGATGCTTCGCCGCTGATTACCGTGGTTTGCGTTCCGTCGTCAAAGCGCACAATCAAACCGAAGTTGTCGTCTATGTCTTGCGCATAGCCGATTCGTTCTTCTTTTCCCGAAAGTCGTACCGTGTTTCCTACCGTGATACAATTTTGTCGGTAGGCTTTGAGATAATGCTCTTTTTCCTGTGGCCAGGCGGCGCCCAGCGTGTCAAGTTCGGTAATCATTTGCGCCGCAATCTGTGCTCTGTTATATCGTATACCCGTTTCGGCGAATAGAGAAGTCGCCGTGTTTTGCAGTTCGTGCGGGAAATCTTCGGGGCGCTCGTTTACGTTCAGACCTGCGCCCACAATCACGTGTCGAATGTGTCCTGTTTCACTCTCTACGGTCGTTTCGGTAAGAATGCCGCATATTTTGCGCTTTCCGAGCACAAGGTCGTTTACCCATTTGATATCGGGGCGTACGCCGCAGACTTTGTATACCGCGTTGCCCATTGCCACGGCAACCCAAGCCGCCAACGTAGACGCCAAAACGGGTTGCAAGGCAACGGGACGAAACAGTACGGAAAGATATATTCCTTTGCCGCGTGGAGAAACGAACGTGCGTCCGTATCGACCTCGTCCCGCTTGTTGCGATTCCGCTATGATAACTTGACCGTCGGGTGCGCCTGCAACCGCCATTTCGTGCAAACGGTTGTTTGTGGAGTCTACGCTGTCTAAAAGAAGAACTTTTTGCAGACGCTCGGCAGGTAGACGGGCTAAAAGTTCGCCGTCGTTGATTACGTCGGGCGATGCGGTAACGCAATAGCCTTTGTTGGTAACGGAAGATATTTCATAGCCGTCACGGCGCAATGTATTCACGGCGGAATTGATAGCCATACGACTGATACCCAGCGTTTCTCCCAATGTTTCGCCCGATACGTAGTTGCCGCATTTTTTTAAGTAGGCAAGTACGGCGTCTTTCGTTTTTATCATTATGCTCTCCGTTTGTTTTTTTCAGTATAGCATATTTTCCCGTTTGTTGTAAAGCATTCACCGAAAACAGTTGACAATCAAAATGTGCGCGTGGTATAGTATTGTAAACTATGTTTCGTATGAGGTTTACAATTTGAAAACAAAAGATTTGGCATTGATTGCTTTGTTTACCGCACTCACGGCGGCAGGAGCGTTTATCCGTATTCCCATTCCCATGGTGCCGTTTACCTTGCAATTTTTGTTCACGACTTTGGCAGGGTTGTTGCTTGGTGCCAAACGGGGCGCATTGAGCGTGTTGTGTTATTTGATACTCGGCTTGATAGGATTGCCTATATTCAGCGACGGGGGCGGTATATTCTACGTATTGCAACCCACGTTCGGCTACCTGATTGGTTTTTTGGCGGGCGCGTTTATTACGGGGTGGATTGCGCACAAAACCGATGCGCCTTCTTTTTTGCGCTTGCTTGCGGCATGTTTTGCGGGGCTTGTTGTCGTGTATGCGTTCGGAATGCTGTACTATTGGCTGATTTGCACGTTTTATGTTAAGTCTGCGGTCGGAATTGGCGCTTTGTTTCTGTATTGTTTTGTATTAGCTGTGCCGGGTGACATATTCCTGTGTTTTTTGTCGGCACTTGCGGCAAAGCGGTTATATCCCGTGTTGATTAAAAAGAAAAAAGGGGTGGACTTATGAACTTTGCGGAAACTTTGCGGGAAAAGATTTTTGTGGGTGAGCGGATTACCCGCACGGAAGCGGAATTGCTTACCCGAGAACCGCTCGGAGAATTGTGTGCCGTTGCCGACGAAATCCGCAAACATCTGTGCGGAAACGCTTTCGACTTGTGTTCTATCATCAACGGAAAGAGCGGAAAATGCGGGGAAGATTGCAAGTTTTGTGCACAATCGTCCCATTACGACGGCTGTGCCGAAAGCTATCCGCTTTTGCCCGTAGAAGAGATAGTGCGGGCGGCACAGGCAAGTGCCATGGCGGGGGCGCTTCGCTTTTCCGTGGTTACGTCGGGGCGTCGGATATGTGACGGTGAAACAGACAAGCTGTGCGCTATCGTCCGCGCGATACGCGAACGCGTGCCTATATCGGTGTGCGTATCGGCGGGGCTTTTAACGGAGCAACAATTCCGCGCTTTGAAAGAAGCGGGCGCAACGCGCGCACACTGTAATCTGGAAACGTGCGAACGGTTTTTTCCGAACGTTTGCACCACGCATACATATTCCGATAAGCTGACGGCGATTGCTGCGGCGCGAAAAGCGGGTTTGGAAGTATGTAGCGGCGGCATTATGGGATTGGGAGAAAGCGTATCCGACCGTATCGAATTGGCGTTTGCGTTGCGGACATTGGGTATACGGTCTGTTCCCGTCAACTTTTTGCAACCGATTGCGGGCACTCCTTTTGCAAACATGGAGCCGCTTTCTGCCGACGAAAGAAGGCGCACGGTGGCTTTGTTCCGTTTTATCCTGCCCGACGCCGCTATTCGATTGGCGGGTGGTAGAAAGGGTATGCCCGATAAAGGCGAAGCATGTTTTCTCTCGGGTGCTAACGCCTGTATTACGGGCGACATGCTCACTACCCAAGGCGTGGGCGCACAAACGGACGTTGTCTTGTTACAACGGTTGGGATATAAGGTGGCAGAATATGTCTGAAAGTATTTTTGTGGTGGGAACGGGCACCGACGTGGGGAAAACGTATGTTACTGCCTTGCTGGTTAAAGCAATGCGTCGGCACGGCACGGCGGCGTATTATAAAGCGGCGATGAGCGGCAACGTGCGCGACGAACGCGGTAATTTGATTCCGGGCGACGCCCTTTTCGTACAGCGTGCGGCAGGGCTTACGCAGTCGCTTGTTTCCATGTGTCCGTATGTGTACGAGAGCGCTTATTCTCCGCATCTTGCCGCGCGGCAGGAAAATAATCCCGTACGGCTCGAACGGGTGCTGGACGGTTATGCGGCTTTGCAACAAATATACGACTATATCACGGTAGAAGGAAGCGGCGGCATTATGTGCCCGTTGCGATATGACGGGCAAGAATTGTTTCTTGCCGACGTAATTCGTGCGCTTTGCGTACCGTGCGTGTTGGTTGCCGACGCGGGGTTGGGAGCAATCAATTCGGTTGTGCTTACCGTGGAATACATGCGAGCGTGCGGTTTGAAAATAAAAGGATTGATTTTCAACCGTTTTGTGTCGGGCGACCCCGTTTGCGAAGATAACGCCCGCATGTGCGAGAAACTTACGGGAATACCCGTTGTGGCGCGCATTGCCCAAGGGGAAGATACGTTTCCCACAGACCCGACGTTTTTATACGAATAAAGGAGAAACCGCGTATGATTTGGTATCCGTATGCGCAAATGAAAACCATGGCGCCGCCCATTCGGGTGGAACGTGCCGACGGTGTTTTTTTACACACCGACAAAGGCATATTGATTGACGCGGTGTCGTCTTGGTGGAGCACGATACACGGTTATAATCATCCCGTGCTCAATGCGGCGATTTCCGACCAGCTCGGAAAGTTTGCGCACGTTATGTTGGGCGGACTCACGCACGATCCCGTGCAACAACTCACCGACAAATTGAGCGAGTGGCTGCCCGGCGACCTCGACTATTGTTTTTATTCCGATTCGGGTAGCGTGGCAGTGGAAGTCGCGCTGAAAATGGCATTGCAATATAACGTCAATCGCGGTTGCGCACGCCATTCGGTATTAGCTCTCGAAAATGCGCACCACGGGAACGCAATGCCCGTTCCCACAGGCGAACGCAATACGGTGTTGGCGCTCAAAAACGCATATCACGGCGATACGTTCAAGGCAATGGAAGTGGGGGACGACGAAGACTACCACTTTGCCTTTCCGCACAAACGCGGCGTAGTGCATATTCCCACGCGGATTGACGCGCTGGAAAAGGCATTTTCGGAAAAGGGAAACACGTTTTACTGCATGATTGTGGAACCGCTATTGCAAGGAGCGGGCGGCATGAAAATGTACGACTGCTCGTTTCTGCGCCGCGCACGGGAATTGTGCGACCGATACGGCGTGTTGCTCATATTCGATGAAGTGGCAACGGGATTCGGACGCACGGGCAATCGTTTTGCGGCGGACCTCGTGTTGCCCGATATTCTGGTACTCGGCAAAGCGCTCACGGGCGGATATATCGGGCATGCCGTCACGGTGGCAAGGCGCAAAGTGTTCGAAGCATTTTACGGCGATGACCCGCGCATCGCTTTTATGCACGGACCTACATTTATGGGCAATGCTTTGGCGTGCCGCGTTGCGCTTGCGTCCGTACGCCTGTTTGAAGAAGAAAACTATATGCAAAAAATCCGACGTATAGAAAAAATCGAACAGTCGGTTTTACTCGGATTGCGTGATGAGCGAATCAAAGAAGTGCGCGTGATGGGCGGTTGCGCCTGCATAGAGGTGGTAAACCCGAGCGTGCTCGAAGGATTTCGGGAATATGCCGTGTCGCACGGCGTGTTTTGCCGCCCGTTCGGCAACATTCTGTACGCCATGGTGCCGTATGTGATACAAGAAGAACAATTGCGCACCGTATTGAATGTAATGCGTTCGTGGTTTACGCGCGGTTAATCAGGTTAGCCGTTCTATAAGTTCAAGAAACTTTTTCATCCAAAAAAAATTGAAAATTTTTTCAAAAGGTATTGACAAACGCAAAATGTTGTGTTATTATATAAACAATAGAAACGATTCCAATATTTTTGTAAAAACGATTCCGATTCAGTCCGATTCCAATTTATGAAAAAACCGTGAAACGATTTCTATATTTTTTAGAGATTTTTGGAAACGTTTCCAAAAGAAAGTGCAAAAGAAAAATAAGAAGTAATACGCTGTAAAATCCTTTACTTCGCCAAACGTTTGTTTATAAATTTATTTACATAATTTATAGAAAATAAAATTCCGATAGGAGGATTAAAATGATGAAAAAGAAACTGATGACCGTATTCCTTGCCTGCGTGCTTGTATTGAGCATGTTTGGCTTTGCGGCGTGTGGCGGGGGCGACGACGAACTGGAAGACACCGCCGACGTAAAAGTGGTAAAAGTGTGGTTACATAAATCCGAAGCCGAACCCGAAGGCAGAATTTATCGCACGATTGCCGATATGTTCAACGAAAAGAAGTTGCAGACCAAAGACGGGCGCACAATCATGATGAGTTTGGAGTTCAAAAACTCGTCCGACGCACTCGATAGCTCGATAAACGGCGAACTTCTCGGGGGGGGGTTGCCTGATATAATTGCCGTAGACAGTCCCAATATTACGGCTTACGCCGCGCAGGAAATCATTCTGCCGCTTGACGATTATCTTACCGACGAAGTAAAAAACAGCTACGTAGACAGCGTAATCACGCAATCTACGTATAACGGAAGTTTATATGCGCTTTCGGGCATGGACGCGCCCGGCGGCTTGTATTACAATAAAGAACTTTTGAAATCGGTGGGTTACACCGACGCGGATTTCGGCACGATTGCAAAACCGTGGTCGTGGAAAGACGTGGAAGAAGCGATGGACAAACTCATCGCCGCAAATAAAACGTATAAAATCAAACTGAATCTCGGTTTCGGCGGAGCCGAAGGTTGCATGTATTTGTATTCGCCGCTCGTTTACAGCGCAGGCGGACAATTCACCGATTCGTCCGAAAAAGCGGTGGGTTCGCTCGATTCCGTCGCGTCGCTCAACGGACTTTCTATGTTGGAAAGCCTGTACGAGCAGGACGGCGCAAAATCCTGGATATACAACGGTACCAACGTGAACGCATTCCCCGGTGAAGAAGTGGCGTTCGAGATTTACGGACCGTGGCTTATAGATACAATCCGCAAGGACTACAAAGAATTTCAGAGTAAATACGATATTATGCCTTTTCCCGTATATGAATCGGCGGACGGCGCCAAAGGAACGATACAGTCGCCTTGCGGTTCTTGGGGATTTGCGGTAACGCGCGACACACGCGATGCCTATGCGGCGGCGCAGGCAGTTGCGTTTCTTACGGGAGTGGAGGCAAGTCAGCTTATGTATGACAGCATAGGTACTTTCCCCACGCATAAATCACTGCTCGATAACGAAGAGAATTTCGGGGGCGGTGCGGGTAAGTCTTTGAGCGATTTGTTGTTGCAAACAGGTGCGCCTCGTCCCCGTATCGAAAAATATCCGCAACTCACTACCGCGTTTTCGGATATTGTGAACTATATCAAAACCGCGGCGGGAACTTCCGACTACAATCTGTCTAAATACGCATCCGAAAAAGCCAAAACGGTAGACCGTTAAAAGGTGATGCCGTATGGAAAAAGCGAAGAAATCAAAGTCGATATACTATAAGTTTTTGGGAAGAACTTATATTAAAAACGACTCTGTTGTGGGCATAGCGTTTATTTTGCCCGCAGTGGTGCTCGGCGCGATTTTCGTAATTGCGCCCATGGTGGTGAGCCTTTCGTATGCCTTTACGGACGCGAATCTTCTCAAACTCAATGAAGTCGGCTGGGCGGGCGTTCAGCAGTTCAAAAAAGCGTTTACCGATAAATTCATGTGGAACGCCTTCAAAAACACGATGATATTCGTGGCAGAAGTTGTTCCGTTGCAACTATTGGCGGCGCTCGGACTGGCGCTTATTCTGAATACGAAGATAAAGGGAAACACATTCTTTCGCTGGGCGTTCTTTTGTCCCGTTATGCTTTCGCTTGCCGTGACTTCGTTTTTGTGGATGAATTTGTTGAATCCGCAAGAAGGATTGATAAACGCTCTTTTGGGTGTGTTTCACATACCGCCGCAGCAGTTTTTGGAAAGTCCGAAACAGGCGATGAACGTAATCGTGATTGTGTCGGCATGGCAGGGCGCGGGGTATCAAATGCTTATATTTCTTTCGGGACTGAAAAACATTCCGCCCGAATTGTATGAAGCGGCGGGCGTAGACGGCGCAGGCAGCGGCACCAAGTTTTTCCGTATAACCATTCCGAGTATATTGCCTACGTTTTCGTTTGTGCTCGTAACCATGTTGATAGGTGCGTTTCGTCTTATGACGCAACCCATGATTATGACGCAGGGCGGACCGGTAGATAGTACCATGACAATGTCTTACTACATCTATCAGCAAGGTATAAAATATCGCGACGTGGGATATTCGAGTGCCATTGCGCTGTTATATACGCTGTTTATGTCTACGATTGCGCTTACGTTACGAAAAGTGACCGATCAAAAGGATTAAGGGGGACGAAATCATGCAAACGCAAGTACTTCCTAATTTCGTAAAAGTAAAGCGTAAAATTTCGCCTGCGTACGTTGCGCTGAAAACGGTGGCGATTCTGGGACTCGCGTTCCTGTGCGTAATCTTTTTATTTCCCGTGTTGTGGATGATTGTTTCGTCGCTCAAAACGCAGGAACAAATTTACGCGCAACTCTCGTCGTGGCGCACATTTTTGCCTGCCACCTGGAACGTGAGCAAATGGTTTGTATCGTATAAGAATCTTTTTAACTCGTTCGATTATTTCGGGCGGAGTATTCTCAACAGCGTAATTTATTGTTCGGTTACCATTTTGGGTGTACTGCTTCTGAATTCGTTTGCGGGCTACGCTTTGGCAAGACTGGAATTTCCCGGTTCGCGGGTGATAGGCACCATTGTGTTGCTACTCATCATCGTGCCCGTGGAAACAAGTATCGTGCCGCTTTACGTAATTCTGAAAAATCTCGGCTTGCTCACAAAAGAGTTGCGCGTGGTCGGGTATCTTATTCCAAACTTTGTAAGTGCGTTCTATATCTTTATGTTCAGACAGTTTTTTGTGGGAATGCCCAAAGAACTCGAAGAGGCGGCGCGCATAGACGGTTCGGGGCGGTTGAGTACCTATTTCCGGATTATCATGCCGTTAAGCAAAGCGATATTCGCAACAGTTGCCATATTCACCTTTATGGGCGCTTGGAACGAATACGTTTTCGCACAGCTTATGTTCAGTAAACCCGAACAACAGCCGTTGCAAGTGTTTTTGCAACTTGTCAATTCCTTTAATCCCAAAGATTTGTCTATGGTTATGGCGGCGCTCACGTTCTCCACAATTCCCATTGCCATTGTGTACGTGTTCTGCCAACGCTATATCATAGAAGGCGTGTCCTTTTCGGGACTCAAATAGAAAAAGGAGAAAGCTATGAAACGGAAAGCCTTATGGATTGTTCTCGTTCTTGCGCTTGCGGTCGGAGTGTTCTCATTTGCGGGATGTTCCGATAAGAACGAAGACCCGCACCAAAAAGATTTGTTGTTGTATTTGCCGTTCGATGAAGGAAGCGGCACCGTTGTGCACGACGCCGCAAAACGCGCGCCCGACGCAACGCTCAATTATATTTTCAATAAACCTACGTATCAAGACGATGCACAAGACCCGCAATGGCGCAATAGCGGCATAAAAGGCGGAAGCCTGCTTATGGACGGGTATTCCAATTACGTGCGCTATGCCGAAGACGACGTTTCCGTTAAGGGCGGAGCGTTTACCGTAAGCGCCTGGATTGCGCCCCGTATGTTTGAGTGGGACGACCCGAAAGGCGCGGAAGGGGGAACCGAGCGTCTTACGGCAGTGGTGAGTCAGTTCAACGAAGAAGCGAATCAAGGTTTTATTTTGGGCTACCAACGCCACGGTGCATGGAGTTTTCAGGTGGGAATCGGCGACCGTTTTTTCAAACTGTGGGATAACGGACACCCGCTGAAAAAGTACGAATGGAATCACGTTGTTGCCGTTTTCGACGGCGACGCGGGAAACATGCGCATGTATCTGAACGGAGAACTTGCCAACGAGCGCACGTTCTACGAAGGGGCTCGGATTTCCGCCTGTTCCGATTGGCTCTATGTGGGAAGAAACAATAACGGCACGTCAAACGCTACGGCAACTTGCAACATGCATAGCGGACTGATTGACGAAGTAAAACTGTATAAAGCTGCGTTGAACGCCGACGAAATCCGCACGCAGTATTCGAGCGGACTGACAAAAGGACAACTGCCCGAAATTACGTTTGAAGATATATGGTTGCAAAACGTTTTAACCGAAGATTATCATAAACCGCAGTATCACGGCGGACCGTACCAACACTGGATGAACGAGCCGCACGCTCCCTTTTATTACAACGGAAAATATCATCTTTTCTTTCAGTTCAATTTGAACGGACCGTATTTCCGCAATATCTGCTGGGGACATCTTGTTTCCGACGATATGGTGAACTGGAAACCGCTCAAAGAAATCATAACTCCCACGGCGGGAACGGTAGCGCCCGACGGTATATGGTCGGGCGGCGTGAATTTCGATTCGGACGGCAATCCCGTCATCTTCTTCACTGCGGGTAATGATAGTTTCGCATCGGCGGGGCAAGGGCTCATTTCCAATCAGAATATAGGAATCGCGCGCCCCAAAGACCTCACCGACCCCAATCTTACCGAATGGGAAGTTTCGGATACGCTGGCAATCAAGCAAAAATCGGGTGAGGGCAAAGCGGGCGAGTTCCGCGACCCGTTTGTGTTCAAAGAAGGCAACACCTGGTATATGCTTGTCTGCTCGTCTTCGTCGGCAAACAAGGGTACGGCGCTCATCTACACCACAACGGACGATTCGTTCACAAACTGGACGTATCGCGGACAATTATACGAGGATTCTTCTCTTTCGTCCGACTACGGAAGAACGTGGGAATTGCCCGTGCTTCTGCCCATAAAAACGCGCGACGGCTCGGCGCAAAAATATATGTTCGTATTTTCGCCCGCGCCTGCCGATTCCGCCGATAACGATGTGTTTTATCTGCTCGGCGATTTCAACAAGAGTACGTATCGTTTCGAGCCGGACGACAAAACGCCCAAACGTTTTGACTACGGCGACAACGTATTCACGGGTCCGAGCGCTCTTATCGACCCGAAAACGGGCAAGGCGGTCATGTTCAGCATTATGCAAGACCAGCGCAAGCCGCGCGACCAATATCTTTCGGGTTGGGCGCATTCCGTGGGACTCGCCCGCGAAATCTATTTGAGCGCCGACGGCAAACGCGCCGAAATCGCGCCGCTTTCCGCAATCGAATCGTATGAAAACGAAACGCTTGTTCAAGGCAATTCGCTCTCGCTTGCCGACGCCAATCAAAAACTCGATTCGGTGCGTGGCGACATGCTGCACATAAAAACGGAATTTGAATTTTCGGGTAGCGGCATGTTCGGAATCAGGGTGCGTGCCAATAAGAGCGGAACGGAATACACCGATTTTTATTACGACACGGAAAACAACAACGCGGGCGTAAAAACGGGAATGAGCGGCGCGCAGAATATTTCGGGCACGTTCTTCGATAAGTATACCGCCGAAGGCAACCGTTTAACGGTGGAACTGTATTTAGACCGTTCGTTAATCGAAGCGTTTTACGACAGCAAAATAGCGGTGTCGGCGCGGGTGTATCCCAAAGACAGAACGTCCATGGGACTCAAACTGTATGCGGATAACGGCGTAACGCTACGCGTGACACAACTCAAAGTTGCGTCTATGAAATCTATTTATAAGCAATAAGGGGGCGCGTATGAGCAAAATGAAAGGGCTTACGGCGGTTATGCTTGCCGCATCACTCGCTCTGGGCGGGTGTGCAAGTAATAAGCCCGTAGGAGAAAAACGGTTTGAAAATGCGGGGTTCGAACGCGGAACGTTAAGAGGGTGGACAGCCGAAGGCGCGGCTTTTACAAACGACTGCGTTTCGGTGGATAATAAAGACTCCGACGGCAACTACTACTATAAAGAAGGCGAGTTTTTCTTTTCGGGCGGACGAGCGCCCAAGGGGACGCGCGGCACGTTAACAAGCGAAACGTTTACAATCGAGAGCGGCAAAATAGGCTTTTTAATCGGTGCCGGGTCCGACCCCGAGAAGTGCTATGTAAGCGTGATAGACGATAAAGGGAACGAACTTATCAGACGCGGAAACGACGAATTCGGAACGGCGGGATACTACAATTCTATGCATAGGGTGGTTATAGACGTGAGCGAGCATAAAGGCAAAAAGGCAGCTGTGAAAATCGTGGATAACGACGCAGGCAACGACTATTATAATTATTTGAACGTGGACGATTTTATTTTGAACTATCAAGGCGAAACCGAAGAAGTCAGCAGAACAAAGGCGGCAGATAAATATATCTCCGAAAATATTTCCAAAATCAATCCGCAATACAGGCACACGTATCATGCGATGCCGCCTGTGGGCTGGATGAACGACCCCAACGGATTCGGCTACGCTTTCGGGAAATATCAACTGTTTTATCAATTCCATCCGTACAGCGCCGCATGGGGACCCATGTATTGGGGGCACTATCAAAGCGACGACCTTATCAAGTGGGAACTGATGCCCACGGCTTTGGCGCCCGACACCGCTTTCGATTCGGACGGTTGTTTTTCGGGCACGTCTATTGTGCACGACAACAAAATGTATTTGATGTATACCGCCGTGCGCGAATCGTACCAAACGCAAGCGTTGGCGGTATCGGAAGACGGTGTAAAGTTCACAAAACGCGGTCGTGTGATAAGCTCGGACGCCGTGCCGTCGGATAGTAGCAAAAACGATTTCCGCGACCCCAAGGTATTCCGCAGAGGCGATAGTTTTTATGCGCTTATCGGCTCGAAATCCAATGCGGGCGAAGGACAGATTTTGCTTTACAAATCTGCCGACCTTATGCAGTGGCAGTACGTGGGCGTTGCCCACCGCGACCGCCGCACAAACGGAATTTACGAATGCCCCGACATTGCACGGGTGGGGGATAAAGATATTCTCATCACAAGTCCGCAAGGTTTTGCCACAAACGAATGGCGGCATGAAAACTTACATTCCAATCTGTATATGGTGGGTAGCCTGAATACCCAAACGGGAAAGTTCACCATTGAAAGCGAAGACGAAATAGACAGCGGGCTCGATTTCTATGCGCCGCAAACCATGACGGCGCCCGACGGACGCACGATTTTGATTGCCTGGATGCAGATGTGGTCGCGTTCGTTGCCTACGCAGGCACACGGTTGGGCAGGCGCCACCATTCTGCCGCGCGAACTTTCACTCGTAAACGGTAAGTTGTATCAAAAACCGATACGCGAAATCGAGGCATACAGGCAAAACAAAGTGGAAAAAGAATCGCTTTCGGTAAACGGCGAAGCGTCGGTAGACGGAGTGGAAGGTACTACGGTTGAACTGTCGTTCACGCTCGATATGGGCACGGCAACGCGCGCAGGTGTGAAAATTTTTGCGGGACTCGACCACGAAACGCTGGTATATTACGATAAAGATACCGATTTCGTGGTGATTGACCGTTCGGAATGCGGTGCGCGTATTACGGGCGACGGCAAAGAAAAAGACGCGGCGATACGCCATGCAAAAGTGGAAGTAAAAGATAATTGCGTGTCGTTCCGCATCTTTTTGGATAAATCGTCGGCGGAAGTATTTATAAACGACGGCGAGCGCACGCTTACCGCAAACGTGTATTCGTCGCCGTCCGATACGGGAATCACGTTCTTTTCAAAAGGCGGCACGGCTACCGTGCGGAATCTTACCAAGTACGATATAATTGTAGATTGACGCATATAGCGCAAACGGAGAACCCCCTTGAAATATGGCAAACACATTTTAATAGTTGCGGTACTTATTGTTATCGTATGTTTTACGGCGGGGTGCGCATTGGGTAAAGACGGGGAACAGAATGAAAAACCGCCCGTGCCTGCGGCGCCGTATGCGGATAGCTACGGTAGCGAAGCCGTGCTGTATTTTCCGTTCGACGAAGAACAGGGAAAAGCTGTGTTCGATAAATCGCCCGCAAAACACGGTGCGTTTATCGTGCAAGGGAACTTGCTTTCGTCACCCGCTTATCAGAGCGCGGCTATCGAACCTCAACGCACAATGCGTTCGGCTGTGAACGGCAGAGCGTTGCATTTCGACGGTTACAGCGAGCATATATCGGTGCCTGCCAAAACTTTTACGCTCGGCGGAAACGCATTTACCGTAGACGTGTGTGTGGCGCCCCGTTCGTTTTTGTGGGCGGCTCCGCAATCGGCGCGCGAAGATTGGGCGGTGCAGGTGATTGCGGGGCAATTCAGCCGCAAAGATAAAACGGGTTTCATGCTCGGCATAACCAAATTCGGCTACTGGGTTTTCGGGTTCGGCACGGGCAAAGAGTGGGTGAACGTATACAATTCCGCAAAGTCGGCATGCTTATCCACATACGAATGGAATCATCTCACGGCTGTTTTCAACGGCAACGAAGGATACGCCGAAATCTATCTGAACGGTATAAGCGCGGCAAAAGTTTCGGTGCCCGTGGGCAGTTCGGTTGCAAAAGCAAACGTACCGTTTTTGGTGGGGAGTAGCAACGAGCCCGAATATTCGGGACAAAGCGAAATCACCCGTTTCAACGGCGTGATGGACGAGTTGAAAATTTACGGTCTGGCAAAGCCTGTCGGCGCAATACGTACACACCACGAAGGGCTTTTCGGTTATAACGGCATGCGCGCCGAATACGAAGATATCGCGCCGCTTGCCACCCGACTTGCGCACGACAAATTCCGTCCCGCTTACCACGCCGTACCGCCCGCAAATTGGATGAACGAACCGCACGCGTTGTTTTGCTATAACGACAAATGGCATTTATTTTATCAATATAACGTTACGGGTCCGTACTGGCGGCAAATCAGTTGGGGACACTGGGTATCGGACGACGGCATGGCAACGTGGCGTTCGGTAAAAGAGGCGATTATACCCACCGAAGGAACGCCTGCGCCCGACGGAATCTGGACGGGCGGAATGGCGTATGATACCAACGGTTTACCCGTGCTGTTCTTCACGGCAGGCGACGACAGCCGACCGTTTAACAATTCCAATCAGCATATCGGTATTGCACGCGCAGCCGATTATTCCGACCCCGATTTGACCGAGTGGATAATAGACGATACGCTTGCCGTCGTGCAAACGGGCGAAATGGGTGTTGCGGGCGAGTTCCGCGACCCGCAAGTGCAGAAAATCGGGTCGGTGTACTATATGCTTGTGGGCGGCGCCGTAAACGAGAACGGCAAACAGCGGGGCATGGCGCATGTTTTCACTTCGGACGGGGATTTTCACAAGTGGGAATATCGCGGCGAATTGTTCGTGCCCGCCTCGTATAAAAGCGAATACGGCACCGTATGGGAAATGCCCAACATTGCGCGACTGCCCGACGAAAACGGAAAACTTACCGATAAATATATCTTTTTGTTCTCGCCGCAACACGGGGATAACGACGTTTGGTATTACATAGGCGATTTTAACACGAAAACGTGTCGGTTCACTCCCGATTTTCCCGACGCAAAACTTCTCGACTACGGAAACAACGTATTCACGGGTCCTACATTGTTCACCGACCCGCAAACGCACAAAGTGTACATAACGGGAATCACGCAAGACGCCCGCGGCGACGAAGAACATTGTGCGGCAGGTTGGGCGCATTCCGCATCTTGCGTGCGCGAACTGAAATTGCTTTCGGACAATGTTTTGGGCGTTTTTCCCGCAGGACTCGATAACCTTGCGAGCGAGAGCGCGGTCGGATTCAACGAACTGGACGCAACGCAGGCGGCGCAGAGATTGCGCGAGGTGCAAAGCGACTTCTTGCGTATTACGTACCGCATACGGTTAAACGGAGCAACGCGCGCGGGATTTCGATTAAAAGTAAACAACAACGAATATGCCGAACTTTCGTTCACACGCGCCGAAATGCGCATGAACACCACCCGTTTTTCTTCGGGTGCCCGTGCCGACGTGGGCGGAGAGCTTAAAAACGACGGCGTCGTGCAGGGAGTCATTTACGTCGATAAAGCGAGTATAGAAGCGTTTGCTTGCGACCGCGCCGTTATAACGGCTTTTGCATACGGAACGGGTACGGGAATCGTGCCGTTCAGCGAAGGCGGGCAAGCGGCGTTCGGTATTACGGTTGACGTTCTTTCGCCGCCCCAAAGGCAGGCGTATTAACGTGATAGAAAAAAATTTTTCAGGAGGGACAAAATGAAAAAGAAACTTGTGACAATGGTAGCCGTTTTGGTTCTGTTTGTCTTGTCGTGCACGTTGGCGGCGTGTTCGAAGGATAAGGGCGGAAGCGGCTACGGCGAAGAAATCGTCAACGGCGGTTTCGAGCAGGAAGTGGGAGCGCTTACCGGTTGGACAACTACGGGGCAGGCGTTCGGAAAGTACGGCGTTGTAAACACGTCGAGCGTAAACGGCATAACGGTGGGAAAAGTCGGCGACAACTTTTTCAGCGGTTACGACGCAGGCAGTGCCGCCTTTGTGGGAACGCTCACGAGCACGCCGTTTAAGCTTGCGGGAACGGGAAAAATCACGTACCGTATCGGCGGTGGGCAAGACCCCGAAAAATGCTATATCGAGTTTATTGAAAACGGTACAAGCAACGTGCTTCTTAAAAAAGGAAATACCGATTTTGCGGTGCCGTATATAACCGACCATCTTGTGCCCAATGTGGTTGACCTTTCGGCACATATCGGAAAAACGATAGTCATTAAAGTTACCGATGAAGATAAGAATCGCGACGGTTGGGGATACGTGAATCTCGACGATTTCAGAGTGCTCAAAACCGAAGAAGAAGTTGCGGCGGTAAATGCCGAGCGCGAAGCGATTTTAGCCGAAATCGGCGCACCGTCGTTTGAGGAGAACGAAACTGAAATAACCATTCGCAACGGCAGTTTCGAAGACGGACTGACTAACTGGAAAGTTCTGGAAGGCGACGCTTTCAGTAAAAACACCATAAGCCCGTCCACCAAAACGTTCTTCGGCGATAGGGTATATAACGCAGTCGGCGAAAAGTTCCTGGACGGCTACGGCGTTGCCGAAAAAAATACGGGTGCGATTCGTTCGGCAAAATTCACGCTTGCGGGCGACGGGTTTATCACGCTGTTGATAGGCGGTGCGAAAGAGTCTAAAAACTACGTTGCAATCTGCGACGGTAACACCGACGAAGAACTCATAAAGGTAACGTGCAACCACTTCAAAGACCCCGAAATGTCGCTCAATCTCATGCGCAAATTCATTGACGCAAGCAAGTATACGGGGCAAGTGTTGTATGTCAAAATCGTGGACGGCGACAAGCGCGAAAACGATTATGCCGCCATATCGGTAGACGATATCCGCGTGAGCATGACAGCCGACGAAACCAAGGCGCTCATCAACGAAACGTATATCTGGTCGCAGGGGCTGGAAGAAAACGCGGTGAATGCGGTAATTCGTAACTATTACGAAACCTATGCGTATCCGTTTGAACCCGAAGTGTTGCGCGTTAAAACTCCGATTACGTCCAAAGCCATTCATGTGAACAATGCGGTAGACGTGTCTGCTTACCTTGACGAAGCGGAAGGAAGTTACGGCACCGTCGATTCGCAGGAAATCGACGTGCAACTCGATAAAATCGTGTGCGGCGATATGCCCGAAATTACCGAAGGATTCGAAAGCGTGAATTTGAGCACGCCCGGCATTTATACGGTGCATTACAGCGTGCACTATCAATCGCTAACTACGCCCGCTACGTTCGTGATTGCGGTTTCCGCACAAAACGACGTGCTCAACGGCGGTTTTGAAACGGGCGATTTTACGGGTTGGACTTTGTCGGACGGCAAGACGGGTAAACCGTCTATGGAAGAAACGTTCTGGGCGGATAACGCGGATCGGCACGACCAGAACGGCAAAACGGTACACGTTACGCATAAAGAAGGCAAATATTTCTACGACTCCCGAATTCCCGATGAAGCGGCTACGGTAACGCTTACGAGCAACACGTTCACTTTGGGCGGACACGGAATTATCTCGTTTAAGTTGGGCGTTGCAAAGAATGCAAATTGCTATGTGGCATTGTGCGCTGCCGACGGCACCGAACTGCTTACCCAAACAAATCCCGTGTTCAGCGACCCCAATATGCCGCAGAGCATGCAACGTTGGTTCATGAATGCAAGCGCGTATATCGGCGAACAAGTCTGCATTAAAATTGTAGATAAAGCAACGAGCGACTTTGCGTTCATCTACGTGGATTCGGTAAAAGCAAGTCTTACCTATGAAGAAGCAAAAGCGATTCTCGATGCCGATAAAGCGTGGGCGGCAGAATACCGCACCGACGTGCTTGAAAGTGAAGAACCCATGGGCGTGGCGACCAAGGGAATCATACAGGCACAGCACGACTACTACGAAAATCTCACGCTTACCGACCCGCGCGTGCTTTCGATAACCAAACCCATTCCCAATCAGACGGGTAAAGTGAATACGGCAATCGACCTGACCGCGCATGCCGCATTGTTGGAATGGAACAAAATCGGCGCTACTGCCAACGATGTAACCGTAACGATAACGGGCGCTAAAAAAGACGGGCAGGCTGTGGAAGAGTTCAATGCAACGGCGTTTACCGCTACGCAAACGGGAACGTACACCGTTTCGTACACCGTAACCGACGGAACCACGCGGATTGAACGTACCTACGATTTGGTTATCTCCAATAACAACATGATTGTAAACGGCGACTTTGAAACGGGCGACCTTACGGGTTGGACGATTGTGGAAGGTAATGCGTTTGCCGATGTGAATGTGTTCAACGGCACCCAGTATTTTAATGAAGGAAGAGATTATCATAAGCAAGGAACTTATCATCTCGACGGTTGGCAAGGTGCAAATGAAGGCGGCACGGGAATTATCCGTTCCACAACGTTTGTGCTAGACGGCACGGGCAAAATATCTTTCCGTTTGGGCGGACATAATGGTACGGGCGCATATATTTCCGTTAAAAAAGCGGACGGCACCGAAGTAGCTCGTTTCACGAATACGAAACAGAGAGCGGCAACCGGTGCTGACGACCCGATTGCGGAAGCATACATGTACATTTATGTGTTCGACCTTGCATCGGTTGCCGAAATCGGCGACGAGTTATACGTGGAAATCGTGGATAATGCCGTGAAAGATTGGGGATTGTTGTTTGTGGACGATATTCAAACGTACCATACGGAAGACACGCTTGCGGCGCTCGGCACAAAAGATACCGATTGGTTCGACGCGGTAAATCAGTACGTTGCGCCCACGCCCGAAGAACCCCAAGAATAAGAAAGGGCAATGTGCGTTGACAAAACCATACGGCTGTGCTATACTGATTTTGCACATATCGTAAGGCACGGCGTCTTGCGGGGGTGCAGGAGATGATGCGTATGGCTACAATCAAAGACGTAGCAAAGGAAGCGGGTGTCGGTGTCGGCACCGCTTCCCGCGCTCTCAGCGGAAACGGCAGCGTCAGCGACAGTGCGCGCAAGCGCATAGACGCTGCCGTGAAAAAGCTGAATTTTGTTCCCAATCAATCGGCGCGCAATCTTAAAAATCAATCTTGTGCAACGATTGCCATATCGGTGCCCACCATACGGCACCCGTTTTTTGCCAAAATCATTTACTACGCAGAAGAGTATTTGAGCCGCAAGGGCGTGCGAATGCTTGTGGTAAATTCGCAAGATAAAAAATCGAAAGAAACCGAAATGCTCGAAATGATTCGGCAAGCGCGTGTAGACGGCATTATATTTATCACGCACCATGTGCACGAGAATATAGACGAAGGTCTGCCTATTGTTTCGGTGGATCGTCATATCGGCGGCAGAGTCCCGTTCGTTACCAGCAATAACTATGATGCGTCGCGGGAAGCGATGGAATATCTTTTGTCGCGCGGTGTAAAAAAAATAGGGTGTGTCTGCGGTAAAACACAGGTAGAAAGCGAAGTCCGCCTGCGCTATAAAGCATATGAAGATTGTATGCGCGAACGCGGTTTGCCGTCGCGTCTGTTTGTAGCGGATTTCAAACACGGCGACGAAATGGACGTAATGCGCGAGTATTTGCGGAATAATCCCGATATAGACGGATTATTCACAGGTAGCGATATACTTGCAAATGCCGCCTATTATAATGCGTTCTTGCTCGGAAAACGCGTGCCCGAAGATTTGCAGATTGTGGGGTTCGACGGAGTAATGGACGAGTGGTGTCCGCACCCTAAACTCACCACGGTGCGACAGGATATAGAAGCGTTGGCATCTGCGGCGGTAGACGTTTTGTTTGCCCGCGTGCAAGGAAAAGAGTATGCGCAAAAAACGGTAATAAACGCCGATTTAACAATAGGCGAAACAACAAAATAGAGTAAAGGCAAAACGCTCTTGCAAGCGGTTGCGTGGGAGAACGATATGATACTTTGCATAGGCGAAATTTTAGCGGATATGTTCGGCAAACAAAGCGCGGACGGAGAAAGTTTTACGTTTCGTGCGGGCGGCGCGCCGTTTAACGTGGCGTGTTGCATTGCGCGTTTAGGCGGCAACGCAGGCTTTGTGGGCAGAGTGGGCGCCGACCTTATCGGCGACAAACTCACCGAATTTGCCTGCGATTGCGGCTTAAAAGAAGTACGGTTACAACGCGACGGAAGTCGCAATACAACTCTGGCGTTTGTGAGTTTAGACCAAACGGGCGAACGCAATTTTTGCTTTTACCGAAAAAATACGGCGGACAGTTTTATCGATTTCTCCGACGTGGAGCCGTTGATAAAAGTCGCCGATTTGGTACATATCGGCTCGCTTATGTTGAGTGAACCGCATGGCAGAGAATTCGCAAGCCGTGTTGCCAACGCCGTACATAAAGCGGGAAAACTTCTCGGATTCGACGTAAACTATCGGGAAGACATTTATCCCGACGCAAAAGTTGCGGCGCAAATCAGCTGTGAATATATCGCAAAAGCCGATATAGTAAAACTTTCCGAAAGTGAAGTATCGCTTTTATACGGCGATATGCAGTCGTTACGGCAAACGACGGGAAAAAACAAAACGGTATGCGTAACGATGGGCGAGAAAGGGAGCGTTTGTTTTTACAACGGAGAACTTTACCAAGCCGATACTGTTTCGGTGCGCCCCATAGATACCACGGGCGCGGGCGATGCCTTTTACGGCGCATTTTTGCTTGCGCGCGAAGAAGGGCTTTCGCCGCAAAAGGCGCTTGCTTTCGCGAACGTCTGCGGGGCGCTCACTACCACGAAAAAAGGCGCAATCGAGGCACTCCCGACACGAGAACAAATATGGAAAACAATGCGGGGTGCGGAATAGCGCTTAACGGATTTCCCGAATACGTAATAAAACGGCATAAAAATATGCCGTTTGTTTTTTAATTTGAAAGACGTTTGTTTAACAATAGTTCAACGGTTTGGTCGGGAGCGGTTAAGTTGCCGCAATCGATATAACCGATTGCACGATAAAAATATTGCGCATTCTCATTCTTTTGAGTGGATACCAAAACCCAATCGAAACCGAGTGCTTTCATTTCGTTTTCCCAAAATTGCATCAGCTTTTTTCCCAAGCCTTTTCTTTGCATGCCTCCTTTAACGTACAGCAAAGTGCAAAACGGAGTATTATCCCAAAATAGGTTATAGCGCAAAATCCCGACGGGTATACCGTTTTGCAATAGGATATACCCTTGCTTATCTCGCACTTTCTTTTGAAACTCCGCAAAAAGTAAGTGCTTGTCGAGCGTGAACCAAAAGGATTCGTCGGTGTCCCGAACATATCGTATCTCTGTTTCGCTATCTTTTTTCATATCAAAATCGTACCACGTCTTCTGCTTTTTCTCTTGCAATATGACCATATACAAATATTTTGACGTAAGGTTTTTCGGCACAAATCTCGGCATATCCGATTGACTCCCGTATTGGTTATAAGATATAAAAAAAAACAACTTAAACTTCACCACTTGCAAAAGCGGTTCGTTTAGGTTGCTTTGGTGGAGCTAAGGGGATTCGAACCCCTGACCTTTTGAATGCCATTCAAACGCGCTACCAACTGCGCCATAACCCCAAAGGTATTTGTGTACTGTATAGGTATTGTAGCATGCAAACAAAAGATTTGTCAAATGATTTGCGGGCGTTGCGATAAATCCACGCAAGAATTTTTGCGGAGTGAAATTTACTTTTTTCTGCAAGAATTTATCAGTCCGTTACAATCACTCTATATGATTTTATTCTGAAATCATCTGTTGCAACGTATTCAACCATACCGAAACGTTCAGTCGCGCGTTTGCGGGGCTGGTAGACGGAAGGGCAACGCTCCGCTCGGCATATCGGGGAAAATGCTTTTGTAACAGCGTCTGCGCCGTACTGCCGTTGGTTATAATGTGTTGTATCGGGTATTGTTCCAAGAGTGTATCCATATCTGCGATTACGGGATTACGGATATCTTTATCCATAGAGCCTTTGATTTCGCAAGATATCACCACATCCCATAGAGCAATGCCGTTTTCTTTTAGCAAGCGCTTTTTTTCGTCGATTGTAGCGGGTAGGGGAGAATCGCAACTTTGAGCAAGAACACGCCAGAATCGGTTTTGCTTATTGCCGTAGTAAAATCCTTCTTCGCGCGATTTTACGCTGGGAAAACTGCCTAAAATCAGAATGCGGCTGTCATTGTTTATATACGGTTGGAATCCTGTGTAAATCATTTTATAACTATATCACAATCGACGCAAAAAGTCAATATACACTTTTCGGCAGATTGAAAAAAAATCCGAAAAGTACCAAAATCGGCGCTAAAATATTTGACAACAGGTAAAACTTGTTATATACTTTATAAGCAATCTGCGTGCGGAAGTGGCTCAGTGGTAGAGCGTTGCCTTGCCAAGGCAAATGTCGCGAGTTCGAATCTCGTCTTCCGCTCCATTCATTAAGTGCCATTAGCTCAGTTGGTAGAGCACCTGACTCTTAATCAGGGTGTCCAGAGTTCGAGCCTCTGATGGCGCACCATAACGTAACCTTGTGAATATAGGTTGCGTTTTTTTAATTTCGGATTATAATTCGATATTTGTATCGTAAACTTTATCAATCAGAATATACGGCAAATTGTATTTTTTGCAAAGTTGGAGATTGCGGGTGTTGTCCTGTATCAACTCGCTTTTATCGATTGTGTCATACAGGCGTTTTTCGATTATATTTTTGTATTGTATAATTTCGTCAAAATGGTTTTCTATATATTCGGCGCTCATGATAAGACAGCGGTATCGGATTTCTTGCAAATCGTTCTTTTCAAAGTCTTTTTGCCAGTCGAAAGGAATGTAGCAGCCTTCTACAATCAGATTTTGCTTGTTTTCTATGGCGGTTTTTATGATTTCTTTTACAATCGACCATAAGTAGGGCGTGAGTTCGGCATCGTTGTTTACCGTTAGCGAAGTTTGTCCGCTTCGGATTAAACCCATTTTCAAGTGGTCGATAGAAAAATACGGCATGTTGTATTTTTCCATCAGACGTTGTGCCAGCACGGTTTTGCCCGTATGTGTTGTTCCCGCAATCAAAACTATCATAAAAACAGTATAGTAAAAATTGTAGCATTATGCAAGTATATTGGTTAATTCGATACAAAAAAGCCTCGGTTGGGGGTTGTTTTGGGGGTCAGACCGAAAAAATCCGAATTGTTTGCAAGTTGATGTTGCAAGGATTGATATATGGTAGCGTTTATCGCGTAACGGAGTTTTTTGTTTATTTTAGGTTTCGTACCGTTTTGGTTTGCTTTTTCCGTTCGGGTATGTTACAATAGCCGTATGATTGAAAATATGCGGCTTACTTTTATATATGCGTTTTTCGGTTGGTGCGTCGAAGTCGCGCCGCATTGAAAGGGGAAGGGAGATAGAAAATACCCCGTGCAATCTTTGAACAAAAAGGAATAATCATGAGAATTCTGGCAATAGATTACGGAGATGCCCGTATCGGGTTGGCGCTTTCCGACGAAAGCGAAACGCTGGCAAGCCCGATTGGAACATATCAGTCGCAAAGTATGCGCAAAGACATCGACTACATTGCGGGTGTGGCAAAAGAGAAGGGCGCGGGGCGGATTGTCGTGGGATTGCCCGTGAATATGGACGGAAGTATGGGCGAGAGAGCGAGCAAGACGCAGAGTTTCGGTAGCGTGCTCGAACGCGTGAGCGGGCTGAAAGTGGAATACAAAGACGAGCGGCTCACAACGGTGAGCGCCGAAAAAACGCTGATTGCGTGCAATATGCGGCGCGAAAAGCGCAAACAGGTTATCGATACGCTTTCCGCGCAAATCATACTGCAAAGTTATTTAGATGCGCAAAAACGTATGAAAGAACAAAATAAAAGCACGGAGTGAATCAAAATGGAAGAAAAAGAACAGGCAAACGTACAGATTTTCGAAGAAGAATCGGTAATCGAACTTTTTGACGAGAACGAGAAAGCGGTGGAATTCCGTGAAATCGCCAGTATCGAGTTGGACGGCAGATTTTACGAATTATTGCAACCCGTGGAGCCGTTGGAAGGAATCGGAGAGGACGAAGCGGTTATTTTTGAGTACACACAGGGCGAAAGCGAGGACGAGCGCAATTTTACGCCCCTTTTCGACGAACAGCTTTTGGAACGCGTGTTCAACGAGTATTTGAAAGCGGTGAGCGACCACGACTGCGGATGCTGTGATTGCGATTGCGACGATTGTCACGGCGACCACGAATGCGACTGCGACGGCGAGCATGACTGCGATTGCGGGTGTAAGCACCACGAAAAATAACGGACGAAAAGCGTTTGAGGGTATTCGTTGTATGCATAGCAGCGGGGTGGGTATGTATGCCATGCATACCCCACTCTGATGCATGGCTATACGCGTAGCCATGCATCGTATGCATACCCCCCCTTCTGTGACGGCAAGCGGAGAAGGGAGAAACGGCGGAGAGAGCGACGGAGAATTTGCGAATCGGCGGAACGGAAAAAGATAAAACGATAAAGCGGAAAGAAAAAAGGCGGCAAAAATTTGTTTGGCAAATTCCGTGAAATCGTTTGCTTTCCGCGGCGCAATGTGATATAATTGTTCAGGTTTGAAATACACACCCGTTCGGATTCGTTTTTCTGTTGGGTAAGGTAAATTTTTTGCATGCCTTATTCTTAAAGCGGAGTTGAGGGGCGGGGAGGTATAAACAGGAGGTAAAAAAATGGCAAACGTTGTTTCGATGAAACAACTTCTGGAAGCGGGCGTGCACTTCGGGCACCCGACCAGAAAGTGGAACCCCAAGATGAAGAAGTACATCTACACGGCGAGAAACGATATTTATATTATCAATCTCGAAAAAACCGTGGGATTGATTGACGAAGCGTATGCGTTCGTTAAAGAGATTGCCGCAAGCGGTAAGAATATTCTTTTTGTGGGTACCAAAAAGCAGGCGCAAGAGGCGATTGCACAGGAAGCGACCAAATGCGGCATGTTTTACATGAAATCCCGTTGGTTGGGCGGCACGCTCACCAACTTTACGACCATTCGTTCGCGTATCGAGCGGCTTAATAAGCTCAATCAGATGGAAAAAATGAACGAATTCAACGTGCTTCCCAAAAAGGAAGTAATGAAGTTGATTGCCGAACGCGATAAATTGGAAGAGAATTTGGGCGGTATTAAAGATATGCGCACGTTGCCCGGCGCGTTGTTTGTGGTTGACCCGCAAAAAGAACACCTTGCCGTGGCGGAAGCGCGCAGCTTGAACATTCCCATTGTGGGCATTGTGGATACCAACTGCGACCCCGACGAAGTGGATTACGTGATTCCCGGTAACGACGACGCGATTCGCGCCATTAAACTCATTGCGGGCGCTATGGCGGATGCGGTAATCGAGGCGCGCGAAGGCGAGGAAGGACTTGCCGCACGCCGTCAGATTGAGGCGCAGATGGCGGAAGAGAAAGAAAAGGCGGAAGCCGCGGCGCGCGAACAGGCGAACGAAGAGGCGGCGCCCGCACAACCCGAGCAGACGGAAACGGAATCGGTGTAAAAAGGAGAAAACAAAATGGCTTTTACGGCAAAAGACGTAGCAAAATTGAGAGAGCAGACGGGCGCGGGCATGATGGACTGCAAAAAGGCGTTGACCGCGACCGACGGCGATATGGAAAAAGCGGCGGAATTTCTGCGCGAACAGGGCGTAAACATTGCGGCGAAAAAGGCGTCGCGTATTGCGAGCGAAGGCATTGTTGCGGCGTATGTGAGCGCGGACGGTAAAATCGGCGCGTTGGCGGAAGTGAACTGCGAATCCGACTTTGTTGCCAAATCGGAACCGTTTTTGGAATTGGGCGCGGCAGTTGCCCGCCGGGTAGCGGAAACCAATCCGCAAGACGTGGAAACGTTGTTGGCGTCTTGCGTGAACGGGGCAACCGTAACCGACCTTGTGAACAATGCGACCGCGAAAATCGGCGAAAAACTTTCGGTGCGTCGGTTTGTGCGTTTTGCTTTGAACGGCAACGGTAAGCAGGAATACTATTTGCACATGGGCGGCAAAATCGGCGTATTGTTGGAAACGGAAACCGAAAAGGACCTTTCGGGCAATGCCGAATTTAATACGATGTGCCACGATATTGCCATGCATATTGCGGCAACGGCGCCCCGATATGTGTATCCCGACGAAGTGCCTGCCGAGGAAACCGACCGCGAGAAGGAAATTTTGACGGCGCAGGCGCTCAACGAGGGTAAGAAACCCGAACTTGTGGAGCGGGTGATTGCGGGACGTATTAAAAAATTCTACAAAGAAATCTGCCTGACCGAGCAGGAATTTGTGAAAAACCCCGATTTGACCGTCGGGCAGTTGGTTGCCGATTTTGGAAAGAAAGCGGGATGTGCGGTGAAAATCGTACGGTTTGCTTCTTTCGTAATGGGCGAAGGGTTGGAAAAGAAGGTTGACAATCTCGCCGAAGAGGTTGCCAAGATTCAAAACAAATAAGCATTGCGGTATGATTACGGGACACCGAGTTTTTGGTGTCCCATTCTTTTATGTATGGGAACACGTATTTCAGAGCTACCGTGCTACGCGATACGACTTGCGTCGTGTAAAGCGATTTGTGCCGTTTTAGTATGCTTGGACGGGTGGTTGCGCGTTCGGCGGGTGGCTGTGACAAAAAACGATATAAGTTATAAGACGGGAGGTTAAGAGAAAATGTATAAGCGGATACTGTTGAAAATCAGCGGCGAGGCGCTTGCGGGCGATAAGAACGTGGGGATAGACCCCGCTATGGTGGAACACGTTGTGTCGCAGTTGGTGGAACTGCACAATTCGGGGTTGGAAATTGCCGTCGTGGTAGGCGGGGGGAATTTCTGGCGCGGACGGCAGGGGACGAATATGGACCGCGTAACCGCCGACCACATGGGCATGCTTGCCACCATAATGAACGCGTTGGCGCTTTCGGACGCTATCGAAAAAAAGGGAGTGCCCACGCGCGTGCAGACGGCGCTTTCCATACCGTCGGTTGCCGAGCCGTATATTTTGCGCAAGGCGCTCAAACATTTCGAGTGCGGCAGAATTGTGATTTTTGCCTGCGGAACGGGCAATCCGTATTTTTCCACCGATTCGGGCGCCGCGCTCCGTGCCGCCGAAATCAAGGCGGACGTACTCTTGATGGCGAAGAACGTGGACGGATTATACGACAGCGACCCCAAACTGAATCCCGCCGCGAAGAAATTCGATAAAATTTCGTATATGGACGTGATAAACAAGGATTTGCACCTGATGGACATTACAAGCATTACGATGTGCATGGAAAACAGTATTCCCATTATCGCCTTTGGGTTGAACAGCGAAAAAGGGTTGGTTCGTGCGGCAATGGGCGAAAAAGTGGGTACGATTATCGCTTGAAAACAGTTGTCTAATCGCGGAAATTTTGATATAATGGAATACAAGAATAATCCAATCGGAGGAAAGTATGGCAATCAGCAATCCGCAAGTAAAAGAAGAATTCGATAAATACGAAAACAAGCTCAACAAGGCGTTCGACCACTTGAAGTCGGAATTTTTATCCATTCGCGCGGGGCGCGCCAATCCGCAAGTTCTGAACAAAATCACGGTGGACTATTACGGTACCCCTACGCAGTTATCGCAGATGGCGACGATTACCGTTCCCGAGGCGCGAATGCTTGTGATTTCACTGTACGACGTGAGCATGTTGCGCGAAGTGGTGAAAGCAATCAACGCGTCCGATATAGGAATCAATCCTACCGACGACGGCAAGACCATTCGGCTTGTGTTTCCGCAACTGACCGAAGAACGCCGCCGCGACCTGACAAAACAGGTGAAAAAGATTTCGGAAGAAACCAAAGTGGTACTTCGGAACGAACGCCGCGATATTATGGATAGCTTAAAAAAGCTAAAAAAGGATAACATTGTAACCGAGGACGAAGTTTCTTCGTACGAGAAAGATATACAAAAGACGCTCGATAAATTTATTGAGTGTGTGGATAAATTGCTCAAAGACAAGGAAGCCGAAATTCTTGAAATCTGACCGATTGCCCGACAAATTACCGCGTCATATCGCCTTTATTATGGACGGAAACGGACGGTGGGCGAAACGACGTTTGTTGCCGCGCAAAGCGGGACACCGCGAAGGCGTGAAAACGCTGCGCAAAATCGTGGACGAGTGTTTTCGCGCGGGGATTCCGTTTGTTACGCTTTACGCCTTTTCCACCGAAAACAAGGAGCGCCCCGCCGACGAGGTGGAAACGTTGTTTTCGCTGATGAAAGAGTATTTTACCGAATTTTTGGGCGAAATGCTCGAAAAGGGGATTCGCATTACCGTGATGGGGGACTTGTCATATTTCCCCGCGGATTTGCGTAGTATTATCGGGGACGCCGTACAAAAAAGCAAAGATTGCACGGACAGCACGCTCAACATAGCGCTCAACTACGGGGCGCGTTCGGAAATCGTGCGAGCGGTGAACGCGGCGGTGGAGCAGGGAAAACCCGTGGACGAAACGTCGTTTTCCCGATTGTTGTATACGGCGGATTTACCCGACCCCGACTTGGTTGTGCGCACGAGCGGGGAGGCGCGGTTGAGCAATTTCATGCTTTGGCAATGTGCGTACAGCGAATTGTTTTTTGTGAAAACGCTGTGGCCCGATTTCGGAAAAAAAGAATTATACGAGGTATTGAACGGTTACGCGGCGCGTGACCGCAGGTTCGGAAAAGTCAAACAATGAAAACACGTTCTCTGACAGCTATATTGATTGCGGCGGTTTATATAGGAACGGTGCTTTTATCGGTGTATCTCAACGCTGTTTTTTACGACATTTTCGTGTTGATGATTGCCGTGGGCGCGGGGTTGGAAATTTGCCGTGCGCTTGAAAAGAAGTATCCGCCCGCAGTGGACCTTTTTGTGGTGTTATATGCCTTTTTGGGATATATAGCCTTCTTTTTGATAGAAAAATATCTTGCGGCGGGGCTGGGACTTGCGGGCTTTTTCGGCGTTTTGGCGGTGATGGCGGCTATTTGCTTTATTTACTGCGGCGCAAGCAAAACGAAAACGCGTCGTAACGCCGTGACTACGTTGCTTGCCATGATATATCCCGTTACTATTTTAGTGTACATGTTGGAAATCAATTATTTTCCCGATTCGTTCCGTGTGAGCGCCATTTTATTTGTGTTTATTGTGTCGTGTTTGACCGATACGTTTGCCTATTTAATCGGTTCGTTACTCAAAGGACCTAAACTCTGCCCCAAAATCAGTCCCAAAAAGACGGTTTCGGGGGCAATCGGCGGACTGTTGGGCGGCATAGGAGGCGGCGCGATTGTATACATGTTTGCGCGATTCGGCTGGCTGGGGTGCGGAATGTTTGCGCATGGGCAGATTGCCAACATTGTGCATTTTCTCATGCTCGGATTTTTGGGTTCGGTGTTCGACCAAATCGGCGACCTTGTGGCGTCGTACTTTAAGAGAAAGTGCGGAATCAAAGACTACGGCACGCTTTTGCCGGGACACGGCGGCGTTTTGGACAGAGTGGACGGCATGATGTTCAACGCCGTGGTGATTTACATTTATTTAAGTTTTCTTTTGATTTGATATGAAAAGAATCGCCGTTTTGGGCAGTACCGGCTTTATCGGCACACAGGCACTGCAAGTTATAGAAAATCACCCCGAAAAGTTCAAGGTGGTGGCGCTTACCGCAAATTCGAGTGCAGACCTTTTGGTTGCGCAAGCGAAAAAGTTCCGTCCCGAATATGTGGGCGTTTGCGACGAAAAGGCGTATGCCGACGTGCGCGACGCGCTTGGGGGCGAGCGGTGCGAAATGGGTTGCGGAGACGACTGTTTGATACGGGCGGCAACGTGCGATTGCGACGTTGTGCTTGTGGCGGTTGTGGGGTGCGTGGGACTCAAAGGCGTGCTGGCGGCAATCGGTGCGGGCAAGACGGTGGCTTTGGCGAACAAAGAATCGTTGGTTGCGGCGGGCGAACTGGTAATGCGACGCGCGCGGGAAAAAGGGGTTGCCGTTCTTCCCGTAGACAGCGAGCATTCCGCCGTGTGGCAATGTTTGCACGGCGGCAGAAGGGAGGACGTGCGGCGGCTGATATTGACGGCGAGCGGCGGACCGTTTTACCGTGCGAGCGAGAGAGAGCTGCGCGACGTAACGCCCGAGCGGGCGGTGCAACACCCTACCTGGCGCATGGGAAAAAAGATTTCGGTTGACAGCGCCACCATGATGAACAAGGGGTTGGAAATCATAGAGGCGCGCTGGCTGTTCGACACGATGAACATAGAGTACGTGATTCACCCGCAAAGCATTATACATTCCATGGTGGAATTTGCCGACGGCGCGGTGCTTGCGCAGATGTCGTATCCCGATATGCGGCTACCCATACAGTTGGCGTTTTCGTATCCCGAGCGGTTGCCGACCGATATCCGTCCGCTTCCGCTGACCGAGTTGACTTTTTTACCGCCGCGGGAGGACGTTTTTCGGTTACCCGCGCTTGCCGTGCACAGTCTGAAAACGGGCGGAACGGCGCCTGCCGTTCTGAATGCGGCGAACGAAGCGGCGGTAGCGTTGTTTTTAAGCGGAAAAATCGCTTTTACCGATATTGCGTTGCTAGTGGAAAAGACGCTTGCATCGGCGAGGGTGCGGAACTATACGAACGAAGAAGAAATTTTTGCGACGCACAAAGAAATTTTCGATAAACTGATGACGGACTATAACGTATCGGACGGAGAGAAGGGTTGACAACATTTCTTTACATTTTGCTTGCGATTGTGATATTGCTTGTTATGGTGATTATTCACGAATTCGGGCATTACATTGCGGGCAGGATTCTCAAATTCAAAATCAACGAGTTTTCGGTGGGATTCGGACCCAAACTTTTGAGTAAAACCAAGAAAAACGGCGAAGTGTTTTCTTTGCGGCTTATTCCGCTCGGAGGATTCTGCGCGTTCGAAGGGGAAACGGAAACGAGCGAAAATGCCGACGTGCGGTCGTTTGTAGACGAAAAGCCGTGGAAACGAATCATTGTTTTGCTTGCGGGCGGCGTGTTTAATCTTTTATCCGCCGTACTCTTTTCGTTTCTGTTCATTCTGATTGTGGGATACGCCACGCCGCACGTTTCGCGCGTATACTATGCCGACGACGCGCAGACGCTGCCGTATTGCTATTTGCAAGAAGGGGACGAAATCGTACGGGTGAACGGCAAAAAAATCAACGTGATGCACGCGTTTGAAGAGTACACCGCCAAATTCGGCGAGGGCGACGAAGTGACGCTTACGGTAATTCGCGACGGCGAAACGACCGACGTGCGTCTTACCGTGCAAAAAATTACGGTAAAAAACGACGAGGGAAAGACCGAAACGTACACGGGATTCGGTTTTCAGTCGGAGCGGGTGTATAAAAACGGGAGTGTGGGCGGTGCGTTTTTATATTGCGTTCCGTTTACGGCAAAACTTTCGTGGTCGATTTTGGGCAGTTTTTTCGATTTGATTACCGGCAAAGTGGCGCTGACGGCGTTGAGCGGACCGATTGGCACGGTGAGCATGATGGCGAGCGTTTCGCGCATGAACTGGCGCAATATCTTTATGCTGTTGCCGCTGATTGCGAGCAATTTGGGGTTGTTTAATCTGTTGCCCATTCCTGCGCTGGACGGTTCCAAAGTGGTTTTTACGGTTATAGAGTGGATTCGCGGCAAGCCGATTAACCAAAAAGTGGAGAATTATATCCACACAATCGGATTGTTGGCGCTGATGGCGTTTGTTGTGATTGTGGACATTGTGGGCATGGTACTGCGATAGAGTTTGGGGAGAAACGTGCGTATGCGAGCAAAAAGACAAGTAAATGCAGGCGGCGTACGGATTGGGGGCGGCGCGCCCGTATCCGTTCAATCGATGACCAACACGCGCACGTCGGATGAAAAAAGCACGCTTGCGCAGATTGCACGATTGCAAGACGCGGGGTGCGAGCTGGTGCGTCTTGCGGTATGCGACGACGAAGATGTTGCCGCGTGCAAGCGGATTCTTGCGCAAGTCGAGATTCCGTTGGTGGCGGACATTCAATTCGATTGGCGGCTTGCGGCGGCGTGCAGTGATATCGGCTTTGCCAAAGTGCGGTTTAATCCCGGAAACATAGGCAGCGAGAGCAACGTGCGCGAACTGGCAGCCGTATGCAAGGCGAACGGCACGCCCATTCGCGTGGGAGTGAATTCGGGTTCGTTGGAAAAGGATTTATTGGACAAGTGGGGGCGGACGCCCGAGGCGTTATGCGAGAGTGCGCTCCGTCATGCCGCGCTGTTGGAAAAGTTCGGCTTTTACGACATTGTGTTATCCGTTAAATCGTCGGACGTGCCCACATGCACGCGCGCATATCGGTTATTGGACGAGCGGTGCGCGTATCCGTTACATCTCGGCATTACCGAAAGCGGCGCGAAAACGGCGGGAATCGTCAAGTCGTCGGTGGGATTGGGGGCGTTGTTGCTGGACGGAATCGGCGACACGGTGCGCGTTTCGCTTACGGGCGACCCCGTACAGGAAGTGACGGTGGCGAAATCCATATTGCAAGCGGTGGGATTGCGCAAGGGGTGCGAGATTGTTTCCTGCCCGACTTGTTCGCGGTGTCGAATCGATTTGCCCGCGCTCTGCGACTCGGTGGAGAAACTTTTGGCGAACGTGCGCGTTCCGCTCAAAGTTGCGGTGATGGGGTGTGTGGTAAACGGTCCGGGCGAGGCGGCAGACGCCGATTTGGGCGTGGCGGGCGGCAAGAACGGGAAGTCGGTATTGTTCTCGCGCGGGAAGGTGCTGAAAACGGTGCCCGACGAACAGATTGTGAACGAACTGAAAAAGCTGATAGAAGAACATATTGCATAAGACAGACGGAAAATCATGGAAAAGATACTTGCGAAATTCAATGAAATGACGGACAACGAGTTTGATTACATCAAGCTCTCTTCCGTGAACGTGAACGTTCGCAAGAAAACGTGCGATTTCAATTTTATATATCCTGCCGCAAAAGAGGGGCGGATTACGGCGAAGCGCGAGTTTGTGGAAAACACGTTCAAGCGTTTAATCCGCAGTACGGCGGACGTACATATCAAGCTGAAAAAGAGTCACTTCGATTTCGATTTTTTCAAAGCCGATTTCTTTGCGTTTTTATCGACGTATCCCACGCTTTCCAACACGCTTGCCGACAAGGACGTGGTATGCGTTTCGGACGAAAGCGGGAATCCCGTGATTCGATTACGGTTACAGCAGAGCGTATACGATTACTGCGTGGCGCAGAATCTGCGGGCGAGCATGGAGGACTTTTTAAGCGTCAATTTTTGCGAGGAGATAGGGATTGAATTGCTTTCTACGGGAACGACCGAAATCGACGTGAAAGCGCCTGCTACCCCCGCAAGCACGTATGTGCTCGACCGTCCCGAGGAGGGGCGCCTGATACGCCCGCAGAACGTGGAAGAATTTATAGGGAAAATCATTTACGAGCCTGCGGGATACATAGAGGACATTACCGCACCCAAAGAGGTTGCCGTACTGTGCGGGACTGTTTCGCGCATTTACGAGCAAGCGCGCAAGCCCAAAGAGGGGCAGGAGCAATCGGACAGGAAGTTTTTCAAATTCGTGCTCGAAGATTACACGGGGTCGGTATCGTGCGTATACTTTCCCACCAAAAAGACGGTGGAGCAGTTTTCTTTGCTGACGCAGGGCAGGCAGATTGTGGCGCGCGGCAAGATAGAAGAAGACACGTATCGCGGCGGAGGTGCCAAGTCGTTTTTGGTGCGGGACATATCGTTGTGCACGTTGCCCGAAACATTTGCACCCAACCGCATGCGGCGGCGCGTGCCCGACGCGTATTCGGTGGTGTTTCCCGAAAAGCATGTGGAGAGCGCGCAATCGTCGTTATTCGACGGCATTGCCGCCACCAAGTCGATTCCGTCGTTTGTACGCGGCAAAACGTTTTGCGTATTCGACATAGAAACCACGGGATTCAATCCCGATTCTAACAAAATAATCGAGATAGGCGCCGTGAAAGTGGTGGACGGATTGGTGACGGAAACGTTTTCTACGTTTATCAATCCCGATGAATTGTTGCCCGAAAAGATTATCAAGTTGACGCACATAGAGGACAAAGACCTTGTGGGGCAGCCGCACGTGGACGAAGTGCTGATTGATTTTTACAAATTTACCGACGGAGCGATACTTGTGGGGCAGAACGTACAGTTCGACGTGGGATTCATCCGCGCATACGGTGCGCCGCTTAACATTTACTTCGATAATCAGCTGATGGACACGTTATCGCTGGCGAAAACGTATATTCCGGGGTTACATAATTACAAACTGGGCACGATTGCGAAACATTTTAATATTGTGAACAGGGGGGCGCACCGAGCGATATACGACGCCTGGGCGACCATGGAAGTTTTTATGAAAATTGCCGAAAAACTGAACTGAAACACTTGCTATTTTTTGCGGGTTGTGATATACTGACAGTAGCTTAAAATACGATGCTTTGAGAGTGGACGTTTGTCCGCTCTCAAATTCATGTTAAGGGTTTCGTTTTGGAGAATACGGTTGTAGAAAAAACAAAGCAGGCGCTTATGCCGATTATCGAAGAAATGGGTTTCGAAGTCGTGGACGTGGAATACGTGAAGAAGGCGGACGGCATGAATCTGACCGTTTACATCGATATTTCGCGCGGCGTGACGATTGACGATTGCGAGCGGGTGCATACCGCGGTGAATCCGATAATCGACGCGCTCGACCCCACGGGCGACCAACCGTATATTTTCAATATATCTTCGCCGGGGTTGGACAGACCGTTTAAAACGCAGCGGGATTTCGAACGGAATTACGGCAAGGAAGTGGAAATAAAGCTATACGCGCCGTTACGCGGCAAAAAGATTTACGAAGGCGTACTCACCGAAAAGACGGAACACACCGTAAAAATCACAACAAAGGCGGGCGATGAGAGCATTGAAACGAACCGAATCGTGTTCGTGCGTCCGTTGGTTAAATTCGAATAAACGTGGAGGAAACACTCAAATATGGTAAGTAAGGATTTTTTCTTGGCTCTGGACGAATTGGAACGGGAGAAAAGAATCAAAAAGTCGGTATTTATCGAAGCGCTCGAAACCGCGCTGGTAATTGCTTATAAAAAGCACACGGGCACGAGCAAGGCAATCGACGTGAAAATGGTGCCCGAACGCAACGCAATCCGAATTTTTGCGTATCAGACCGTGGTGGAGCAGGTGGAGGACAAAGACACGCAAATCAGTTTGGAGGACGCGCGTCTTATCAATCGCAAATACAAAATCGGCGACACCGTGAGCGAGGAAATTTCCGCGCGCGAGTTCGGTCGCATTGCGGCGCAGACGGCAAAGCAGGTTATTATGCAGAAGTTGCGCGAAGTGGAAGGCGAGTTGGCGTATAGCGAATTGAGTCAGAAAGAGGATGAACTTGTTACCTGCGTAGTGCGCCGATTGGAAGGCAAGAACGTTTACGTGGAAATCAACAAGCTGGAAGCGGTGCTCATGCCGCAGGACCAGGCGCCCAACGACAAGTTCAACGTGGGCGACAAAATCAAAGTGTTTGTAAAGAAAATCAAAACGGGTCCCAAGGGTCCGCAGATTATCGTATCGCGCACCGTTGCGGGATTTGTGAAACGCTTATTCGAGATAGAAGTACCCGAAATCGCGGCGGGGCTGGTGAGCATAAAGGCGATTGTGCGCGAGGCGGGATACCGCACCAAAATGGCGGTATACAGCGAGGACAAAGACATCGACGCCGTGGGCGCCTGCGTAGGTAATCGCGGCATGCGCGTAAACGCCATTGTATCGGAGTTGGGCGGCGAGAAGATAGACATTATTCACTGGTGCCCCGACATTCTGGAATTTATTGCGCGCGCGTTAAGCCCTGCGAAAGTGGTAATGGTGCAGGTAAACGACGAAGAAAAGACGGCGAAAGCGGTTGTGATGGACGACATGTTAAGTTTGGCGATAGGCAAAGACGGACAGAATGCACGCCTTGCCGCGCGTTTGACCGGTTGGAAAATCGACGTCAAGCCGTATTCGTCGCTGATGAAAGAAGAGGAAGAACAGTCTGCCGAAGAAGAAGGCGCAGTCGAGCCGATTATTGCGCCCGCGGAAGAACTTTCGGACGATTTGTTCGACGAGGATTTGGGCGAACTTGAATAAGGACAAAAACAAGAAAAGTCCGCAGAGAATGTGCGTGGCATGCAGAAACGCGTTTGATAAGAAAGACTTATTGCGTGTGGTGCGTGCACCAGACGGAAGGGTGTTTGTGGACGGTACGGGCAAAGCGGACGGGCGGGGCGCTTACGTATGCGGCGACCCGAAATGCGTGAGCAAATGCGCCAAAGGGAAATTGCGAAAGCATTTGGGGTGCGAGATTCCGCCCGAAGTGTACGAGGAGATTATTTCGATTCGGAATGAAAGATAAAATCGATTCCCTATTGGGATTTGCCGTGAAAGCGGGCAAGATACTGTACGGCGCCGATTCGTTACAGTCGGCAAAAAAGAACTATTATGTGATATTCGTGTGCGGTACGACGGCGGAAAACACGAGAAAAAAAGTGTTTTCCCTAGCCGAAGAAAGGCGCGTTCCGATTTTACTTTCGGAAAACGAATTGCAATATGCGGTGAGCAGGGCGAACTGCAAGGTGCTTGCCGTAACCGACAAGCAGATGGCAACGGCGATGCTTGCCGCGAGCGGTGAAAATTACAGGGTAATCAGTGCGGAGGTAATATAATTGACAACGACAGGTAAGAGTGCGGAAACCGAAAAAGAAGAAGGAAAATTCGGCAACATCAAACGATTGAACGCCTTGAAAACACAGGGCGAACTTTCGGCTTTGTTGAATAACGTTCGGGACGCCAAGCGCAGACTGGACGGGATTTTGAATGCGTTCAAAGAGCGCGAACGCGCCGAAGAACGGAGAAAGAAAGAAGAGCAACAGAAGAAAGCGGCGGCTGCGGCTCCCGTAAAACAACCGTTGCCGCTTCCGCCCAAAGAAGAGTTGCCGAACAAGGAAGAACCCGCTCCCGCGGAAGAAGAGAAAGAGATTCGGGAAAAAGAGGTTAAGAAAGAGGAGGTTGCGCCCGCACCCGCGCCTGCTCCCAAACCCGCGGAACCGATTATACGCACCCGCCAGTTCGATACGACGCCCAGCTATATACGCGGCGTTATGAAACCCGTGCCGCCCCGTCCGCCGCAAAGCATTGTGCGCCCGGGGAGCAATAACGGACCCCGACCGGGGGGACAACAGCGCACGGGCGCGCCCAGACCGCAGCAGCAGAGCGGAGCAAAGCGTCCTATACTGCCGAGAGCGGACATGGCGCCGCCTCCCGTAGCAGGCACGCGCAAGCCGTTCGACAAGAAAAAAGAGCATATGAAACCGGGCGACGACAAGCGCGGCATGAACAAGCGCACGCTGATTCGCAAGGGATTTATTCAGGAAGATTTCGGCGAGGAACGCATGGGCACGCGCAAGCTGAAAAACAGAAAGCAGAAAGAGCAGCCTGTTTTTGCGCCCATTAAGATTGAGAAAGCGGTGATAACCACCGAAAATCTGACCGTAAAGATTTTGAGCGAAAAAATCGGCAAGACGGCGCAGGAAATCATTAAACAGCTCATGGTGCTGGGCATTATGACCAACATCAACAGCGTGGTGGACTTTCCCACGATGGAACTTGTGGCAAACGAGTTGGGCGTAGAGTTGGAACTCAAACTCGAACAGACCAAAGAGGAAATGCTGGAAGCGGCGCACGAGGAAACGGACGACGAGAAAGACCTTGTGAAGCGTCCGCCCATTATTACCGTGATGGGACACGTAGACCACGGCAAGACTTCGTTGTTAGACGCAATCCGCAAGACGGCGGTGGCGTCGGGCGAGGCGGGCGGAATCACCCAACACATCGGCGCCTATTCGGTTACGTGCAAAGGCGAAAAAATCACGTTTTTGGATACGCCCGGACACGAGGCGTTTACCGAAATGCGCGCGCGCGGCGCCAAAGTGACCGACATGGCGATTTTGGTGGTTGCCGCGGACGACGGAATTATGCCGCAGACGATTGAGGCTATCAACCATGCCAAGGCGGCGAACGTACCCGTAATTGTGGCGGTGAATAAGATTGACAAACCGGGCGCGAATCCCGAAAAAATCAAGCAATCTCTTACCGAATACGGATTGGTTGCCGACGATTGGGGCGGCGACACGATGATTGTTCCCATTTCCGCCAAAACGGGAGAGGGAATCGAAAAATTGCTGGAAACGGTTTTATTCCTTGCCGAATACAACACGTATCGCGCGAATCCCAACCGCAGCGCAAAAGCGGCGATAATAGAAGCCAAACTCGACAAGGGCAAGGGACCGATTGCCAATGTGATTGTGCAGAACGGTACGTTGCGTGTGGGCGACTACATTGTGTCGGGTTGCGTGAGCGGCAGAGTGCGCGCCATGGCGGACGACAAGGGGCGCGCCGTGAAAGAGGCGGCGCCCAGCATGCCCGTTTCCATTCTCGGTTTTGCCGAAGTGCCCAACGCGGGCGAAAGCATGTTTGTTGTGTCGGATGAAAAGATGGCACGGCAGGTTGTGGCGGAACGCGTTGCCAAAATTAAGAACGAACAGGCAAATCAGGGCGTAAAAGTGACGTTGGACGACGTGTTCAACAAAATCAGCGAAGGCGAAAAGAAAGAGTTGAACGTAATTATAAAAGCGGACGTGCAAGGCTCGGTGGAGGCAATCCGTTCTTCTCTGTTAAAACTTGCCAACGACGAAGTAAAAGTGAGCGTTGTGCACGGCGGCGTGGGTGCAATCAATCATTCCGATTTGATGCTTGCCGAAGTTTCCAACGCAATCATTATAGGATTTAACGTACGCCCCGACAACGAATCCAAAGCCATTGCGGAAAGCAACGGTATAGACATTCGCTTGTACCGCGTGATTTACGAGTGTATTGACGACATCGAGCGTGCCGTTTTGGGACTGGGCGCGCCCAAGTACAACGAAGTACTTCTAGGACGCGCACAGGTGCGCAACGTGTTCAAAATTACGGGCGTGGGCGCGATTGCGGGTTCTTACGTGCTATCGGGTAAAATCGTGCGCGGAAGCAAAGTGCGCGTGTACCGTGACGGCGCCGTTATTTGCGAGGGCGTGATAACCACGTTGAAACGCTTTAAGGAGGACGTGAAAGAAGTGGGTATCGAGCACGAGTGCGGTATCAACATCGACACGTATTCGGATATCCGCGAAAATGACGAGATTGAAGCATATAATCTCGAACAAGTAAAATAATAAACGTATGAGTTACAGAATCGAACGAATTAACAGCGAAATGCGCAAAACGCTCTCGCAGATTATAGGAAGGCTCAAAGACCCGCGCATGACCGAAATGGTGAGCGTGACGGCAGTGAACGTTGCCAAAGACCTGAAAACGGCGAAAGTGGACGTGGAGATTTTCGGCGACGGCAACGAAGACAAAGTGCGGGAAACTTTTGAAACGCTTTGCCGCAGCGGCGGCTTTATCCGCAAAGAGTTGGCGCGCGAATTTCACGACTTGCGTACCATTCCCGAGTTGACGTTCCGCATGGATACTTCTTCGGCATACAGTGCGCATATCGATAAGATTTTGGAGGAAATCAAGCAGAATGACGGTGGCGGAAATCATTGACCACGCAAAGAATATTCTGGTAATCGGACATCAAAGACCCGACGGCGATTGTATCGGCGCCGGGCTTGCTTTCAGGCACGTATGTTTGCGGCACGGCAAGGCGTGCGATTTTGTATTCGATTCGCCCGTGCCCGAGCACTTTTTGTTTGTGCCCGATTCGGATAAAATGAACGTGTTTTCGGCAAGCGAATACGACACGGTTGTTTGCGTGGACTGCGCCGACCACCTGCGCACGGGCAAATACGTGGGGTATTTGGATAAAGCGAAACATACGCTCAATATCGACCACCATAAAACAAATAACCGATTTGCGCAAACGAATATTGTTGCGGCAGGCGCGTGCAGTACGTGCGAAATTCTGTTCGGGCTGTTGGACGATATGGGCGAAATAGACGACAATGTGGCGTATTGGTTGATGACCGGACTTTCCACCGATACGGGGCATTTTATGCACAGCAACACGAGTGCGCGCGTATTCGAGATAGCCGCAAGTTTGTGCCGTTACAACATTGACCCGCATGAGATTGCAAGCAAACTATACAAAAATGTACGTTACGAAAAGACCAAACTCATTGCGCGAGCAATCGAATCGATGCGTTTTTTTGCGGACGGAAAGCTATGCGTAATCAGTGTTCGACTTGCCGATTTACAGGAATGCGGGTGCGTTCTTGCCGATACCGAAGGGCTGATTGACTACGGTATGATGATAGGTTCGGTAGACGTTGCGGTGTGCATTACCGAGCAGAACACGCCGCAATATAAAGTGAGCTACCGCTCCAAAACAATCGACGTGGCGGCTGCCGCGGCGGTATTCGGCGGGGGCGGACACAAGTTGGCGGCAGGTTGTTCGGTGAGTGGCAAATACGAGGACGTTCTGCGCAAAGTGGTAAAGTCGGTAACCGACGGGTTTGCGTTTTGAAAGGCGTACTCAATCTGTATAAGCCGAAGGGAATCACGAGTAGCGACGCCGTGGTGAAATGCCGCAGAATATTGGGCACGAAGGCAATCGGGCACATGGGCACGCTCGACCCTGCGGGCGAAGGCGTACTGCTGTTGGGCGTGGGGAAAGCTACGCGGCTTTTTGATTACTATTTGAAAAAAGACAAAGTATACGAAGCTGAATTTTGTTTCGGATACGAAACGGACACGTTGGACGGAGAAGGGCAGATAATTGCCTGCGCCGATACGGTGCCCGTACTTTCCGATATAGAAAAGGTATTGCCGCAATTTATAGGAAAGCAAAAGCAGATTCCGCCGCGTTACAGCGCCAAAAGCGTGAACGGTGTGCGCAGTTACAAATTGGCGAGAGAGGGCAAGGCGCCCGATTTACCCGCCTGCGACGTGGAAATTTATGCACTCGATTGCGTGCGGCAAACGGGTGAAAACACTTGGCTTTTTAGGGTACACTGTTCTGCGGGCACGTACATACGCAGTTTGTGCCGTGACGTTGCCGCCCGTTTGGGTGCGCTTGCCACGATGGTTTCCATAAAACGGACGCGGTGCGGAGCGTTTACGGCGGAGAATGCCGTGACGCTCGAAGAACTGACCGAACGGGGAGAGCATGCGCTCACGCCCGTTTGCGCGGCGCTTGCCGACTTGCCCGAATATCGGTTGCCCGACGAATACTATACAAAACTCCGTAACGGAATCGGGATTGCGCTTACGCAAGATTGCACGGGTGATTTTGCACTCTATTGCAAAAACGAATTGTTCGGAATCGGTTGCGCCGAGAACGGACGCATAAAAATAAAAACGTATTTACGAGATTGATATGGAAATACTGTCGCCCGAAATTCAATACAATTTTCCCGTGTGTATTGCGCTCGGTTTTTTTGACTGCATACATATGGGACACCGTGTGCTCATCGATACGGCGATAGCGCAGGCGCGTTCTACGGGCAGTAAGTCGTGCGTGGTAACGTTTTCCGTCAATCCGTTTATTGCGCTCGGAACGGGGGAGAAACTCGTTTTTACATACGACGAACGCTTACGTATACTACGCGATACGGGTGTTGACTGTGTGTTGGCATTGCCGTTTGACGGGGAATTCATGCAAAAAAGCCGTGACGAATTTTTGGCGATGCTCCGTTCGTGCGTGACGCTTCGCGGCGTTGTATGCGGATACGATTACCGTTTTGGGCACAATGCACAGGGAACAAGCGAATATTTGTGCGATTTTTGTGCTAAAAACGGTATTATGTGTGACGTAATAAGCCCTATTATACAAAACGGCTTGCGGATATCGGGCACCGAAGTGCGTCGCAGGATATCGTGCGGAGATATAGAAGGCGCGTGCAAATTGTTGGGGCGCGCGTATTTTATGGACGGCGCCGTATGCCATGGACGCGGCGTGGGGAAAGTATTTGATTTTCCCACGGCGAACTTGGACTGCCCGCCCGATAAGCTCTTGCCGCAGGCGGGCGTATATGCAACGATAACGACGGTGGGCGAAAAATCGTACCGTTCGGTGACGAACGTGGGTGCAAAGCCTACGTTTGGGGAGTGGGACGAAACGGTGGAAACAATGTTGATTGGTTTTGATGGAAATTTGTACGGGCAGACCATTCGGGTGACGTTTGTGCGGTGGTTGCGAGGTATACGAAAATTCGATTCGCCGTGTGCGTTGCGGGAACAGATAGAAAAAGATTCGGAGTGGAGATAAAAGTATGTTGAGAATAGGACCTTCGGGAAATTCGGACGCCTTCTATGCGTCGGGGCGCAAGCACACGTACGAAGAGGCTGCCTGGTTGGCGGAAATCGGATTAAACGCCTTTGAATATTCGTTCGGGCGGGGTGTGGCAATCGGCGATGCGGGAGCGGCGAAAATCCGCGAAGAATTCGCGAAATACGATATTGAAATCAGCGCGCATGCACCGTATTATACCAACTTTTCCAATGAATCGCCCGAGATGATAGAAAAATCTATCGGCTATATTCTCGATTCGATTGCGGCGATTCGCAAAATGGGCGGCAGGCGGGTGGTGTTTCACCCCGCAAGTTGCGGTAAAATGCAACGGGAAGAGGCAGTATGTCTGGCAAAGTACAATATTTCACGCTTAATGGAAAAGATTCATGCCGTTTTTGACGGTACGTTTGACGATTATATCGTATGCCCCGAAACGATGGGAAAAATGCAACAAATCGGGCGCGTGGAAGAAATTCTCGATTTTTGCAAGACGGACGCACGGTTGTATCCTTGTTTCGATTTCGGGCACATCAATTCGTATATGCAAGGCGGATTGAAAACCGTCGACGACTATCGGCGGATTATCGATAAAACGGCGGAAGAGTTGGGCGACGAAAAAACCAAAAACATGCACGTGCATTTTTCCAAAATTCAATATGGGCAGAGCGGCGAAATCCGTCATCTTACATTTGCCGACGAGGTGTTCGGTCCGCCTTACGAACCGCTGGCAAAGGTGATTGACGAGTATAAACTGACGCCGTACATCGTGTGCGAATCGAACGGAACGATGAGCGATGACGCGCTGATTATGAAAAAATGTCATAAAAACATTTGAACATCGCAAATCTTTATGATATAATGTTGGGTGTAAAGACTTGTTTTTTATAAATCGTTTATGATATAATAAGAAACGGAGGAAGTATGTTCGACAAAAAAATTGACGCATATATGATTCAATCGCCCGCAAACAGAAGTTACTTTACGGGAATCGATACGTCGTTCGGTGTGGCGCTTTTGACGGAGAGTGAAAAAGTGTTTTTTACCGATTTCCGATATGAAAATTATGCGCGCAAAGAGCTTGCCGATTTTACCGTTGTGATTGTGACGTATTCCGAATTGTACGTTTCAATCGATAAAGAGTTGAAACGGTTGAACGTAAAGAGCGTGGGATATGAAGAGAATTACCTGACCGTGGGCGAATTCAAAGATATCAAAGCGGCGCTCGAAGGTTACCAACTCAAACCGGCAAGCGATATTTTGGCGCAAAAGCGGATAATAAAGACGGAGGCGGAAATTGCGAAAATCGAAAATTCGCAACGCATAGCCGAAAAAGCGCTGACGAAGATTCTACCGCTTATCAAGCCGGGCGTGACCGAACGGGAAGTTTCCGCAGAACTCATGTTTGAAATGATACGGCTGGGTGCCGATACGCTGGCGTTTGACAATATTGTGTCGTTCGGAGAAAATTCCGCCGACCCGCACCATCATCCTTCGGACAAAAAGCTGGAAAAGAACGATTTGATTTTAATCGATTTCGGCGCGCGTACGGCGGGGTACTGTTCGGACATGACGCGCACGTTTACGCTCGGGAGTCCTGCCGACGAATTGAAAGCGGTGCACGGAATCGTGTCGGAGGCGCAGGCATATGCGCTCAAACACATAAAGGCGGGCATGACGGGCAAGGAAGCCGATTCGCTTGCGCGCGAATACATACGTGCCAACGGCTACGTGAAAGAATTCGGGCATTCGCTCGGGCACGGTGTGGGAATCGAAATCCACGAAAATCCGCGTTTGGGCGTAAGCAGCGAAACCGTTTTGCAAACGGGCATGGTGGTTACGGTGGAACCGGGTATTTACATTGAAGGATTGGGCGGCGTTCGGATTGAAGATTTGGTTGTTGTGCAAGACGACGGTGTTCTCAATCTTACCAACTTTAATAAAAACTTATATTTATAGGAGGAATCTATGATTTCAGCAGGTGATTTCAGAAAAGGCGTAACGGTGGAAATTGACGGCAAAGTGTATGTGATTGTTGATTTTCAGCACGTGAAACCGGGTAAAGGGGCGGCGTTTGTGCGCGCGAAGATTAAAAACGTGGTAACGGGACAAGTTCTCGAACAGACGTTCAATCCGTCCGACAAATACGAAAATGCGCACATCGAGCGCAAAGAGATGCAATATTCTTACAACGACGACGGGCTGTATTATTTTATGGATATGGAAACGTACGACATGTTGCCGCTTAACTACGACATTGTTGCCGACGCGTTGCGTTTTATTAAGGAAGAAATGTCGGTGACGGTGCAATCGTACAAGGGCGTGCCGTTTTCGGTAGAGCCGCCCAACTTTGTGGAGTTGGTGATTGCGGAAACCGAACCGGGCATTCAGGGCGATACCTCGAAAGCGGGAAACAAGCCTGCGAAACTCGAAACGGGATACAATATTCAGGTGCCCCTTTTCATCAATCAGGGTGAAAAAATTCGTGTGGATACCCGCACGGGCACGTATATGGAACGCGTGAAATAAGCGAAACGGAAACAGGCAATATATAAAATGTATACAATCGGCGACTTTGCTACGGCAGAGTCGCTTTTTTTTGCGGTTTTAAGTTTGTTGATTCGGGTGAAAACGCGCTTTTTGGTTGCAGTCGAACAGAGTTGTATAAAATTTGCCTTGTCCGTTCTTCATACACGGTATAATCGGGCGCGGGCAACAATTCGTTACGGGAAACGTATTCTTTTTTCGAGAAGTGACAAAACGGGCAAAACGAATAAAAAACAGGCTTGCAAGTAAAAAGCGACTATGGTACAATGAAAAAAACAAAGTTGGCAAAAGTTTGCGAGAGAACGATACGATATAAGGGCAGGTGAAACGTATGGGACGGATTGGGCGACGGGCAATTACGGGGATTTGTTTTGCCGCATGTATTTTTGCGGCGTGTTTTCTTTCGGGGTGCGCGGACAAGGCGTCCGAACCCGTTGTATCGCCTTGGGAAGGCTGGGACGGCGAACTGTATTCAGCCGATTTCTCGCAAGGGGTACCGAACGACTGGAACGGAAAAGCGACGGAGAATGTGTCGGAAAGCGGAACGGACGGGCGTCTTGTATTGGAGCAAAGCGGTGCGTCGGCATCGAAATATGCCGTTTACCAAATACGGAAAGGGGTTTCATACGAAAATTTTCGGTTGGAAATGCAAGTTTCCGTACGTTTTGCGGAGAGTGCTGCGGGGTGGTTCGGCGTTTTGTATCATCTGCGGGAAAACGGAAACAAGACGTCGGGTTACGGAGTGGCGGTAACGGGCGATGAAACGGCGGGGCACCGCGTTTTAGAAGAAAGTAAAAAAATTCGAGAGATTACGTCTTGCGAAATCGATTTTTCGGACGGAGTGCACCGTATTGCGTTGGAAGTATGGGAAGGGTCTGCCGCGTTCTTTTTGGACGGGGTGCAAATTGCCGTATTCGATTGTGCTTTGGCAAGCGATATTTTGGAAAAGACCTATTTAGACGGAGAATTGGCGATTGCTTTCGGAAATTGCAAGGCGGAACTTTACGACGTGCGGATAAAAGGGGTGATAGCGGAAAGCGAAAACAATCTTTCCGTGAATCGCAAAGCGGCGAGCATGGGAGTTTACGAAAAGAACGTGAATATTGCGGTGGTTTCGCGGTGGAACGGAGCAGACGCGGGAGAGTTGGCGCAAACGAAGGCGGCGTCCGTTTTGGTAACGATGAACGCCGACGGACAAATTACGGATTCGGCGGGAAACGAGATGGGCACACTGCAAGAGATACATGCGGCGCTTAAAAACAAAGCCTATCCGATTGTGCGGGTGACCGATAAACAAAGCGCGCGCAAACTTTTATCCGCACTGCGACGGGAGTGTTGTATCGGTGATGTTGCCGTGCTCTCGTCGGCGTATGACGTGCTGGAATATGTGACTTTACGCAACACCGACATTCGGGGCGTATACGACATATCCACCCAAAAGATTGCGTCTGCGGATACATTGTGGGGATACGTTTCACAGGCAAATCGAGTGCGTGCGAACACGCTGGTTTTGGGAACGACGCAGGCGAAAAAGGAATACGTGGACTACATACAGGCGCGGTTTAAGTCGGCATGGGTTGTTGCGAGCAAGGATTCGTTTGAAACGGACAAGGCGATTGCCTGCGGTGCAAGCGGCGTGATTACGGACGACGAAGGTTTGGTTTTACGGCGATTGAAAGCGTTTTCGGAAGCGGGCGGGCGGCTCGGGTCTGCGTTTAACGTGGCGCACAGGGGGAATTCTTACGAAACATATGAAAATTCTTTGCCTGCGTTTGTGCAAGCGTACGAAAGCGGCGCCACGCATATCGAGTTGGATATACAGATAACCAAAGACGGAAAATTGGCAGTGATGCACGACCCGACGCTGAACCGAACGACGGACGGGACGGGTACGATATCCGCTATGACGCAGGCGCAGATTTCGCGCTATAAAATCACAAAAGACAGTGCGGGGAGAGTTCGCGGTGCGGGGGTGAAGATTCCGTTTTTGGAAGACGTTTACGCAGAGTTTGCGGACAAAGACTGTATTTTGGCGGTGGAAATCAAGTCGGGCGACGAGCGCATCGCCCGTGAACTTGCCCGCTTGACCCAAGAATACGACATGGAAAGCAAAGTGGTGATAATCAGTTTTTACAACGGGTCGCTTGCGGGCGCCAATCAATTACGGGAAATGCGGGAGTATCTGCCGTCGGTTGCCGTGGCGGATTTGCAGACGCCCGATTTTACGGACACGGCGAAGGCGTTTACCGTGCTAAACCGTAATTGTGCCGCGGCGGATTTCGGGTCGGACGGAAACGTAGACGCGGGTACGGTGCAAACGTTTACGGCGCGCGGATTTGCGCTTTGGGTTTGGACGGTGAACGGCAGCGGCGCAATCGCCGAAGCGTGGGCGCGCGGTATGAAAGGCGTTACCACCGATTCGGTGAAAGAAGGGGCGAAACCGGGTGTGTTTTTACAAATGAAAGAAGGGGTTTTGCGGGTGGGAGAAAACGGAGCGACGAGTTCGGAGGAACTTTTGGGCTTCTTGCAAATGCGGTCGTTGAACGGGAGTGTTTCTTCTGTTCGGAACGGAAAAATCTTTTCGCAGGCGGAACGGAGCAAAGAAACGGAAGTGATTTGTTATGCCGAAAACGGGACGGGACAGACGGTGTTCGGGGTGTTTACGGTAAAAAAATAGGATAGCGGAAAATGGAAACAAAAGGCGTATGACGGGGGCGGTCGTGCGTCTTTTTTTTCTGTTGTAGAAAGACATATCGGCGGATATGCGGTCATACACTATACGGATGATTGGCGAAGTGTTACAACGTATTTTGCCGCAGAATATCGTATCCGCGCTGGACAAGCTGACGTTTGATAAATTGTACGAGGTGCGGTTGCGGAGCGGAAAGGCGGTTGCCGTGGGCTACGGCGGGCGGTACGGCTATTTGTCGCCGTGCGGTATGTCCGATTCCATTCGCCATGCGATTGTGACCGACGGCGAAACATTACAACGCATTGTGCTCCGTGCTTGCGACAAATCGTTATATGCGGTGAACGACCGAATTTGCCGCGGGTATCTTACGCTCGAAGGCGGGATTCGCATGGGCGTGGCGGGCGAAACCGTTTTCGAAGGGGAAAGCATTCGCACCGTAAAGAATTTTACCGCGCTCAATTTTCGTATTCCGCACGAGGCGGTGGGCTGTGCGGAGTTGCTGTTGCCGTATGTGAAAGGAACGGGCGGCTATTTGAGCACGCTGGTGATTTCTCCGCCCGGGGCGGGCAAGACCACGCTGTTGCGCGATATGGCGCGCATTGCAGCGTCGGACAAGTTGCTTTATAACGTGTTGATTGCCGACGAGCGGGACGAGTTGGCGTCGGTGCATGGCGGCGTTGCCATGCTGAACGTGGGGAACAATGCCGACGTGGTTTCGGGGTGCAACAAAGAATATGCGTTTTCGTGCGCCATTCGTGCGTTGCGACCCGATATTATCGTGACCGACGAATTATGCGACGAGCACGATACTGCCGCCGTAGAGCACGCAATCGGCAGCGGGGTGTGCGTATTTGCGTCGGTACATGCGGACAGTCATTTGCGGTTGCCCGAAAAGCAGGCGTTTTGTTCGCTTTTACGTAACAAATGTTTTTGCCGATACATAGACGTTTCGTCGGCGCGCGGTCCGGGCACGATAGAAGGCGTATTCGATGAAAATTTTCGTTTGCTTCGGGCGGGAGAAGGCGCATGATTACGCAATTTTCCATTGTATGCTTATGTATGACGGCGTCGGCGATGGTGGGGCTTTTGCATACCAAACACAAGCGGGCGCGTTTGTTGTATTTTGCCTCGTGCGAAAAGCTGACCGAAAAACTGATTGCCGATATTTCGTTCCGAAAGGAGAATCTGTGCACCGTTTTAACCGAGTTTGCCGCCGAGGACGGGAGCGAGCTGAAACGCCACATCGAGAAATTCTGCGGCGAGCCGTATGAAAAATTTGCGGTGAACACGCGATTGCTCAAAGCGGGAGAACGGCGTCTGGTATCCGAATTTTTTGCGTCGTTGGGCGATTCGGATACGCAGACGCAGATATTTTCGTTGGAAAACTACAAGACGCGGTTTTCCGAATTGTACCGCGACGAAAGCGAGCGGTTCAAGAAATCGGGAGGAATCGGATTGAAGTTGAGCGTGCTGGCGGGGATTGCCGTGGGCATATTGCTTTTATAAAGACCGGCTATGAAAAGTCAAGCGGAAAGGAGTTACGCGGAAATATGGACGTGAACATCATTTTCAAAATCGCCGCCGTGGGGATTATAACCGCGATTGTGGGACAAGTTCTCAAAAAGGCGGACAAAGACGAAATCGCGACGCTGACAACGCTGGCGGGGTTGGTGATTGTGCTGTTGATGGTTGTGGACCTGATTGCGGGATTGTTCGACACGTTGCGGTCGATGTTCGGAATGTATTGCCTATGGATATAGTAAAAATTGCCGCCATGGGGATACTGACTGCGTTTTGCGTGCTGTTGTTGCGGGAACAGAAGAGCGAAATCGCCATGCTGGTGGGAATAGCGGGCGGTTGCCTGATATTGCTCTCGGTACTCGATTATTTTACGCAGATTTTTTCTACGCTCAAAGGGATTGCCGACAAAACGGGCATTCCGTCGTCGGTATACAAGGTGGTGGGCAAAATCATTTCGGTGGGGTACATTGCCGATTTTTCGGCGGGAGTCGTGGAAGATACGGGACAGAAAGCGCTTGCCGAAAAAATCGTTTTGGGCGGCAAACTGATTATTATGGTGCTTTCTCTGCCCATTGTTACCACGCTGTTCGACACCATTGCGGGGGTGCTGTCATGAAAAAGAAGGGCGCCGTGATTTTTGCCGTGCTGACGTTGTACTTGCTGTTTTCTTCTTTTACGTATGCGCCGCTTGCGGCGTCGGCTCCTTCGGACGCGGAGAACGAACTGAACGAAAACGTGCAAGACATCGTGGACAATCTCGATTTATCGGAATGGGAGGCGTATCTTGCCACGTTGACCGACGACCAACTTGCGCTTGTGGGGTCGGGCGGAATCCGAGAAAGAATCAAGGCGGTTATTTCGGGCAATCTTTCCGCCGATTACGGGTCTTTTATATCGTATATAGGCAGTGTTTTGGGCGTGAACGTTATGCAATGTATGCCCATCATCGTATCGGTGATTGCCATTGCCGTGGCGTATAATCTGTTAAGCTCGTTACGAGGGAAATTTGCGTCCGAATCGGTGCAGAATATCGTGTATTTTGCCTGCGTTTCGTTGCTGATTGTATTACTTTTTACACAGGTATTTGCCGCGATTTCGGTGGTGCGCCACATGATAGAATCGTTGCAAAAGCAGATGCGCATTGTATTTCCCATGCTACTCACGTTGATGACGGCGGTGGGGGCGGGGTCTTCGGTTGCCGTGTACAAGCCGGGCGTAGCCATTTTGGCAAGCGGAATTTCCGAAGTGGTAACGGCGTTTATTTTGCCCGCGTTTATTGTTTCGGTGGTGCTCACGGCGGTGGGGAATCTGACCGACGGCGTGAAACTGGGCAAATTGTCCGACTTTTTTTCGGGGGCGTCCAAATGGTTGTTGGGCACGACTTTTTTCCTGTTTTCGGCGTTTATGGGCGTGCAGGGGATAACGGCGTCGGTATACGACGGCGTTTCGGTGCGCACGGCAAAGTTTGCGCTCGGCAAATACGTGCCCATTATCGGCGGATATCTTTCGGACGGACTTAATCTGGTGATGTCGGGCAGCGTGCTGGTAAAAAACGCGGTGGGCGCGACGGCGGTTGTTTTGCTGTTTGTATCGGTGATACCCGTGATTGTGAAAATTCTCGTTTTGAGTTTGGGTTTGCGGCTTGCGGGCGCCATTGCCGAGCCGTTGGGCGAAGGGAAGATGAGCGGGCTTGTGACCGCCATGGGCAAGAATCTGACGTTGCTCATCTCTATGGTGCTTGCCGTGGCTTTTTTGTACTTTATCTTTTTGATACTGATTGTGTGCACGGGGAATTTGGCGTTATGAGCGGAATCGGAGCCTGGATATTGAGCATACTCGGCATTGTGGTGATAGGCGTTGTGATAGACCTTATTTTGCCGTCGGGCAAGATGAACCGCTACGTAAAGTCGGTTTTTGCGGCGGTTACCGTGCTTGTGATTGTGTTACCGTTGCCCGCTCTGGTGAAAAACGGCTGTTCTTCTCAAAACTTTATATGGAACGAGGACATACCCTTGCAGGAAAATTATTTGGAATACACGGCGACGATACGCAAAAATTCGCTTATGAAAGGATTGCGCGCCGCGCTCGAAAGCGAAGGAATTACGTTGGGGGAGGCGGATTTGAAAGGCGACTTTTCGGGTTCCGTTCCCGTTATAGAGGAGGTGTCGATAAATTTGAGTCAAGTTGTCATTGTCGGACAATCCGAGCATATAAATAAGTATGCGCTGATACGGAATAAAGTGTCCGCTTTTCTGGCGGTAGACGAGGAAGTGGTTCGCATCTATGAGCAATGAATCCAAAATCAAAAAAATTATCAGGTCGCTCAAAGAGAAGAAACACTGGGAAATCGCGATTGCCGTGATTGCCGTGGTTGTGATGCTTGTGTTGTATTTCTCAACCAAAGCGGGGCAGGGCAAACGGGACACGCCCGTTGCGTCGCCTACGGTGACGACGAACGACTACTGCCGAAAAACGGAACAGGAACTTGTTTCGGCGCTCGAATCCATGCGCGGTGTGGGGAACGTGAAAGCGGTCGTCAACTGGGAGTCGAGTGTGGAAAGGGTTATTGCGTACGCTACGAGCAATTCGGGCAATAACATCACCACCACGCCCACCATCATCACGTCGCAAGGGTCAAGTTCGCCGATTGTGCTGAAAGAGTTGTATCCCAAAGCGCTCGGTGTGATAATAATTTGTCAAGGAGGAGATAACGTTGCGGTTAAATTGGATATTATAAATGCGGTTTCCGTGTTGCTGGACATCTCGCAAAACAAAGTAAACGTGTATGCAATGAAGTAAAACGAAAATAAACAGTATATGGAGGAACAACTCATGTTAAGTAAAAAGAAGAAAATCTTCATACTTGTAGGAATGGTGGCGCTTTTGGTGGCGACGGGGTGCCTGAATATTTTTTTGAACGCCAAAACGACCAAAGCGAACGCATCGGGTGACGACGCGCTCAACTACGGCAACTTTTTCTCTACCTACCGCACCGACCGTCAGGCGACGCGCGACCAAACCGTTTTGTATTTGGACGCGATTATCGCAAACGAAGCGTCTACCGCCGAAGCGGTACAGAACGCCGAGGCGCAGAAACTCGCTCTTACAAAAAATATGGACCTCGAACTCGTGCTCGAAGGGCTTATCAAAGCGCTCGGATTCGAGGACGCAATCGTGACGGCAACGACCGAAAATATCAACGTGATTATTAAGTCGGACGAAATGACCGAGGCGGAAGTGGCGCAAGTGCTCGATATTATCGTTACCGAAACGGACAAAACGGCGCTTGACGTAAGAATCATTCCCGTGGAATAAATTTAACCGCGAATTTGATTGAAATTTTTCGCTCGCTGTGTTATACTATACGTAAGAAAAATTTTGGGAGTGCCGTATGCCGCTGAAAAGTCGTTATAATACCAACTTTACCGGTGACGTAACGTACGGGCGCAATTTGATTTCTTCAATCATTGTGCTTGCCGTACAGGAAATCAACGGGGTTGCGTCTTTGCAGGGCAAAGGGATTCGCACCGAGATGATAGGGAACACGGTAAACGTAGATGTGTTCATCAACGTAGAATTCGGAGTAAGTTGCTCGGACGTTGCGTTCCGCGTGCAAGAGAACGTAAAGCGCAGCGTGGAAACGATGAGCAAGTACAAAGTGGGCGTTGTGAACGTGAACATATTGGGTTTAACCATGCCGAATAGCAACGAATAAAAACCGCTGTAACACAATTATAGGTCTTTACCCGTAAAGACCTATAATTGTTCTTTTTTAAGAGGACTTATGAGCAGAAAAACAGCAAGAGAAAACGCATTCCGTCTTGTATACGAGTTTTTACAGACGGGAGAACGCAACGAATTTACCAAAGAACTTTTGTGCGCCGACGCGGACGCGGCGGACGTTTCTTTTACGAGCGCGTTATACGACGCCGTGATTGAAAATTACGAATTTTTGAAAACCGTTATAGCGCGCTATGCCAAAGATTTTGCGTTTGAACGGATTTACAAAACCGATTTGGCGGCAATGATGATTGCGACGTGCGAAATTCTTTTGGATATGGACGTGCCCGAAAAGGTAGCGGTGAACGAGGCGCTGGAACTGTGCCGCACCTATTCCACCGAAAAGAGCACTTCTTTCGTGAACGGAATTTTGGCGTCGGTAATCGTACATAAGGACGAACTGCGGGAGGAGCGGCAAAATGAAGGCGACGACGATTGACGGAAAAGCGATTGCGGCAAAGGTACGCGCCGAGTTGAAAGAGCGTGCGGCGACGTTTGCCGCGACGGCGGGCAGAAAAGTGGGGCTTGCCGTGATTTTAGTGGGCGAGAATCCAGCCAGTAAGATTTACGTGCGCAATAAAGTGACCGCCTGCGAAGAGGCGGGAATCGTGTCGTCGGCGTATCATCTTCCCGCCGATACGCCCGAATGTAAAGTGACGGAACTGATTGAGCAACTGAACGCCGACAAGCATACCGACGGCATTTTGGTGCAATTACCGTTGCCCGAACACATGGACGAAAAGCGGGTGCTTTCGCATATTTCGCCCCGAAAAGACGTGGACGGATTTCATGCGGTGAATGCGGGCAATCTTTTATTGGGAAACGGCTGTCTTGCCGCATGCACGCCGCAAGGGTGCATAGAACTGATAAAATCCACGGGCGTAAGGATTGCGGGCAAGCACGCCGTAGTGGTGGGACGCAGTAACATTGTGGGCAAACCCATGGCAATGCTCTTATTGCAAAACGACGCTACCGTTACGGTTGCGCATTCCAAAACCGCCGATTTGAAAAGCATTACGAGGCAGGCGGACATTTTGGTGGTTGCCGTGGGCAAAAAAGAGTTTATAACGGGTGATATGATAAAGCCGGACGCCGTGGTGATAGACGTGGGCATGAATCGCGTAGACGGCAAATTGTACGGCGACGTTGCGTTCGAGCAAGCGGCGGACATTGCGTCGTTTATTACGCCCGTGCCCGGAGGCGTGGGACCGATGACCATTGCCATGTTGCTATCGAACACCGTGACGGCGGCGGAACAACATGCGTGAACGGACGCTTTCGGTACAACAACTCAATGCGTATATTAAGGGCGTTTTCGAAGATGAGCTTGTTTTACACGACCTGAACGTGGAAGGCGAAGTTTACGAATTCAAGCAGACGGCGGGCAACACGTTTCTTGTATTGCGTGAGAACGACAGTTTGTTGCAATGCGTATGCTTCGGCATTACCGAGATTTTACAGGCGGGCGATACGGTACGCCTATTCGGCAGCGTGCGGTTTTACGAGCGGAGCGGCAAAATTTCGTTCGTATTCAAAAGCGTGCGTAAGACGGGCAAGGGCAATCTTTTGGCGGAGTTTAACGCTCTGCGCGACAGATTGCGGCTGGAAGGGCTGTTCGACCGTAAGCGGGAGATTGCGTCGCCCATACGCCGCATTGCCGTGATTACCGCCGAAACGGGTGCGGTGATTCACGATTTTATTCGGACGGTGCACCGAAAGCGGGAATTTACCGACATTATGCTGTATCCTTCCGCCGTGCAGGGACGATTTGCCGTGTCCGATATTGTTTCGGGACTTCGGCAGGCGGAAAAGCTATCGTACGATGCAATCGTTATCGCACGCGGCGGCGGCAGCAACGACGATTTAAGCGTATTTAACGACGAAACGCTGGTGCGCGCGGTGGCGGCATGTTCCGTGCCCGTTATTTCCGCGGTGGGGCACGAAACCGATTTCACGCTATGCGATTTTGCGGCGTCGGTGCGGGCGGGTACGCCCAGCATGGCGGGAGAATACATCAGCAGGCGGAATGAAGAATTTTTTGCCCGATTTTCCGACTGCGTGGCGCGAATCGAACGGAACGCCCAAAGTTTGCTTACGCGCAAAATCAACCGATTATACCGTTCGGCGGCGAATCTTACGTATAAAAGCGAGTTGAAGTCGGAACGGGTGCGCATGCGCGTGCGGGACACGGCGGTGCGGATAGACGGCGGCGTGCGCGAAAAATACGGCGCGTTGCGGTTGGCGGCGGTTGTTGCGGGCGAGCGAATCACTGCGTCGACCGAAGAAAAGCAGAGCGGATTGCGCGAACGGACGGCGGCGGCGATTGCCCGACTGGACGCGGGAAACCCGTTGCGCATTCTATCAATGGGATACGCGCGATTGCGGGGAAAGAGCGGAAACGTGACGTTTGACAACACGCGGGCGGGCGACGCAATAGAGGCACTTACAGCCGAAGGCACGCTTTTTGCAACGGTTACGGGCAAAAAAAGGAGAGAGCGATGAAACTGGAAGAAAAACTCAAAGCGTTGGAAGAAACGGCGGACAAGTTGGACGACAAGGACCTTGCGCTCGACGATGCAGTGCGTCTGTACGAAGAAGGCGTGAAACTCATTCGCGAATGTATGGATAGTCTGAACGAGAGTAAGGGAAGAATAGAAGTGATACGCGGCGAATTGAACGACATGCTGAAAAACGACGGAGGCGGAGCGGATTGAACTTTACCGAAGAATACTCTAAACGATTAAACGAATTCGAGGGATATCTGCGTCAGTTCGCAAGCGAATTGGTTACGTATCCCGAAATGCTGTATAATGCGGTGTCGTACGGTTTATTGAGCGGCGGAAAGCGGTTGCGTCCCCTTCTTTTATTGGAGGCGGTGCGCATGTTCGGCGGCGTGGTGGATGCGTCGGCGGTGAATTTTGCTTTGGCAATCGAGTGCATTCACACCTATTCTTTGATACACGACGATTTGCCGTGCATGGACAACGACGATTTTCGGAGAGGGCAACCCACCTGCCACAAAAAGTTCGGGGAGGCGGCGGCTGTTCTTGCGGGCGATACGTTGCTCAATCTTGCGTACGAACTGATATTCAGTGCGATTGCGCTCCGTGACAGGCAGGAAAATTACGTGCGGGCGGGAATCGCTATTGCCGCGGCGGCGGGCGGAAACGGTATGGTGGGCGGTCAGGCGTGCGAACTGGCAGCCGAAAGCGAACAATCTATCGACTACATCTATTCGCACAAGACGGGTGCGTTGATTCGGGCGGCATTGAAAGCGGGCGCGCTGATAGCGAATACTTCGCGCGAAAACGCGGAAAAGATAGAAAAATTCGGCGAGTTGTTCGGTTACTGCTTTCAGCTTCGTGACGACCTACTCGACAAGGGCGGCGAGGACGAAGGAAAAATCACCTATTTACAGGCGCACGGAGAAGAAGGGACGGCGGCGGCGCTGAAAAGCAAAACGGTGGAGGCGCTCGAAATACTGGCGACGGTGGAGAACGCCGAATTTTTGACAGAACTAACCGCTAATTTTATGGAACGGGAAGCGTAACGGATTGGACGAAACAATCGGACAAGTGAATAGTCCGCAGGAGTTGAAAAAGCTCAATTATCGCAAATTAACCGAATACTGCGAGTATTTGCGGGATTTTATCATGGGTTCGGTACGCAACACGGGCGGGCATCTGGCGTCCAGTTTGGGAGCCGTCGAACTTGCCGTTGCGCTGCATTATGTATTCGATTGTCCGTCCGATAAAATTTTATGGGACGTGGGACACCAGGCGTATGCGCATAAGATTATTACGGGGCGAGCCGACAAGTTCTCGATGTTGCGGAAAAACGGGGGGATTTCGGGATTTCCGCGCATGACCGAAAGCGAATACGACGCGTTTTCCATGGGGCACAGTTCCACTTCTCTTTCGGTGGGGCTGGGGTATGCGCGTGCGCGCGATTTGGCGGGCGAGTCGTATCATGTGGTGAGCGTTATCGGCGACGGCGCGTTTACGGGCGGCATGGCGTTCGAGGCGCTGAACGATATAGGCGCGGCGCGTGCTAAAATGATTATTGTACTGAACGATAACAAGATGTCGATTTCCGAGAATGTGGGCGCCATGAGCGTGTATCTTTCGCGCTTGCGGTTGAGCAAGCGATATTCCCGCCTTAAACACACGGTAAAGAAGGGCGTGCTGGGGATTCCGTTATTCGGCGAACACATTTACAAATCGCTGGATAAGACAAAAGACGCGCTCAAATCGTTATTACAGACCGACAAAATGTTCGAGCAAATGGGGATAAAATACTACGGTCCGATTGACGGGCACGATTTGCTCAATTTGGTTTCGGTGCTTCGTCAGGTGAAAAACGAAAAGGGTCCCGTTTTGTTGCATATTGTTACCGAAAAGGGAAAGGGCGACCCCGTGGCGCAGTCCGACCCGTCCAAATTCCACGGAATCGGTCCCGTGGGCGCAAGCGGAGAAAAAAAGTTTTCGGCGGTGGTTTCGCAATTTTTATGCGAAGAAGGAAAACGGGACGAAAAAGTTGTGGCGATAACTGCCGCCATGGCGGACGGCACGGGATTATGTGCGTTCGAAAAACAATGTCCCAACCGTTGTTTCGACGTGGGAATTGCCGAACAACATGCCGTTACGCTTGCCGCGGGGCTTGCGGCGGGCGGGTTGAAACCGTATTTTGCGGTGTACTCCACTTTTTTGCAACGCGGATTCGACCAGGTATTACACGACGTATGTTTGAACAAACTGGGCGTACGGTTTTTAATCGACCGCGCGGGCGCCGTAGGGGACGACGGTGTGACGCATCAGGGAATTTACGACATTGCCTATCTTTCCATGATTCCCGAAATTACGGTTTTGACGCCGCGAGACGGAAACGAGTTGCGTAAAATGCTTATTTGGTCGCTCGACTTCGATGGTCCGCTTGCCATACGGTATCCCAAAAGTTACGCCGCCGAATATACGTGCACCGAAATCGAATACGGCAAGTGGGAAACCGTGCGGAAAACGAGTTCGCGCGTATACGTGATAGCCGTGGGCGGGCGAGCGTTACAGGCTGCGGAACAGGTGGAAAACGCAAATATTATATATGCGCGTTTTATCAAGCCGCCGGACACGGCGTTGCTGGACGAACTGAACGCGGACGGGAATCTGCTGATTACCGTAGAGGACGGCGCGCTTTCGGGGGGTGTGGGGCAAGCCGTACTTTCCTATCTGAATACAAAAGGATTGCGGGCGACCGTGCGCTGCATTGGATACCCCGATGCGTTTTTGGAGGACTATTCGATTGCGCATTCGTTGGAAAATGCGGGGATTTGCAAGGAAGGAATCGAAAACATTATAAAATCTTCGGATAATTTTATGCAATAAACTTGAATATTTATAAATTTTCATATATAATAGAAATATGAAAGTGGGAATTTACGCCAATATCTATAAAGACAAGGATTTGTCGGTGACGTCCCGTTTGGTTCGGAGTTTTTCGGAAAACGGTATTTTATGCACCGTTGCCGAAGGACTTTGCGGGAAAGTATCTTGCGACGGCGTATATACCGACGCCGACATGGGCGAGTTGGACATGCTGTTGGTGATTGGCGGGGACGGCACGATTTTGAGCGTGGCAAAAAAATGCGCCGTAAAAGGGATACCTATTTTGGGCGTCAATCTGGGAACGGTGGGATTTTTAACCGAAGCGGAACCGGACGATTTTACCGCCCTGGCGCGGGAAATCGCGGCGGGGAATTACTCGATAGAGCGCAGAGCCATGTTGTGCGCCGTTTTGGACGACAAACGGTATTACGCGCTCAACGAAATCGTGATTGCGCGACGGAACGTATCCAAAATGATTGTGCTTAAAGTGGATATAGGCGGTGCGCCCGTAGACAGGCACAACTGCGACGGGTTTATCGTATGCACTCCCACGGGGTCGACGGCATATTCGTTGTCGGCGGGCGGTCCCGTAATCAGTCCTACGGCGAACGTATTTTCGCTGACACCCGTCAATTCGCATTCCATGCATTCCCGTCCTATTGTAATCGGCGACGACGAGCAAATCGGCATTACCCTGGTGGCGCGCGCCGACGACGCGATGGTGATTGCGGACGGAAAAAACGTGTGTATGTTGCCCGAACGGCAGACAATACATATAGGGAAAGCGCAAAAACGCGCGCTATTTGTGCGGTTACGCAATCATAATTTTTACGAGCGGCTTTTACGCAAGCTCAACACGTGGAGTATCACTTCGGGAGAGGGGGTGTAGCGTATGGCGAGAAGCGCCAGACAAATGAAGATATTGGAACTGATTGCCGAGAGTCCCGTGGAAACGCAGGACGATTTGGCGCGTCTGCTTAAAGAGGCGGGTTTCAATGCCACGCAGGCTACCATTTCGCGCGACATCAAGGAGTTGGGGCTTGTTAAAGTGTCGTTTGACGGTAAGCGGCAGAAATACGTACGCGAGTCGGGCGATAGGAGCGTGCCCGGAAAGTTGGTGAATATTTTCAAGCATGCCGTGATTTCCATTGTGCATGCGGGCAATATTATCGTGATTAAAACCATGTCGGGCAGTGCGAACATTGCGGGCATGATGCTCGACAGGTTGGAAAATCCCGACATACTCGGGTGTGTGGCAGGCGACGATACCGTTATGGCGGTAACGACGAGCGAAAGCGTGGCGCAACAAATCGGCGAATCGCTGTCGACGCTTTTGGAACAGTAATATGTTGACAAGACTTGCGGTGCACAATTTAGCTCTTATTGAAAATATGGAGCTATCTCCGTGCGGACAATTGAATATTTTGAGCGGCGAAACGGGCGCGGGCAAATCCATTATTGTGGACGGACTGATGTTGTTATTGGGTGCGCGCTACGATAAGTCGCTTTTGCGCTACGGAACGGAAAGCGGATACGTGGAAGGCGTATTCGACGCAACGGTGCGTGCGCGCGACGTTATGAACGAACTGGGACTCGACGAGGACGACCAGATTATTGTGACGCGTCGTTTTTTTGCCGACGGAAAGAATGAAATACGAATCAACGGCAGGGCGGCTACCATGAGCATGTTGCGCGCGCTTACGGCAACGCTTGTGGATATTTACGGGCAGAACGAGTACCAGTCGCTGATTCGAACGGGCGAACATTTGCGGATTCTCGACTATTATATCCGAAACGATTGCAAGGCGGAAAAGAAGGAATATGCCGACGCATACGCCCGCTACCGAGAAACGGTTGCGGCGCTCGGCAAAATAGGCGACGGGGCGGAACGCATTCGCGAAATCGATTTGTTGCGGTTTCAGATTGACGAGATAAACGACGCGAAGACGTACGAAAGCGAAGAGGACGAGTTGAACGAGCGACGCAATCTGATTACGTCGGCGGAAAGAATCTATGCAGCGCTCGGACAGTCTTTGCAGGTGCTGAACGAACAGGACGAAGGAGCGGCAAGCGAACTTGTTTCGCAAGCGCAGAGAGAAATAGGGAGTATTTCTTCCATAAAAAGTACATATGCGGAATTATATGAGCGGCTGCATGCGGTTTCGATAGAATTGAGCGACGTTTGCGAAGTGCTACGCGACGAATCGGAAGGGTTGCATTTTGATATGAACGAGTTGGACGAGCTGGAAAAACGGCTGGATTTTATTCGTTCGCTCAAACGCAAATACGGCAATTTTTCCGCAATGAACGTCTTTCGGGAAAAAGCGCAGGCGCGGTTGGAGTTTTTGGAAAACGCCGACGAACACTACGAGGCACTCACGCGCGAAAAAAAGGAGCTTACCGACAGACTCTATGTTCTGGCACAAAGCGTGCATGATAAGCGCACGCGCGGCGCAGAAGAATTTGCCCGAAAAATCAAAAAAGAACTGAACGAATTGGGTATGGAAAATTCCGATTTTCGGGTGGTTGTATCCGAATTCCCCGCACGTAGCGAGTTTGAAGGGAAGTTCGGGCAAAACGGCGCCGACACCGCCGAATTTTATCTTTCGCCCAATGCGGGACAACCCTTAAAGCCGCTTGTAAAAATCATATCGGGCGGCGAGATGTCGCGCTTTATGTTGGCGCTTAAAGTGATTTCCAATCAATCGGACGATATTCCCACGATGATTTTCGACGAGATAGACGCGGGAATCAGCGGTATTACGGGGCGGGTGGTTGCGAAGAAACTTGCCATGCTTTCACGCGAACATCAGGTGCTATGCGTGACACACTTACCCCAAATTGCTTCAATGGCGGACGCGCATTTCTTTATTTACAAGCGGTCGGAAGAAAATAATACCGTGACGAACGTGGTGCCGCTTGACGGCAAGGGCATGATTGATGAGATTTCGCGTCTTTCGGGAAGTAAGGGAATCAGCGAACAATCGGATACCAACGCGCAGACGATGAAACGTTGGAGTGACGAATACAAAGCCTCGTTGGCGAAATAGAGCGGAATCGAATCCGCGCGGATAAAATGAATTGAAAAACGCACGAACGGCAGCATTTTGACAGTCTTTTCCTTTTGGGGAAGGCTGTTTTTATGGCATATTCGTTTGCGGAGTTTGCCACACTAAATAGCATGATGTACGTATCGGGGCGCAAAAAATATACAATCATCGCTTTTTGCTTGCTACTCGTGTTGTTTTTTCAGAGTATGCCTGCGGGGGTGCGGCAAACATTCGGAAATGAGCCGTGTGCGTACGTGTATGCGGGCGGGTTTCCCATCGGATTGGTGATAAAGCCCAAAGGGGTAATCGTTGTGGGCGCGGCGCCCGTGGAAACGGAATTGGGTAACGTTTTGGTGAAAACGCCGTTTATGAGCGGCGACATTATAGAAAATATAAACGGTACGGCAGTGAACACCGCCGAAGATATTCGTGCCGTGCTTTCCGAAGTACCGGATATGACGGCGCAGGTGCGCGTGCGCAGGGGGACTTCGGTTCTGGAAATGGACGTCAGCCTTATAAAAGAAGATTTGACGGGCGAAAAACGTTTGGGGTTGCAAATCCGCGAAAACGTGGCGGGTGTGGGAACGGTAACGTATGTAAAACAGGACGGTTCGTTCGGATGTTTGGGACATCCGATTGGATTGGAAAGCGGCGGACCCGTTCCGTTATCGGACGGAGCGTCGTTCGTTTGTAAAATCATGGGGGTAAACAAAGGACTGCGCGGCAAAGCGGGTGAATTGAAAGGCGCTTTTGCGAGTTCTACGGCAAACGGGTCGCTATACAAAAACTGTCAGAGCGGCGTGTACGGAAAATTCGATGATTTTAAGGGCGGGGAATTGATAGAAGTGGCGCACCGCAAAAGCATTGCGGTGGGAAAGGCGACGATTTTGGCGACAATCGGCGACAAAACGGAAGAATACGGCATAGAAATTATCAAAACAGCCGCACAGAACAGTGCGTCCGATAAAAGCATGATTGTGCGCGTTACCGATAAGCGGTTAATCGGCATTACGGGCGGAATCGTACAGGGAATGAGCGGGAGTCCCATTTTGCAAAACGGTAAACTCATAGGGGCGATAACGCACGTATTTATTTCGGACCCGACAAAAGGATACGGGATTTATGCCGACTGGATGTTGGAAAATTAGGTAGTATGCGTGACATAATATAGGAAATTGTGTCATAATTTGACAAAGCGTGTCGTAAGTATATGGTATGATACGCTTTAATGTTTACAATCTGATTTTCGATTTCCGTGATTTTGTACGCAATAACCGCGTCAAACTGATTGTGATTGCGGCAGTCAATCTATTGGGATTGATTTTGGGCATACGCGGCGCGTTTTCGGTGTATGACGCGGGGGAATATCTGTATCATCACCAACCGAACGTATTTATGTATATTGCGGGAAAGAAAAGCATATTCGGGTATTTTTTCGTGAATATGATTACCTATCTGTTGGTGTTGGCTTTACTGGTATTATGTTCGGCACATTTTTTGACTTCGTATCTGTGTTTTGCCATTTTGTTTTTCCGCTCTTATCTTTTTGCGTTACACGTTTGTCTGTATTTTATGTTTTTGAAATTATCCGTTTTGCCCTTTGTGCTTGCTTGTTTGTTGCCGTGCTATCTGATATCCATGTTTATATTTGCGATAGTGACGGTTGCCGCATTCAATCGGGCGCGGGACGCGCGGCTATACGGCTCGGGGTGCGGAAACACGTTTGCATTGTTTGCACAAAGAATGATTTTACCGTGTATTATGCTTATCATACAAACCATTTTATGTACTATTTTATCCTATTTTCTTACTTTGGGAATAATTTTATAGGGATATTTTCATATTAGTACTATCGGAGGAAAAATACGTATGAAAAAATTATTGATGATGTCGGTTGCCCTCTGTTTGGCTTTTTCGGCGATTTGCGGCGGAATGGTTGCGGCAAACGCGCAGGCGACGGAACAGACGGGGATTCACGTGAACGCCAAATCCGCCGTTTTGATGGACTACGATACGGGCACGGTGGTGTTTACCCAGAACGAAACGGAACGCATGCCGATTGCCAGCATGGTGAAAATCATGACGCTCTTATTGACGTTTGAAGAAATCGACGCGGGACGTCTGCACACGGACGATATGATACGCGTGAGTGAAAACGCGGCGTCCATGGGCGGTTCGCAGGCATTTTTGGACGCGCATAGCGATTATGCGGTGAACGAGTTGATAAAGAGCATTGTTGTGGGGTCGGCAAACGATTCGTGCGTTGCGCTTGCCGAACACATTGCGGGCAGCGTAGACGGTTTCGTGCTTAAAATGAACGAAAAAGCGCACGCCTTGGGAATGGACAATACGCAATTTTGTAATTGCACGGGGCTTCCCGGCGGGGAACAATATTGTTGCGCCCGCGACGTGGCGGTTATGACGCGCGCGCTGTTGCGTCATGTACAGTTTTACGATTACGCAAAAATCTGGATGTTCGATTTTGCGCACCCGAGCGGAAGAGTGACCCAACTTGCCAACACCAACAAACTGATTCGCGCTTACGAAGGGTGCGACGGCGGAAAAACGGGCTTTACCAACGAGGCGAAATATTGCTTATCCGCAACCGCAAAACGGGGCGAAACGCGGCTGATTAGCGTTGTTTGCGGCGCCGAATCTTCCAAAGTGCGCAACGCGCAAAACGCCGCATTGTTCAATTACGGATTTGCCAATTATGAAACGCGTCGTATGGTGACGGGCGGCGTACCGCTGGAAGGCGACTACGAAGTAACAGGCGGCAAAGAAAAGACGATAAAAGCCGTTCCCGAAAAAGATTGTTTTCTGTTTGTTAAGAAAGGGGACGACCGCACCTTCGAGTACGCGGTGGAAACGCTTCATCTTTGCGCGCCCGTTCGTTCGGGGGACGTAATCGGCACGCTGTCCGTTAAATGCGGAAACGAAACGGTGGCGTCGGTAAATCTTGTGAGCGACAGAGATATCAAAAAATCCACCTATATCGACTTGGTTGACGAATTTATAGCCAACTGGTAAATTATCCGGTAAATTATAAAGAAGCGAAAAGAAACGAACGGAGAAAAGCCGACGCATGCCGCCGGCTTTTTGCGTTTGCGAAATCCGTCAACTTTCGACGCAAAGGGGGAATACGCGTGAATTTCAAAGACGCCCAAACGATTGACTTATACGGCAAAAAATGCTATGATTATACTATTCCGCAATTTTTTGAAGGGCACAGGATATGAAGGCACGCGAAACACTCAAAATCAAAGAAAACGGACATCTTGAAATCGGCGGCGCAGACTGCGTGGAACTTGCCGCACGTTTCGGCACGCCTTTGTACGTTTTGGACGAGGAATATATCCGTTCGGTGTGTCGCGGGTATACCCGTTTGTTGGCGGAAAAGTATCCGAACTCGAAAATCGTGTATGCTTCCAAAGCGTTTTCTTCTTTGGCGATATATCCCATTGTGTACAGCGAAGGATTGGGTGCCGACGTCGTATCGGGCGGGGAGTTGTATACCGCACGGAAAGCGGGCATGCCTGCGTCCGAAATGTATTTTCACGGAAACAACAAATCGGCGGCAGAACTGGAATTTGCCGTGCGGGAAGGCGTGCATGCCGTTGTGACCGATTCGTTTTACGAAATCGACTTATTGGACGAAATCGCACGCAAACAGAACAAAAAGCAAGGCGTTTTGGTACGCGTGAATCCGGGAATCGACGCGCACACGCACCGATTTATTCAAACGACGCGTCCCGACAGCAAATTCGGGTTTTCGATTGCCGACGGCGCGGCGCTGAACGTTTTACAAACGATTGCGAAAAAAGAAAATCTCGATTTTTTGGGATTGCATTGCCATATCGGGTCGCAGATTTTCGAGTTGAAACCGTTTGCGCTTGCCGTGGATAAAATGACCGATTTCATCGTTCAAGCGGCGCAATGCGGAATCAAGGTGCGCGAGCTGAACATGGGCGGGGGGTACGGCGTGACGTATACCGCCGAGGACAAACCGTTGCAGCCGTGGGAATACGTGGACGCGATTGTAGAGAAACTATCGGAATGCGTGCGCGAAAAGCGAATCGACGCACCCAAACTGATTCTCGAACCGGGGCGTTCGATTGTGGGAGAAGCGGGAATCACATTGTATACCGTGGGTGCAATCAAAGAGATAGAAGGAATCAAAAAGTACATAGCCGTAGACGGCGGCATGTTCGAGAATCCGCGCTATGCTCTTTACCAAAGTAAGTATGACGCCGTTCTTGCCAACCGTGCGCTCGACGCGCCGTGTGAAACGGTGACGGTAGCGGGCAAGTGTTGCGAAAGCGGCGATATGCTGATTGAAAATATTTGTCTGCCGAAAGCAAAATCGGGAGATTTACTCGCCGTTTTCACCACAGGCGCATATCATTATTCCATGGCGAGCAATTACAACAGAAATCCCGTACCGCCCGTGGTACTCGTAAACCGCGGGGAGAGCGAGTACATAGTAAAACCGCAAAGTTACGAGGATATGCTTGCGCGTGAAGTGATTCCCGCGCGGCTGGGAGTTGAATAATTGCTGTATTTTCACGACAACATTATCGGAATTATACTGTTTGCCATGGTGATTGTTATATCCATGGTGTTGCATGAACTGGCGCACGGATATGTGGCGCTCTGGAACGGCGACGCCACCGCCAAGGTGAACGGCAGGCTCACGCCCAATCCGTTGGCGCATTTCGATATTATCGGCTTTTTTATGCTGATGACGGTGGGGTTCGGCTATGCCAAACCCGTGCCCGTAAACCCGTTTAATTTCCGACATCAGAAACGCGGGATTTTCACCGTGGCGATTGCGGGCGTTACCGTCAATTTTATTCTGGCATTTTTATCGTTCGGGCTTATGGCGTTTTTCAGTTGGCTGCAAGTGAAATTCCCGGGCGCCGTTACGGTGTTGGGATATTTCCGTCTGTTTTTTACCTATATGGTAATCGTCAATTTGAGTTTGTTCTTTTTTAATTTGTTGCCGCTGTATCCGCTGGACGGATTTCGCGTAATCGAGGCGTTTACCCGTTACAATAACCGAGTGGCGCAATTTTTCCGCAAGTACGGGCAATACATTTTACTGGCGTTGGTGGGCGTGGGGATTATTGTGGATATTATCCGCCGCGTGGCGTACGTTCCCATTTGGTGCGACCCTTTGGGCGCATACATCTATTATTGCAGAGAAGGCGTTTGGTGGTTGTTCGGAAAATTCTGGTGGCTGTTCTTTTAGGTGATACATGGAAGAGAATCGACAAACTAACGAAACGGGCGAGCAGACGGTGATGCAACAGGTGCAAGACGCCCCTACCGATATGCCGCCGCCCGCAGAATATGACGAAACTTCGTATAAAATCAAGTTGGACCAATTCGAAGGTCCGCTTGATTTGTTGTTGCATTTGATTAAGCAGGCAAAAATTCAGATACAGGATATTTTCGTATCGCAGATTACCGAACAATATTTGGAGTACATAAACGAAATCAAAGACGTGGATTTGGAAAATGCGTCCGAATTTATTGAAATGGCGGCATGGCTGATAGAAATCAAATCCAAGTCGTTGTTGCCCAAGCCCAAAGAAGAAGTGCCCGAAGAAGAGGACCCGCAAAAACAACTGATACAACGTCTGGAAGAGTACAAGCTGTACAAAGAGGCATGCGAGAAGATGAAAGAGCAGGAAACCGTGGGGATTCATTATCGGGCGCCCGACCCGACGGTGGGCGAGCCGCGGTTTGTGCTCAAAGACATGACGATGGACGGGCTGATGAAAGCGTTGCGGAAAATGTTTCTGAAAATGGAGAAACGGAGTATCACGCAAAAGGAACGTCATATCACGCTCGACCGATTTACCGTTGCCGAAAAGATGTCGCATATCAAAGATTTTATGTTATTGCGCGACACGGCGCGGTTTGACGAATTATTCGAGGACGATTATTCCAAAAGCGAAATCATTACCACATTTCAGGCTTTATTGGAACTTTTGAAACTGCAATTCGTTACGGCGGAACAGCGGGAAATATTCGGCGAGATTCTGCTTAAAAAAGTTGCCTGACGGCATACGCAAAGGAAGAACGGAACATGGAAATCGAACAGCTTGACGAAATTATCGAATCGTTATTGTTTGTATCGGGCGACGGAATCGGCATTTCCGATATCGTCGATTTACTCGAACTACAAAACAGCGAAGTAAAACAATCGATTAACCGACTCAAAAAGAAGTACAGCGGCAAGTGCGGCATTCATCTGATGAGTTACAACGGAAAGGTGCAATTCGGGTCGAATCCCGCTTATGCCGACACGATTGCGTGCGTATTGAATCCGATTAAAGAAAAGGAATTGAGTAACGCTACGTTGGAAACGGTGGCGATTATTGCCTACAAACAGCCCGTAACCCGTTTGGAAATCGAACAGATTCGGGGTGTGAACTGCGACTACGCCATACAGGTGTTATTAAAGCACAATCTGATTGAAGTGGTAGGGCGCAAAGACGTGGTGGGCAAACCGCTTTTATTCGGCACTACCGACGCGTTTTTGAAACGCTTTCAGATTGAGAGCATAGAACAGTTGCCCGACTACGAACAGCTTTTGGCGAGTATCAAGGTGCTGGAAGAAGGGAACAAAGCGCAACCCGAAGAAGTGAGTCTATATAACGAGTTCGAGTTGCCCGAAGAAGAGATGCCCGAGTTTTTGGAGGCGGAAACCGACTTACAGAAAATCGGCTGACGACTGCGCGAAAACGGAAAAAGAATAAAGACCCTTCGATACGAAAAGACTAACGGCATGTTGGTCTTTTTGATTATTCTGATACTTTTATTGAGTTTGCTTGCGACGCCTTTACGGGTGGGCATGCATTTTTATCTCAATTTGTTCGGAAACGACGGGTTTATCAAAATCTATTTTTTCGGAATCCGCGTATTTATGGCGGGCGTACATTTCGAGCACGAAAGCACGCGGCACAACAACCTGGTAATCGACCGCAAGGGAAAATCGGATAAAATCCATTTGAACACAGACCCGACCGATAAAAAATCGGTTGCCGCCATGATGAAACACCCTGCGCTGAAAAACATGCTGGTGGAAAAGATATCGGCGCATTTTATTGCGGGGAAAACGAACGACGCATTTTTTACCGTTGCGCTGATGCAAGCGTTGCGGGTTTTGTTTTACGCAACGTTGGCACCCATAAAATGCCGATACAGTGTGCAGATTACCGAATCGTTTACGCCCGTATACAATAACGACGTGTTGCAAACCGACTTTATAGGCATAATATCCATATCCATTGCAGATATTATAATGGGTTATATACAGAATGGCGCGAAGAAAAAGGCGCGCAACAATCAGGAGGTAGCAAGCGTATGATAGTACAAAACAACGAACACCCCATCGAACGGGTTATGGACAATGCGTTCACCAAAATCCGCACGCTTGTGGACGCCGACACGGTTGTGGGCAATCCGGTGCGCACGGAGGACGGCGTAAGTATTATTCCGCTTTCCAAAGTGACCATGGGATTTCTTACGGGCGGCGGCGAATACAGCGACATGGTGCAACAGAATCTGAACGAATATCCCTTTGCGGGCGGTAGCGGCGCGGCGGTATCGGTGGCGCCCATCGGCTTTTTGGTAAGCGACGGGAAGAGCGTGAAAATCATCAAAATGGACGATAAGAATCCGTTTGACAAGATTCTCAATCTGATTCCCGACGTTTTGGACAGCGTGCTCGACACGGGTAGCAACACGAAGGCGAAAAAATGAAACAGTCGCAAACGGCAATCTTCTGCTTTCTTTTATTGTTGGCGACGCTGTTGCTGTTGCCCGTGATGCAATCGGCGGGCGCGGCGACTACGCCCGCGTCGGCGGCAAACACGTGCGCGCGGTGCATGGCGGTGGTGGAAGGAAGCACGGGAAGGTTATTATACGGAAAGAACGAAGAGCAGGCGCGCCCTATGGCGAGCACGACCAAAATCTGTACGGCGGCAACGGTGCTCGAACATTGCGACAATCTCGACCGCACGGTGGCGGTTCCCGATAAAGCGGTAGGCGTGGAAGGCTCGTCTATTTATCTGCAAAAAGGCGAAAAGGTAAAAATTATCGATTTGCTTTACGGGCTGATGTTGCAGTCGGGGAACGATTGCGCCGAGGCGCTTGCCATAACGGTGGGCGGCAGTATAGAAGATTTTGCCGCGATGATGAACGAAACGGCAAAAAAAGCGGGCGCGAGAAACAGTAATTTCGTCAATCCGCACGGACTGCACGACGACAATCACTATACTACGGCGCACGATTTGGCATTGATTGCCGCGTATGCGTTCCGCAATCCCGTATTTGCGCAAATTGTAGCAACGAAAAGGCACACCATGCCGTGGGAAGGACGCAATTACCCGCGCGTTATCGTGAATAAGAACAAAATTCTTTCCACCTACGAGGGCGGCGACGGGGTAAAAACGGGATTCACCAAAAAAGCGGGGCGGTGCCTTGTATCGAGCGCAACGAGAAACGGCATGCGGGTGATTGCCGTTGTGCTCGATTGCGGACCGATGTTCGAAGAATGCGCGGCGCTTATGGACAAGGCGTTTGCCGAATATTCGCTTTGCAAAGTGGCGGACGGAGAAAAGATTTGCGAACAAGTGCCCGTTTCGGACGGAAAGCGAGCGCACGCGCAGGTGTGCGGGAAAGGAGAATTTTACTATCCCTTGCGCGAGGACGAGAAAAGCAGCGTTCGCATTGCCACGCATACGGTGGAAAATTTGGCGGCGCCCGTCAAAAAAGATACCGAAGCGGGGAATTTTGAGATTTATCTTGAAAATCAGTTGCTTTTTGGCGGAAAATTATATACTATATATGATGTTGCCGAGCGCGGCGTGGTTGATAAGTGGAAGGACCTGGTAGACGCTTGGTAAAATCAGAAGAAAAGCGAGCGAATCATTTTGCGAATCAATAAATATCTTGCCGAATGCGGCTTTGCGGGTCGGAGAGGGTGTGAACAGATTGTTCTTGCCGGACGCGTGAAAATCAACGGGAAACAAGTGACCAATCTTGCCACAACGGTGGAAGAAAACGACCTTGTAACCGTTGACGGCAAGCGGGCGCAGCCCATACACAAGCATATTTATCTTATGCTCAACAAGCCGAAAGGATATATTACCACCACGAGCGACGAAAAGGGCAGAAAGACGGTGCTCGAGCTGCTGGGCAACAAATTTTCCGACAAGCGCATTTTTCCCGTGGGCAGGCTGGATTACGAAACGGAAGGACTGTTGTTGCTTACCACCGACGGCGACCTTTGCAATCGGATTACGCACCCGCGCAACGAGATTACCAAAACGTACGTAGCGAAAATCGAAAACGAAGTGAGCGAAGACGAACTCAACAAATTGCGCGCGGGCGTCATTTTGGACGGAGTGAAAACCAAGCGTTGCCGCATTTCGGTACTGGGATTCGACGACAAAATCACCCGCTTGGAAGTGGTTATCAGCGAAGGACGCAACCGCCAGGTGCGCAGAATGTTTGAAACAATCAACCGCGAAGTGATTTTTCTTAAACGTGTGGGAATAGGCGAATTGAAACTGGGCGGATTGAGCAGGGGCGAATGGAGAGAACTCAAACCCAAAGAAGTGGAGTATCTCAAAAACGTATAGATGATAAAATATACATGATTATGGAATTTTTGTAAAAATACAGGCATAAACGCTTGTATTTTTCTTTTAGGTGCGCTATAATATTATTGTGGAAGTTTTGGGTTTTTACCCGATTATCATTTCGGAGGCAAGTATACATGAGTAACGCAATGTTTTCCAACTTAAAAAAGAGTGCGGAAAGTGCGTCGAAAGAGGTTATGAAACTCATTACGGCGATTTCGGACGAACAGTCTTTTGTGGAAACGGACAAATTCATATCGGTATCTACGGAATTGGGCGAAGCTGTGGGCGAGGGAGTCGTTGGCGGCTTTGCCCATATTTCTGACATACGGGTGGGGCTGTTCGCCACCAACCCGACCGTTCTCAAAGGCAGTATCGGCAAGGCGAACGCAAAAAAAATCGTTAAAGTGATTTCGTCGGCAACGGCGGCGGGATTGCCCGTGGTGGGAATTTTGGATACGGCGGGCGCGCGTTTCGGCGAAGGTATCGACGCCATGGAAGGATATGCCGAAATATTCCGTGCGCTTTCGGACGCTTACGGTTCGGTGCCCACGGTGATTGCCGTAAAAGGCTCGGATTTCGGACTTTCGAGTTATTTCTGCGCGGTAACCGACCTTTGCATTGCCTATGCGGGTGCGCAGATAGCGTCGTCCAGTCCGTTGATTTTGGCGGCAAACACCAAAGCCGACCCCGCAAAAATTTGCACGGGTGCTTATCTTTCGCAGAAAAGCGACGTTGTAACCAACGTTGTGAAAGACGAAAAGGAATTGAAAGCGGCGATATCGACGTTTTTATCGATGATTGTTTCGCCCGTTGCCGAATCGGCAGACGACCCCAACCGCACGGCAAAAGCGGCGGCGCTCAAAAAGTCGGACGATATTCTCAAAGAAGTTTTTGATAAGAACACCGTATTTTCGGTGCGAAACGGCTATGCCGAAGAAGTGAAAACGGGATTTGCGCGTTTGGGCGGAATTGCGGTGGGATATGTGGTGACCGACGGCAAACTGACCGGAAACGGTGCGGGAAAAGTGACCGAACTGCTCAACACCTGCGAATCGTTCTCATTGCCCGTTATCAATCTGGTGAATTGCGACGGCGTTGCGACTTCGGCGGAAACGGACGGGGATACAATCCGCAAAATTTCGGATATGATGTTCACATATAACAATATTTGCGTTCCCAAACTTGCGCTCATATACGGCAATGCAATCGGGGCGGGCTACATGGCTTTTGCCGCCAAGAGTACCGCAGACTATACCGTGGCGTGGGATGACGCGAAAATCGGCGTAATCGGCGGGCAAGCGGCGGCACAGCTGTTGTACAAAGACGAAATCGCAAAAGCGGCAAAGAAAGACCAGGTGGAGAAAAAACTTGCCGAGGCGTATGCCGAAGAAAATCTGTCGGCGTCCGTTGTTGCGAAAAAAGGATATCTCGACAACGTTATCGAACCCGCGCTTTCGCGTCCGTATATGGTGGCGGCGTTGCAGACCTATCTTTCCAAGGAGTAAGCGATGAAACTGTTTGGATTTCTGTTTGCGTTTGAAATGCCTATCGGCAAAGCGGCAATTATTGCTTTAATCGGAATCTTGATTGTGTTTACCGTTCTTGCCGTGCTCGTAGGGCTTTTAACGCTTTTTAAGCTTGTATTCAGCGTAAAAGTAAGCAAAAAAGAGAAAACGGAAAGCGTGCCCGCAACTTCGGGGACTGTTTCCGACGGAAACGACGAAGAAGAAATCGTTGCCGCGATTGCCGCGGCACTTGCCTGCATGGGCGAGGAAGAAACGGTTTCGGCGCCGTTCCGCATTAAAAGTATTACGAAATTAAAATAAATCTTTTTCGGAGGATAAAAGAGAATTATGCGCAAATTCAATGTTAGTGTAAACGGAAAGACGTATGCCGTGGAAGTGGAAGAAACGGAAGGCGGCGCTCCCGTTGCTTCGGCTGCACCCGTAGCGGCGCCCGTGACGCCCGCACCTGCCGCGGCTGCTCCCGCAGGCGGTACGGCTGTAAACGCGCCCATGCCCGGACTTGTGCTCAAACTTGCCGTAGCGAACGGAACGGCGGTGAAAAAAGGGGATAAATTGGTCGTGTTGGAAGCCATGAAAATGGAAAACGACATCGTTGCACCCGCCGCGGGCGTTGTGACGTTCGCCGTAAAACAAGGTGATACGGTAGAAACGGGCGCAAGACTCGCTACTATCGGCTGACACGGAGTAAAGGAATGAACATAATCGATATGCTCAAAAGCCTTTGGCAGAGCACTGGCTTTACGCAGGGTTCGTGGCAGAATTACGTGATGATTGCCATTTCCTTCGTACTGTTCTATCTTGCCATTGCGCGCAAATTCGAGCCGCTCTTGTTGGTGCCGATTGCGTTCGGAATGCTGATGGTGAACATTCCCGGCGCGTCGGACGTGTTGTTCTTCAAGGGATATTCTCCCGAGAATCACACGCTCCCTTCGGGCGAAACGGGAGGCTTATTCTACTATCTGTATCAGGGCGTGGATAAAGTTATTTATCCGCCGCTCATTTTCCTGGGAATCGGCGCCATGACCGACTTCGGTCCGCTTATTTCCAACCCCAAAAGCTTGTTAATCGGGGCGGGGGCGCAATTGGGTATTTTTATTACCTTTTTCGGCGCCATATTGCTCGGATTTAAGGGCGCGGCGGCGGCGGCTATTGCCATTATCGGCGGCGCGGACGGTCCTACCGCCATTTATCTCAACCAACAGTTGAGCAAGCTGTTCCCCGACGTGGGCAATTTGTTGCCTGCCATTGCGATAGCGGCATATAGTTACATGGCGTTGATTCCTGCCATTCAACCTCCTTTAATGCGACTTTTAACCACGAAAAAGGAGCGCAGTATCCGCATGGAGCAACTTCGTGCCGTTTCCAAAAAAGAGAAGATTATTTTCCCGATTCTGGTTGTGTGTCTTGTGGCAATCATTCTTCCGCAGGCATTGCCGCTTGTGGGGTGCCTGATGCTCGGGAATCTTTTGAAAGAAAGTACGGTTACCGAACGTCTTGCAAAAACGGCGAGCAACGAACTGATTAACATTGTGACTATTTTGTTGGGACTCATGGTGGGCGCAAAGGCAATCGGACCTACGTTCTTAAAACTGGAAACGCTGATGATTATTGCACTCGGTCTTACGGCGTTCTGCTTCGGTACCGTGGGCGGCATTCTGGTGGCGAAACTCATGAACGTGATTTCGGGCGGCAAGATTAACCCGCTAATCGGTTCGGCGGGCGTTTCCGCCGTACCTATGGCGGCGCGCGTATCACAGAAAGAAGGGCAGAAGTACGACCCCGACAATTATCTGTTGATGCACGCCATGGGACCCAATGTGGCAGGCGTTATCGGCAGTGCCGTTGCCGCGGGCGTATTGCTTGCGATTCCTTGGTAAACGGTTTTCAATAAGGAGATAAAAGTATGGCAAAAGTCAAAATTATGGAAACAATCCTGCGCGACGCGCACCAATCCCAAGCCGCGACCCGCATGACCATAGAAGAAATGTTACCCGTATGCGATAAGCTCGACAAAGTGGGGTTTTACGCATTGGAAGCCTGGGGCGGCGCCACGTTCGACTCGTGCTTGCGCTATTTGAACGAGGACCCGTGGGAACGCTTGCGCAAACTCCGCAAAGCGTTGCCGCATTCCAAACTGCAAATGCTGTTGCGCGGACAGAACCTTTTGGGTTACAAGCATTATGCCGACGACGTAGTGGATAAGTTCTGTGAACTGTCGGTAAAAAACGGAATCGATATCATTCGTATTTTCGACGCGCTCAACGACCCGCGCAATATGCGTCAGGCTATCGAGAGCACCAAAAAGTACGGCGGCACCGTAGAGGCGGCATTCAGTTATACGACGAGCGAAGTGCACACGGTGGAATACTTTGTGAATCTTGCCGTAGAATTGGAAAAAATGGGCGCCGACATTATTTGTATTAAAGATATGGCGAATTTGTTGTTGCCGTATACTGCCTACGAATTGGTGAGTCGACTGAAAGAAAAGATTAAAGTGCCCCTGCACTTGCACACGCACAACACCGCGGGTATCGGCGACATGACCAACCTGAAAGCAATCGAGGCGGGGTGCGACATTGTGGATACGGCGCTTTCTCCGCTCGGAAACGGCACCAGTCAGCCTGCCACCGAGCCGCTTGTTGCAACGCTTAAAGATACGCCCTACGATACGGGAATCGACCTTACGGCGCTCAACGAACTGACGGTGTACTTCAAAAAAGTGGCGGAACGCCTTACCGCCGACGGATTTTTGAGTTCGCAGGTGCTCAAAGTGGACGTGAACGCGCTCATTTATCAGGTGCCGGGCGGCATGTTGAGCAACTTAATCAGCCAGCTCAAACAACAGGGCGCGTCCGACAAGCTGTTGGACGTATTGCAGGAAGTGCCGCGCGTGCGTGCCGATTTGGGATATCCGCCGCTTGTTACGCCTTCCAGCCAGATTGTGGGCACGCAAGCCGTTCTCAACGTGGTTACGGGCGAACGTTATAAAATGGTGACGAAAGAAACAAAAGGCATGCTCACGGGTGAATACGGCAAGCTGCCGCTGGAACCCAAGGCGGACGTTATCAAAAAAATCGTGGGCGACGCAAAACGTATTACCTGCCGTCCCGCCGACAGAATTTCTCCCGAGTTGGATAATTTCCGCAAAGAAATCGAACCGTATATCGAGCAGGAAGAGGACGTGCTCACGTATGCGCTTTTCCCGCAACTTGCCATGCCGTTCTTCAAGAGAAGAAAAGCGGCAAAATACGGTGTGGACGAAACGATTTACGGGAAAGATTCGCCTGTACATCCCATATGAGAATTCTCATTGCAAACGACGACGGAATCGAAGCGGAGGGTATCGTAGCTTTATACGATGCCCTTCGTAGTATACACAAGTGCGTCGTGGTGGCGCCCGACGGCGAACGCAGTGCGTTCAGTCATTCTATCAGCATACATTCCGATTTGTTTTACCGCAAAACGGAAATCGGCTATGCCGTATCGGGAACGCCTGCCGATTGCGTGAAATTGGGCATTCTGCATTTGCTGGACACGCCGCCCGACGTGGTGATTTCGGGAATCAATAACGGGTCGAATCTCGGGTCGGACATCATGTACAGCGGAACGGTGTCGGCGGCGATGGAGGCGGCGTATTTGGGCGTGCGCGGCATTGCAATCAGTTTGTCCAATCACAACGCCGATTCGGTTTACTACGCGCGGGCGGCAAAACTGCTCTGCGAAATGCTGGATACGTTGCTCTCTTTGCCGCTGTCTGCCGACACTGTGCTCAACGTGAATTATCCCGTTCGGGCGCCGTTTGCGGGTGTACGCTTTACCAAAGCGGGTATCAATTTGTATAACGACACATTTGTGGCGGGAGAGCGTGACGGCGGCGTACGGCTGAAAGGCGTACCCGTAGAGCATGACGGCAATCCCGACGATTGCGACGTGGAGTTGATTAAAAAAGGATTTGTTACGGTAACGCCTTTACGGCTCGACCGCAACGATTATGACGGTTTGGCGCGATTACAACATACCGACGTGTTCAACCGTTTTGCGCCGACGAGCGGAAAAGCCGAAAGGAATAAGCGATGACGGATTGTTCTTCGGATTGGGATAAACGCAATCACGTTGTGATTATCGGTGCGGGTGCGGCGGGGCTGATGGCGGCAGGCAGTACCGAAAATTGCCGTGTGACCGTGCTGGAACGCAACGAGAAAGCGGGCAAAAAACTGTATATAACGGGCAAGGGAAGGTGCAACGTTACCAACGATTGTCTGCCCGAAGATTTTTTGCGCAACGTGGTACGGAACGGAAAATTTCTGTATTCGAGTATTTACGGATTTACGTCTGCCGATACGCGGGACATGCTTGCCGCATGGGGCGTTCCCACCAAAACGGAACGGGGAAACCGCGTGTTTCCCGAATCGGACAAATCGAGCGACGTGATTCGCGCGTTGTATGCACGCGCCCAAGCAAACGGCGTACAATTCCGATGGAACGAGCGGGTGGAAAAAATCGAGAAAACGGCGAACGGGTTTTGCGTACAATCCGATTGCGGAGAATACGCATGCGATTGCATACTGATTGCCACGGGCGGCAGAAGTTATCCGTCTACGGGCAGTACGGGCGACGGCTATGCGTTTGCCCGTAGTTTGGGACATACCGTTACCAAAACCGTGCCGTCGTTGGTTCCGCTTAAAACCAAACAGGACGTATCCGCGCTGGCGGGTGTGGCGCTTAAAAACGTAACGGTACGAATTCGGGCGGGGAATGAAACGTTTTCCGAATTCGGAGAAATGTTGTTCACGCATGACGGTGTAAGCGGACCCGCCGTGTTGCGGCTGTCGGCAAGGGCTACGCACATGACAATGCCCGTTACACTGTATATTGACATGAAACCCGCTTTGGACGAAGAAACGCTGGACAAACGGCTATTGAGCGATTTTTCCGAATTTTCGCAAAAACAACTCAAAAATGCTTTGGACAAACTGTTGCCCAAAGCAATGATTTTGCCCGTTTTGTTGCAAAGCGGATTGCCGCTTGAAAAAAAGGTGTCGCTTATCACCAAAGAAGAACGGCAAAAACTCTTGCATACGTGCAAGAATCTGTGCTATGATATTACAGGCACGCAGTCGTTCGATACCGCAATCGTTACGGCGGGCGGTATAGCGGTGAAAGAAATCGACCCCAAAACCATGGAAAGCAAAATAGCGAAAGGTTTGTATTTTGCGGGCGAAGTAATCGACACCGACGCTATGACGGGCGGCTACAATATTCAGATTGCATTGTCTACGGCATATGCGGCGGCAAAAGCCATGAGCAGGGAATACGAAAAGGAGAAGTGCGTTTGATGAGCGAACACCTAATAGCGGTACGCGGCGCCACCACGGTGGAGTGCGACACGCGCGAAGAAGTGGTGCAAAACACAGTGGCGTTGCTTCGGGAGTTGACGGAACAGAACGGAATCGACGGAAACAACGTACGGTGCGTGTCGGCGATTATCAGTACGACTACGGACATTCACTCGTTCTATCCCGCGCGGGCAGTGCGGGAAAGCGGTATATTGGACGCGCCGCTGTTCAGTTGTTCGGAACCCGAAATAGAAGGAAGTTTGCCGCTTTGCATTCGTGTTTTACTTACGCTTGCCGTTTGTGATTCGGCACAATGTGCCAAACATGTGTACCTTAACAACGCGGCGATTTTGCGTCCCGACCTTACGGACAAATAATCCTGCCGAAATAGGATTTTTAAGTTTTTGCATGGTTAGCAAAAGAATAAAATACACGGAGAAGGAAAGTATATGAATATCGCCATAGACGGACCTGCGGGCGCAGGAAAAAGCACGATTGCCAAGCGGCTTGCCGCGGATTTGGGTTTTTTATATTTGGACACGGGCGCCATGTATCGCGCCGTAGCGCTTGCCATGTTGCGAAAACAAATCGCGCTTGACGACGAAAAGAGTGTTTCCGCTGCGTTGGAACAAACGGAGATAGATATCCGATACGAAAACGGAGCGCAGAAAGTATATCTTGACGGCAAAGACGTAAGCGCGGAAATCCGCGAGCATGCGGTATCCAAAGCGGCGAGCGACGTATCGGCGCTTCCTTGCGTGCGGTTGCGTTTGGTGGAGTTGCAACGTGAAATTGCGGCAAAAACGGACAGCATTTTAGACGGGCGGGATATAGGCACCTACGTGCTGCCGAATGCCGACGTCAAATTCTTTTTGACTGCGTCGGTAAACGAACGCGCCCGCCGCAGATACGAGGAGTTGAAAAGCAAAGGCACGGCGTGCGTGTTGGAAGATATTCGCAACGATATCGAAGTGCGCGATTACAACGATTCGCACCGTGCGTTCGCGCCGCTCAAACAGGCGGACGATGCCGTAGCGGTAGATACTACCGCCATGTCGGTGGACGAGGTAACAGCGCACATGCTGAACATCATTAACGGAAAGAGAGTATGAAAAAATTCTATTCGTTTATACGGGGCATATTTTATGTGCCTTTTAAGCTACTGTATCCCACCAAAGTGCTGAACAAGCGCAACATGCCGGCGTCGGAACGGCTGATTTCGGTGAGCAATCATTATTCGTGGAAAGATATTCCCGTGCTTGCCGTAAACGTGAAGGGATACCGCCGATTTATTGCCAAAAAAGAAATCGGAAAAAACAAGCTCATTCACAAGCTTGCCGAAATGATAGGGGTAATTTTTATAGACCGCAACAAAGCGGACATGCACGCGATTCGGCAGAGCGTGAACGCGCTCAAAGCGGGCGACGGGATTGCCATTTTTCCCGAAGGAACGCGGCACAAAGAAGCGGACACGGGATTACACGAGATCAAAGGGGGCGTCACGTTGTTGGCGATTAAAGGCAACGCGCCCGTCGTTCCCATGATTATCGATAAAAAGGAAAGACTGTTTCGCAGAAATTACATCTATATCGGCGAACCGTTTGACTTGCGCGAGTTTTCGGATAAGATGTTGGACGCCGAAACCATTGCGGCGGCAAGCGACAAAGTGGCGGCGCACATGAAACAGGCGCACGACGACATGCGGGTATTCATTTCGGAAAAAAGATGGATTGCGCAACGGCGCGAGCATCGGGCTTTTTTGAAAAACGAACGTCGGGCGAATACGGCGGCGAAACGGGCATATAAACAGTACAAAAGGGAAGAACGGCATGCCGTGCGCATTGCCCGCAAAGCGACGGTATGAAACTGCTTTTTGCCAAAGAATGCGGATTCTGTTTCGGCGTAAAAAACGCTGTGGAAATTGCGCGCAATACGACCAACGCCTACACGTACGGCGAAATCATTCACAACGAATACGTGACCGAACGGTTACGGCAGGCGGGCGTGACGCCCGTAGACGATTTGGAATCTTTACGGAAAGGCGACACGCTTATCTTGCGCAGTCACGGTGCGCCGAAAAGCGTGTACGAAGGCGCGCAACAAAAGGGAATCACAATCATAGACGCCACTTGTCCGTTTGTGAAAAAGATTCACGGAATCGTATCCGATATGTCCGCAAAAGGGTATCATATCGTAATTGTGGGCAAGGCGTCGCACCCCGAAGTGATAGGCATACAGGGGTGGTGCGAAAGTAGTTCGGTGGTAAACGAGAACACCGATTTGTCTTTTTTGTTGGCATACGACAAAATTTGTGTTGTTGCCCAAACTACACTCGAAAGTGAAAAATTTTCCGTAATTATAAAAAAAATTGTCAAACTGCCGCTTAAAACAGTTGAAATCTTCAACACAATTTGTTATACTACTATCAAGCGACAAAACGAAGCTAAATGTTTGGCTGCCGTTTGCGACGCGGTTTTGGTGGTAGGCAGTAAAACAAGCTCGAATACGAACGAATTGTTTGCCATCTGCGCGGAGAAATGCAGACACAGTTTTCACGTTCAGAGCGTTGACGAGCTAAAAAAAATAAATTTGCGCCCGTATAACGTAATAGGAGTTACGGCAGGGGCATCAACTCCGTCGGAGTTGATTATGGAGGTAAAAGAGTATATGAGTCAACAGTTTGAAGGAGAGGTTCAAAACGAAGAGTTTATCAATGCGGTAAACGAATCTCTCGTCAACTACAAAGAGGGCAGACGCGTAAAAGGTACTGTAATCGGCGCGGATGAAAAAGGTATTCACGTGAATATCGGCGTTAAGAAAGACGCTTTCATCGACAAAGACGAAGTGTCTATTGACGGCACGTATAACCCCGAAGATTATGCCGAAGGTACCGAAGTGGAAGCGATTGTTATTGCCAAACAAGACGCCGAAAGCGGGTGCGTACTTCTTTCCAAAAAACGTGTTGACCAAATCAAAGAGGGCGACAAAATCGTGGAAACCATTCGTGACGGCGCCGTATTTGAATTATTGGCAGACAAAGTTACCAAGGGCGGACTGCTCGGCAAGTTGGGCACCTACACCGTGTTCATTCCCGCATCGCAGATTCGCGAAGGTTTTGTGAAAGACCTGAAACAATACGTAGGCAAAAAGTTGCGTCTGACCGCATTGGAAATCGAAGACGACGAAAAGCGCCATAAGATTGTGGCGTCGCAAAGAAAAGTGCTTGAAGAAGAAAGAAAGCAACGCGAAGATATTTTCTGGGCGAACGTACAACCCAACGTAATCGTAAACGGCAAAGTAAAACGCGTTACCAATTTCGGCGCATTCGTTTCGGTGGACGGATTCGACTGCCTTGCGCACATTGTGGATTTATCGTGGAATCACATTAAGAAAGTAGAGGACGTTCTTACAATCGGCGAAAGCTACGATTTTCTCGTATTGAGCGTAGACCGCGAAAAAGGCAGAGTATCGCTCGGATACAAGCAGTTGCAACCGCACCCGTTTGTGCAGTGCTTGGAAGCGCACCCCGTGGGTAGCATTTGTCACGGCAAGGTGGTGAGCATTGTACCGTTCGGCGCATTCGTGGAACTTGCTCCCGGCGTGGAAGGTTTGGTACACGTGAGCGAAGCTGCGCACAACTTTGTAAAAAATATAAACGAAGTGGTTAAAGTGGGCGACGAAGTGGACGTAATGATTTTAGCGGCGGACGAAGCGACCCGCAAAATTACGTTGAGCATGAAAGCGTGCACTCCCGACGAAAACAAAGCGTCGGAAAACGTGCAGGCGGAAAGCGATGCAAAAGCGGAGAAAAAGCCCAAGCGCAATAAACCCGCCAAACAGGAGAGCGAAGAAGGCGGCAGTCAATGGAACGAGGATATCGTAAATAATCCGTTTGCCGATCTTCTGAAAGATTTGGGCGAGGACAATCAGTAATCGCAATCAACAAGAGCGGCGCTTGTGCGTCGCTCTTATATTTAGTTACGAAACAAAAGACAACGTTGTCGGTACCGATGCGGCGGTATGGTTCGGAGGCGCGATTTGAACGGTTTTTACGCAATTTGCCCTTTTTGCGGAAAAAGTATCTTTATAGGAGAAAGTTCGGATAATCAAGCGGTTTGTTCGGTTTGCGGACAGGCTTTGGATTTATCCGCCTTGCGGGATAAAGGTGACGTAATCGACGTAGAGGCGGTAGCAGAAGAATACAAGCGCGCTTGGGACTGTTTTACGAATTCCGACTTCAAAGAGGCGGAAATCCGTTTTAGGAAGGTTTTAACATATAACAGAAACCATTATCTTGCCGATTATTATGCCGCCGTATGCGAGATTTACGAAAACGAGGACAAGCCCGAATACAACGTGCCCGCTCGGTTATGCGGGGCGATAGTCGGTTCGGCGGACAAATTGGAATTGTGCAGGGTGGGTATACAGGCGCGCATTGATTTTCTTCGTGCCGTATTCGGACAGACGCATATCATTTTGTCGGCACATTTAAGTCGTATATACGAAAATTTCGAAAAAACCGAAATGTGGGATATCGTACGGGACAAATGTTTAGATATCGCCGCGGGCGTTTACGGAATTGCCAACATCGACAAAGAGCGACTTGCGGTATTCGACCCCGAAATTTCCCGACTTTTGGTACGCATTGCCGACCTTGCCGTATGCGCATGCCGTAAAACCGTGCAACCGCACATTTATGCGCAAGCGAAACTCGATTTACCCACCGATTATCAATACGAAAAAGCGGAATCGTATTACCGCTTGTTGACGTATTTCATTTCGTCGCTCGATTCCGTTTACGAATCGGCATACAAGCCCGATTACACGGCAAATCTTTTATTTAACGAATCGGTGACGCAAAAGCTCGACGCTTACGAAAAACAGAATCGGGAAAGGCGGAAAAAACACATGTCTGCTGTGGGCGGGGCATGGGAAACGTTTTGTAAAGACGCGGAACTTGCCGTAAAATATTCGTATCATACCTGTTTCAAAGCGCTAATCGGTTCGACAAAGGATACGGAACAGGCGGCGCTATCCGACGCCGCCGTACTATTCGGATTTGCTTTGTTGTTGCCGCGCTTTTATACCGATTCCGAGAAAAAAGTACTGGCGAACGTGTTGCCGCAGGAGAAGACAAAAGACCTTGCATTCTGTCTAAACCGTTTTTTAAGCGAAATCGCAAAAGAAAATGCCAAACGCGCCGAATCCTACGCAAACGATTTTTTCCGTAGAATTTACGATGCGACAAGATATCATTTTACATCGGTTATGAACGCTTACGAAAAATCGTTGGACAAACTCAAAGAATCGCAGAACAGCGAATACCGATATCTGAAAAATTTTCTGCACGGGATAATCCATTGTTGTGCTCTCGGGGGAAGTGAGATTGTATCGGCAGGTGCGGCAAGCGAACGGATTCGTTTGTTGAAACTCGGAAAGCAAGCGACCGAAGAGTTCTTGCTGTTAAACGATTACAAAGTGGAAGAGTTGGAACAATCGGTTAAGTATTCGGACGTTTTGGATTTGTACAATGCGTTCGACGAGGACATTGCGGCATGTTCGGGAAAACATAAAACGTGAACCTAACCGCAATCGAAGTCATATATACTGTATATGATTTTCGATTTGCACAACGATTTACCTACGGGGTTTTGCTCGCTTTCGGACGCATGCACGGCGGCAAACGACGTTTCCGACAGTGTGATATATGCGTTTTGGACGAGCGAACTCGCGGCGCCTTTACCCTTTATCGAGGCGGGAATTGCCGCGCTGAACGGCACGGGTCGATATTTCGCCGTCGAGGATTTGGGATTTGCCGATAACGGCGCTATCGACCGCATATGCGCGTTGCCGCTATGCTACTGCGGACTGACGCATAATACGGACAATGCGTTGGCAGGCGGCGCGTTGGGAAACGGCGACTTGACGGCACGGGGCAAAAGGGCGATTGCTCGTTTGAACGCCGCAGGTATTGCCGTTGATACGGCGCACCTGAATCGAAAGAGTTTTTTCGAAGTTGCCGACCTTGCCGACGCGCTAATCGATTCGCATACGGGAGTGGACTTTGTGTGTCCGCACCCGCGCAATCTGACCGACGACCAGGTGCTTTGCATTTTGGAGCGTGGCGGCATTATCGGACTGACGGCAGTGCGGGATTTTATAGGCGGCAATCGCTTAACCGACTACGTGTGCTTAATCGACCGATTTGTGCAAAAGTTCGGCGTAGACGGCGTTTGCATCGGTACCGACTTTTACGGGACGGAGCCGCTTGAAAATCTTACGGGATATGCGGACTTTTATGCCGCCGAACGGCTGTTGTCCGACCTCGGATATACCGATTCGGATATCCGCAAAATCTTTTATCAAAACGCAAATCAATATTTCAGTAACAGGAGAAATTCTCAATGAACCGCGAAATCTACGAAAATCCGTTAATCACACGTTATGCTTCGCATGAAATGGCGAAGATTTTTTCGGACGACACCAAATTCCGCCTTTGGCGCAAATTATGGATTGCTCTTGCCGAAAGCGAGAAAGAGTTGGGGTTGCCGATTACGCAAAGTCAAATTGACGCAATGAAAAAGTATAAAGACGACGTCAACTACGACGTGGCGGAAGCGCGCGAAAAGGAAGTGCGGCACGACGTGATGAGTCACGTGTATGCATTCGGCATGCAAGCGAAAGAGGCAATGCCCATTATTCATCTGGGCGCCACTAGTTGTTACGTTACCGACAACGCCGAATTGCTCATACTCAAAGAAGGACTGGAACTCATAAAAGCCAAACTCGTTGCCGTGATGGACAAGCTGGCGAAATTCGCTCTGCGTTACAAGGGCATGCCCGCGCTCGGTTTCACGCATTTACAACCCGCCCAGCTCACTACGGTGGGCAAGCGCGCCACGCTGTGGTTACAGGATTTACTTCTCGACTACGACAATCTGTGTCATTTGACGGACACGCTCAAATTGCGCGGCGTGAAAGGGACCACGGGCACGCAGGCAAGTTTTTTAAGTTTATTTGAAGGCGACGGCGCCAAGGTGGATAAACTCGAAGCGCTTGTGACCGAAAGACTGGGACTGAAAAAATCGTTCGGAGTGACGGGGCAAACGTATCCGCGCAAATTCGATTATAATGTGACGGCGGTATTGAGTATGATTGCGCAGAGCGCCTACAAATTCGCGGGGGATTTGCGCGTATTGCAGAATATGAAAGAGATGGAAGAACCGTTCGAAAAATCGCAAATCGGGTCGTCTGCCATGGCGTATAAGCGCAATCCCATGCGCAGCGAAAGAATGTGCGCACTGGCGCGTTTTGTGGTTTCCGTGCCCGTAAACGAGGCTATGACGGCGTGCACGCAATGGTTCGAGCGCACACTCGACGACAGTGCAAATAAGCGTATTACGCTCGCGCAGGCGTTTCTGGCGTTGGACGGCGTACTCAATCTTTACAATAATATCGCCGAAAACATGGTAGTGTACGATAAGATTATTCGCAAGCACATTATGGCGGAATTGCCGTTTATGGCGACCGAAGAAATTCTTATGGCGTGTGTGAAAGCAGGCGGAAATCGTCAGGAACTTCATGAGAAAATCCGTGCGCACTCCATGGAAAGCGCCCGACTCGTAAAAACGGAAGGCAAAGAAAACGACCTGATTGAACGCATTAAAGCCGACCCCGCATTCCGAGCCGTTCACGACAAAATCGATTCCGTGCTCGCGCCCGAAAACTTTACGGGACGTGCCGAGCAACAAACCGAAATTTTCATACGAAACGAAATACAACCCGTACTCGACGCAAACAAAGCATATTTGGGAATCGAAGCGGAAATCAACGTATAGGTTCGTTTATCCCAAAGCCACGTCTAAAAGCATCATTACGGTAAACCCCGCAATACACCCGAGTGTGGCAAGATGTTTATTTTCTTTGCTCGCCTCGGGCAACAGCTCGCTTGCCACTACGGCTATCATAGCACCCGCCGAGAACGAAAGGCAGAAGGGCAGAGCCGTCTTGATTGCCGTACAGAGAAGGTAACCGAGCATGGCGGCAATCGGTTCCACCAATCCGCTGAATTGCCCGAATACGAACGCTTTGGGGCGACTCATACCGTCTCTGCGCAAGGGAAGCGCCACCGACGCGCCTTCGGGGAAGTTCTGCAACCCGATTCCCAGCGCAAGAATAAGCGCGCCCATCAGCGTACTGCCCGGCGTTCCCACGGCAAAGGCGCCGAATGCAACGCCTACGCTCATTCCTTCGGGAATATTGTGTAACGTTATGGACAACACCAACAAGATACCGCGTTTCTTGGATTGAAATGCGGTATCTTCGGGTATTCCGATACTTTTATCGAGCAGTTTGGATGCACCCACCACAAACAAACCGCCCGCAATAAAGCCGATACAAGGGAAAAGCCAGGCAATATATCCCAGTTCGACACTCAAATCGATTGCGGGGGACAGTAGCGACCAGAACGATGCGGCAATCATAACACCCGCGGAAAAGCCCATCAATATGTTCATGACGACGGTGTTTGTCTTTTTGAAGAAAAAAACAAGCGCCGCGCCCAATGCGGTAATCAACCAACAGAATACGGCTGCGAGTAAAGCCAGCCACACCGTCGGTATTTTTTCCAGAAAGTTCATCGTATGCAATTCTCCGTTGTAAAATATTACGCTATTGCCATTATATGAACGGGAACGTACATTCGGCACGAATTTACGGGAAAATGCGGGGCGGGTTTTTAATTTTTATTGACAGAATCCTTGCGGCATGTTACAATACAAATATAGGGTTACAAAGAAGAAACACACGGAGGTGCCATGCATAAAATACTTTTTTCCAAACTGAAAGAGGCGCTTTTATCCGTGTTGCCGATTACGTTAATCGTGTTGATTATTTCGTTTACACCGCTTGTAAGTTTATCGGTAACGGAGATTGTGGTATTTGCCGTTTCCGCCGTTTTTTTGATTGTGGGAATCGGATTGTTCAATTTGGGTGCCGACCTTGCCATGACGCCCATGGGCGAGCACGTGGGTTCGGGACTTACCAAATCCAAAAAGCTCAAAATTCTTTTGTCCGTATGTTTTGTTATGGGCGTTTTGATTACCGTTGCGGAACCCGATTTATCGGTGCTCGCGGGACAGGTGAAAGCGGTAATGAACAGTACATTGCTGATTGCAACCGTGGGCGTAGGCGTGGGACTTTTTCTGGTAATCGCCATATTGAAAATCGTATTCCGCAAAAATCTTTCTTCGCTTTTAATGTTTTTCTACATGATGCTCTTTGCGTTTTGTGCTATTATGATTGGCAGCGGGAAAACCGATTTTGTGCCGCTTGCTTTCGATTCGGGCGGCGTTACCACCGGTCCTATTACCGTGCCGTTTATTATGGCGCTCGGCGTGGGTATTGCCAACACAATCGGCGGACGCAACGCCAACGAAAACAGTTTCGGATTGATTGCGTTGTGTTCCATCGGTCCCATGATTGCGGTTATGGTGCTTTCGCTCACGTCGAAAGGTGAAATTCCGCCCGTTTCTACCGATTATTCGATGAACGCCGATTTGGGTAGCGCCGCATTCTGGTTGACGGTGTTGGGAACCTTGAAAGAAGTGGCAATCGCCTTGGCTTTGATTGTGGCATTTTTTGCCGTTTTGCAAATTACGGTGCTCAAACTTCCCAAGCGGAAACTGGCGCAAATCGGTATCGGCATTGTGTATACGCTTGTGGGATTGGTTGTTTTTCTTACGGCGGTTAAAGTGGGATTTATGCCGATAGGATTCAAATTGGGGCAGGAAATCGCGCAGAAACATAAGATATTTACGATTATATTGAGTTTCATTCTCGGCATGGTGGTTGTACTCGCCGAGCCTGCCGTACACGTGCTTAATAAACAGGTAGAAGAAATCACGGGCGGGGGCGTTACCAAACTCGAAATGCTTTTGGCACTGTCCATTGGCGTGGGGATTTCGATAGGGCTTTCGGTAATCCGCATTATTTGCGGTTTTTCGGTACTGTATTATTTGGTGCCCGGCTATCTGATTTCACTCGGGCTGTCGTTTTTCGTTCCCAAACTGTATACCGCGATTGCATTTGACTCGGGCGGTGTGGCAAGCGGTCCGCTGACGTCCAGTTTCATTTTGCCGCTTGCAATCGGCGCCTGTGTGACGCTTGCTGGGCAGGACAGCATTTTAAGTCTGGCGTTCGGCGTGGTGGCAATGGTAGCCATGACGCCGCTCATAACCATTCAGGCGCTCGGTTTCAAAGCCGTTATGTCGGCAAAAGTGCGCCAGAAGATTACCATGAAACGGATACTGTCGGCAGACGACGAACAGATTATATATTTTGAGCAGTGAGGTGACGCATGGCGGATAAAGACAAAACGCACAAGCAACGAGTTGCCGAACGCAAAGATACGCGGCGGCAAAAAGTTGCGGCGGTTAAAAACAAAATAAAAAATGTTGCGGCAAAAAAATCGGGCAAGCAAAATCAACCCAATACGGTAACGCAAAACCGTTTGGAACTGTTGGTAACAATCGTTAATCGCAGCAAAGCGGAATACTATCTCGACCTGATTCAGTCGTTTGAAGTGAACATGCAATTTCTTGCGTTGGCGCACGGTACGGCAGACGAAAAAATGCGTAGTTATATCGGACTGACCGATTCGGACAAAGCGGTCATTTTCAGCGTAATACAGGAAAACAAGATTTCCGACGCAATGCATCTGCTCGAAAAAAAATTCGCCACTATCAAAAACGGAAAGGGTATCGCTTACACGCTTCCGCTTTCCAGCATAATCGGAACGCTTATCTACGGATTTTTGAGCAACAACAAAATGGCGGTAAAGGAGAACAAACAATCGTGAGCAATCAGACTTCCTACGAATTGATTCTGTGTATCGTAAACACGGGTTTTTCGGAAATCGTTATGGACGCGGCAAAAGAATGCGGCGCACGTGGCGGCACGGTGATTCATGCGAGAGGCACCGCAAACAAAGAGGCGGAAGAATTTTTTCATATCACTATACAGCCCGATAAAGAAATCGTGATGATATTGGTTGCCGCGGATATCAAAGACGCCGTTTTGCATGCGGTATACCGTTCGGCGGGGTTGAAATCGGAAGGACAGGGCATTGCGTTTTCTATGCCCGTAAACCATGTTGTAGGACTTTCCGGTGGAATAAAACCCATTACGACAGACGAAACGCCGCCGCAAAATCCGTCCGAAGAATCAAAAACGGAATAGCATATCGTAATCGATTTGCCCGTCGCTATGCGACGGGTTTTCTTTTTTTATTTTTAATGCGTTTTTGAATTAAAATGTTATTCTGCGATACGAAAATTTGCTTTTTTGTGGATTTTTTCTCATTGCTGTGTGTTTATGTAGATTATTCCGCAAATGCGCTCTCAAACCGTGGTTGCAGTTATTTCCGCATATTGATATAATACACACATAGGAAATAATTCCGTATGTGAATATTATTCGTAGCGGAGAAGGAGGATAGTATTGGAAATTATAAACGTAAATCATCTTACCAAAAACTACGGTTCGGGGCGCGGTGTATTCGATGTTTCCTTTTCGGTACACGAAGGTGAAGTATTCGGATTCTTGGGGCCCAACGGTGCGGGAAAATCTACTACTATACGGCATTTAATGGGATTTTCCAAACCGCAGAGCGGGCAAACACAAATTTTCGGAAAAGACACGTTTTCCCGATACAACGAAATCTTGGGAAATGTAGGATACATACCGGGTGAAATTGCGCTTCCCGCAGGATTAACGGGGTGGGAGTTTATTCGCATGATGCAGAACCTGCAACATTGCCGTAACGACGAACGATTGAAAACTCTTTTGGATTTGTTTGAGTTAAATCCTTCGGGAGAAACAAAACGAATGAGTTTAGGGGTAAAGCGTAAACTTGCAGTTGTTACCGCATTCATGAGTGATCCGCAAGTACTCATTCTTGATGAGCCGACTAGCGGACTTGACCCCGTAATGCAAGAAGTATTCGTATCATTTATCAAAGACGAAAAGCAGCGCGGTAAAACTATTTTATTGTCCAGCCATATTTTTTCGGAAGTGGATGCCACATGTGATAGAATTGCTATCATTAAAGACGGAAAAATCGTGTCGGATTTTATTGCCGATGATTTGAAACATGCATCACGCAAGCAGTACAAAGTGAGATTTTCGGATGCGGGTGAATATGCTTCCTTTTTGCAAACCGGAGAGAAAACAGACAAATGGGAAATTGTAAAAAAGGAACCGGACGTGTTTCGTCTGGTTCTTTCCACCGACGACCGCTATATAAATGACGTAATCGAGTTATTATCCCGATATAAGGTGACGGATTTCGAACATCTTAAAGAAACTTTGGAAGACTATTTTATGCGCTATTACAAAGAGGATAAAAATTTCGGGGGTGCGTTATCGTAATGAAACCGATTATAGAAATCAAAAAATTAACCAAGGACTACGGCGAAGGAAGAGGCGTGTTTGACGTAGATTTAACGATTTACCGCGGAGAAACATTCGGTTTTGTGGGTACGAACGGCAGCGGTAAAACAACTACAATCCGCAATATTATGGGATTTTTACAACCAACAAGCGGTGCAGTATATGTAAACGGCAAAGAAGCGCGTTCCCATTCCAGCGAGATTGTGCGGAATATCGGATACGTTCCGGGAGAAATCGCGTTTCCCGATTTATCCACAGGCACAGAATTTTTGAGAAGTCAAGCAGAATTTTTACATACATCCGATATGTCTTATGCCGAATATTTGATTGAAAAGTTGCAACTCGACCCACGTGCACCGCTCAAACGCATGAGCAAAGGCATGAAACAGAAAACCGCAATAGTTGCTGCTCTTATGGCAAATCCGTCCATACTCATTCTTGACGAACCTACTACGGGGTTGGACCCGTTAATGCGGGATGCGTTTTTGGAAATCGTACGTGAGGAGCATGATAAGGGCACAACAATCTTTATGAGCAGTCATATGTTCGGCGAATTGGAAACGACATGTGACAGGGTGGCACTGATTCGCAATGGATACATTATCGATGTGGTTTCCATGCAGGACATTACGCACCGAAAAGAAAAAGAATACAAAATCGAATTTTCGACGGAAAATGATTACATTCGGTTCAAACAGCTTGACTACACGGTGGTACGCGATCAGCCGCAATATCATCAAGCTACCGTTTCCGTTACGTCCGAGCAAATAGAAAAACTATTGCGTGACCTGACAAACTACAATATTAAATTTATATCCGAAGTCACGTATAATCTGGAAAGACATTTCAAAACAATATTAAATCAAAAAAAGGAGAATGAAACTTATGTTCGGTAAATCGTTATTCAAACAATCATGCAAAGCAAACGGAACGATGTGGATTATCATAACCGTTGCCGTTTGTTTCATGCTCTCGTGCGTTATGCTCATAGCGGGCAACGGAGATTTGGGAGATACAAAAGTGGTTATAGAAGACGCAATAGTGGAGGGCGAACTCACCGCACAGACACAAGGACGGGCAATCGAATACTATTCGCTTACCGACGAAACCCTTCGATTTTTCGATTCGCGTTTTCAATCCGAATTTGCTGCTTTTTCCCAAGAAAACGATATGCAGAAAGCGATAGCTACTGCCTATACAAAAGCACTGTTCGCCGTTAAAAACGAATATTATCCGCTATTGTTATCGCACATGGGATATGCGTCGCAGTCGGTGCAGGCACAGGAGCTTATGGGTATTGTATTCTATTCGCTGAATCCGCCCGAAACGGACGCAAACGGTATTCCGACGGGAAAAAATCAGTTCGATGACTTTTTCGATTACGGCACATTGGGAATTGCTCCGCCCGATTATACAGTATATCTTTCCGATATACTTAACAATCCGCAACATGCCGAGCGGCGTCAAAAATATGCTATGACACAGGCGAGTATTTTTCTTGCGGGCAATATGATAAAAGAAGAGAATGTGACTCTCATATTGAATGAATTATCGCAATACCACATTACGCCGGAAAAGTTTCATGATTTCGGATTTGACGATTTTTCGTTTATAAGAAGATTATCCGAAAATACCGTAGTAAACTATCGTGCAAATTTTGCTTATCGTTGGGAACACAAACAGGAAGACGAAACGGAAGAGAGTATCAAACAAAATCTTACGGCGGAATTGGCATGTGGATTGCTGTCGGCACTACCCGATACGGTATCGGACGCCTTAAAAGAAATCGGAGCAGCAGATTTGTACGGTACATTGGTAGGCTCTATATTCTTTAAGATGGCTGGATTATTACTACCCATTATTTATATGATTATGACAGCAAACGCACTGATTGCAGGACAGGTGGACAGCGGTTCTATGGCGTATATTCTGGCTACGGGCACCAAGAGAAAGGAAGTTGCGTTTACGCAGGCAATGTATTTAATCGGTTCGTTACTCGCCATGTTTCTCTGCACGACACTTACAAGTGTTATTTGCTTTGCCATAGTGGACGTTAATACAAAATTGACATATGGTAAACTTTTGCTTATCAATGTCGGCGCATTCTTTGTTCTGTTTGCCATGAGCGGAATTTGCTTTCTTGCTTCCTGCGTATTCAACCGCAGCAAACATTCCATGGCATCGGGTGGCGGACTTAATATGTTTTTCTTGGTTGCAACCATGTTGGGATTGTTCGGTTCTCCCGTTTTGCCGTCTATTATTCGCATGAAAGCGTTGAATACGTTTAACTATGTTACAATCATTTCATTATTCGATGTGGTTTCCATTCTCGAAGGTACACTGACATATCTTTGGAAATGGGGGATTCTTGTTGCAATAGGCATTATTTGCTATGTGGCGGGAAGTGTTCGCTTCGCGAAAAAAGATTTGCCACTGTAAAAATCAAAATGTCGTTCGGAAAAACTTGTTTTTGCAACGACTTAATGATATACTGTTTTTATACCTGTAAGGGGGAGTATTATGTACGAAGTCGCACAAAAAAAAAGCGATCGCAGAGTTCTTAAAACAAAGCGAGCCATACGTAACGCATTTATCAAATTACTTGCGGAAAAGGACATCAACGACATCACCGTCACAAATATAGCGGATGAAGCGGACATTGACCGTAAGACATTGTATAACTATTACGGTGGAATCTTTGAAATCCGTGAAGAATTGGAAAACGAATTGGCGAGTTTGCTTGACCAGGCAATAAAGGAAATTGATTTTGCCAACAACATCAAAAATCCGTTGCATATATTCGAGATTCTAACGAGTATTCTGACAGAACACCTTGAATTATGCGGATATTTAATGAAGCTCAATGCTAATTCGCACATAGTTCGCAAAATCGACGGTGTATTACGGAACAAAGTGCGGCAAAGCATGGAAGAAGCAAAGCTGTTTTCCGATTCGTATACGCTCGATTTGTGTGCCGATTTTCTTACGGCAGGAATTTTGTCGGTGTATCAAAGTTGGTTCAATTCGGAACGCAGGCAACCTTTGGAAAAAATCTCCAAAGACGTGGGGCGTTTGGTAGCTTACGGACTGAAAGACTTTGTAAAAGCGGATTGACAAACTTTGCCGCAATTTGGTATACTGGCAGTATGAACAAACAACAGTTTTCAAGAACGGAATCCGTTTTCGGCGAGGCGGCAATGCAAAAACTTGCCGCTTCGCGCGTTATCGTGTTCGGAATCGGCGGGGTGGGCGGCTATACGGCAGAGGCGCTTGCCCGTTCGGGAGTGGGCGCATTGGATATTGTAGACAATGACACGGTAAGCATAACCGACATCAACCGCCAGATTATTGCTCTGCACTCCACTTTGGGACGATACAAGACCGACGTAGCCGCGGAACGGTTTGCCGACATCAACCCCGATTGTGTGGTAACGGCGCACAAGCTGTTTTACTTACCCGAAACGGCAGACGCTTTTGATTTTACTGCCTACGATTATGTGGTAGATGCAATCGATACGGTTTCGGGAAAACTTACCATTATCGAAAAAGCGCAAGCGTGCGGTGTGCCCGTTATCAGCGCTATGGGGGCGGGAAACAAGACGGATCCGACGGCGTTCGAAGTAGCAGACATATTTTCCACTTCCGTTTGTCCGCTTGCAAAAGTCATGCGAAAAGAATTGAAAAAGCGGGGAATCGACCACCTGAAAGTCGTTTACTCCAAAGAAGAACCTGTTATTTCTCATCATGAAAACAAACAGGGAAAACCCGTTCCCGCCAGCACTGCGTTTGTGCCGTCGGTAGCAGGACTTATAATGGCAAGCGAAGTAATCAAAGATTTAATCGGCTACAAAATATAAAACGATTCAAGCGGTTTACAACCGCTTTTTCTTTTCAATCGGAAAAATATAAAACAATTTTCATTGCTTGACTTTTTCTGCGAATATAAAACAAATCCGAACCGTTCCGCTGAATGAATCGATTCGGATTGATGGTGCCCGAGACCGGGGTCGAACCGGTACGAAGTTGCCTTCACAGGATTTTAAGTATTTCATCATATAGTGTACTGCGTAAAATAGCGGTGTTTTGCACTGTTTTAGGGGTATTTTAGTCCAAAAATATGGTGATATAGGGCTTAATTGTGCTTTGATGGGAACAATTGTGTGCAGAGTTCTGCATTTTTGCGAGAAAAATGCGAGAAAACCAACTTTTTATATTGTTTTAAATTGCTAGTTTTATCTAAACATTTTTATCGCATAATTATCTCTTGATAATTTTGTATCAAGATCTTGCATTTTATTAGAAAAAATGATATAATTTACACAAGCCAATATTTGTACTTTAGTACTTTCATTCTTTCTATAGTATTGGCTTGTGTGCGACAAGACTGTAATGTGCTTTTAGGCATGTTTTGCAATTGGAGCAAACTTTTTTAATTGTGGAGACAATGTGACATGAGGAAATTGAAAAATCTATTAGTAGTGATTTCGATATTAATTTGTTCTTTAATTTGCGCATGCTTAATTATAGGTTGTAGCAATAAAGAAAATTCAGGTAGTACGCCTATTATTTACACAGAAATTCTTTCTGTTGATGGCGCAGAAATAAACGATAATGAGATTTTTATGTTTGTAGATCAATCGGTAGACAGTGTAACGCTCGCCGATAAAGTGATATGTAGCTCAGAAAGTGTGTGGCGACTTTACTATGATAAGCTCGGGCAAATCGAGATTCCCACTAAAATAGCGGCAGGCTTGAGTGGTGTGTTATCAAATGGGGATAATTTCTTTTATATAGTAGTTACATCGCTGAACGGAACACAGACGAGTTTATATGAGTTGACAGTACACCGTAGTTATGCGGTGAATATAAATTTCTATAATGCAAATTCACTCTTAAAATCTGATACCGTATATACTGGTCATGATTATACCGTGAATTATACTCCCAATATAGACGGATATAATTTTAATTATTGGAAAAGTGATAACGGAAGTAAATTTGACGGTAATTTTACTGTGTGGAATAATGTCAGCCTTTATGTGGACAAGACTGCAAAGCAGTACATAGCTAGTTTAGACGTAAACGGCGGCAATGAGTTGCGGACAGATACTCAAATTGTGACTTATGACAGTGACTATGGTTTTATAGTCCCTACAAAGACGGGGTATTCTTTTATTGGTTGGTATGATGGAAATACTCTGATAACGAGTGTAAATGGTGAAAGTCTTTTAGTGTGGAAGTATACTCAAAACAAAATATTTACTGCTAAGTGGGAAGCAAACACTTATACTCTTACGGCATTGTCAGACAATTCGTGCGGCGGCACTGTTGCCGGTGGTGGTGACTATCAATATGATAGTATTGTGACGCTAACGGCAACTACTAATATTGGATACACCTTTATAGGTTGGTATGATGAGAGCGGAGATAAAGTTTCTTTGGACTTGGTATATTCTGTAAAAATGGGGGTTGATACTTCATATACGGCAAAATGGATTCAAGTCATTCCTATTAGTGAAAACATAGATAAGGGAACGGTAAGCATTCTCACGGACGCCTATAAACCAGGAGATAGTGCAACAGTAACGGCAACTACTAATATCGGATACACTTTTATAGGTTGGTATGATGAAGAAACGAAGCTTACAGGCGAGTTAAGTTATACGTTTGAAATGGCGTCAGTAAATGCTGTTTATACGGCAAAATGGATTCAAGTCATTCCTATTAGCGAAAACATAAATAAGGGAACGGTAAGCATTCTCACGGGCACCTATAAACCAGGAGATAGTGCAATAGTAACGGCAACTACTAATATTGGATACACCTTTATAGGTTGGTATGATGAAGAAACGAAGCTTACAGGCGAGTTAAGTTATACGTTTGAAATGCCGTCAGTAAATGCTGTTTATACGGCAAAATGGATAACAAACAAAGAAATGGAAAATTTCATATTTGTTTCTAATGTGAACTCCTGTACTATTACAGGAATAATAGATAAAACGATTAGTAAAATTATTGTGCCCGACTATGTCACTAGTATCGGTGATGGTGCTTTCTATGGTTGCGGAAGTTTAGCGAGTATAGAGATCCCGAGTAGCGTATCAAGTATCGGTAGTGATGCATTCCGTGATTGTGGTAGTTTAGCGAATATCGATATACCGAATAGTGTATCAAGTATCGGCGATAGAGCGTTTAGTGGTTGCAGTAATTTAACGAATATAGAGATTCCCAATAGTGTGACATTTCTCGGGGCTCAATCATTTTATGGTTGCGGCAATCTAACGAGTATAGAGCTATCCAATAGTATAACAAGTATCGGCGATGGTTCGTTTTACTCTTGCAATAGTCTAGTGTGTATAACGTTACCTAATAGTGTTACAAGTATCGGTGGAAGTGCATTCTCGGCTTGCCTTAATCTAGCTAGTGTTACGATGGGATTTAACGTTGTGAGTATTGGAGAATATGCATTCAGTTATTGTAGAAATCTAACGAGTATAGAGATACCAAATAGCGTGACAAGCATCGGAGGCGGTGCATTCTATGAATGCAATAGTTTAACGGCGATAGAGATACCAAATAGCGTAAAGAGTATAGAGGATAATGCATTCTATAAATGCAGTAGCCTAGCAACGATAGAGATACCGAATAGTGTTAAGAGCATCGGTAAGTACGCATTTTTCAGTTGCAGTAGTTTAACGAGCGTAACGATAGGAAACGGGGTTGCTATCATTGGCGGTTATTCATTCGCTAGTTGTAGTAGTTTAACGAGTATATTGATACCTAACAGTGTAACAAGCATTGAAGCTAGAGCATTCCAATATTGTAAAAATCTAGCTAGTGTAACGTTTATGAATACAAATTCATGGTCGGCAGAATATCTTACAGGGGGGAGCTATTCTTTTAAGTCAAGTGATTTGGCTAATGTTAATACTGCTGCTAATTATTTGACGTCGACATATTCTAATTTGGAATGGACTCGTGGTTTTTATTAAGATTTTCAGTTGCATTACTTTTTCAAGTAGTGTGTAATAATAAAAATTCAATAATAAATGCAAAGTCTATTTAAGAAGCATTGGAACCTATTTAAGACTCCAAACTACACAATGACCCAAGGGATTATGAATCCTCGGTGTCTCATGCACTTTTTAAATAGTGAAAAACATGCGAGAAGATGCAAGAAAATCAAATATAACATCTAATTCTTTTTCTGTCGTTTGAGAGTCGAGCGTTCAAATCTGACCCATTGTTTCATCTTAGTTGGATACAAATGTCATCTAACCAGATAAGCCGTGAAAACATAAGTTTTCACGGCTTATCTACTATAATTGTGGTTTAAGAGGCAGTATTTTTGAATTTTACTGCTGTCTTTTTGTTGTTTGGGTTAAACAGAGCTTGAACCGGTAATTGCAAAGATGTAGAAGATATAATATCAAGGGGGCGTAAATATGTTTATAGAATGCGGTCGGACGCGTAACGATACGGCGGTAATTATTGTTTTTGTGAGTCGCGTTGGCTTTTGCGGTATTGCAAGGGCGTTTGTCCGTACTGCGACTTGAACGACTTGATGAAAAAGGAGAGGGAGTCGTAGCCGCATTCTTCGCAAACGGAAAGAACGGTATCGTCGGTGTGGCGAAGCAGTTCGGCGGCATAGTCGATGCGCAAGCGGTTTAGGTACTGCACGATGGAAACGCCGGTGTACTGCTTGAAGATATTGAGAAACTGCGAATGCGAATAATTGGTTTGCGCAATTATATCGCTCACTTTTTGCGTGAAGAATGCAGGCGATTGCAAATTTTTGAGTATGTCCAAAAGCACCGGCGGCGCGTCGATTTTTTTGATGACGTGTTGGGAAAAATATATACCGACTACCATATTCAAAATGGATTGCGACAGCCCCTCTACGGGTTGAAAATCCGTGCTCGTGTCGGCGGAATACACCAAACACAGCGTGTCGAGGTTGCGGCACAGTAGGTCTATCGACTCGCGCATAGACGCGTCTAAGCGGATATGCAACAGCCGCGAGTCGCCGTTGAGTTTGCCGTACAGATCCGCCGAATAGTTGTTGCATATTTTTTGCACCGTTTCGGACGAAAAATAGATGTCGCGGTGCAAGTGGGGCGTCGTAACGAAACGTATCTCGTGCAAGTGCTGTGGACTGAGCAAAAAAACGTCGCCCTCGGTTGCAGTGTATTTTGTTTCGTTTACGATATTGTCGGTAACGCCTTGCTCGAAAATGAGCAATTCCCACTGGCTGTGTCGGTGGGGCGGATTGGGCGTAAAATACTCGCGGGTAATTTGGTTGCGCCCCACGGTAAGAAGTTGAACCACGTTCTTTTTCATAAGAATATTGTAATCGTTTTGTCCGGTATCGTCAAGTAAAATACGGAAAATAGAAAATAAAGCCGTTTATAATGGTGCCGTTATTGCCATATCGGTAGCAAAATCATAAAAAAGAGCAGTTTTATGCGAAAAAAAGGCAAGACAGCGGGGGGGGGTAGTAGTGTATAATTGTTATATATTCGATTATAGACAAACTGTAGACAAAAATTTTATTAAGCGGAGGTAGTGATGAAAATACTATTCAAAAGACTGTTAGTGTTGCTGATGGGCGTTTTATTGCTGTTTTCGGTTGCGAGTTGCGCGTCGCCCGAAGTGGAAGGTGAGGAAGATAACCCGACGGAAGATATCGATACGTCTAAAACGCAATTGTATATCAACAATTACGGCGGCGGTTACGGTAGCGGTTGGTTACGGGCGGTAAAAGAGCGTTACGAGGAATTGCATAAAGACGACGTGTGGGAAGAAGGTAAACGGGGTGTGCAGATCTACATTTCCTCTCCCAAAACGGCGGCTACGAGCGCAGCGATACGAAATAACCGCGACGAAGTTTATTTTAACGAGTATTCTTATTATCGGTCGTTAAAGTCGGACGGCGTGCTTTTGGATTTGACCGAAGCGGTGACGGCGGACTTGGGCGATTACGGCGATACGGCGGGCAAAACGATAGAAAGCAAACTTACCGTGCAACAGCGCGAATTTTTCGGAATAGAAGAAAACGGCTCGGCGCATTATTACGGTTTGCCGCATTACGCCGGATATACGGGAATTACGTATAACGTAGACTTGTTTGACGAGAAAGGATATTATTTCGTTGACGGATACGAAACCAAAAGCAAGAAATTTTTGTTTTATTATAACAGCGCCGAAAAAAGCGCGGGTCCCGACGGCGTGAAAGGCACGTCGGACGACGGGTTGCCCGTAACGTACGATGATTTCTTTTTGTTGTTGCAACAAATGCAAAGCGAAGGCATTACGCCCATCTCATGGAATGGTACGCATAGGGATACGTACTTGTCGTATTTGTTGCAGTCGCTTGTTGCCGATTACGAAGGGGCGGAACAAATGATGCTTAATTATACGTTTAGCGGCACGGCGACTGATTTGGGAACCGTTCAAAACGGAGTATTTGTAAAAGATGCGAATCCCACCGAAATACGAGCCGTTAACGGTTACGATGTATACCGTCAGCAAGGCAAATACGAAGCGCTTGAATTTTTGCGCAAACTTGTTGTTAAAACCAACGACGATTACCACAATACGCTTGCGTTCAACGGCGGCTATTCGCATATGGATGCGCAAAGAGATTTCCTGTATGCGGGGCATGACGGTGTGACCGACCCTATCGGTATGTTGGTAGACGGCATATGGTGGCAGAGCGAAGCAAACGCTACTTTTAATAC
>JAAWAB010000009.1 GCA_022791915.1 Clostridia bacterium
GAAGAAATCAAGAACATTTTAGGGTTTGAAATAAATCATTCGTTTTTGACTTATAAGAAAGAGGCAAAAGAATATGGTTATGAAGTCGGCAAAATATCAATGAAAGAAAGGACAGTAATTTTTAACAGGTTATAACTCTAAATTTCAATTTATAGTTATTAAAATGTATAGTTAAAAGCTCTCAAACAAATTTGTTTAAGAGCTTTTTATAATCGTATGTCTGATCCCTATGGGAAGTGCGCATTATCGCAACGTTTTTTTGTTATTCGACTGCGTTGCAGTCGGGTGTGTGGTCGATTTGCGTCCGCATGTTGCGGCGTTCGTTGCGTAGGTAGAGCACGTTCAGCTTGTATGTGTTGTAACGCAGAACGAATATGGGCAATACGTTGAGCACGGCGTTCACTGTGGCAATGGGGAATCCGAAACACAGCCAGTACCGCAACGGGCAAATGAAAATAATCAGATATCCCGTAAAAACGGTAACAAGATGAATCATTACGCCGTAGCACGCTTCCGTCAGATAGCGGGAAAGATAGGCATTGTCATAGGGTCGGTCGATTTTGTTTTTGCGTAAGCCCGTAAAGCCGCCCAGTTCGGGGATTTTGTCTTTCCACTTGCGGATACCGAGTTTTTCGTAGCGCAGTTTTTCCTTTTGGGAAACGGTAAAAAATGTACGTTTATGCGAAAAGAACTTTTCGGGCAGACGGCGAACCAGAAAAGCAAACAAGCCGTCGAGCGCAATCACCGCAGCCGTGAGAATCACGGTGGCAAGCGCGGCGTACAAAACGGAAAAGCCGAACATCGGCACGGCAAACAGCGCGTTAAACAGCGCAATCAACGCCATACATACGAGTATGATAATGCCGTAAAGAATCATAGGTCGTAAGCCGTCCCGTAAACTTTTTCGTATGTTTGCACGTAAGACGCAAACGCTTTGTCGCGCATGGCGTCGGCTCCTTCTTTGGGAGAAAGGTGCGCGTCGGGATACACGGGCGGCAGAATATGCAACGTGTGCAGTTGCACGGGGTATCCGTCGTCGCCCAAACGGTTACCGTCGCGCATGGTGATAAAAACGGGCAGCACGGGAACGCCCGCTTTGTATGCCATTCTAAATCCGCCCGACTTAAAGGGGCGGGGTTTGCGGTAGTTCCACCACATGGCTTGTTCGGGATAAATGAGCACGCTCTCGCCGCGGGAAAGAAGAACGTCGGTCGCTTTGAGCAATGCTTTGGCGCCTTTCACGTCGGACGACAGCGGCAGGGTGTTGCAGTTGCGAAACAGAAATCCGTACAGCCCGGGAAAGGAAGTGTAGTTCCCTTCGCGCACGATTTTATACAGCCGACCTTTGGGGAAATCGTGTTCGAGCGCTTTATATACGATAAAATTATCGTACGCGGCAAAGTGATTGCACGTAATCACCGCACCGCCGTCCAACGCCGAAAGATATTTGCGACCGATTATGTTTTCGGTTACAAGCAGTTCCTTTTTTATCATGCGCGAAAAATAGGCGTAACCGAGCTTGTTGGCAATCGCCGTTTTCATGCGCGACCAAAGTTTTTCGCCCAAATAGTCCACTTTTTCGCTGTTCAGCGGAATCGTGGGCGGGTCGTTTTCCACGTCTTGGTCGAATCGCCCTTCCCGCTCGTAGCAAGCTATTTTGGTTAAAACTTCGCGTCGGTCGTCTGCCAGTTCTTTGGGGCGGCAGAGCGAAGGAAGAACGAGAGAATCGTATGTTTCTTGCGAACAGTTCATGGTTGTTTCCTCGCTGCTTGTGTTTTACGCCACGTATGTGCGGTAATAGTTGGCGGGATTTTCGGCTTCGCTCGCCGCAAGCGCCACAAGCCGCTGCTCGCATAAAGCGTCGGCTTTGGCGTGCTCGTCGGTAAATGCGTCGCGCGCCGCTCGTATTTCGGCATAAAATTCGGTTTTCTCCGCGTATTCCCAAAAGTATTCGCGGTAAAGCACGTTGGGATAATGCCACGGTTTTCTGGTCAAATTATAGTGTATGAGTTTGGGTATGCCGCAACCGTTTGCGGGTATGGGCATTTTGTTCCACTCGGGCGCAATGTAGAGCACGCGGTCTTTGCAGAGCACGTTGAGATAGTCTTGGTCCTGCGCAACCGAAAATTTGTATCGGTGCAATAGCTCGTTGAATTTCTCGTAGAAGTTTTCGTCGCGGAATTTTTTGAGATTCATCAGCAAAATCCCCGCGTTAAAGTACCGCTCGGCGGGAATGCCCAGCGCGTCTTTCACGTAGTCGCAAAATACGGGTACGTCGAGCACCGTTTCGTCGGGAATGGCGCCCACCAGATTGTCGCCCAGCGCGTGATTGTACAGTTCGCAGATGTCGCCGAGTATCACCGTGTCGCTGTCGAGATAGAGCGCTTTATCGTATTCGGGAAACATTTCGGCAATAAAAATCCGATAATATGTGGTGCACGTATAATAGTCGCGCAACTGTAATTTCTGCGCAAGAGTTGCAAGTCTGTCCGAAACGTCGGCAAAGCAGACGGAAAAGTTTTCGTCCGAAAGATTTGCGATGCGGGCGGCACTTTCGGTGCGGATTCCCGAATGTAAAATATGAATCTTGCAAGCGCAAGCGTCCGACATATTGTCTTTCAGCGACCGAAGCGAAACGGCAAGGTAAGGAAGATAGTTGTCGTCTACGGCAAAAAAGATGGGAATAACGGGTTTCATGGCATGCTCCTTTTTGGTTGTAATCGTAGTATCATTGTATAACGCAAAGGTAAAAAATACAAGAGAATGGGGGAATCGGCACTATAATCTTTGCATTTGCGGTAGAGAGTCCGTTCTCATGCGGCGAGAATCGACACGAATTTTTCTCTCACCGTAGTAGAATCGCTTGTTTTCGGCGAAATATCATGGTATAATGGCGGTATGTTGGAACTGAAAGACATTCTGGCAAAGAATCTTTTGGAATTGCGCAAAGCCGCCGCGCTTACGCAAATGGAACTTGCCGAAAAACTCAATTATTCGGATAAGTCGGTTTCCAAGTGGGAACACGGCGACGCAGTGCCCGATATAGAAGTGCTTGCGGGTATTGCCGCTTTCTACGGCGTAACGGTGGATTGGCTTATAACCGAACACAAAGACGTTTCTCCGCCCCTGCCCGAAGAAAAGAAAGAACGGCATTTACGGGGCAATAAGCTGATTATCACATTGCTCGCCATGTCCGCCGTGTGGATTGTTTCCACAATCATCTATGTGCAACTGCTGATATTGGCGGACATCAACTATTGGTGCGTATTCGTGTGGTCGGTGCCTGCCAGTTGCGTCGTTCTCACGGTGTTCAATGCCATATGGGGCAAGCGACGCTTTTCGGCAATCTGTGTTTCGGTGCTCGTTTGGTCGCTGATTGCGGGGCTTTATCTGCAACTGCTTAAATACAACGTGTGGACGGTATTTTTTATCGGGATTCCGTTACAGATTTCGGTAATACTTTGGTCGCGGCTCAAACGCGGCAAGTGAACGAGTGCATACTGTTTATTGCATAATACTATATATTGCATAGCATTGTCAACGGGTTTGGTAAGATATTTTCCGATTTAATCGGATTTTAATGTTTCCGTAAAAATTCACAAAATATCCATGCAAAAAAACCGCTGCGTGTTGCGGCGGTTTTATCATGCGGCAAACGTGCCGAGCGCGTTACCACGTGCGGTCAGTGAGCGGGGGGGGGCGCCTTTTTGGAATTGTTTTTTTCTTTCAGCGACGTGGGTTTGCAAAAGTACGCTTTGCGGTATTCTTTGGGCGTCATTTCAAACCGCTTTTTGAACATTTGCATAAAGTGACTTAAACTGTCGTAGCCGATTGCCGACGAAATGCTCAAAATGCTGGTGTCGGTGGTGCGCAAAAGCATGGCGCTGTAATTGAGCCGTAGCGTCACAAGATAATCGTTGAGCGTTTCGCCCGTGTACTGTTTGAATAAGCGGGTGAGATGACTGTAACTGAAAAAGGTGAACGAGCACAATTCGGCAATGGACTTGGAAATATTTTCGGGTTGCCGAATCAGATATAAAAAGTCGTTCAGCCAGTCGGGATAATCGTGATTGGCGTGAATGTTGTTGCGATAAACGATTTTGATAATGTCGAACCAAATGCACTTATTCAGATTTACGAAATTTTCGATGTCGTTTTCGTCAATCGTTTGCAATAGGTGCACGTTCTGATAAAATTCTTGCAACATGTTGCTGTTGAGTTTATAGGTAATCGGATATTTTGTCTGCACAATCCGGTCGTATAAGTCGGGGCTGATTACGTTTAAGAGTTCGCGGAAATACTCGTCGGTAATCATAAAATTGATTTGACTGTATTTGTCCGAGCCGGAAACGAATTTGTGCTTGTCCCACGGGTGCACAAGGCAAGCGTCGCCTTCCACGAGCGACTGCGTTTTGTCTTCGCGGATATGCGCGGATTCGCCCGAACCGATAATAAAAAACTCCCAGTAGTCGTGGTCGTGCAGGTCGGGGAAATCGTACTTGAACACGTGAAAATGAACGCGCGATTCGGGATACAAAAAGTCTTCTTTATAGTAACAGGTGCGCATGTCGGTTGCTCTCCTATTCTATTGTGTACGATTTTTTCGGAAAGTCGCGCAAGAATCATTTGTGCGATTTTCTTGCATCCATTATATCGTAAAAAACGGCGGTTGAAAAGACCCTACGGCAAACATGATAGAAAATCACACCTTTATAGCCGAATAAAGCAAGAAAACAGCAGAAAAGTGTGATATTATGTAAGTGCTTGAAAGAAAAAGGAGAAATTTCCGCCTTATGATTTTATCATTATCGGGAAAATGGAAACTGAAAAACAGTCGTTATTGTGTCGACGGTAACGTACCCGGCGACATCACGAACGATATGTTTTCGGCGGGAATCGTGAAAAATCCTTACTACGGCGAAGAATATAAAAACAGTTTGTGGATAACGCGCGAAGATTGGGTTTATGCGCGCGAATTTGTGTGCGACGTTCTGCCTGCCGCCGACGAAAACGCTTTTTTGCGGTTTGACGGTATCGACACGTTTGCCGACGTGTATCTGAACGGCGAAAAAGCGGGCAGTGCGTGCAATATGCACCGCACCTACAATTTTCCCGTGAACGGATTGTTAAAAAAGGGAAAAAACGAACTTACCGTTGTCATGCACAACGTGTACGATAAAATGGGCGAAAAAGACCAAACCAAATACGAAAGTATATTTTGTGCCAACCGCGTGCTACTGCGTAAAGCGCAATGTCATTTCGGTTGGGACTGGGCGCCGCGCTTTCCGGGCTACGGAATATACCGCGACGCGTTTCTGGTAATCCAAAAGAAAACGGCGGTTTCGTATGTGGGCGTGCAAACCGAACTTTGCGGCAACGTAACTTTTCGCGTAGAGCTGGGCGAACGGTACCGCGGCAACGTGGAAATTCGCATATTGCACGAAGGAAAGGAAGTGGCGCGCGAAAACAAACAAGCGGATTGCAAGAAGTTTCTCGTCAATCTGCACGTGCCCAATCCGCAGCTTTGGTGGCCCAACGGCTACGGAGAACAACCGATATACGAATACGTAATCACGCAAGAAAACGGGGAACAAACGCGCGGCACCTTCGGATTCCGCAAAATCGAACTGGTGCGCAACGTGCGCGATAAAGATAATTTGGGGTTTGAATTCCGAATCAACGTGCGCGAAATCTTCTGCCGCGGCAGTAACTGGGTGCCCGCCGAGTGCATGACGGGCAGCCTTAAAAACGAAAAATATTATGCGCTATTAAAAGCCGCCAAAGACGCGAATATGAACATGTTGCGCGTATGGGGCGGCGGCATTTACGAAAAAGATTGTTTTTATGAATACTGCGATAAAATGGGAATCATGATTTGGCAGGACTTCATGTTTGCCTGTTCGGAAATTCCCGAAGATAATCCCGACTTTTTGCGCGAAATCACCCAAGAAGCGGTCGGGCAGGTCAAGCGGCTGGGGAATCATCCTTGCCTTACGTACTGGTGCGGCATGAACGAAATCCGCGGTTCTTTTTCCGAAACGGTGGAAGAACGGTATTCGGTGTTCACGCTCCACTATCTGTTGCGCGGTATTACGTCGCAGTTTACGCCCGATATTCCCTACGAACGTACCAGTCCGTACTCGTTTGCCGATACCGAAAACGACGCATGCGAAGGGGACAGCCACAACAATATTTCCGAAATCTGCCTGTTCGACGCGTCTTTCAAAGGGTTCGACGCGTTCGAGTATGCCGACGTACAGGCGGACGACAGCCTGAAAGCGCGTATCAAGCAATACGAACGGTATCTTTCGGATACAAAAAGTAACTTCTCGTCCGAGTGCGCGGTGCTCGGCATGTGCAACTACCGTTCTCTGGAAAAATTTACCCCGAGCGAAGAACGGCGCGTGGATTCGCCCTTCTTAAAAGAGCGCTTTTTGGGCAATCCTTATACGTACGTTATGCCCACGTTTTTCGAGCGGCAGAATAAAATTGCCGAGGCAATGTACGGCAAACCGACCGACCTCAAAGATTTGGTTAAAAAGTCCAACAAGGCGCAAGCAGATATCATGCGTACCGAAATCGTTTATTGCCGCGTAAACGGCAGGTCGCACGGGTTTTTGAACTGGATGTATAACGACATCTGGCCTACGGGCACTTGGTCGGTAATCGACTACTATTTATCCAAAAAACCGGCGTACTACGAAATGAAACGCTGTTTCGCGCCCGTTATGGCGCAGATTATCCGCATAGACGGCAAGTGCCGGTTGTGCGTAGCCAACGATACAAACCGCGATTTCGCCGTTGCCGCCCAAGTGGGCACAAAAACGTATAACGGCACCGAACTTTGCGCAAGCACCGTTTCGGGCGTTGTGCGGGCGGGCGGAATCTTTACGGCGCCGCTCGATTGCAAAGAAGAAGGCGACTACGTGTTCGCAAGCGGAACGGTGGGCGAATTGCCGTTTGCGGAAACGTATGAATTGAGCCGCTACCGCGAAAAGAAATTCGTGCCCGAGTATTCCGTGTCGAGTGTTTCGGTGGGCGACGGAAAGTACGAAATCACCGTTTCGGCAAAAACGTTTGTGCCCTGTTTCAAAATCTCGGCGGGCGATAACGCCCAAGTGGCAGATAACTACTTCGATTTGGCGGCGGGAACAAAGCGCACCGTGGCAGTGCAATCGGACGCGCCGCCCGACACCTTCCGTTATTCGTCGTTCGCCGACGTGTGGAACGACTGACGGCACCGTTTTATTCGGTATAATCGGCTCTGTTGCGTTGCAAACTTCGTACACGGCGTAACGGAACGACTATATAAAAATCCCAAATATATGGAGGAACAAGGATGAAAAAGAAGAAATTACCCATACTTGCGTGTATCATTGCCGCTCTTTGTATGCTTGCCGCATTTGCGTGCAGCAACCAAAACAAAGATAACGGCGCAGATACCACACCGCCGGTTATCACCGTTGCGGGAGTACCTACAACCTGCAAGGTGGGTGACGTAGTTACGTTGCCCGCGGCAACGGCAACCGACGACAAAGACGGCGACGTGACGGCATCTATCAAAGTAACGGTGTCGTTGCTCAAAGCGGACGGCTCGGTGCAACGCGACCTCGTGTATGAAAAACCGGGTAACGTGTCGCAGTCGTTCACGGTAACAAGCAACACGCAACTCAATTATAGAATTACATACAGCGTAAAAGACGCGGCGGGCAACAAGGGCGAATCCGTTCATTCGCTGGTAGCTACCGCCGATAACGAAAAACCCACGCTTAAAATCGAAGCGGCGGATGCGGCGGGCTATACCATTGCGGGTAAAGCGGGCGCCGATATCACGTTGCCCGCGGCAGTGGCAATCGACCAACCGGGCGACGTGGATATTTCCAACCGCGTACAGGCAAGAATGTACGAAGTAATCGGCGGGGAACCTTCCTCGACGTTATTTGCCAGTTATGCGGATTTTACGGCGGAAAAGAAAGTGCGCATTCCCATGGGCAACTATCAGATTGTGTATTCGGTGTCCGATATCGCAGGTAATGCCGCCGATAAAACGTACACCATACCCGTTGCGGTAGGTTCTCCCGAAATTACCAATCTTGCCGCCGACCCCGCCAACTTTGTGCTTAACAACCAAGAAGGCATGAGCTGGGTGAACGAATACGGCGAAATCGCGTTCGGCAACACTTCGGCAAAACCCACGCTCTCGCAAACGGTGGGTATCACCGAAAACGTGGCAAAGATTTACGACCAGTACGTGGCTATCTCGTTTAATGCCGACGTTCCCGGTCCCAACGGGCAGATGTTCTACTCGTTCAGCGCGCGCGGCAGTAAAGACCGCAACACCGTGCCCAACGCCGAAACGTGCACCTGGCCGTCGTATCTCTTCTTGCGTTTCAGCGGCATGGGTATAGAATCGCGCAGCAGTAGAACGGTAGATAAACCCATGAAAGAAGTAAAGGGCTACAAAACAGCGCTGGTTGACGGAAAAGACCACACCGTATACGCGCAGTGGCGTAGCGAAGGCGATTCCGCCACCGCCGCAAACGCAAGAATCCGCATTTACGGCTGGATAGACAAAACGCCTGCGGGCGGCACCGATACCGCCGACTTTATCTTTGAAGTAGTGGCAGCCGAAACCGACGGAGAAGGCACGCTTGCAACCGATACGTTTGTGGAAATGTGGAACGAAACGGGCGCGGGTTGGTTTGGCATGGATTCTTACGGACAAAGCACGCCCTACGGCGACGACCACATGCGTATCAAGAGTTTCGTAATTTACGACGCCGATGAAACCGAGTTTGCGCTCGATATTTCGGCGCCCGTAATCGATGCGGCGTTCGATACCTCTCCCGTGTATGCGCTCAACGAAGAAATCGTAATTCCCACCGCATCGGTAGAAGACGAGGACGAAGATTTCGACCCCGTCGAAGCGCTTAAATATATCATCGTGAAACCGGACGGAACAAAGGCGGACGTAACCGACACGCAAACGTTCACGCCTACCGAAAAGGGCATGCATAAACTTTTAATTGAAGCCAAAGACACTACGGGCAACTACGGCTACAAAGCGTTTGCATTTAGGGTTGCGCAACGCGATACCGAAAAACCCGTCGTCACGGTAGATAAATCGGCGCTTACGGTTGCCGTGGGGTCGGGCGTAACCCTTCCCGATGCCACCGCTTCCGATAACGTAGACGGAGATATTTCGGCGCGTATCGAAGTGGAAATCATCGGTACCGAGCACCTTACGGGACTCAAACCGGGCGATGCCTATTCTCCCATGACGGCAGGCGCGCAAAAAGCGATTTACCGCGTGTCCGACGAATTCGGTAACGTGTCCGAAGAAATTGTGCCCATCACGGTAAACGGCAACGGCAAAACGGGCAACCTGCTCGGCGAAGGCGAAGTGATTGCTTCGGCAAACAGCGGCAGAGGACTCGCTTCCGAAGAATACGTTTACGACCAAAAGGTTTCCATGATTCTCAATATCGAGAAATTGGGTTCGATTATTCAGTTCAACACCCGCGGTCCCGTTCAGAATCAGGATTGGCCCAAAGGTTTGGTAATCCGTTTCACGAAAACGGGAATCGACGTTTCGTCTTATGCGCACGACGTCAATATCTACGGCACGACTTCCTGGGCATTGCAAAAATATATGGTGGGTTGCGACGTTCTGTTTGAATACCAAAATAAAAACGTGGTAATTGACGGCGAAGAATATATCCGCACGCAGATTTGGTTGCAGGGCGAAGCGCTCAAATTCACGGCAGACGGCGGAAAGGGCGGCGTTACCGGTCTCGAACAAGAGTTGGGGAATACCGCACTCTATCGTAAGGTTTCCGCTTTCACGGGGAACGAAGTCGAAAATATCTATTCGTCGCCTATTTGGTTTATGGCGTATGATTCGTCGGCTGTTATCAAAGAAGTGCGTATCGACGGTACTTCGTGCGATAAACCCGCCGACCCCGTTGTTCCCGACGGATTCGAAAACCCCGTAACGCAAGACGCGTTTGCGGTAGTAACCGAAGACACCGAGAACGGTACGCTTACCATGTCGGGTAAAGATTACACATTCCGTGCGGCAACGGGCGTAAACGAAAACTATGTGGCAGTCAACTATACGTATTCCTGTGCAGGCAGCACCGATAAATATTACGGGTTCGGCATTCAGGTGCTCGGCGAGGCGTCGAGTCCTTGGGCGGCAGGTATTTTGGTGTATATTTCCTCCGACGGCGTAACGCTTCGTCAGGGCGGTATTACGGGTACGGTGCTTGCAACTCTGACGCCGTTGTATCCGCAAGAGAACGAAGAACGTACGCTTGTGTATAAACTCACCTACGTGCCCGGCACGCAAGCGGGGCTGATGTCGGCGGTTACGCTCGAAATTTGGGAAGGTCCCGCAAACGGCGAACTCGTTAAAATCGGCGGCACGGTTGAAAAAGACGTATCCTATAATGCCGATAGCAAAGCGTTTACCATTCCCGCATCGATATGTGCAAATAAAGCCGCTTTCACGCACGATTGCACCATGCTGTACAACTGGGAGCATGTAAACGGTAAGGGTACAAGAACCACTACCATAACCGTATCGGTGGAAAAATACGACGAAAGTCCCGACGCGCACGAGCATACGTTCGATACGTCGGCTTGGCAAAAAGACGATACGGGTCACTGGCACGCGGCTACCTGCGGGCACAACGTAAAGGGTGACTTTGCGGCGCATGATTATAAAACGGTAGACGGACAGCAAAAGTGTTCGGTATGCGATTATATCGGGCACGAGCATACGTTCGATACGTCGGCTTGGCAGAAAGACGATACCGGTCACTGGTATGCGGCTACTTGCGAACATACTACCGAAAAGGGAAGTTTTGCGGAGCATGCGTACAATGCGGACTGGAAATGTACGGTGTGTGAATATCAACATCTGCATAACGTGGACGAAACGCGGTATGTAAACGACGCAGGCGGTCACTGGTATCCTGCCACGTGCGGTCATATATCCATTTCGGCACATACTTTCGTGGAAGACGGCGGCGTAAAAAAGTGCTCGGTTTGCAACTTCGAGCCGTATCAATCTGTTGCGGGCACCGATTACACCAAGAAATTGTTGGAGAACGTGGGGGACGGATTCTATTCGGTTACGTTTACGCGTTCCAATCACACAAAGTACGGCTTTTTCCTGAATGTGTTGGGTAAGTCGACAGGCGTGTGGAATGGCGGCGTAGTCATGCGTATCACGGGCGATAATACTTCTTTAACGTTTCAGGATGCAAATCCCAACGTGAACGTGAAACAAATTTCGCTGAACGGTAAGATTTATTTTAACAGAGATACAAGTGATACGTGGACGATTGTATACAGCGTAAAACATAATGCAGATAACGTACAGCTGCAAATGTGGGTGTACAATCCCAATGCCGACGAGATTACGTGGCAGAAATTCGGCGGAGAAATCTGTGCGGATTTCGAAGCGGCACATCCCGGAATGGTAACGTATGACGCAGAAACCAATACGTACACGTTACAATATGCGTTATTCGGAGAAGGCGGCTATGCAACGGATTGTACCGTATTGGCAAACAATCTTGCAAACAGTGAGAATGCGTTTATTTTCGACGCCGCATATCTGGAATTGACGACGCAAGCGGTTGTGGAAAAAATCGACGCAATCGGCACGGTGGAATACACCGCGGCGAGCCAAACAAAAATCGCTGCCGCCCGCGCGGCATATAACGCATTGCTTTCCGACCTTCGGGGGGGGGTGACCAACTTCGACACGTTAACGGCGGCGGAAGCGGCTTTCAAAACGCTTTCCGATGAGAAAACGGAAGCTGTGGTAAACGCAATGAAAGCGCTCACGGCAACGTCCGACGACGCGGCGAAAAATGCGGCGCTTGGCAAATACGACGAATTGCTCGACCTCGACAAAGTTACGGTGAATGCGGAATTTTGGAACTATATTCTCACCTTAACCGATAAAACCGAATATATTGCCGCTTACGATTTTCTGTGGAATTCGGTGTATCTCGATAAGACGCATACCAGTGAAACGGTACAAGGCATGATTATTGCAAATCAGGATTTGATGGCGTCTTTTATGAAGGTATTCTATAATGTTGCCCTGATGAACGCAATCGACGCAATTCCCACCGACGAAATTACTGCCGAGAATGCCGAAGCCTATAAAAAGGCGCTTGAAGCGGCAGTAAAGGCGTATGGCGAATTCAAAACGAATGCCGGCTACACGGACGAAGTTGCGCAGGAAAAATGCTTCAACTATGCGGCTCTTACGGCGGCGCAGGAAAAATATGCCGCTTACGAACAGTCGATTACGCCCGCGGCGTAATCGCATAAAACAATTTCCCAAGTCTTTCCCGCGGCGGATACGGTTGTGTTCGCCGCACGGGGAAGGCGATTGCCCGAGAAAAATAAGGAGTATTCATGGAAAATATCGACGCGCGCGCCAAGTCGGGCGTAACGCCCCTTGCGAAGAAAAAGCTCAACCCGCGCAAACTTCTCAAAAACTGGCAGTTGTACGCAATGTTTTTGCCCGGATTTCTCTGTCTGCTGATTTTTTCCTACGTCCCCATGTACGGCATACAACTTGCTTTCAAGCAATATTCGCCCGCGCTCGGCATAGGCGGCAGCCCCTGGGTGGGGTGGGATAACTTTCGTTATGCGGTGCTTTCGCGTGGATTCGGTAAACTGGTGCGCAACACGCTTGCGCTCGGCGGACTGAAAATCGTGTTTGCGTTTCCGTCGTCTATCATTCTGGCGCTTATGTTTAACGAAGTGTGTTTCAAAGGTTTCAAAAAAGCGGTGCAAACGCTTTCGTATCTGCCGTACTTTATTTCGTGGGTGATTGTCAACTCCATTGTGCAAATCTTTCTTTTGCGCGATACGGGCGTGTTCAATCAGATTATCACGGCGTTCGGCGGCGACCCTGTGTTTTGGTACGCCGAGCCCAAATACTGGCGCGCCATACTCACTGTAAGCGGAATCTGGAAAGGCATGGGGTGGGGTACAATCGTCTTTTTGTCGGCGCTCACCAACATCAATCCCGATTTATACGAATCGGCGCGGTGCGACGGTGCGGGACACTGGAAGTGCTGTATTCACGTTACCCTTCCCGGCATTATGCCCGCCATTGCCATGACGTTCATTTTGAGCGTTTCGGGTATTGTGAAAGACGACTTCGAGCAAATCTACGCGCTTGTGGGCGACAGCTCCATTTTAAGCAAAACGACCGACGTACTCGGCACCTGGGTGTATAAGTGTTTGCACGGCGGATTCCGCAGTTGGGGCGACGCCACGGCGGTCACGCTTGTGCAGAGTATTGTGGGATTCGGTTTGGTGCTCGGGTCGAACTTCTTGGTGCGTAAATCGGGAAACGAGGGGTTGTGGTAAGATGATAACAGTAGCGCAAAAAAAGAAAAGGTTCAAAAAAATCGCCAAAAGCCGCATTGTGTTTAACGTGTTCAATTATACGGCGCTTGTCGTGCTTTCGCTGTTTTTCGTCGTACCGTACGTCTACGTGTTGTCGGCGTCGTTTTCCGACGAAATCACGTTCATCAAAAACGGATTTTCGTTGCTTCCCGTTCAGTGGAGTTTGGGGGCGTACAAATTCCTGCTTACCACCGATTCGCAAATGCTTTTGTCCATTTTCAACTCGCTTGTACTTGCAATCGGCGGCACGGTTGTCACTACACTGGTTTCCATGCTCTACGCCTATCCGCTTTCGCGCAAATATCTGCGCGGCAAAAAATTCTTTTCCGTTTTCATGATTTTTACCATGCTGTTCAGCGGCGGACTGATTCCTTACTTTTTGGTGGTATCGTCTATGTTCGACGACAGCTTGCTGGCAATCATCGTTCCGGGCGCCATGGCTCCGTATTACGCCATACTGATGCGCAACTTCTTTCTGTCGGTGCCCGATAGTTTGGAAGAAGCGTGCAAAATAGACGGCGGCAATAACTTTTTAATCCTGTTCCGCATATACTTTCCGCTCTCTATGCCCGTGATTGCAACGGTGGCGCTGTTTGCCATGGTATCCAACTGGAACAACTACATAGGACCGTTGCTGTTCATCACAACCAAAAGTAAGTATCCGTTGCAATATCTCATTCAGCAACTGCTCGACGACGTAAACGGAATCTATCCCGTGGGCGGCAACCGTATTATTCCGTCGCAAACGCTCAAATACGCGGCGGTTGTGTTCGGCTCTCTGCCCATGATTATCCTGTACCCGTTTTTGCAAAAGTACTACATAAACGGCATGATGCTCGGCAGTGTAAAAGAATAACGGCTCGTTCGGGCGTCTGCCCGCGGCAAATATTTTCGGATTTTAATTAGGAGAAAACCCATATGAAAAAAATCTTGTCAGTGTTACTAACCTTTTGCCTTTTGGGAGCGCTGTGCTGCTCGTTCGCGGGGTGCGGCGGTCCGTCTACAACCAAAAAGACGGATAGGGGCGAAACCTTTATTGTTACCGTGTATCGCGCCCGCAGCGCGGGTATGGCTGACGGCGAGCGCGACGCAGCCGTAAAAGCCGCAATCGAAGAAAAGTTTTGGAAAGACACGGGCGTGTCGATTGAATTAGACGTGCAAATCTATACCAACACGCAAATCACCGACATTGTAGACGTGAACTTCAACAACAAAAACAAGAACATCGACGCAATCTGCCACTATATCAGCGAAGACGATGGCAGTGCCATCGCCAAATACGCCAAAGACGTGAACAGCGTCAAAAATCTCGACCCTCTTTTGGAAGAGTACGGCAAAAACTATTTGGCGGCAATTCAAAAGAACGACGAAGGACACCTTGCCGACCGCGCGGGCTATTTCCCCGACGGAAACGGCAACTACAACCGCACCATGCTTTCATCGGTAACCAAAGAAGGCGGATTCGGAATTTTAATGCGTAAAGACCTCATGAAAAACGTGCAGGCAAAAACGGGACTCGACCCCGAAGATTACGATATCACTTCCGAAAACTATAAAAGCATGACGGTGTCGGAGTTTGAAAAAGTCATGCGCGCCATCAAAGAAGATTCGAGCAATTCGGTTACTACGCCCGTGAACGGCGCACCGTGGGATTTGGGGCGCGTGGTAGCGCCCGCTTACGGCGCCGACGGCATGACGTCGTTTGCCAAAAACGCAAGCGGAAAATTTGTTCCGTCGCACATGACGGAGAACTGGGGCAAATACGTAGACCTTATGTATCGTTGGGCGAACAGCGGAATATGGGAAAGCGAAAGCTCCACAACCACCGACGACCAGCGTCAAACCAATCTGATTGCGGGAACCGCCGCGGCGTATCTGGCATATCCCACCGCCGAAGAACTTATCACGCTTTCCAAAAAGTTCTATGCCGCAAATCCCGAGCAGGAACTGATGGTGATTGCGCCGTTTGCCTCCGAAGACCAAAACGGAAACGCGCTTTTAGACGAAAACGGCAAGCAGATTGTAAACGGCAACTTAAAAGTGCAACGCTCGTTCTACGGAGCCATCATTCCGTATCGTTCGGCAAACGCCGATAAATTCGTGCAATTTATGGACTGGATGTTCTCCGACTCCGAAAACTACGACCTTTGCCGTTACGGCGTAAAGGGCGTAGACTGGGTGGAAGGCGACGACTACGTATACAACGGCACAACGTATAAAACTTGGGCGTACCCCGATAACAAGAGCGAAGAATATCTCAACAATCCGCCGTATTCGGGTAAATATCTTTTTATTGATAACATCAACGTATCCAACCGCATGAGCGCGCACTACAACACCACCGAAAAGGTGTGGTATTCGGCAATGTACAACGAATTCCCCGTATTCGGCAACACCGAACTGGAAGGAATTTGGTTGCCCGAAGTGCCGCGTAGTCTTGCTTCGCAGGAGCAGACAATCACGGGCGACTATACCGAAGAAATCCGTTCGTATGCCTGGGTAGGCAAGAAGAATCAAGATAAAACGCCCGCCGAGCTTTTGGTAGACTTTGTTGCCAAGTGGCAAAACGATTGTAAGGCGTATCTCGACTTTATCGATTCATCGTATAAATCGGCAATAGCGTATTTCAACCAAAAATACGCCGACTGACAGAAAAAACCGAACGGCGGCAGACCGAACGGTGTGTCTGCCGCCTGCGGTTTGTGGGGAATAAAATGAAAAAGAAATCGATTTTCAAACGAATGATTCCGTTTATGCTGGCGGGCATATTGTGCTTTTCGTGCGCAGCCTGCGGCAAAACAAATGAGCAAGACAATGCAAACACAACCGTTCCCGCCGATACCGACGTAACGCTCGACATACAAAAGGCGGACGGCAACAAAACGGTATTTGCCATGGGAACCGAACTCGACCCGCACTTCTTTTCGCAGAACGTGGGGCTTTCGGGCACAACGAACGGCAAGGCGTGGGAGTGCAAGGCGGAAGACTGGGAACTGTTCGAACAGCGCATGAAAGATATGAATCTCAAACGGATTCGCGTCATGCTGTTGCCGTCCTGGTATGTAACGAGCGAAGCGTCTATTCTCAATAATGCGTATAATTACGATAATATCTATATGGATTCGCTTTACCGCACGCTGACCACCGCGAAAAATCTCGGCATGACGGTCAACATCACTATGTGGGGCGTGGATTGTCAGTTTATGCGAAGCGACGAGTCGGGCTGGGTAACAACGCCCAAAGACAGCCAGAAAAAGAATTTCGTGGACTGCTTTGCCGACTGTATCAAATATCTCATTGAAGAAAAGGGATACGATTGCATTAAGGAAGTAACGCTGTATAACGAGCCCAATTCGAGTTATACGGGCACGTTCGGTAACGACGACTATTGCGACCTTTGCAAAATGATGCACGATTCGTTTGTGGAAAAGGGCGTGCGCGATAAAGTGCTCTTTAATCTCTCCGACGACGCGCGCGACTACAAATGGCTGGCGAACACGTTACGCAATCTCGAAGGAATCGTAGACGTGGTAAACTCGCACACCTACAATTACGGCGACACGTACGACCAAGAAACGGGCACAATGGAACATAACAGTATGACAAACGAGCAGATTTGTCATACCGACCCCAGCTATCCGCTCGACCGTTGGAAAGATTTCCGCGAAGGATACGAACATATTCCGCACATGTGGGGTGAGTTCGGCACGCGCAACGGGTCGGGTTCGCACACGAGTTTCGATAAAATGTTGCCCGAACGCGGGTTGGATATTGCGCGCATTTGCTTGAACTTTTTCAACACGGGCAGTGTGGGTGCGTCGTATTGGGTGCTGTTCAGTCAGTATTACGGACGCGACGATTTTGCCATTCACAAAATCATGGACATGGGGCTTTGGGGTTTTGCCGACGAAGGCTATGCCTGCCGCCCCGTGTACTATTCGTATTCCATGCTCACGCGGTTTGTGGAAGCGGGCGATACCATTTATCCGCTCGAAAGTACCGACGGCAACGTTGTGGGCGTGGCGTTCCGCCGTGCGGACGGCAAGTGGAGTTATTGCGTGGTGAACAACGGCGAAACGGATAAAAAAGTGGCTTTCGTAAATTACGATTCGTATCCCGAGTCGCTGAATCGCTACGTATACGAAGAAGCCGCCGTGCCCACCGATAACAAAGTAATCGGTTCAAACGGCACCATGACGGCAGACGGCAGAGTGCTTTCCGACGTAGTGCCCGCAAGAAGTTTTGCGGTGTATACCGATAAGTAACACCGCGGCGTATATTGTTTTCGGTCAAAAGGGGGCAATCCGAATATGAAAAAGAAAATCTCGATTCTGCTTTCGTTGCTGTTGCTGTGCGCGCTTTGTCTTTCCTGCGGGCAGGAACCGCAAGACGAAAACGCAACGGCAATCGTACCCGACGGCTACACGAAAATCGTTTGCGGCGATAAGTCGGGCGAAAACACGTTCGGCACGAGCGTGGAATTCGACCCGCACTTTTTCTCGCAGAACAGAAAAAAGGGAATCGGTAAAGACGAAGACTGGGAGATTGTGGAACGCCGTGTGGCGCAAATGGGTGTGAACCGTTTTCGCGTGATGATTCTGCCTTCGTGGTTGGAACCGTTCAACGACGACGACAGCCCCGACACCGTGAACTGGAACGCGCTCACGCCGAACAGCGAAGAAATGAAAAGCCTGTACAAAGTGCTCGACCTTGCGCAGAAAAATAACATAGACGTCAATCTTACGTTATGGGGCGCGGAAACCAACGTTTCGCTCATCGATGCCGAAACCAACGCCGCCGTAAAGGCACAGGGCGGGCACTTTTTGGCAAAGGGGAATCAGGTGACGCATTGGGTGGCGGGCACTTTGTATCCCCAAGAATTTGCCGAAAATTTTTCTATCTATTTGCAACTGCTTCGCAAAAAGGGATATACCTGCATTAAAGAAATCACGCCGTGCAACGAACCCGATTACGGCTATATGCTCAATTCACATTCGGCGTCGTTCGAAGGGTATAAACAACTGTGCCTTGCCATTCACGAACGGTTTGTAAAAGACGGAATCCGCGATACGGTGCTGTTCAATCTTTCCGATAACATCGATACCAATCGGCATTGGTTGATTCGTACGGCGGAAGAGTTAGACGAAATTGCCGACGTGTATTCGTCGCATACCTATATTTTCGGTTACGATACGCCCAATGCAACCATTACCGAATGGGAAACGGAGAATCTGAACGCAACGCGCAACACAGGCAAACCGCACGTAATCGGCGAGTTCGGCTCCAATCAGGCATACGGCTCGTCGCGTCAGCGCGATATCGATTTATACGAACGCGGCGTTTTGCTGGTGCGCGAAATGTGTAACTTTTATAACGTGGGCGCCGCTTGCGCCAGCTACTGGGTGTTGTTCGACGAGTACTATAACTACACCGATACATACGATAACATGATGATGTTAGGGCTGTGGAAGAGCACCAAAGACGCGTATATTTCCGACCGCGACTATTATGCAACCGTAAAAGAAGATTACGAAGTGCGCCCGCAGTATTACGCCTTTTCGCTGTTCTCCCGCTACGTGCCCAAAGGGGCGGAAGTGTATCCCGTGTCGTTACATAACGATTTCGCCGTGGGCACCGCGTTTAAGGGAAAAGACGACAAATGGGTATACGTGTTCGCCAACGGAAATAAAGAGGGCGAAAACTTGCGGCTTTCTCTGCACAACACAGCCGCATACGGCGATTTCGAACAATACGAATATGCGCAGGCATCGTTACCGCAAGGGGATAATCTCATTGCGTCGTCGGGTACGGCACATGTTACGGGGCAAATGCTGTCTTTTGAACTTGCGCCCCAAACGGTGGTTTTGTTTCGTCAAAAATAACGGGTGAAGGAAATATGAAAAAAAGCTGGAAAAAAATTGTGAGCGTTTTGCTGGGCGTGTCCCTTTTGGGCGCGGTGGCAGGGTGCGGCGGACAGGAAGAAAAGCCGCCGCCCGTAAAAGCGGAACCCACGCAGTTCGACCGATTGAACGAAATCAAAATCATGGATAATCATGAAAAAGTGAATTTCGGCTCGACGTTCGATTTGAACACAAAGGTAGCGTACCGCAATACGGCTTTCAAGTTGCCGCCGCAATTCAATCACTATATGGTGTTGCAGGCAAACGCCGTAAATTGCTTTTACGGCGAATACGATACCGACGGCGGCATAGCCGTGCAGATTAAAGACGAAAATTCCGACTTCTGCGCAGAATATTACGGCGAAGTAAAAAACGGCGCGTTCGAGTTGTATGCCGACCCCGTTCCTTACGGCGAGAATTATACCGTATCGCTCTATACGCCGAGCGGATATACTTCGTTTACTGATGTAGCGTTCGGCGAAGTGTTTTTAATGGGCGGTCAGTCCAATATGGGCATGACGGTGGCGCAATGCCTTGACCCCGCGTCTACCGACGCCGACCCCGTGTGCGTGTATCAAAACGTCATCGATACGTACGATAACATGAACGTGCGTTCCATGAGCGTTTGGCCGAGCATGAGCGATACCGAAGTGGATAAACTGTCGGAAAACGCGGCAAGCGGCTGGAAGTACGCCAACTCGGGCACAATCGGCGAGATGAGCGCGTGCGGGTTTTTCTTTGCCAAACGAATGCAGGAAATGTACGGTATTCCCGTCGGCTTTATCACCTCTTGCATGGGCGGCACCGCCACGTGCATGTGGATTCCTGCGGCGGAATATAAAAACGCCGACCCCACCTATTCGGGGCAGGGCGAAACCAACAAACCGTCGGCGCGGTATAACAGCATGATTCATCCGCTGCGCAAAACCACGGTGCGCGGCGTGTGTTGGTATCAGGGCGAAGGGCAGAACGTGGAATATTTCAAAAATACGTCGCTGCTCATTGCGGGGTGGCGCCGCGCGTTCGGCAGAGAGTTGCCGTTCAACGTGGTGGAATTGCCCCGCTATATTCACGGCAGTCACGACGAATGGTTTTCCATTCGTTCGCAACAGCGCCGCCTTGCCGACGAACTGACAAACGTTTCCATGAGCGTGAATATCGACCGCGGAATCTTTTCTCGCAACGTTACGGGCGGAATCTACAACCCCGGAATTTTGGCGGAAGACGGCATTCATTGCCCCGATAAAGAGCCGGTGGGCAACCGTGCCGCCGATGCGTTTATGAAAAAGTTCTTAAACGCCGCGGGCACGCTTACGCCGCCGCAGTTCCAAAAGGCGGAAAAAACGGACGACGGAATTTTGCTTACCTACGTTGTAGAAGATAGTCCGCTCGCGCTCGGCGAAAAGCTTTGCGGCTTTGAAGTGAGTGAAAACGGAAAGATATGGAAGTATGCCGAGCCGTCGCTTATCGGCAACGATAAAGTGTTGCTTACCTATGAAGAAAACCTTATCGTAAAATACGTTCGTTACGGCGCGACGTACGCTTGCAAAGAAGTGTTCGGCGCCGACGGCTCGCCCGAAAAAATCGAAAATCTCGTTTGCCTGTATAACACAAGGGGATACCCTGCCGACCAGTTCTATGCGGAACTCGGAGCATAGCTATTCAACCGATTGAGGAAGCACATGAAAGGTTTCAAAAAAATTCTTACGGTATTGTTTGCATTTCTTCTTGTTGTCGCGTCGCTTTGCGCCTGCGCAAACAACACGGAAAATCCGGACAACAAGTTGCCTGTAACCCCCGACGAGGGAAAGGAAGACACAATGAAAAACTATTGGGAAAACACGGTGGATTTCGGAATCGGTGTGGATAAAGACGGCACCATGACGCTGGGCGGAGAAAAGTTGTATCTTGCGGGCGTGAATTGCTATAATCTGTTCAATCAGTGTTTCGGAACGTACGACGCTGCTTTGGCAAAAACAACCTTGCAAACGCTCAAAGAATACGGTGTAAAAGTGATTCGCTTTAACTGCGGCGGCTACGGCTACGACTATATCACCGATTTCTATCTCAATCAAACCAAATACGTGGCGCTGCTCTCTCGCGTAGCCGACCTTGCCGAAGAAGCGCAAATCGGATTGATTCCATCCTTTTTCTGGCTGGACCACGCCGTGCCCGATTATTTCGACGAACCCATTCGCGCCTGGGGAAATCCCAATAGCAAAACGGTAAAGTTTTTGAAAGAGTATACGCAAATCGTGGTGAACACGCTCAAAGACCGCAAGGCGATTTTCGGTTGGGAACTCGGAAACGAATACAATCTGGCATGTGATTTGCCCAACGCGTCCGACCTTATGCCCGCTCTGCCGCCGCACAGCAAACGCGAATCGCGTACCGAAGAAGATTATCTGTCGGCAACCGACGTGGCATATGCCATGCGGGTATTCACGCAAACCGTGCGCGGTTTAGACGATACGGGCAGAATGATTACGTCGGGCAACGCGTCGTTGCGCCCGTCGCAATATCACCAACTGCATGAAAAATCGTGGCAACAGGATACGCGCGAGCAGTACGCCCAAATGACGGCAATGTACGCGCCCGACGGTGCGGACGTTATCAGCGAGCACGTGTATTTTACCGAGCAGAGAACGTTCGACGAACTGCTCACGTTAGACCAATATCTTGCCGAAATCACCGCCATGGCAAAACAACTGAAAAAGGGCTATTTCGTGGGCGAATGGGGCGGCGGCAACGCAGGAGATATTTCGTACTATAAGGGAATAGCCGACAGCATGGTAAACGCAGACGTTCAGTTGATTCTGTTGTGGAATTACAATCTGACGGAAGGGAGTATCGAATACAGCTTTTCGGCGGAAACAGAACGGGGCAGAGAACTGCTGAATTTGGTGCAATACATGAACGGGAGATACGAAAATGAAAAGAAATAAAATTTTTGCGCGATTGTTTGCCGCCGCGTTGTGTCTGATTTGCATGGGCGCGTTTTCGGGTTGCGGCAACAACGAAAACAAAGGAACGGAAAATGCGGAAATTACTTTTTCCGCCAATGAAATCGTTTTGGTGGCAGGACACGCCGAGTACGGGTCGGCGTCTTTGCCCGTTACGGCTACGGCAAACGGAAAAGACGTTTCGTCGTCCGTAACGTTTACGTCCGCCGATACGGCGGTGGCTACCGTGGAAAACGGTGTCGTTACGGCTGCGGGCGCGGGCTTTACCGAGATTACGGCTAAATACGGCAACGCGGAGAAAACAATTTCCGTTTCGGTATTGCGCGAAAACGCCGCGCTTGACGTAACCGACAAAACGCAGTTGAACTGGTACGGCAGAATCTTTTCCGAAAACGGCGCCATGTGTTTTTACAATACCGCCACGGGGTTTGAAACGTCGTTCATCGGCACCCGTCTGTCGGCGTCGCTCACCGTGAATCTCAATTCGTCCATTGCGGGATTGGGCGCGCTCCGCGTGTATGTAGACGGCGTATCCTCCGATACGCGAATTCTCAAATTCGACGCATCGCAAGGCTCTTTTTCGGGCACCTGCGAACTTGTAAAAGATTTGCCTATGGGAATTCACACCGTTAAGGTGATTAAAATGACCGAGCAAGGGTGCATGCGCGCGTCGCTCGGCGGACTTACCACCGACGGCACGTTCCTTTCTCCCAAAAAGACGCCCGACTTGCGGCTGGAATTTTACGGCGATTCGATTACGGGCGGCTACGGTAATTTGGGCGAAAAATCGGGCTACCAGTGGGATGAAGACAGCACCTATACGTACGCCACGCTGGCAACCGAAGCGTTGGGCGCGCAGGCGAGCATGTTGTCCTATTCGGGTATTCCCGCTTGCCTTCCCGTTTCGCACTCGCATCTGAAAATGGTGGATGCGTTCGATAAAGTGTATCTCGACGCGCCCGACACCATGCCCAAATACGATTTTTCGGAGTATCCCGCCGACGTAGTGGTTATCAATCTGGGTACGAACGACACGAACAGTCCCGCTCTCGACTTTGAAGGAAATATGTACGAAGGGTATAAGCGGCTGTTGCAGCGCATTCACGCGGCGCGTCCGCAGGCGGCAATCGTATGCGTGTACGGCATGATGGGCGTAAATAAATATATCGATAAAGAAATCGCCCAAGCGGTAGACGAGTTGGATGCAACGGGCGAATATAAGATTTTGTATCAAACAATCCGCACCACCACTTCGGGCGTGGCAGGACACCCCGACCGCGAAGGACACGAAACGGCGGCAGCGGAGCTTGCGGAACTGATTCGCAGAGTTCTGTGATATCGGTAAATTCGTTGGCAGGAGAATACGCTATGCGGAAAACGATGAGAAATGCCATACTTTGTTTTGCGATTGTAACGGTTTGTGCGTGCGTTTGGGGGGTTGGGTTTTCGCATGTTCATGCGCATGCCCAAACGGCGGCATACGATTTCGGTATGGGATTGGCGCCTGCGGTCGTGGCGGAAGTATCCGCGCAAAATTACGCCGATACCTTGCAAGCGGAGAGAAAACCGGGCAGCGTTTTGTTCGGAGTCGATTCGGAATTATCCGCTACGGCGGCGGACGGAAGCAAATTGGGCGGTTTAGCTGACGTGTGGAACGATTTGTCGCAAGCGGGAATCTTGGCGGTAATCCGTTTAGCCGATATGCAAACGGCGTCCGTATTTGCCGATTTTGCAAGTCAAAACGGTTTGTCCGATTTTTGTATTACGGGCACGGACGCCCGCATCCTGCAAGCGGTAAAAGATAAGTTGCCGAACGCGCGCGTCTGTTTCGATTTCCGCAACGGCACAAAACAGGAAAACGCATACGGTTATATCCGAGAAAGCAGAGCGGTGGGCGCGCATATTGTTTTGTTGAATTCCGAACAGGCGGATACCGACACCGTGCGCTATTTGCAGGGAATGCTCACCACGGTATGGGCACACGTGCCCGCCGCAAACGAACTGTCCGTCGCCGCCGCCGTTACGCGCGGCGCCTACGGGATTGTTGCAACGCAATGCGCGGCGGTTTATGATGTGTTCGATAAATTCCCCGCAGGGTCGATAACGCGCGGATATTATAATATCGGACACCGCGGTTTGCCGCTTACACAGCCCGAGAATTCCGTTGAAGGGTGTGTCGCCGCCGTTGAGGCGGGCGCTACGCACGTGGAAGTGGATATCAAAGTTTCCGCCGACGATAAACTGGTAGTTATGCACGACGATACGATTGACCGAACCACAAACGGCACGGGCGCGGTTTCGTCCATGACGCTTGCCGAACTGGATAAATTCCGTATTGTCAAAACGTATAAAGGCACCCAAACCGAACCCGTAAAAATTCCCACGCTCGACCAAGTATTCCAAGCGTTAAAAGAAACGGACGTCGTGTTCGTTGTGGAAATCAAAACGGGGAACGGGAAGTGTTGCGAACTTTTGAAAGCCTGCATGGAAGCATGCGACGTAACAGACCGCGTGGCAGTCATTTCGTTTAACGATTCGCAGTTGGAACGATTGCATGCGTTGTTGCCCGAAGTGCCGTGCGCTACGTTGAATGACGTAGACGAATACAGTGCGGCTGCGTATTTCAAAACGGCGGCAAAAAACAATTTCGGTTTCGACCTTTCGTTCACCAAAGCAAAATACGATTTTATGAACGGCGAGATGAAAAACCGCGGTTATGCCGCATGGTGCTGGACGTATGAAGGATTCGTGTCGGTGCATGCCGCCGCGGAATCGGGCATTACGGGAATCACCAATAACAGCGCCGACGCGTTTTCGGATAACGTGAAAAAGTGGAACTTGCCTTCCTCGTTTCGTATAGGCGCAAACCAAGACGTCGCCGAACGGGAGTTTTCGGTTGCGTTTCTTACCTTCGGCGGAGAAACGGTCACCGATACGGCAAAAGTCTTTTTGTGGGAACCCGCCGAAAACGGATATCGCGTGATTCTCCGCTATAACGACGGCGGCAGTTGGATATACAGCGATATCGTAACGGTATCCGTAGAACCGTCGCCCGAAAAACAGGGTTGCGGCGGCGGACTGCAAATAGGCGGAAGTCTTTTTGCGGGAATCATGATTCTTGCGAGCGCTGTCGTTTCCGTTCTTTCAAAAAGAAGCGTAAAAATGCGAAAAAAGTAAAAGGGAATCGGAGAAGAAAAAATGAAAAAGAAGTGGTTTTGTATCCTAACGGTGGCGCTGTTGGCGTTTGCGGGCGTTTGTGCGGGAATAGGCACGGCATACGCCGAGCAACCCGCGGCGGCATATGAAGTAAAAGATTTTACCGAAGTGCCCACTGACGATTGGCAGATTTGCCCCCAAAGCGACGCAGGCAATGCCACGGTGTCGGTCAATCAAAAAGATTTGGTAATAGCGTCCGCGGGCAGCGGCACGCCCGCGAATTATTACGGTGCGATGAGCATTATCAATCCGGGTGCGGAATATGAGAATTTCACGTTTGAATTGGTTTTCCGTGTGGAAAATGCGGCGGATAGCGACCGCTGGTTGGGCGTGGTATATCGCACGCAATCCGCAAGCGACGCGTCGCCCGTAACGGGGTACATCATGAACTACCGCGTAAACGGAAAGAACGCCTATTCGGCGGTCAATGCGGGAAAGGGGTTCCAAGACGCGCCCGTAATCGACGCGGGCGGCGCTCTGGAAGACGGAACAACAACTCCCTTGTTGGGCGACGGAAAGTATCACACAATCACCGTAACCATGGAAGGGCAGACCGCAAAACACTTTATAGACGGTCATTTGGTGCGCACGGCGCCCGCAAGCGATAAAGACGCACATTTGGGCGGTGCGCACGAACGGGGCGGTTTCGCGCTCATCATGAACCGTATGACGCTGCGGGTAAAAAGTTGCAAAATCACCACCGAAGTGCATAATCCCATGGAACCTATTCCGCCCATCGAATCCACGGGCGTAGACAATACGCTCGTAAATACCTATCAAAACGAGAATATCAAAATCGTAAACGCGCCCACGGTGGTCGCCGAAGTGACCGACGCCGCCACGCTTGCGTCGCTCACGGCAGGCGCACGGCGCCCGTCGAACGCCGTCTTGCATTTCAATAAAGATTGCAACGTCGTGGATAAAAACGGCAACGTGTTGGATTCGTTTGCAAACGTGTATGCGTCGCTCAACCATACCGTGATTCCCGTATTGAACATACAAGATAAAGAGTCGGCTGCCGCGGCTATCGATTTTCTTACGGGCGGAAACGGAATCGACATACTCGATTTGGCGGTGCTTTCTCCCAACCCCGCATTGATTGCCCAAATCAAAACGGCAAACAGCAAAATCCGCGGAATCGTGGAATACCGAGAAGACGACTTCGGCAACGGAACCCGAACGGATTTATACAATCTGGTGGCGCTTGCCAATCGGAGTTGCGCGTCCGTAGCGGTCATTCCGCAAAGCAGAGCAACGGTAGAAAACGTGCGCTATCTGCAAGGGCGTTTCAAAACGGTATGGGTAAAAACGGGCGATACCGAACTCGACTTGCGCAACGCCGTCAACAGCGGAGCATACGGAATCGTTGTTTCCGATTTTGCAACCGCCTATACCGTACTCGAAAGTTACGATGAAAACGCTTTCGTGCGAATGCCGTTTAACGTCGGACACCGCGGACTCAACTCGGGCGGCTATAACGAAAACTCGGTAAGCTGTATTCGCGCGGCGATTGCGGGCGGCGCCACCCATCTCGAAGTAGACGTGCATTTAACCAAAGACAACCGTATTTTGGTAATGCACGACGATACGCTGGCGCGCACCACCACGTGCACCGACCCTTCCGTTCGTATCGGCGACCTCACGCTGGAAGAAATCCGCTCGCGTTATACGCTCCTGCACAACAACGAACAAATTCCCGTGCTCGAAGATATTTTCGATGTCTTGCAAGAGCACAAAGACGTAGTGCTTGTGCTCGAACTCAAAGCGGGCACGCAAATCGCACAGCGCATAGCCGCTTTGCTCGGTACAGGTGAAGGACAGTATAACGTAAAAGACCAACTGGTAATCATCTCGTTTGCGTCCGACTTTTTGGCAAGTCTGAAAAACGTTTTGCCCGACGTTCCCACGGCGCTTTTGAAAGGTACGGCAAACAAATCGACGCTTTCCGTCAATCTTGCGGAAATGGGCGCGTGCAATACAGTTCTCGATATCTCTTACGGCGCCACCGATACCGAATACGACCGCGCCTATCTGCGCGACCGCGGAATCATGGGGTGGTACTGGACGTTCAACAATTCGGTTTCCTTATCCGCGGCGGTCGATAAAGGGCATATAGGACTTACGAACGACGTTGCCGATACCATGCGCGATACGGTGTATAAAGTAACGGGCAAAGAAGCCACGAAGGCGTCGTTGCGCACGGGCGCGAACGGTACCGCCGTTTCGTTGGTTGCCACAACGTATAGCGGAAAAACCAAAAACGTGCAAGGAGTGGTATCGTACTTTGTCGAGCGCGGCAATTACTGGGACGTGATTGCCACGTACGTCGCGGGTGGCAAAAGATACTACACGCAGGCGTTCGTCATTCACAAGCAAACGGCGGAACCGCACGAGCATACCTATTCGGGCGAGTGGAGTAACAGTGCCACGCACCACTGGCACGCGGCAACGTGCGAGCATACTGCCGAAGTCGGCGATAAAGCGGAACACACCATGCAAAACGGAAGTTGTTCGGTGTGCGGCTATAAAGCGGTTATGCCGCCTGCGGAACACGAACATACGTATTCGAGCGAATGGAGCAATAGCGCCACGCACCACTGGCATGCGGCAACGTGCGAGCATACTGCCGAAGTCAGTGACAATGCCGAACACACTATGGAGAACGGAAGTTGTTCGGTATGCGGCTATAAAACAGACGACACCGAACCCGTTCCCCAAAAAGTGTCTTGCGGTTGCGGCGGAACTGTGGGCGTATCGGCAGGCGCAACGGTTGCGGCGGTCGTAATTCTTTGTGCGGGTATGTGGCTCATAATCGGAAGAAAACGCCGCGTATAACAACTAAAAAACAGCCTTTATCTTTGCGGTAAAGGCTGTTTTTTCTATGCTTGCAAATTGTTTACGAAAACTGGCTGTTGTATAGTTCAGCGTAGAATCCCTTTGCCTGTAAAAGTTCGTCGTGCGTGCCCTGTTCGATAACGTTGCCGTCGCGCATTACGAGTATCAGGTCGGCGTCTACGATGGTAGACAGTCGGTGGGCAATAACAAAACTTGTGCGCCCTTTCATCATGGCGGCAAACGCCGATTGAATTTTCTGTTCGGTGCGCGTATCGATGTTGCTGGTGGCTTCGTCTAAAATCATCATGGGCGGGTGGGTGAGCAGAATACGCGCAATACAAAGCAGCTGTTTTTCGCCCTGACTGATAGAACCGCCTTCGTCGTCTATTATCGTGTCGTACCCGTTTTCCAGTTTTTCCACAAAGGAATGTATGTGCGCGCGTTTCGCGGCGTCGATAATTTCTTCGCGCGTAGCGTCCGATTTGCCGTAGGCAATGTTTTGGGCAACGGTACCGCGGAATATCCAGGAATCCTGCAAAACCATGCCGTAAGCGCTCCGAAGCGAAGAACGCGTGATTTGCGTCACGGGCGTATCGGAAAGCAGAATTTGTCCCTTCTGCGGGTCGTAAAACCGCATTAAAAGGTTAATAAGCGTTGTTTTGCCGCAACCGGTGGGACCCACAATCGCCACCCGCTTGCCGGGCAATACGTTCAGATTGAGGTCGCGTATCAGCGGACGGGCGGGGTCGTAGGCAAAATCCACGTGTTCGATTTTTACCGAGCCGTCGCAACGGGGCAGGTCGGGCAACCCCTCGTCGCTCGTTTCTTCCCGTTCTTCGAGCAGTTCTTTCACTCTGCCCGCCGCCGCCGAAGCGGTTTGCAATTCGGTCACCACGCCCGTGATTTCGTTGAACGGCTTGGTGTATTGGTGCGCGTACGAAAGAAAGCAGGAGAGCATGCCCACGCTGAACACGGCGGGATTGTTGTTGCACCGAATAACGAGCAACGCGCCCACAACGGCAACCGCGGCGTATACCACGGCGTTCACGAAACGCGTGCCGGGGTTGGTGAGCGCGCTGTAAAACATGGCTTTAACACCCACTTTGCGCAAATCTTCGTTCACCGTGTCGAATTCTTTTTCCGCCGATTCTTCGCGGTTGAACGCCTTAACAACTTTTATGCCGCTGATTACTTCTTCGGTCAGTCCGCTCAATTCGCCGCGCTTGGTTTGTTGCAACTTGAACATGTTGTGCGTTGCGCGCGCAATAAAGTATGCCACGCAAATGGATACGGGCGTAATAAGCACCACAACCAACGTTACGGTAAGGTGCAGTTGCACCATAAAGATAATCGTGCCTATCACCGTCACGATTCCCGAAAAGAGTTGCGTGAATCCCTGAATCAATCCGTCCGAAATCAGGTCGGTATCGTTCACCACACGGGAGAGAAGGTCGCCGTGCGAGTGATTGTCTATATACGAAAGCGGTACGCGGTTCAGTTTGCCGAAAGCAGCACAACGCAGGTCGCGCACCGTGTTCATCGCCGCCTTGTTGGTGCAAAGCGCCGTAAGCCATTGAAAAATCATCACCGCGGCAATCAAAGCGAGCAGAATATAGGCATAGTGCGCAATCTTGCCGAAGTCCACGTTGTTTTCGTCGATAATATAGTCGATTGCCCGCCCGATAATTACGGGCGCGAACAGCGTCGCCGCAATCTGAATCACGCTGAACAGCAGGGCAAGCAATATAAGCGGATAATAGGGACGCATGGTTTTGAGCACCAAACGAACGGCGCCCTTGTTTTTGGCGTTGTTTTTCATTTGCCTGCCTCCTTCATTTGTTCCGCCCCTTTGGTTTGGCTGTTGCAGATTTCGCGATACACTTCGCAGGTTTTCAGCAGTTCGTCGTGCGTGCCGTAGCCTGCCGCGTTGCCGTCGTCCAGCACCAAAATTTTATCGGCATGCGATAGCGAAAAAGCGCGCTGACTTACGAGTACCACGGCGGGGTGGAAGGGAAGCGTTTCGATGGCATGCCGCATCTTGGCTTCGGTGGCGTAGTCGAGTGCGCTCGACGAATCGTCGAGTATCAGAATTTCGGGCTGTGCCGCGAGCGCGCGCGCCACGGTCAGGCGTTGCCGCTGTCCGCCCGAAAAATTTCTGCCGCCTCTGCTGACGCGACTGTCCAGTCCGTCGGGTAGTTTTTGCACAAAGTCGAGCGCCTGTGCCGCGTCGAGCGCGTTCCAAAGCGTTTGGTCGTCGGCGTTCGGATTGCCGTATAAAAGATTTTCACGCAACGTGCCCGAAAAGAGCACGGCTTTTTGCGGCACCAACCCGATTTTTTTTCGCAGGTCGCGCGCGGGATACTCTTTCACGTCGATTCCGTCTATCCGCACGGCGCCCTCGCTTGCGTCGTAAAAGCGGGGAATCAGATTGACTACGGTCGATTTGCCGCTGCCCGTAGACCCGATAATGCCCAGCGTTTCGCCGCCGTTTAGCGCAAAACCGATTTCTTTAAGCGCGTTTTTGCCCCCTTCGTAGTACGAAAAACTCACGTTCTCGAATGCCAGTTTGGGGCTTCCGTCTACCGGCGCGGGACACTCCGTTGCCGTGTCGGTGATTTTGGGTTGGGTATCGAATACCTGATTGATACGAGCCGCCGACGCCGCAGCTTTGGTAAACGTAACGGCGAGATTGGCGGTTACAACAAGCGCCAAAAGAATCTGCGAAAGATAGTTCACAAGCGCGATTACGTCGCCTTGCGAAAGATTGCCCGCATACACCGTTTTGCCGCCGAAATACAGTACGGCAATTACGGCTATGTTAATCACCGCGTAGGTGAGCGGGTTGAGAAGCGCGGCAAGCGCGTTGGCTTTTACCGATTTGCGTTTGAGCGAATCGGCGGAAACAAAAAAATCGTTCTGTTCTTGTTTACTGCCCGAAAATGCGCGCACCACGCGTGCGCCCGCAAGCGATTCGCGCGTCAGCAAAGAAATGTCGTCGAGATTATTTTGAATTTTGCGGTAGTAGGGGGATGTGCGCGTCATAACCAGCCACAAAATCAATCCCACCGCGAGCGCCGTAACAAGAAAGATGATACTGATTTTGGGACTGATGGAAATTGCCATCACCAGCGACCCCACCACCAAAAAGGGGGCACGCAACACAAGTCGGATAAACATCGCCACGCCCATCTGCGTTTGAATGGAGTCCGAATTGATGCGCGTGAGCAGCCCCGACGCCCCAAAACGGTCAATGTCCGAAAGCGACAAAGAATGAATGTGGCGGTAAAGCGAACCGCGCAGATTCGTGCCGAATCCCTGGCTTGCCCGCGCCGCCATGTATTGCGCCGTAACCGCAAACAAAAGCCCTACCAGCCCCAAACCAATCAGAACGCCGCCCATTTTCCACACGTACGACGAATTGCCGCCGTCTATGCCCACGTCGATAATGCGCGCCACAACCAAAGGAACAATCAACTCGCCGATAGCTTCCGAAAATTTGAACAGCGTTCCCAAAATCGACACGGCGCGATAGCCTTTCAAAAATCGCAATAATTTCCGCATTGAAAAAAATTTACTCTCCGATAATGCAACTATCCGTATTTTACCACAATTTTTCCGCTTTGTCATGGGTTTACGCCCGATTTACGATTTTTTTCGTCCTTTCATACTATGTTTTTCTACTTGAAATGTGCCTCTATACAATATAGAACACCCCAAAACCCCCAATCCATAAAAAAATCTTTTGTTGTGTACAAATTTCTTTATCAAAACGGTTGCATTTTGTCCTTTTCTTTGCTATACTATATAAGCTGTTTATGCGGCTCCATGGTCAAGCGGTTAAGACATCGCCCTTTCACGGCGGTAACCCGGGTTCGAGTCCCGGTGGAGTCACCACGCAACCCAAAACGGGAAGAATACGGCGTTATAGTTACATATAACGCCGTATTTTTATGTATATTTACATATAATTATTTTTGCGTATGGGTACGCGTATGGGTATGAAAAGTCACCAATTTACAGC
>JAAWAB010000010.1 GCA_022791915.1 Clostridia bacterium
TACTTTATTTTACCATATTATTATGATATTGGCAAGCAATCATTGACAAAAAGTGAAAAAATTGTGACAAAGAAGTAATAAAGCGGGGAGTCCTACTTGATGAAAAGATAAAGTGTACGCCTATTAAACGATTCGGTGTACACTTTTGCGATGAAAGTGCATGCGGAAAAGACGGTGGAGAGATAAAAATGAAAAAACGGAAAATTTTGTTTGCGGTTATATTGTCTGCGCTCACGGTTGCGGTGCTGATGTTGGGCGCATGTAGAATTCCTTTTTTCGGGGACAAAGACGATGGCAGTGGGCAAACATATACCATTATGTATGCTTATAACGACGAAGTGCACACAATCGAAGTGCGCGACGGCGAACTGTATACCATACCCAAACCGTTGCCGCAGAAAGAAGGCTACGATTTTCTCGGATTATTCGATGCCGAAGAAGGGGGAACGCAATACGTTAATTCGCAAGGCGTGTGCCTAACCGAATTTTATGATAAAAAGAATATTGTGTTATATCCGCAATTTGCGGTGCGCAGTTTGCGCATTACGCTTGATTTCGGTAAAGCGCAGGGCAGTGAACAGGAATTTACGGTTCCCATAAGCGAACGGATTCCCCGTTTGCCTGCCGATTTGAGCGCGTCGTTCGAGCGGGACAAATACGAGTTTGCCGGTTGGTTCACGCAAGCCGATTGCGGAGGCGAACAGGTGGCGGGCGCCGACGGAATAAGCGATAAAATCGCCGATGCGGTGGCGTCGTATGCCGATAAAACGGGAACGCTCAAATTATATGCGGGGTTCCGTGTGCGCACGTTTGCCGTCAATTTTTACGACTGCAAGGATTTTTCGGGCGAATCGTGGGCGGGTGCAATGGCGGCGCCGTTTGAAACGTTGCAAGTGCCTTACGGTTCGGGCATTATGAGTGCCGCACCCGCAACGCGAGCGAACGGGCAGAAAATTCTTGCCTGGTCGCGTTATGCAAACGGGAGTGAATATACGGGCACGATTACGAGCGAAGAAAATTTCTACGTGCGCGAGTACGCAATTCAAATTTCATTCGATACCGACGGGGGTACGCAAATTCCCGCTATGGAAATCAGCAACCGCGGCAAAACGGTTGACCTTCCCGACGTGACAAAACCTTGTTATACGCTTACGGCGTGGACGTGCGACGGTTCTGCCGTTACAAGCGGAGAGTTTGTAACCAGCGAAAAGAATCTTGTATACAGAGCGGAATGGGAACGGGTGGCATGGTTGGTGTCTTTTTCGGAAGGCTCTACTGCGCAGGAAGTTCCGTTCGGGCAGTCGTGCGTTTTGCCCGTTGTTTCCCGCACGGGATATTCGTTCGACGGGTGGCAACACGCGGGAAAAACGTATACCGCCACGTTTACGCCTACGACCGACAGCGTGCTCACAGCCGTATGGAAAGCAAATACATATACGGTTACACTGAACGCAAACGGCGGCAGCATTTCCACGTCTACGCAAAAGGTGACTTACGGTTCGGCGTATACGTTGCCGTTACCCGTTTGTAACGGATATATGTTTGACGGTTGGTGCACGTCGGACGGCAAAACACTTTCGGACGCGAACGGCGGCGGAATGGGAACTTGGTCGATTGCGAGCGATGTGACGGTGCTTGCACACTGGACAAAACTTTCGGATATCAGTGTGTCGTTTACGGTGCAGAACTGTGCCAACGATAACGGATATAATCCCGCAAAACAGGCAAGCGAAGCGGACGACCGCAGTCGGCACAACGGATTCGAAGTGGTGCAGTTGGTGGTGCGCAATGCGAAAAAGCGGTCGGGCGGAAGTTATTTTGTGCCGCACGGCAATGCGCTTGCGTTCCGATTGGCGGTAATGCAGGACGTAACGGGTTTACCACTGAATAACAATAACGAAAAGAAGAAAGATATTTGTGCCGATTCGTATAATGGGGCTATATACGGTACCAACATTTCGGGTAAAACAATCAACCGCGGCGCGTACTACGTAAAGATTTCTTATGCCGATGGCACGAGTGCGGAAACCAACGCTACCAACATTCTGGAAGGGAAAAAGAAGGGCAACGTTATTGATATAGGGATTGCGTCCGACCCGAATAAAAAAGTGACCAAAGCGGAAATCGTAGTCGTTTACGAAATATATACGGGTGCGCCCGGTGTTATGGGCATATGGTGGAACGAGTATACGAACTGGCGGTGTTCCGTAACGCTGAATTTCGATTAAACACGGTGAAAATCAAAAAAAGGAGATAGAAGAAATGAAAAGGAAAAAACTGTGGCTTTCGGTTGTGATTGCGGCAATGTTGGTATGCGCGGTTGCGGGTATAGCGGGTTGCAGCAAGAAAGACGTGGAGGGACTGTATAAGCCTGCGAATCTGACTTATGACGGCGCAAGACTCACATGGGACAAAGTGACGCTTGCCGAACACTACACCGTGCAGATTAACGGCGGGGAAGAAAAGCGGGTGAACACCAATCTTTTCACGTACGATGCGAAAGGCGAAGAATTCGACGCTACGGTCAATGCGGTAATCGGGAAAAAGACGTATGGGATTTCCATGCATTTCATTCCGCTCGACCCCATTGCCAATCTTACCGTGGCAAACGACGGCGTGCTCACCTGGGACGAAGTGGCAGGCGCCACGGGTTACCGTATAAGCGTGAACGGCAGCGTGCTTACCACCGACAGCGTGGAAAACAGATACGCGCCGGAAGCGGGCAATAACCGCATTAAAGTGCGCCCCGTTGTGTCGGGCGATAACAGTTACTACTCGTCGTGGAGCGAAGAAAAGCAGGTAAACGTGAACGCCGCTCCTTCGTCGGTGCGTTACGACGGCGACGAACTCACTTGGACGGGCAATGCGTTCAACTACGAAGTGACGATTAACGGAGAATCGCAAACCGTATCGGGTACGAGAATGCGTTACAGTTCGGGCAACTATGATTTTACCGTGCAGGTGAAAGCGCTCGGCGACCATATTACCACGTTTGACTCGGCAGTGGCGGAAGAAGATTTTCACTACTTGCAACCCGTAACGGGGCTTGTGGTGGAAAGCGGCGTTTTGCACTGGAATGCTGTGGAAAGCGCCGAAGGATATCGCATTAAAATCAACGACGTGGTGCAGCAAAAAACCGTTACCGAGCCGTTATACGACGGTTTGAAAGACGGAATGCAGCTTGTTGTGAGCGTGCAACCGTACAACAACAGCGGAAACTATTTTTCTTCGTGGACGGATGATATGAATATATACATATTGCCCGCGCCGTCGGCAAAATGGAATCCCGAACTGCAACCCGACGGCGAAGATCTTAATAACTTTACGTGGGATATTGTGAACGGTGCGGCAGGTTATGCCGTAGAAGTGCAGAAAGACGGCGGTACGCCTTCTGTGCGTAATTTTCCTGCCGATATAACGGCGTTTCCGTTTGCGTACGGCGAAGTGGGCGAATATAAAGTGCGCGTGAAAGCGGTTGCGCAAGACGGCTCGAATTATTATGATTCCAAATACACCAACGAAATCACGGTAAATCGGCTTGCCGGTCCCAAACAGTCGGGCAACGATTTTGTGGAGAGCGACCCTGCGTCGATAGAAAAAGGATTCACCGTAAACTATACTGCCGTGGCAGGCGCTACCAACTATCAGTTATATAAAGACGGCGTGCTCATGGAAGGAAAAACGTCTACGGTTACGTCTATTTCCGACCGTGACGTTGTAGACCCGCAGAAAACGACCGAGCAGACGTATAATTACATGGTGCGTAGTATGGGCGGTTCGCCGCGCACGGTTGCGGGAAAAACGGTTGTAACGTTGCCCTGCTTGGAAAAAGATGCGCTTTCGTTTGAAATCAAAGTGCAGGCAATGCCTACCGAGTTTATGATGAACGGATTCAACGCAACTTGGTCGCCCGTGAGCGGTGCGAACGGTTACTCCGTGCAATACGACGGACAGTATAAAACGGCAAACGGCTCCGATTGTGATTTGCAAATGTTGGAAGCGGGGCGTCACGACATATCGGTTTGTACGCGCGGCAACGGCGGCAGAACGCTTGCGTCGCAATATACGGCAACCATTGCGGTGCAACGTTTGGAAGCGCCGCGCAATATCCGCATTACATACGGCACAGGTAACGGAACGCTGGAATTCAACAGCGTGACAAATGCAAAGAGTTATCAAACGTACATCGGCACCGAGCAAGAAGCATTGCCCGAAAATGCGGCGAACAATATGTATAATTACATTACGGAACAGGGTACCACACTGCACATGATTGCCGTATGCAACGATTACAATGAGGAAAAAACGGTTTACTACATGACGAGCAAAGCATCGGAAACAAGACAGTTTATCCGTCTTGCCGCACCCGTATTCCCCGAAGGCGCCATTGCCAACAGCGTGGAACTTGTGTGGAATGCATCCAAAAATATCAACACGGCGGAATATACGCCTACCTATGAAGTATATGAAAAAGGAGTTATGCAGACGGGAGGTCAGCAGAACGGTACCAAATTTAACATCGAATATTTAGGCGGTGGCAATCAGTATTCGTTTACTGTTAAGGCGGTAGGAAATAATGTCAAATATCTCGATAGTGCACCTTCCGAGCCCATTGTGTTTGAAAAACTTGCTACGCCTACAATCGGAAAGAAAAATAATCGGTATTGCTGGCAAAGCGTTGCGGGTGCGACCGGCTATACTATGGAAATCAACGGCAAGAAAGTAACGAATGAACCGCACGTTTCGGGTTCGGAATATACGCTTGCGCCGTTGTTTGAACAAGTAGGAACGCACACTGTTACGTTGGTTGCGGTGGGTGACGGCAAGACAACCGTAAACAGCAAGGCGGCAACGCTCTCGCAAGTGGTACAACAATGCACGAAACCCGAATTTACGTATGCGTATTCGGCAAATCAAGTGGAAACGGGCGGTAAGATTGTGGTGACCGTGAGCAAAACGTCGGCTAATACGTCGGGGTATATTTACGAAATCGGCGGCGAAACGCTTGCCGTTACAGCGGAAACAACGGCTGAAAAGGTGATGAACAGCGCTGGCTCGTATCAGATTCGCGTGCGCGCGGCAGGCGCCGTATTCGATAATCAAGGTACTTACTGGATTGCGTCGCAATGGTCGAGTACGAGTTCTATTGAGTTGCTTGCTCCGCCTTCGGCTAGCACGTTCAAAATCAGTGACGACGGTAGAATTAGTTGGACGGGTGGAAACCAACAGGGCTACGAGTACGAAATAGCACGTAATGGCGGAAGTTACGGCGAAACACAGCAAACCTCGGCATCTTTGATAACGGTTCCGGGCGGTTTAACGAACAGTCAAATCAAAATCCGTGTGCGGGCAAGAGGGGACGGCACCTCGAAAATCACGTCCGAATGGGTGGAATGGATTTGGAATAAATAAATGATTGGCGATATCTTATTGAGTTTTTTGTTGCAGATTGCGTTTACGGTGGGCATTATTGTTTTGTTCGGCTTTTTGATTGCGCTCTGCAACAAAAAATTCTATGCCAATTTCGGCAGTCGGGCATTGCGCGTTTGTTATATTACGGGCGCAATCGGCACGCCGCTACACGAGTCCGCGCATGCGCTCATGTGCTTGCTGTTCGGACACAAAATAGTGGAAATCAAGTTCTTTCAAATCAATTCGGACGACGGTTGCTTGGGATATGTAAAACATACGTATAATCCCAAAAACATATATTGCCGTATCGGAAATTTCTTTATCGGCGTTGCGCCCATTGTGTGCATATCCGCCGTGCTCTATCTGTTGGCGTATGTATTATTGCCCGGATTTGTTTCCGATATTGCGGCAAGCGTGGGCGCTGTGGATTCTGCGGCGGGTTGGGGCGACGCGTTTATTTCCGTGTTCTCGTCGGTTCCCGCATTTTTTCTCTATGCGGCAACTTGGCAGTGGTGGGTGTTTGTACTTGTGGGAATATTCCTTGCACTGCACATGACGTTAAGCAAGCCCGATATTCAAGGGGCTTGGAGCGGTATACTATTGTTGCTTGTTGCCGTGTTGATTGCAGACGCGATTTTGGGACTCGTAAGCCCTACATTGTTATCGTCGTTTACCGCAGCGGTAATGAAAATCGGCAGTTGGCTGTTGAGTTTTTTGGTGTTGGCGCTTTTGATATCGGTGTTGGCGTTACTACTTTCGTTTGTGTTCCGTCTGTGTCGAAGAAAATAAAAACAATTTGCGAAAAACAATCGTTTCTTTATACGGAAACGGTTGTTTTTATTATAGGTTGTTAAACGAATTGAGAAGCTCGGCTATTTTGCGGGTGCCGTCGGACGACGGGGCGGCTTTCATGGCGTTTATCAGTTTATTGCGATTTTTCAGCAGGGTTGTGGTTTGCGCCACAAGGTTGCCGCACGTCAGTTCGTTTTGGTCGAGTACTTCTATCATGCCGAGTTTGTGATAGTAGTCTGCGTTTTGTTGTTGGTCGCCGCGGCTGGTATCGCTTTTGGGCAGGGGAATGACGAGCGCGGGTTTGTGTAGCGCGGTTACTTCGGCAAGCGTGCCCGCGCCTGCGCGGCACACGATACAGTCTGCCCAGGCATAGCAATCCGCCATGTAGTTGCAGAATTCGATTCGACGGTAGGTATCGTTCTTTCCGTCGAACGGGTGTTTGCCCGCAATGTGCAACACGTTAAAGTAAACGCATATTTCTTTGAGTGCGCCTTCGAGCGCTTGGTTGAGTGCGAGCGCGCCCTGACTGCCGCCGAATACCAACAGATTGGGTCTGCCGTTTGCGGGAAAGCGGTGCAGGCGCACGATGTTTTCCGCGCGTCCGTCGTACAGTTCGCGGCGAATGGGGCTACCTGTGAAAAATCCGTTTTCATACGCTTGGGCAAGCGCGGGAAAAGAAGTGCACACGTATTTGCTTTTTGTTGCCACAAGGCGATTGGCAAGTCCCATGCTTGTATCCGACTCGTGTATCACAAGCGGGATTTTTTTCTTTGTTGCCGCAATGGCTACGGGGAGCGCGGCGTATCCGCCTTTGGAGAACACGGCGCGCGGCTGTAATTCTTTGATGAGCTTTTTCGCCTTATTTATTCCGCTCATCAGTACAAACGGCACTTTCATATTGGCGGGAGAGAGCGAACGGCGGAATTTAATACAGGGTAATGCGTGAAAGGTAACTTGCGGAAACGCGGACAGCATTTTTTCTTCCATGCCGCCTTTTTCGCCGCAGTAGTGTACTTCGTAGTTGCGTAAATAGGGCAACAGCGCGATATTGGGCGCAATGTGTCCTGCCGTTCCGCCGCCCGTGAGAATAATGGTATTCATATTGACAAACCGTCCTCGTTTGGGTTATACTTTATACTATATGATAGCCGAAACGGAAAAATTATAAACGGGGCGGCAATCTACCCAAAAAGAAAGAGAGGTAAAATCATGCGAACGGAAACATATACGGCAAAAGACGGGAAAGCGATTTCGCTCAAAATATGGGACGACGTGTCTGCGCCGCGCGGCGTTGTACAACTTATTCACGGCATGGCGGAACACGTATCGCGTTATAACGAGTTTGCTACGTTTTTGAACGGCGAAGGGTTTATTGTGGTAGGCGACGACCACCGCGCGCACGGCGACACCGACCCCGCCGCATTGGGGCTTGCGGGCGAAGGCGATTTGTTTGAAAAGACGGTGGAAGACGAAAAGGGAATTACCGCGCTTGCAATCGAGCGCTACGGATTGCCCGTGGTGGTTTTGGGGCACAGTTACGGGTCGTTCCTTACGCAACGGTATCTTACGTTGGGCACGAGCGACATTGCGGGTTGTATTCTCATGGGGTCGGCGGCAATGGAAGGATTGGTTGTCAATCTCGGGCGGAAGATTGCCGCAAAGAAGATGAAAAAGGGTAAAAAGGACGAGCGCGGATATTTTTTCGCAAAGCAAACGTTTGTAAAATACGACAAGAAAATCAAAGACGGAATCAACGGCTGGCTTTGCCGCGATAAAGCCGAAGTGGGAAAGTTCAATCTGGACCCGCAATGCAATTTTACGTGCAGTAACGGTTTTTATTACTACTTCTTTGGGGGCATGCAGGCAATTGCCCGCGACAGCGGAGAAAAGATTCGCAAAGATTTACCCTTGCTTATTATATCGGGCGACGCCGACGGCGTAGGCGGCTACGGTAAACTGGTGAAAAAGCTGTATAAGCGTTACACGGGCTTGGGACTTTCGCCCGAATTACAACTGATTCCGGGCGCGCGTCACGAGTTGGTGAACGAAACGAACAGGCAGGAAATCTACGAAAAAGTGGCGGCATTCGTTAAAAAAGCGATTGCGTAGAAAAAAAATTTCAAAAAAAATAAAAATTTTTCGGATTTTGCGGGACAAAAGCCTTCTTTGCATTGTTATATAGGTAAAAGGGCATGCAATCTGTTGCATGCCCCGTAAGGAGGCAAACATCATGAAAAATTCGTTGAAAAGATGGCTGACCGTTCTCGCCGCGCTTATCGTGTGCTTTTCGTTTATAGGTTGTATGGCGCCCGAAGGCGGAAAAGGGTATGCCGGACCGGCAATTCCCGACAGTATGGGAGATGAACGCGACGAAACAAGCGACGAAACGGACGACAAAGACAGCGTGGATTTGCAAAGACCGGTCAAAAAGCAGTTGACGGCGGCGGAATGGAACGATTTGAAAAACTACGAGTATTGGCAGAGTCTGTTTGCCGCGTCCCGCGCGCAGGAGAGCAACGGGCAAAATGAAGGGCAAGAACCCGCGCGCGAAGGAATTTTCCACCGTTATGAAAACGACCGCAAAGGATTGGATACCCGATTTATGCGGGAAATCGAAGTGATAACGGCGGACGGCGCGAAGGCGGCGGGTGCGAAAGTGTATTTGTTGGGCGGAGAAGCGGTGCTTTTCGAGGCTGTGACGGACGCAAGCGGAAAAGCGTTTGTATTCGGAGAAAACGCAACCGACGTGCAAGCCGAAAGCGGCAGATATGCGGCAAAAGTTCCGCTTGCCGAAACGGGTATCACCCGAATTGCGCTTGCGGGGCAAGACGAAAAGCCGAACGAAATCGAAATCATGTTTGTTGTAGACACAACGGGTTCGATGGGTGACGAGCTTTCGTATCTCAAAAAAGAATTTTCGGGCGTGATTCGCAGGGTGCGCACGGCGTCGGACGCCGCAATCAAAGTGGGGCTTGTGTTCTATCGCGATTACGACGAGCCCAAGCGCAGTTATCTTTCCCGTCCGTTTGATTTTGCGGACGTTTCGGACGAAAGCGGATTGCTTGCGGTACTCGGGAACATTAACGCGCAGAGCACCGACGGCGGCGGCGATTATCCCGAAGCGGTGGAACACGCGCTCGATACGGCGGTGCGCATGCAGTGGTCGAGCGGCGCAAGCACCAAACTGTTGTTCCATGTGTTGGACGCTCCCTATCACGACACGGCGCAATACCAAGATACGTTTGCGGCGGCGGTTCGCACGGCGGCGGGAAAGGGAATCCGCATCATTCCCGTGGCGGCGAGCGGACTGGATACGCTGGGGCAATACATCATGCGCAGTGCGGCAATGCTGACGGGCGGCACGTATGCCTTTTTGACCGACGATTCGGGAATCGGCGATTCGCACGAAGAACCCGAAGTGGGCGGTTACACGGTGGAATATTTAAGTGACCTTTTGGTGCGTCTTACCGTGGGATACCACACGGGAAAAATGGCATTGCCCGTACACTGGACGCAATCGCCCGAATATTGAAATTTGCCTGAATGTTGCGATATATCGGCAAAATACACGGGAGAGCGTATAAAAACTTGCTTTTCTGTTTGTGCGGTGTTATACTGAACATATGATATGTATGGGGTTAGACATAGGCGGCACGAAATGTGCCGTAAGCGTAGGAAAGACGGACGGCGGCGCCGTGCGTCTTTTTGTGCGGGAAGAAGTGCCTACCCGAAATTCGCCCCAAGAAACGTTTGCGCTACTTACTCCCGCCATTCGTGCATTTATGCACGATTATCCGGTAGCGCGGGCGGGAATTTCGTGCGGCGGTCCGCTCGATTCGGAACGCGGCGTCATTCTTTCGCCGCCCAATCTGCGGGGGTGGCACGGGTTTTGCATTACCGAATACGTGCGCTCTGTTTACGGACTTGCGTCGCGGTTGGAAAACGACGCCAACGCTTGCGCGCTTGCCGAGTGGAAATTCGGTGCGGGGCGGGGCACGCGCAACATGATTTTTCTCACGTTCGGCACGGGGTTGGGCGCGGGACTTATATTAGACGGACGATTATATAGCGGCACGAACGGCAATGCGGGCGAAGTGGGGCACATGCGTTTGGAAAAGTCGGGTCCCGTAGGATTCGGTAAGGCGGGGTCGTTTGAAGGATTTTGCAGCGGCGGCGGCATCGCGGCGCTTGCCGAACGAATGGCGAGCAAATTACCCGAAATGCCTGCGTGCATTACGGATATGGGCGGTTACGGAAACGTGACAACCAAAAAACTCGCGCAGGCGGCGCGTGCGGGCGACGATTTTGCCAAAAAGGTGTTTGCGGCAAGCGGAGCGCGGTTGGGGCGCGGACTCGCCGTGTTGGTGGATATTCTCAATCCCGAAGTAATTGTACTCGGCGGGGTGTTTATGCGTTCGTCCGACTTGCTTGTGCCCGCCATGGAAAAAACGCTTGTTCGCGAGGCGCTGACGGAAAGTTTGCGGGTGTGTCGCGTGTTGCCTGCGGAATTGAAAGAGAATATAGGAGATTATGCCGCATTGGCGGTTGCGGAATCATACGCGCAGGGAGATATACAATGAAACAGGAAACGGAAAAAATCTTGTGCGAACTGGGGGAACGGGTTCCCGTTTTGAACAATACGCTTGGCTCGGTGCGAGCGATGTTCGATGCGTTATATAATAGCTATGCGGGCGGCGGCAGATTGTATCTGTGCGGCAACGGCGGCAGTGCGTCCGACTGCGAGCATATTGCGGGCGAGCTTCTCAAAAATTTTCGATTACGTCGTTCGATTTCTACGCAGTATCGGGAAAAATTGTTGCGGTTCGGCGAAACGGGTGCGCGGCTTGCGGAGAAACTGGAAGGCAGTTTGCCCGTAGTGTCGCTGTGCGGACATCCCGCTTTCACCACGGCGTTTGCCAACGATAAAGACCCGCAGCTTTCGTTTGCGCAACAGGTGAGCGCGCTGGGAAGGGCGGACGACGTTTTGCTCACGCTGTCTACGTCGGGAAATTCGGAGAACTGCGTATTGGCGGCGGTGGCGGCAAAAGCGAAAGGCATGCGCGTGTTGTTTTTGGGCGGCGGCAGCGGCGGCAAACTCAAAGAAATTGCCGACGTGTCGGTGATTGTGCCCGAAAAGGAAACGTTCAAAGTACAGGAACTGCACCTGCCTGTATATCACTGCTTGTGCGCCATGCTCGAAAACGAATTTTTCGGGTAAAAGAGAAGGAAAGATACAAAAAAGAGAGTATGCGTCGGGGCGGTGCGTACTCTTTTTTCTTTTTCGGGTTACCGCATGACGGGGCAAAATTTGCGGTACGGCGCGGTTTGAGCGGGAAATGCGCCCCAAAGAGCGATTTTGCGTATAATCTGTCGAAAAAGGGCGAACGCGCGAAAACGGGGCGATTTCGGGGTAAAACCGAACGCTTGTTTTGTCAAGCGTTTTGCCCGCGTTTTTTCAAAATTTAATTATCTTTTTTTATGGGAAATCTATTGACACGGGCGGCTTTACGGTAGTATAATCAAACCACTCGCCGAGAAAAGGGCAACAATATTTAGTATTTTTGGGCGGGGAAAATACGAGAACAAATCAATATATGGTATTTTTTTGCTTTTTGCATCATAAACACAAAACGCAGAACTTATCGGAGGAGGACTACGTATGGAAGAAATTGTAAAACGTGACGGACGAAAGGTGAAATTCGAGCGCGCCAAGATTGCGTCGGCGATTGCCAAAGCGCTCAAAGCCGCCAAGGTGAGCAACGTCAAACAAGCGGAATCGCTTGCCGAACAGGTGGAAAAGAGCTTTGCGCCCGATTATGTGCCCACCGTGGAAGAAGTACAGGATAAAGTGGAAGCCGTTCTGATTGAGAACGGATTGGTGCGCACTGCCAAAGAATATATTCTGTATCGCGCCGAACGCACGCGGATTCGGGAATCGAATACCCGACTGATTCGCACGCTCGACGAACTCACGTTCAAAGAGGCGCGCGAGAACGACGTCAAACGCGAAAACGCCAACATAGACGGCGATACCGCTATGGGCACCATGCTCAAATACGGCAGTGAGAGCGCCAAACAGTTCTACGAAATGTGTGTACTCAATCCCCGCCACAGCGAGATGCACAAAAGCGGCGACATACATATTCACGACCTGGACTTTCTCACGCTTACTACCACGTGTTGCCAGATTGACCTTGACAGACTGTTCACGGGCGGATTTTCCACGGGACACGGATTTTTGCGCGAACCCAATCATATTGCGTCGTATGCGTCGCTTGCCTGTATTGCGGTGCAGAGCAATCAGAACGACCAGCACGGCGGGCAGAGTATTCCCAATTTCGACTATGATTTGGCGCCCGGCGTGGCGAAAACGTATGCCAAAAACTACCGCGACAATTTAGGGCGCGCGCTCGAATTACTGTCGGGCGACCGCGCGGCGACGGATATTGCCATTTCGGTATTCGAGCAACTCAAAGCGCAAAATCTCACGCCTATACTCGATAACAACAACGGTTATGCCGAAAAAGAAGCCGAATTGTTGGGCGAAAACTTTAAGTCCGACGTGGTGAAGAAAGCGCAGGAGTTTGCGCTCGAACGTGCATTGCCCGAAACGGAACGCGCCACTTATCAGGCAATGGAAGCGTTGGTGCACAACTTAAATACCATGCATTCCCGTGCGGGCGCGCAGATTCCGTTCTCTTCTATCAACTACGGCACCGATACGTCGAGCGAAGGCAGAATGTTGGTAAAGAATTTGCTCAAAGCTACCGAGTCGGGCTTGGGCAACGGAGAAACACCCATTTTCCCCATACAGATATTCAAGGTGAAAGAAGGCGTCAACTACAATCCCGGCGACCCCAACTACGATTTGTTCATGCTTTCGTGCGAATGCAGCGCCAAACGGTTGTTCCCCAACTTTTCGTTTATCGACGCGCCGTTCAATCTGCAATATTACGTTCCCGGCAGAAAGGAAACGGAGATTGCGTATATGGGTTGCCGCACGCGCGTTATCGGCAACACCTACGACCCGTCGAATGAAATCGTTACGGGCAGAGGCAATTTGAGCTTTACGTCGGTGAACTTGCCGCGCCTTGCCATTAAAAGCAAAGGCAACGTGGAATTGTTCTTCGAACAACTCGACCGCGTAATCGACGTAGTGATTGACCAGCTTTTGGAGCGGTTTGCCATTCAGGCGAAGAAGAAGGTGAAAAACTATCCCTTCCTGATGGGGCAAGGCGTATGGCTGGGTTCCGAAAAACTTGGCCCCGAAGATACGGTGGGGGAAGTGCTCAAACAGGGTACGCTCACGTGCGGGTTTATCGGGTTGGCGGAATGTTTGAAATCGCTTATCGGCAAGCACCACGGCGAATCGGAAGAAGCGCAAAATCTCGGTTTGGAAATCGTGGGACACATGCGCAAGCGCATGGACGAGGCAACCGAAAAGACGGGGCTCAATTTCTCGTTGATTGCCACGCCCGCCGAAGGATTGAGCGGCAGATTCGTGCGAATCGACGCCAAAAAATACGGCAAAATCCCCGGTATTACCGACCGCGACTATTATACCAATTCGTTCCACGTGCCCGTTTACTATAAGATTTCGGCGTTTGACAAAATCCGTTTGGAAGCGCCCTATCATGCGCTCACCAACGGCGGACATATTTCCTATGTGGAGTTGGACGGCGACACCGTGAACAACGTGGAAGCGTTTATGAAAGTGATTCGCTACATGAAGGAATGCAACATCGGATACGGTTCGATTAACCACCCCGTAGACCGCGACCCGTATTGCGGCTATACGGGCGTAATCGGCGATACCTGCCCCAAGTGCGGCAGAAAGGAAACGGACGGTGATTTCGGCTTTGAACGGATTCGCAGAATCACGGGATATCTCGTGGGTACGCTCGAACGATTCAATAACGCCAAAGCGGCGGAAGAGCGCGACCGCGTGAAACACGGATTGGGCGACGGCGCAATAAAAGGCAAGAAGAAATAACGGCGTACCGCTGTGCGATAAGGCGACGGGGTTTGGGCACTGTGTGCGCGTCCGCGTCGCCTTTTGTTTGGCGGCGGAAAGAAATTTTCCGAAGGGGATAAAACATGGAAAACGGGAACAAAGAAAAATTTGTTCGGCTTGCCGATATCGTGCCCGAATCGGTGGTGGACGGCAAGGGAATTCGCATGACGGTCTTCGTGCAGGGGTGCAGACATGCCTGCGCGGGGTGTCATAATCCCACCACGTGGGACGAAAACGGCGGGGAAGTGGTGCCGCTTTCGTTTATTACGGACATGGCGGAAAAAAATCCGCTGTTGGACGGACTGACGTTTTCGGGCGGCGAGCCGTTTTTACAGCCCGCGCCTTTGTGCGCGTTGGCAAAGTGGTGCCATGCGCGTGCTTTGAACGTTTGGTGTTATTCGGGGTATACCTATGAACAGTTGCGGCAAATGGGAGAGAACGACGTAGACGTTGCCGCCCTTTTGAACGAAATCGACGTGCTTGTGGACGGACCGTTTGTGGAAAAAGAAAAAGATTTGATGCTTGCTTTTCGCGGGTCGCGCAATCAGCGCGTGCTCGATATGCGTAGGTCGCGCGAGCAAAATAAACCCGTATTGCTGATGGTGTAAAAGATTGCGCCGCGAAAGAAAATATACGGAGAAATCAAACGATACGGATACCTGTATGCCGTGTCGTTTTTCTTTTGTACGATTCGGCAAAATCGGCGTGAAAAGCAACCGAGATGCTTGCGTAATCGGGCAATTTGTGCTACAATACCCATATCAATATGCGTGCGGGACAAAACGGGCAATAAACCCAATCGGACGCAAACAGGAGAGTAAATATATGGAAGAAATCGTAAAAATTACTATCGTGTTGGAAGACGGCGACGAAATGAATTTTGATTTGTATCCCCAAGCCGCGCCCGTTACGGTGAAGAATTTCACGGAACTTGCGAACAAAAAGTTTTTCGACGGCTTGTGTTTTCACCGCGTGATTGACGGCTTTATGATTCAGGGCGGCGGTATGTTGCATACGCCGCACGGACTCATGCCCAAGGAAGGCGCAAAAACCATTCGCGGCGAATTTGCGTCTAACGGATTCGATAATCCGATTAAGCACACGGCGGGTACCATTTCTATGGCGCGCACGCAGGTAAAAGATTCGGCGTCCAGTCAGTTTTTCATTTGTGTGGCGGATACCCCTTTTCTCGACGGCGAATACGCGGCGTTCGGCAAGGTATCCGACCAAAAGAGCCTTGACAAAGCGATTGCGGTGGGCAAGGTGCGCACGGGCAATATGGGCTATTACGGCGATGTGCCTCTTTCGCCCGTGGTGATTCGCAGTATCCGCGTGGTAAAAGACTGACCGAGCGGTAAAATCCGATACGGAGTGAAGGAAATATGTTTTTGACGGCAGAACAACGAAAGAAGCTGATGAGCGCGCTTGCGGGCGGGTTGTTCGTTACGTGCGGTAAAGAAAAGCCGAATATCATGACGACGCACTGGGGCGCGTTGGGCGCATTCTGGCACAAACAGGTATTTGTGCTTCCTGTGCGCGCGGGCAAGCGCAGCCACGAAATTTTGGCGGAAACGGGCAGTTTTGCCGTGTCGGTGCCCACTACCGATATGCGTAACGAAATCATGCTGTGCGACACCATGAGCGGCTATGCCGTAAACAAATTCGAAGCGCTGCATCTGCACCCCAAACGTGCCCGCAAAATTCCCGCTTATGTGCTCGGAGAGTGCGGACTCATTCTCGAATGTAAAGTTGTATACACCGCTACCGCAGAAGACGGGAGTGCGGACGACGCGCTCAAAGCGGACATGTACAACGGTAAGCAGTATCATACCATGTTTTTCGGTGAAATCATCGACTGTTACGAACACAAATGAACGAGAAAAAAAGAAATCTGCATATCAGTCATTTTATTCCTTTTTTCGCGATGATGGCGGCGGCGGTCATCACGGTAATTTGCTATACGTTTACGGCGGAAAAGCGGGAGTTTATGGATTATCTTGCGGTAATCGGCGTGGCAATGGTACCGCTGTTGTTTCCGCTGTATACCTTGCTGTTCGGGCGTACGTTGCCGCCGTTTGTCTGCATAATGATTTGCGTCCACATGTTTGTGTCCGCCAATCTGGGTACGGCGTTTAAGTTATACGACGTTTTTTTGTGGTGGGACTTATTTGCACACGGTTTATTCGGATTTAACGCTTGTATTGCGGCGTTTGTGATTGCGCGCGATTTCGGGGAAATTCGCTCGATGTGGGGCGGACTGTTGTTGGCAATGTTCGTAGCCATGGGGCTTGCCGCCATGTGGGAGATGATGGAATACATTTGCGATAGAATTACGGGCGGTGACACCCAGCGGGTGGCGGAATCGGTTGTCGCAGGTAAATCGCCGCTTGCCGATACAATCGAAGATATCACGATTACACTGGCGGGGTGGCTTGTTTTTGCCGTCTTATTTTTAACGGATAATTTGTGTGCGCATAAGATTTTTCGTAAGCTCGGATTGGTTTCACCGTCCGTGCGGGAAGAAGACGCAGATTCGGAAAATCGGGAATAGTACGGTAGGACATTTTCCGCCGTAACAATCGGCAACAGAGAGGAATCATACGTATGCAGGATATCATAAACACGCAGCGCAGAGATGAACTGGAACAAATGGAACGTGTTGCCAACACCCAAAAGCGGTTGGTGATTTTTTCGGATTACGGACTGGACGACGCGGTAGCTACGGCATATATACTTGCCAATCGCGGCGATTTTGCGCACATCGATATTTTGCCCATAGGCGGAAATGTGACGGCAACCGCGGCATTGCATAATATACGCAAACTGCTTGCCGCCGCTGTAGACGACGGTTTGGATTTGCGCGGCGTTCGGATTGTTGATTCCACCGATTATTATCAGGAATGTTGTCCGCTTGCCGACGTGCATGGGGCGGACGGCATGGGCGACTTATTTGCGCCGTGTGAAAAATCGCCCGTGCCCGAGTGTGCGTTTGAACCGTGGGCGGACGAAATCGGCGCGGGGTATCGAGTGTTGTCGCTCGGACCGTGTACCATGGTAAAGCGTGCGCTTGTCGCAACGAAGAATATGCCGGGCGGGCGCATTGTGATTATGGGCGGATGCACACGTGAAACGCCCAACTTCGGTAAATACGAATTTAACGACGGACTCGACCATTCGGCGTTTTTATGGACGTTACGTCGCCCGCATGCCGCAGTTACGCTCGACACTTGCCGCATGCCCGCGTTCAATCTGGCAGGCACACGTAAATCGGGCGGGCGTTTGTTCGATACGCTTGTGAACCGTTCGGTGAAACTTGCCGAGGCTCGGCACGGCGACAACAGCTATATATACGATTATATCGCTGCCGTGGCATTGATACGTCCCGAGTTATTTGAAACGAACGAAGTGTTTATGCCCGAAATATTTCGTCCGATGTACGAACTGCGTTTACGTGCCGCGTATCGGGACAGAAAGGATTTACTGTAAAAGAATATGGCGCCTGTGCGTGATACGCATGCGTCGGAACTTTCGGAAAAGCGAATGAACAGAGTCGATTACAATAAAGCAATGAAAGAAATCGCAGCCGAAGGGCGCTTGTTGTTGCATGTGTGTTGCGCGCCGTGCTCTTCTTCGGTATTGCGGCGTCTTGTCGGATACGAAATTATTCCGTATTATTATAATCCCAATATAGATACGGAAGAAGAATTTTTGTTGCGTGCCGCGCAGTTTGAAAAATTAAACGTTACGCCCGAAATCGTGTCGTATGCGCACGACGAGTTTTTGCGTGCCGTTCTCGGGCATGAAAACGATGCGGAAGGGGGCGAACGGTGCAGGGCGTGTATTGCGTTGCGGTTGGAACGCACGGCACAGAGAGCGGCGCAGGCGGGTATCGGCATGTTTTGCAGCACGCTTTCCGTCAGTCCGCACAAAGACGCCGACTTCATCAACCGAACGGGCGAAACGCTTGCAAAAAAGTACGGCGTAAAATTTCTGCCCAATGATTTCAAAAAAGAAAACGGATTTTTGCAGTCGGTACAATTGAGTAAGGAAGCGGGATTGTATCGTCAAGCGTATTGCGGTTGCGAGTTTGCCAAAAACAACGGCGGGGAGATACGGAACGATGGAACGCAGTGACCTGCTGAAAGAGAGAATCCGCTCGTTGCCCGATAATCCCGGCGTATATATCATGAAAAATGCGGCGGGAGAAATCATTTATATCGGCAAGGCGGTGGTGCTCAAAAATCGCGTGCGGCAGTATTTTAACAATTCGCCCAAACTTCCCAAAGTGCAGGCAATGGTAGACAACGTAGCCGATTTCGAATATATTATCACTCTTACCGAAAAAGATGCGCTTACGCTTGAAGCCAATCTCGTAAAAAAACACAAGCCCAAATATAATATTTTATTAAAAGACGACAAAGCGAGTCCGTATATCCGTATCGATACTTCGCTCGATTTTCCTACGCTGGAAGTAACGCGCAAGTTACGCAAAGACGGCGCGCGCTATTTCGGTCCGTACTTTAACGGAATAAGCGTGCGAGACGTGGTGAACATCATCAAAACGGCGTACGGTATGCGCACGTGCGGTACCAAGATGAAAGTGAACAAAGCGTCGCGCGAGTGTCTGGACTATTTTATCGGGCTTTGTAAGGCGCCGTGCACCGCACGGATAAACAAAGAGGAATATGCCGAAGTGGTGCGGCGCGTTGTTGCATTTTTAACGGGGAAAGACGACACGGCGGAGCAGTTGATTGAAGAACGCATGGCGCGGGCGGCGGCAAACGAAGATTTCGAGCGGGCGATAACCTACCGAAACCAATTGAATGTGCTCAAAAAGCTCAACGAACGCACGGTGGCAAATTTGGGCAATATTTCCGACCTGGATTTATACGGATATGTGTCGGACGGGGCGGGGGCTGCGGTGAGCGTTTGTTTGGTACGCGGCGGCAAGATGATGGGGGTCAAGAATTTTTATATGACCGACGCAGGGCTGGGATATGCCGACACAATTACCGGCTTTTTGGGGCAGTATTACCGCAAAGATATGTTTGTGCCGCATGAAATCTGTTTGCCCGACCAAATCGATTCGGCGGTTGCCATGGGCGAATCGTTGTCGGCGCTTTCGGGGCATAAGGTGGAAATCGCTTTTCCGAAAATCGGAACGAAAAAATCGTTGCTTGTCTGCGCGGAACGGAATGCAACCGATTTTCTTTCCAAGTCGGCGGCGGAAAGCAAGCGCAAGTCGGACATGACGCAGGGCGCATGCGAGCGGTTGGCGCGTATTTTGGGAATCCAATCGGCACGGCGCATGGAGTGTTACGATATCAGCAACATCAGCGGCGTGGATAAAGTATCCAGTCAGGTGGTGTTTATCAACGGAGCGGCAAGCAAAGAAGATTACCGCAAATACAAAATCAAAACGGTGGAAGGCGCCAATGACTTTGCGTCTATGGAAGAAACGCTCAAACGGCGGTTTGCGCGCGCCAAAGAAGGGGACGAGAAGTTTTCGGAGTTGCCCGACCTCATCGTGATAGACGGCGGCAAGGGGCAGCTCGGTTACGCGCACGAAGCCATGCGTTTGCTCGGCTATGATATCCCCATGGTGGGGCTTGCCAAAAGGGAAGAAGAGATTTTTACGGTGGGAAACAGCGAGCCGATATTGCTACCCAAATCGGATAATGCGCTCAAATTGTTGCAACGAATTCGCGATGAAGCGCATCGTTTTGCCATAACGTATCATCGCACGTTGCGCAAAACACGGTACGTGTCCTTGCTGGAAAAAATTCCGTTGGTGGGTCCTACCAAAGCCAAGATACTTTTGGCGGCGTTCCCCAATTTCAACGATATTAAAGAGGCGGACGAAACGGCGCTTGCCGCCATAGAAGGAATAGATAAAGCAGCGGCGCGCAGTGTGTGCGAATACTTTCGCAACAAGCAGGAAGAATAGAAGATGATAAATTACAATGACGGAAAAAATTTCGTGTGTCCCAAGAGTTTGCCGCTGTCGTATCGTGAATGGCGGTTGTTCGGTAACGTGTGGGAATACGGCGATTATACGGCTGTGTTGGAATGCCTTTTGCGTGACCATAAGTTAGTTACGGGTGGCGATATACTTACGATTACGGATAATAATGCATTGGAAAATACGGTGTGCGGATGGCATTATGACGGAGATTCGTTTTTGGAGTCCAATCTCGTTGCGCAAAAGTATCTTGCGTTGTTGGCAGAGTGGTCGAAAAGAGAGGAATTGTTTGTTTCGTTTGCTGTGAAATAAAGATTTGTGCGAATATGGTGCATATGCGCATATGTAGTATCATGGAATTTAGGGGCAGTTTGTTTGCTTTATGAGAAAGCGAGAAACATATACAATTTTTTGCGGGTAGTCGAAGGGATTGACAAATATTCGTTGCGATAGTATAATGAACGATATGCATTACGATTTGGTGATTAGCGATTTTGACGGAACGCTTTTGCGAAACGACGATACGATTTCGCCGCGTACGCTTGCCGCAATCCGTGACTACACGGCGGCGGGCGGAATTTTCGGCGTTTCCACGGGACGGGCGTTTGCGTCTATCCGTCAGCGTTTGGGGGAGTTGGGACTACGCGGCGCATTTCCCGTAATGAGTTGTCAGGGCGCTTTTTCGCGCGACAGCCAAAGCGGGGAAGTAATTTCACGCATTGCCATGGAAAAATCCGCCGCCGTCGAGTTTCTGCGGCGTGCCGAGTTGCTCGGGCTTGCGGCGCAGTTTTATACCGACGACGATATTTTTGCCGCCGAATTGAGCGAACGGAACAGGTTGTATTTCGAGCGTAATCGTCTGTTGCCCCGTCTTGTGGAGAACGTGGCGGACGCCGCGCAGAGTTGCGAATCGCCCATTCTGAAAGTGTTGTGCCTTTTACTGCCTTCGGATAGGCAACGCGTTTTGCGCGCCATGGAAGGAATCGAACACGCCAAAGTGTTTGCTACGCATAGTATGCTGATTGAAGCGGTGGCGGATAAAGCAGGAAAGGGAAACGGACTTGTTTCCACATGCGAGCGTTTGGGTATATCGATTGCGCGCAGTGTGGCGCTGGGCGACGAACTGAACGATATCGATATGATTGAAACGGCAGGGCTGGGCGTTGCAATGGGGAATGCCGTACCCGAAGTCAAAGCGATTGCCGATTATATAACCGACGATTGCGATAACGACGGCGTGGCGAAATTGTTGGAAAGAATTTTACGTGACGAATTATAGAACGATTATACGATAACTCGGGAGAAAAAATATGGCGAAAATCAAAAAGATGACAAAAGTGACCCACTGCGAAGTGGAAGAAAACGCTACCTATGTTAAAATCGATGCGTTCTGTCAACGGCTCGGCTTGGAAGTATTGTATAAAGGCGACCGCGAAACGCTGTATATCAGCACGCTCAATATCAACCGCCCGGGATTGCAGTTAGCAGGTTACTACGAGCATTTCGGGCACGAACGCGTACAGGTAATCGGCGAGCAGGAAATGGCGTATTTGCGCAGTATGTCGAGCGAAGACAGACTGCGTGCTTGCGAAAAACTGTTTGAATACGATTTTCCGTGCATTGTAGTTTCCACCGTGCTCGAACCGTGCGAAGAATTGATGATTTGTGCCGAAAAATACAATCGCGTGGTGCTTCGCAGCAGTTTGCGTTCCACCATGCTGATGAACGAATTGAGCATATATCTCAATCAGCTGATTGCTCCCACGCAAACCGTACACGGCGTTATGCTCGATTTATACGGCGTGGGCGTGCTCATCATCGGCAATTCGGGAATCGGTAAATCGGAAACGGCACTCGAACTCATTCAGCGCGGACACCGTCTTGTAGCGGACGACGCCGTATGTATCCGCCGTGTGTCCGACCGTCTTATCGGTGCGTCGCCCGACGTGATTCGTTATCTCATGGAACTGCGGGGTATCGGCATTATCGATGTGCGGCAGATGTATGGCGCGGGTGCTATCAAACTGACCAAGGCAATCGATTTGGTGATAAAACTGGAAACGTGGGACGAACAGAAAGAATACGACCGTCTGGGTAACTACAAAGAGGCGCATAACATTCTCGGCGTGGAAATTCCTATGCACACCGTTCCCGTAAAGCCCGGGCGCAATCTCGCCGTAATTTTGGAGGCGGCGGCGCGCAACTACCGCTTAAAAAGTATGGGTATCGATACGTTGGCGGAACTGGACCACCGCATGAAAAATCCCGATAAAGAGAACGATTTGGATATCTTTTTGGAAGTATAAAAACAGTAAAAAGAACAAAACATTGCTTTTTTATATTCGCTATATAAATCTATGTAAATTTTTGCGTCGGCAAAAAGCAGAAACCGCAAACATAACTATGTTCGCGGTTTTTTGGTGCGTCCGTCGGGGCTCGAACCCGAACCGAAGGCGTCGGAGTTAGCTAAGCTATGTAAAGTACCATTTAAGACACAGTATATTGTGTCTTACTTTTATCTTATTTCCGTATATTGTGTATAACTTTTATAATTTCTACGCCGTTTTGTAATTTTTACACCATTAGGGTGTATATTGGGTGTAGATTTTTAGGGTGTATATTTATGCATTAGGGTGTAGATTTTGAACAGCGGTCTATCTTGTGAAATAAAAATGCGTAAATACGCAAATTTTCCGAATTTATCTTTTATCGGACTAAAATCAAAAAATATGTGGCAATACGCAAATTTTCCGAAAAAGTCATTGACTATGCGGAGAGGTTGTGCTATACTATCATTGTGATTTTTTGCGTCGATACGCAAATTTTCCGAAAGGAGCTTTGACATGATAGAGAGAAAAAGATATCTCGATAAACTTATCCGTAAAAAAGAGAACGGCCTCGTAAAGGTAATCACCGGTGTTCGTAGATGCGGTAAATCTTATTTGCTGTTTGAATTATATCATAGCTATTTGAATTCCATAGGGGTTGATGACGAGCATATTATCGAGTTGGCTCTTGACCTCGACGCAAACAGTACGTATCGAGATCCGTTTGAACTCGGCAAATATATCCGTAGTAAGATTGTCGATAAAGACAAAATGTACTACGTATTTTTGGATGAGATTCAGATGGTAGAAGAAGCCGTAAATCCGGACGCTCATTCGGTGGAAATTAAAATAGGCTTTGTTGATGTTGTGCTCGGACTGATGAAAATCAAGAACGTGGACTTGTATATCACGGGTAGCAACTCCAAAATGCTCTCGACAGATATCTTAACACAGTTCCGTGGTAGGGGAGATGAAATTCGCGTCAATCCACTTTCCTTTGCAGAATTTTATTCCGCTTACAAGGGCGATAAGCATGAGGCGTGGAAGGACTACTACACTTACGGAGGCATGCCGCTTATCTTAAATCAAGCAACTCACGCAGATAAAAGTAATTATTTGCGTACACTTATTCAAAAAATTTACTTGGATGATATTCTGGCGCACAATAAAATTAATAGTGATAGGTCTGTTTTGGAAGATTTAATGAATACGATAGCTTCTTCTGTTGGTTCGCTTACAAGTCCTTCAAATCTAGCAAAAACTTTTTTGAGTGTAAAAAACAAAAAAATAAGCGAAGAAACAATTTCCAAATATCTTGATTTTTTTGTAGACGCTTTTATTGTGTATAAGGCAAGGCGCTATGATGTGAAGGGCAGGAAATATATTGGCGCGCCACTTAAATACTATTTTTCAGATATCGGTTTGCGCAACGTTTGGCTGAACTTCCGACAAACGGAAGAAACACATATCATGGAAAATATCATCTACAACGAGCTTTTAGTTCGCGAGTTTGACGTGGACGTGGGCATTGTGGAATATAACTATCGAGGAGAAGACGGCAAGAGTAAGCGTAAGCAGCTTGAGGTGGACTTTGTCGTTAACCAAGCGGATAGACGCTATTACATTCAATCGGCGTTATATGTCGGTACTACGGAAAAGCGCCTACAAGAAACGAACTCTCTTAACCGTATTGACGACTCTTTCAAAAAGATAGTAGTAGTCAAAGACGATATTATCCCGTGGCACGACGAAAAAGGCGTTTTGTACGTGGGAATAGAACAGTTCCTACTCGACGAAAGCGCGATGGAATTATAGGAAGAAAAATTTAATTAGTGACAAGTTTTGTCAACAATGGTGTGTTATAATACTTGCGATAGGTAGCTTGCAATGCAAAGGAGAACAAGGCTATGAGTAACAATAAGATTTTAGATACAATGTGGGATGATAATCCTATTGATATAACGCAAGAGGCAAATTTTATTTGGTCGATTGCAAATAAACTGCGCGGATCGTATATGCCCGATCATTACGGCGACGTTATTATACCCATGACGATTTTGCGCAGATTTGAGTGTGCGCTTGAAGAGAAAAAGCAGTTAGTAACAGATACGTTCAAAGCTGACTCTACTTTACCATATAAGAAATTATGCAAAGTTTCGGGCTATCAATTTTATAATACGAGCGAATATACGCTTGCGGAACTTTGCAACGATTCAAAGCGTATAGCGGCAAACTTCAAAAATTACATAGAAGGCTTTTCGCCAAACGTGTACGATATTTTCAATGAGCTTGAGATGTTTAAGCACATTGATAAAATGGATAAAGACGGTTGCCTATATACCGTTGTGGAAGCGTTTTCTACACTTGACCTATCCATACAAACTTATGACAGCATAAAAATGGGATATATATTTGAAAACCTCATCGGCAGGTTTTATCAGAACGTGGACGCCGGACAATTTTATACAGGTAGGGATATTATAAAGCTACTTGTAGAAATTTTGATGGCGGAAGGTTGCGACGATATCTTCGACAGTCACAAGGTTATTACCGTTCTCGACCAAGCGTGCGGTACAGGCGGTATGCTTTCTACCGCGTATTCGTACATAAAGCATTATAATCCCACTGCCGACGTGCGACTTTTCGGACAAGAGTTTATGGGGCAAACGTATGCAATAGGTCTTGCTGAAATGCTTATCAAAAATCAGGATGCCGACAATTTCCGCCACGTAGATACGTTTAAGGATGATTGTTTCAAAGATACGAAAATGCGCTTTGTTATAGAGAATCCGCCTTTCGGCACGCCGTGGTCGGGTAAAGATGCAAAGGCAGGACAGGAAGAAGCAGTGCGTGAAGAATTTGCCAAAGGAGCGGAAGCGAGCCGATGGGGGCACGGATTGCCGAGCGGTGGCGACTCGCAAATGATTTTCTTGCAGTCTGCCGTAGATAAAATGGATGACTTTTGTGGTCGTGCCGCCATAATCGAAAACGGCTCACCGCTGTTTAACGGCGATACCGCTTCGGGTGAAAGTCAAATAAGGCGTTGGCTGTTAGAGCGCGATCTGATTGAGGCAATTATTGCGTTGCCGGTTGATTTATTCTACAACACGGGCATTCAGACTTACGTGTGGATATTATCCAAGAATAAGCGGAAAGAACGTCGCGGCAAAATTCAGCTTATCAATGCCGCAGAGATTTACCATAAACTCAGAAAAGCAGTCGGCAATAAAAAGAACGAAATCACAAAAGAAGACAGAAAGGCAATCACGCATTTGTATGCCGATTTTGTGCCTACCGAGAACTGCAAAATATTTGACAATACGGAGTTTATGTATCGTGAGTATGCGGTAATGCAACCGCTACAGCGAAATTATGCCATAACCGAAGAACGCATTGAACAAATGCTTGTAAAAGGTGCATTGTCGGCGGTTTACGACGAAGCGAAAGTTGCGGAATTAGAGAGCCAAGGCGTAGCTATCGAAGATAAGGATAGGCGCAAATATGAGACGATGATAAGCAACAAACCGCTTTACGAAAACATATTGCAAACGCTTAGAGCAAATATTTCGGACCAGGTTTATAAAGCACCGAAAGGTTTTATAGAGCTACTTACCGCAATTCTTTCGGTAGACAAAAAGCTGATAGAAAAGATTGCCGACGGACTTTCCGAACCGGACAAGACTGCGGAAATTCAGCGTGACAAAAAGGGCAATATTATTTACGATAAAGAAACCTACGATAAGGAAATCGTAAAATACACCGAAAGTATTGAAGACTATATGGCACGAGAAGTTTTGCCTTACGTCCCCGATGCGCAATGGTTTTGGGAAGAAAATCTCGGAGCGAAAAAGCTTGTTATAAAAGTCGGTGCCGAGATACCGTTTACACGATATTTCTATAAATACAGTCAGCCGCAACCGAGCGAAGAGCTTGCGGTGAAGTTTATGGGATTGGAAATGAGCGTAAGCGAAAGAATAGCAGAACTGTTTGGAGATAAGTAATGGCTACAATAGATAAAATCGGTAGGCAGGATATAGTCGATAAAATATGCTATCTTGTGGATAATCTTCCGCGAGATGACAACTTTTGTTTGGCGTTAAACGGAGCTTGGGGAAGTGGCAAGTCGGTTGTATTAGAGTTGTTGCAAGACAAGCTCTCCGAACACGAAGAATATATTGTTGTGCATTATGATGCGTGGAAAAATAACTTTTATTCCGATCCGCTTATTGCGATGCTGTATAGTATCGCCGATACACTTGAAAAAACTTTTTTTGATAAGAAAGAAAAGCGCGCAAAAAAAGCAGGTCTTAAATTGGTGAAGAATGCCGCAGAGTCGACACTAACAGCGGCGGCGGATGGCAAAGGATATATAGCATTTATAGCAAAAGCCATATTAAAAATAAGGGACATTATTAAAGAATATAAAAAGACTGCTCTAACAAATGATGTGGTATTTGAAGAATATAAATCTTATGCAAATTTCCTATATAATTCGATAGAACAACTTAATGAAATCACTGCGCAGAAAGTTTTTAAGGATAGGCAAATACGTTTTGTTGTGCTTGTGGATGAAATAGACAGATGTCTGCCCGATGAACAGCTAAAAGTATTAGAGCGATTACACCATCTATTTGCGATAAAAAATTGTGCTGTTATTGTTGCATTGAATAAGGAAGCCATTAAAAATAATTTTGAAAAAAATTATGGTGGTAATAGTGAAGATTATCTCCGTAAATTTTTTCAATATAATTTTCAAATAGAAGCTAACGTTCCCATACTATTAAAAAATAAATTGATTGATTTGTTTTATGAAATAAATGATAAGCGTAAAGAAGCGATAATAGAAAAGGGGGTTGAGTTTATAATAGGGGATTTGGTAGAAGTTCTATCGGATATTATAAATAACTCCAAAGAAGCGAAAGTAGATAATCGTGATGTAGAAAAATATTTGGATGTAAGTAAGAGAATAGCATTTGCATACGTAGATTACCATCCGGCGCTTTTATGGTTTGCCTTGCAAATGCAATTATATCGTATGTTTAGTATAAAGCATTACAATAGCTTAACCCAAGCACCCAAAGATGGTAGCCAAATCATCACTGATTTGAATCCGTATTATAGAAAAGGCCTCGAAGAAAGTAGCTATGGGCAAATATATACTTATAGCAATTATGGAATTGATGGGGGACGGAATAGTCATACTTATAAATATTATTCAAGAGGTTCGTATAACGATTTGCAATTTCTCTTTAACGTATGTAGATATAGAGAGAATACGCAATGGACAGAGTCTTTGATAAATGTAGTTAGAATGCCGGCTTTTGCGCAAGATAAAAAATCCATTGCAGAAGTGGTTGGGCAAATCAACGTTATACTTTCTGAATTAAATCGTTATGGAGATTAATTGTATGCTACATTTAACTTTAAAATACTAAGTAGTTAAATTGAGTTTGAGAGATAATGGTGGCATTAACGGGAGATAAGCAACTTATGAAAAAGAAGAACAACGATAATCAGCATATATCGCAATCGCATGATTTTGAAAAGCCTGTACTCGGGGAAAATGAAAGGCGGTCTATGATTCATGTTCGTGGTGCTTTTAGTGAATCAATAGGCATTACTAATTGCATTATGCAAATGCAGTATAATGATTTTGATGAAAGAACGAGAATGCAAATAAGCAATCAACTGAGAATGCTTTTAGAATTCTTTTTTGAAAAGGGTAGTGGGTTTAATAAACAAATACAATATAAAGATATTCATAGAACAGGAGGACATGATTTTTGCGTTTGTATGTTATCTGATGTGTTCTGTGAACGCATTAATTTAGACAGAGATTATAGCTATAATTGGCGAGCTATTTTTGACATGATTCACAATGTTATTATGGATGCGCCTTATAATGAAGTATTAGATATGGTTTGGGTAATTTGTAATTGGTTAGCAGAAAATTATAATAGCTATACAATGCAAGTACAAAAATACATATATGATACCATGAATAATTTGTTTGAGAATGAGTATGTTGGGTATCGTTTTGTGGGTAGAAAAATTGTTCCAATTACAGATAAACATGAAATCAAGGAGATTGAAACTGCTTGCAAGAATCCATTTGATGGTTGCCGTTCCCATATACAGAAAGCAGTTGATTTTCTTGCCGATAGAGAACATAAAGACTATAAAAATTGCATTAAAGAAAGTATTTGCGCCGTTGAATCAATATGTAAAGTAATTGTGGAAGATGAAAATGCGGATTTGTCAAAGGCAATTAAAAAGTTAAAAGATAACGGTTTGCAGTTACATAGTGCGCTTGAACTGGCGTTTATAAAATTGTATGCTTATACTTCCGATAAGGGAGGTATTCGGCATAGTGAGGGGATGTTTGAAAGTAATGTTACGTTTGAAGAAGCAAAATATATGCTTGTAAGTTGTTCGGCGTTTGTTAATTATTTAGTTGCCGAATATGGTAAACTAGGTGGCAAAAATGAGTGAGAGACAAATGAAAGATAGCGGTTTATCTTGGATAGATGAGCTTCCATATGGGTGGGAGACTGCTCGGGTAAAATATTTATTCTCTTCGAGTAAAGGGCTTCCGATTATAAAAGAAAACCTTATTGAAAATGGCTTGCCTGTAATAAGCTATGGGCAAATACATTCAAAAAACAATAGCGGCGTTAATATAACAGAAGAATTGTTACGTTATGTTGATTTTTCATATCAAGTGCTATATCCGAAAAGCGCTGTTTATGGTGGCGGTTTTGTGTTTGCTGATACTTCGGAAGATTTAGATGGATGTGGAAATTGCGTTTATAAAAGGAATAATGATTTATTATTTGCGGGTTACCACGCCATAATTTTGCATCCCAAAGCAACTAAAGATAATCGATTCTTAGCATACCTTTTCAAAACCGATGCTTGGCGAAAACAAATTAGAGAATTAGTATCGGGAGTTAAGGTTTTTAGTATTTCGCAAAAGGCATTATTAAACGCGTCAGTAATATTGCCACCGCTTGACGAGCAAGAACGAATTGCGGATTTTTTGGATAAAGAATGTGAAAAGATTGACGGGTTAAGAGCAGATATTCATGCGCAAATTGATATGCTTGAACAATATAAGCGTTCTGTAATAACTGAGGCGGTAACGCATGGGCTTAATTCCGATGCCCCTATGAAGGATAGTGGGATAGACTATATCGATAAAATCAAAGCCGATTGGAAAATATCTAAGATAGGATTTATTTGTACTAAATTAACAAGAGGTTTTTTGGAAGATGATCCTGCTTTGATTTGCTCCAATAATGGAAGCGTTATGCCTCGTGATGAGCAACGTGCTTGTGGCAAGATGGTTAGTGAAGATAATGCGATGCAAGGTATTCATGTCGGGGATATAGCTATACACGGAATGGATACTTGGCACGGAGCGATTGGATTTTCAAAGATAAGAGGAAAAATAACAAGAGTCGTACATGTTTGTGATAGTACGGAAGATAAACGGTTTATTGTTTATTACCTAAAAAGTCTTGCATATCAAGGAGTTTACAAACTTATTTCAAACGGAGTTAGGGGCAACACAAGCGATTTTAGAAGTTGGGATAAGGTAAAAGACATTTATATTTGTCTACCCAATACAGTTGAAGAAGAAAAACAAATTTGCGATTATTTGGATAACATCATTGAAAGTGTAGACAAAATTATCGCCGACAAGAAAACACAGCTCGATACCCTTGACGAATATAAAAAATCGCTCATCTATGAATACGTTACAGGCAAAAAGGAAGTAGTATGAGGCAAAGGATAAAACAATTTTTCAATAAGCTAAAATCAAAACTTGAAGTCACTTTCTCCAAACTTAAAAATGGTTATATAATCCTATGCAAATGGTTTAATGATATGATACATAATCGCGCTGGGAATACAGGGCTCTTATTATCGTTTGCTTGTATTGTATTTATTTGTGTTGTAGAGCCGATCATTGATATTTTTCATTATTCAAATAGCTTATGGTTATTAGTTATTTGTGAAATAATTTATGCACTTTTTGCGGTGCTTTTTGTGTCTTGTACAATACTTTATAACAGAAGAAGAATTTGTTATTGGTTTGCTAGTTTATTGTTAATTGTTCGTTATATAACATTAATAGGTATTGGTGCGGAATGGAATAGACAATTTGGAATTTATTATTTGGGGCTAGCCTTTATATTTTTCTGCTCATGGGGTTCATGGGTTTCTGCAAAGGATATAAACAGAAAAGGTGGGATTTTTGATACTGTTATTCTCGCTATAGGACTTGCGTTGTTTGTGATGGGCCTTATTTCTAAGAATGGCGATTACCAATACTACAAATATTTAATTGTATCTGGTATTGCGTTGATTTATTTATATGCTATTGCGCGGTCTATTCTTCAAATTTTCTTTTCGCATAATAATATAAAAATTGACATGTTCAAGACAATGGTTTATGTTGTGATTTATATTGCGCTTATTGTTGGTTTGCCGTTTCTATTAAAATATGCGGGTGTTAAAGAAGAAATTTTAAGCGGGACAATTATACCGATATATGCTGCGGCTATTGGTGGTATCCTTACTTTAGCGGGTGTTGCATGGACAATAAAGCACAATGAAAAACAGCAGGTGCTACAAGCGAGATTGGATATAAAACCATTCATAGCTATTGATAATAGCAAATCATTATATGATTTTAGCGAGATGATAGAAGTGTCATTTCAACAAAATTCATCTGAAATGAAATTAGGGCGAGATGATACTTATTGTTTTGGTAAACCTGTTTTTTCCAATATAGGCAATGATGCATTTATAATAAAATACATACGTATTAACGACGAGAAAATAGATTTACGTATTCCTCAGGTTATAATGCCCAATCAGATGTTTTATATAAAACCAAACAATCAGCTTTTGTCAATATATGTTGAAAATCAGAAACTTCAATCTATATCTTTAGGTATTTATGATAAAAATTATAATCTTTATGAGTATCCCATTTTATTCACCATAGTAGCGCATGCTTCAAATAAGATGAGCATATTTTTGTCAAATATATCTGATCATTTTTTAGTAACGCAACCCAACGGAATGGTTTTATATAAAAATTTAAAATTTGATTATGTTGATTGTAGTACTATAGATTGTAAAAGAGAGAAATATATACATAAAGAAGATATTGGCCTAGAGCAAAGTAAAGTGAAATTTAAAGAAGAGTTAAATATAAACTTTGATGACGTGCAAAAAGGGGACGAGGATGATGAATAACATACTTTCCGAAAAAGAATATCAGAAGTACATAATGCAAATTCTTGAAAAGCAAAACGGTTACGTGATTCGCACCAATGTGAAGTTTGACCGTAGGTTTGCTATAGACAAGGAAATGTTGTTTGCGTTCTTGGATAGTACACAGCACGATACTATGGAGGCGTTGCGCAAGATTTACAAAGAGGCCACGGAAGATACCATAGTAGGCTTTATCAATGCCGAGATTACTAAGCCGAAAAGCAGTTTGTTATACGTGCTCAAGCACGGTGTTACTATTGCCAATTATAAGCTCGAACTTATGTACACCAAGCCGGCAACTACGTATAATGCCGACCTTTTGAAGAAGTATAAGCAAAATATTTTTTCCGTTATGGAAGAAGTGTGGGCGAGCGATACCGAAAGAGTAGACCTCGTAATCTTTCTTAACGGTTTTGCCATTATGTCGTTTGAGCTGAAATGTAATTTTGCGGGGCAGTCTTATCACGACGCCATAGAGCAATATAAAAAGCAACGCAGTCCTAAAACAAGACTGTTTCTATTCAGAGCGGGCTGTCTTGTAAACTTTGCTATGGACTTGCAAGAAGTATATATGTGTACTAAGCTGTCGGGCGAGAGTACGTATTTCTTGCCGTTCAATATGGGTAACGGTCACGGCGTGGATGCGGGCAAAGGCAATCCCATATTTGACGATAAGTATTCCGTCTATTATATGTGGGACGATATTTTGCAAAAGGACACTGTTATCGACCTGATATCCGAGTTTATCTTTATAGACCGTAAAGAGGAAACCGATGAGGTTACGGGTAAGAAAACGGTGAAAGAAAAATTGATATTCCCGCGTTATCATCAGCTTGACGTAATACGTAAAACGGTTGCCGACGTAACTGATAACCGCACTGAGCAAAATTATTTGATACAGCACAGCGCGGGTTCGGGCAAGACAAATTCCATTGCTTGGCTTGCGCACAGGCTTTCGTCGCTGCACGATATGCAAAACAAAATGATATTCGATAATATCATTATTTGTACCGATAGGGTCGTGGTAGATAGGCAGTTACAATCGGCAATTTTAGGGATTGAGCATGTAACGGGACTCATCAAAGTTTTGGACGATAAATGCACGGCGGCGGACTTGTCGGCGGCATTATTGGGCTACATAATGATTGACGGTAAAAAGAAGTCGATAGGAAGTCCGAAGATTATTGCTACGACAATTCAGAAGTTCCCGTATATAGTCGATTCCGTTAAAAGTCTTAAAGATAAGTGTTTTGCCGTAATCATTGACGAAGCGCATTCGTCCACATCGGGCAAGGATATGGCAGCAATCACCAAGGCGCTCGGTTCGGAGAATTTGAACGATGACCTTGACGCGCAGGATATGATAGCGAGCGAATTAAAGCGTACGGGTAAACAGCCGAACGTATCGGTCTTTGCGTTTACGGCGACGCCAAAGGCGACTACGCTTGATTTGTTTGGTAAAGTAAATGCCAAGGGCCAAAAAGAGGCATTCCATTTGTATTCGATGAAACAGGCAATAGAAGAAGGGTTTATTCTTGACGTGCTTGCTAACTTTACCGAATACGACACGTATTACAGACTCAATAAAGAAATATCCGAAGACCCGCAGTATAAGACAACGGAAGCAAAACGGCAGATAGCTCGATTTGTGGAATTGCACGAAACAAATATTGCTCAGCGCGTGGAAGTGATAGTAGAGCATTTCCGCACTACGGTTTTGTTTGAACTCGGTGGGCAAGCGAAGGCTATGGTTATTACGGCGTCGCGGCAAAGCGCCGTAAAGTATCGGCAGGCATTCGAAGATTACGTTGCGAAGAAGGGATATTCAAACATTCATGCGCTTGTGGCGTTTTCCGGTAAAGTGAAACTTGACGGTGACGAAACCGAATATACGGAAACTTTTATGAACGGCTTTTCGGAAGATAAATTGCCGAAAAAGTTTGATTCGGACGATTACAATGTTTTACTCGTTGCCAATAAGTATCAGACGGGATTTGACCAGCCGAAGCTGTGCGCCATGTACGTGCTCAAGAAGTTGCGTGGTGTAAATGCCGTGCAAACGTTGTCACGCCTTAACAGAACTTGTTTGCCGTGGGATAAAAAGACTTTTGTTCTTGACTTTGTAAATAAGTACGAAGATATAGTCAAAGCGTTTGAGCCGTATTATACGACCACCTTGCTTGCGAATACCGTTACACCGTCGGCGGTGTACGATATCGAGGCAAAGCTCGACGGGTTTATGATACTCGATCCATACGATATTCAAATGGCGGCGGAGATTATTTACAAGAAGATCATCGAAGCAAAGGATAAAAATCAATTGCGATTCTATATGCAACGCGCCGAGAAGAAGATAAAGGAATACGAAACGGATAGGCAGCGAGAGATAGTGGCGACTATTCGGCACTTTATTCGTTTCTATGAGTTCTTGATTCAGGTATCGTGTTTTGAGGACGTGGAGCTACATAAGAAGTATTTGTTCTTGACCTATTTGATTGCATTTATAAATATCCGAAATCCGGGCGCAGGTTTTGATTTAAGCGATAAGATACGTGCGGATAACTTTGTGCAAAAGAAGGGCGCGGAGCATACGGCAACAAAAATTGTTTCCAATCCTGTTTTAAAACTTCCTACCGCCGAGGCTTTTAACCTAACAGAAGAAAGCGTGAAACGTCTGTCGGAAATTATAGACGAGCTTAATAGCCGCACCGGGAAGCAATATGATAACGATGTTGTAATCAAAGCTATGTTGCAAATAAGAGACTTGCTCAAAAAGTCCGAATCATTGCGTGAGTGTGCAAAAGTCAATACAGAGCAAGATTTTGCGTTCCCGTATTATGAGAGTGCCGATGACGTTTTGATAGAAGGATTGTCGCAAAATCAGGATTTCTTTACTTTGCTACTAAATAATGATGATATCAAGAAAGAGATGCTCGGAATCTTCCTCGGCGAGATTTACAAAGAGTTTAAGAACAGTTGAAATTATGATACTGTAAATGATACTGTAAATTTTGTCGGTGTAAACGTCGGAGTAAATGACGGTGTAAATGCTGTGGAAAAAGTCTTTGATTGGTGACATCCGTGTCACCATAAGTGTCACCAATGGCACTGTAAATGGCACAGTAAATGGCACTGTAAGTGACCCTGAAAATGACTCTGTAAATGACCCTGTAAAATAGGTGATTGCAAAGGCACAAAGAGAACGGATTGTTGAGAATAAATTGAATGGCGGAAGAACCTAAGAAAAATCGAAAACATAGAAAGCATACGATAAACGATTCTTATGATGGGAATAAGCTACATAAAGAAAAGTATGGCTTTATCGAGATAGATAATCCCGAATACTATAAGAAGGATAATGGTTATTGGGCTGTACCTGAATTTTTGTTGCGTAAGCCGACGCCCGAAGAGCGAAAAGAGATTATCGTAAACTACATCATAGCGCATAACGGCGAGAGTATAGATATGTTTGCTCTTGCCGAAAAACTCTGTATATCCGAACGCTTAATGCAAATGATATTGAAGTCTTTGCGGGAAGAAGAGCTTATTGAAGTAATCCATACTTTCAGCGATACGGGCAAGCAACTAAAAAACAAGTATAGATATATCGGTACGTCTTGTGAAAGATATGGTGCGGGTTTAACCTTAGATATGCTTTACGACATCGAAAATAAAGCAGGATTCAGAGATTGGGATTGGGAAGATTTCAAGTTCAACAAAGATGGCAATTGGTATGGGTTGGAAAATTTAGACGATTATAAAATCGATCGCAGATACCTAAGGCGGGAATATCTTAAACATGCAAATGTGGATGAGTCTTACGGCGTGAAAAATGCGAGATATTTTGTTTTGCGATATAGTTCTTGGATAGAGAATAAAAAGGATGTGCCGATTCCACCGAAACATATAAAAGTCAACCATAATACGGGAGAAACTTACGACGATAGAACGGGAAGTTTCACTGCGGACGGAACGAAAAAGTACGAGCTTGAAACATTAGATAAGATATTTGTCTTTGCGTTGTTCGGTGTAGCGTTTGCGGCGGAATATAACGGAGAGAAAGATAATCCTCAAATGCATTTGTTTGATCCGAGAACCGAAGAAGACTACGTAACGTTTACTTATTGGGGCAATAACGTATTGCATTTGACGTGGGATATCGACGACGGTAGAGAAAAACATTTGCAACTGATAGGCGAATATACAAGCAAATAAATATATGAATATTGGCAATCGGGAAGAGTCGCATGATTAATTTCGTGTGGCTTATCTTTTTATAAAAAATTTTTCAAAAAAATACCCTACAAATAGGGGCGAAATTTAGTATTAGTAAGTGGAGGGGAAAATTATTTTCAGTAAAGGAGGTGATGCGTATGCGCGGATCTTAGACTTGCGAGCGGTCTTAAAATGCTTGCGACAAATAAAATATTAACGGAGGAATAATGGAACAAAAGCA
>JAAWAB010000011.1 GCA_022791915.1 Clostridia bacterium
TATACTTCACAAAGTGGGCAGGGAGAGTTGGAACCCGAGCCTGTGGGAAGATTTGAATTTTGCATTCTGTTTCTCTGATAATTGTGTTAACTAAAAGGCATGCGTTACCGAACGTTTGCCTTTTTTCTTTTCTCTCCAATCAACGTATTGCAAGTATCAACCGATAGGGTAATATTTATATAGAATAAAAGAAATATTTTTACCCTAACGATATAGTACAATATAATCAAAGGGTAACACTATGTTGGATTTATTAGACGGTAAAGAAATATATAATAAAGTCGATACTTTACGTAAAGCAAAAGGTTGGACTATTTATGAACTTGCCAAAAAAGCAAGCGTTGCGCCTACGACGATTTATAATTGGCGCGATAGGCTATCTTCACCGACTTTATCATTGTTGGATGCCGTTTGTTCGGCTTTCGATATAACCGTAATTGATTTTTTATTAAATGAAGATGAATTGATGGCTTTAACGGAAGAACAGAAAGAAGTCATGCGATTATGGAATACGTTGTCGAGAGAACAGAAAAATTCAATCCTGAATTTAATGAAAACAATGTAATTCCAATATAAAATGTTTGGGTAATGTGTAAATATAAAGCCGAGTGGGAGCTGTTTAGGAAAAATTCTTGCGAATTTTTTCTAAAATCTTACTTTCCAATCGGGAGATTTGTACTTGCGACACGCCGAGCACGCGCGCCACTTCGCTTTGGGTTTTATCGCGGTAGTAGCGCAGAACGATGATTTTCTTTTCGCGTTCGTCGAGCGCGGCAACGGCGTCTTTTAGAATAATTTTATCTAAATTGTCTTCCACCGTTTCTTTGGAAGCAAGTTTTTCCATGAGCGACTGACTGTGTTCGTCGTCTGTTTTCTCGTGCAGGGAAAGGGGGAATTTAGCCGAATCGAGCGCAAAGACCGCTTCTTGCGGTTCTATGCCGAACGCTGCGGCAATGGTTTCAATGTCGGGACTGTCGTTGTGCGTGTTTTTATACGTTTCCACATAGTGCGAGATTTTGGCGGCAAGCGATTTGACCGACCGCGAAATCTTAATGTAGCCGTCGTCGCGCAAAAAGCGTTTTACTTCGCCCGCAATCATGGGCACGGCATAGGTGGAAAACTTTACGCCGAACTGCGCGGAAAAATTGCGTATCGCTTTCAAAAAGCCGATACAGCCGAGTTGGTACAAATCTTCGTATTCCACACCCTTGTTCCGATAGCGGCGTATCACGCTTTTGATAAGCGGCGAATTTTTTCCGATTAGTTCTTCTTTCGCCGTTTCGCTTCCGTTCTGCGCCTGTTCGATGAGTTGTAGGGTGACGTTCTGTTCGCTCAAAATCCCATTTACTCCGTCCGTTTTTTCGGGGCGCCGAAATCTTTGGACATACGCACGAGCAGTCCGCCGCTTGGGTTGGGTTGTACGGTCAGTTCATCCATGAACGATTCCATAACGGTGAATCCCATGCCCGACCGCTCTTCGTCCGGTTTGGTGGTGAAAAACGGTTGCCGCGCGCGGGGAATATCGGCAATGCCTACGCCGTGGTCGCGCACCTCGATATGTACGACGCTGCCGCTACGGCGCACGTCGATTTCCACGGTGCCGTTTTCTTGCCCCGCATAGCCGTGCACAATGCTGTTTGTTACCGCTTCGGATACGGCGGTTTTGACATCGCCCAACTGGTCGACGGTGGGATTCGCGTCTACGCAAAACGCCGCCACCGCACTGCGTGCGAACGATTCGTTGGCGCTGATTGCTTTGATTGTGAGCGTCATGAAGTTTTCCATTTTGTTTTCTCCTACGGGTGTGCGCTTAAAATGTATAAAGCGTTCCCCTTATCCGACGATTTTGGGCATGATTTCGTATATGCCCGAAAGCGACAGCAATTTGTCCACCACCGAAGAAGGGGACGCCAACAGAAGGGGAATTTCTCTCGCTTTAAGACTTTTATATCTGCCGATCAGCATGCCGATTCCCGTCGAATCCATAAACGATACGCCCGACAGGTCGAGTACAACTTTGCCGATATCGGGCGATTGGAGCAATGTATCGAGCTGTTGGCGTACCTGCGCGGCGCAACTCTCGTCGAGCTCGCCGCATAATGACGCATACAGCGTATGATTTACCGTTTTGCCGTTCACTTTCATAGTTGTAGCCCTCTTTGCGCGTATGGTCGCATAGCCGTATTGTAACAGAAATCGAACTGCCTATTTTAACGACTAATGCGCTATCCGACGGATTTTTGTCGAATGTGCTTGCGGAAAAACGACAGGAGTGGTATACTATCTTTGTATGGATTATCAGTTATGTGCTCCTTATGCGCCTACGGGAGACCAGCCCGAGGCAATCGATACGCTGTGCGAAGGACTTTCGGACGGCTTGCGCAGTCAGGTGCTTTTGGGCGTGACGGGCAGCGGAAAAACGTTTACCATGGCGAACGTGATTGCGCGCATGGGCAGACCCGCGCTTGTGCTCGCGCACAATAAAATACTCGCCGCACAGCTGTGCAACGAGTTCCGCGAATTTTTCCCGCATAACCGCGTGGAATTTTTCGTGTCGTACTACGATTATTATCAGCCCGAAGCGTATATCGCGTCTACCGATACGTATATCGAAAAAGATATGCAGATTAACGACGAAATCGACAAACTGCGTCACAGCGCCACGTGTTCGCTGTTCGAACGGCGCGATACGGTGGTGGTGGCGTCCGTTTCGTGCATTTACGGTTTGGGCGCGCCCGAACAGTACTACAATTTAGCGATTTCGTTGCGTCCCGGCGACGCATTGAGCCGCGACGACCTTGTGCGGCGGTTGGTGGAAATCAACTATAAGCGCAACGATACGGCGGCAGAGCGCACCAACTTTCGCGTGAAGGGTGACACGGTGGATATTTTTATCGCGTCGAGCAGCGACCTGGGTATCCGCGTGGAGTTTTTTGGCGACGAAATAGAAAGCATCGGCGAGTTTGAAATCGTTTCGGGCAGAGTGCTCAATCGGCTCAAACACGCCGCGATTTTTCCCGCCAGCCACTACGCCGTAGAGCAGGCGATTATGACGCGCGCACTCGAACAGATTGAGCGCGACATGGAAGAACAGGTGAAAATTTTTACCGATTCGGGCAAACTGATAGAGGCGCAACGAATCGGGCAACGCGTGAAATACGATATGGAAATGATGCGCGAAATGGGATACTGCACGGGCATAGAAAACTATTCGCGCTATTTCGACGGCAGAGTGACGGGGCAACCGCCGTTTACGTTGCTCGATTATTTCCCGCGCGACTTTTTGCTGTTTGTAGACGAAAGCCATATGACGCTTCCGCAGGTGCGCGCCATGCATGCGGGCGACCGTAGCAGAAAGCAAAGTTTGGTGGACTACGGTTTTCGACTTCCCGCGGCATACGACAACCGTCCGCTCACGTTCGACGAATTTAATTCGCGTATCGGGCAAACCATTTACGTGTCGGCTACGCCCGCGCCGTACGAGCGCGAGAAGGCGGGCGGATTCGTGGCGGAACAGATTATACGCCCCACCGGACTGCTCGACCCCGAAGTGATTGTGCGTCCCACCGAAGGGCAGATAGACGACCTTCTCACCGAAATCAAAAAAACGGTGGAATGCGGCGGCAGAATTTTGGTGACGACGCTCACCAAACGCATGGCGGAAAGCCTGACCGATTATCTTGCCGACCACGGCGTGCGCGTAAACTATCTGCATTCGGATATAGGCACCATGGAACGCATACAAATCGTCAATGCGCTCCGTGCGGGCGAGTTCGACGTGATTGTGGGAATCAATCTGTTGCGCGAAGGATTGGATATCCCCGAAGTGCGTCTGGTTGCCATACTCGACGCCGACAAAGAAGGCTTTTTGCGCAGTGAATCGGCGCTCATTCAAACCATAGGACGGGCGGCGCGAAACAGCGAAGGCAGAGTGATTATGTACGCCGACACGATGACGGGTTCCATGCAACGCGCCATAGGAGAAACGGAGCGGCGCAGAACCAAACAGCAAGCATATAACGCGGCGCACGGAATCGTGCCCAAAACGATTGTAAAGCCGATAACCAACACGCTGGAAATCTCGCAGAAAGAAAGCGAAAAAATCGACGAAGAAGATATTCCGCACCAGATTGACAAATTGCGCAGTATGATGAGCGTAGCGTCGTCGTCGCTCGACTTCGAAACGGCAATCCGCTTGCGTGACCGAATCACCGAATTGCGCCGTTTGCAAGATAATATTCACAGAGCAAAAAAGCAGAGATAAAAGAAAAAACAACGGGCATTGCGGAATACGCGCTACGTGCGGCATAATTGCCGTGCGCCTGTTTTCGAAACCGTTTGCAACAAGGAGGTCATGGGCACAACCATGGAAAATATCGTAATAAAAGGCGCTAAAGAAAACAATCTCAAAGACGTGAGTCTAACGCTCCCGCGCAACAAACTCATTGTATTTACGGGGTTATCGGGCAGCGGCAAAACCAGTCTGGCGTTCGACACCATTTTCGCCGAAGGGCAACGCCGCTACGTGGAGTCGCTCTCTTCGTATGCCCGTCAGTTTTTGGGACAGATGGACAAGCCCGATGTGGAGAGCATTGACGGATTAAGCCCCGCCATATCCATCGACCAGAAAACAACGGCGCGCAATCCCCGTTCCACCGTGGGTACCGTGACCGAAATTTACGACTACCTTCGTTTGCTGTATGCCCGCGTAGGCGAGGCGCATTGCCCCAAATGCGGCAAGAAAATCGAGCAACAGTCCATAGACCAGATTGCCGACGCCATAACGGCATATCCGCAGGGCAGTAAAATTTTGCTGCTTGCGCCCGTTGTGCGCGGACGCAAAGGCGAATTCGGCAAGCTGTTTGAAAGCTACCGCAAGCAAGGCTTTGCGCGCGTGTGGGTAGACGGACAGACGTATGCGCTCGACGAAGATATTTCGCTTGATAAGCAAGTAAAACACAATGTGAGCGTGGTAGTGGACCGCCTTGTGATAAAAGAAGGAATCAACAAGCGTTTAACCGACAGTTTGGAAACGGCGCTCAAACTCTCCGAAGGAATCGTGGTGGTGGAGTGCGACGGCAAAGAACGGCTGTTCAACACCAAATACGCCTGTACCGATTGCGGCATTTCGCTTGCCGAAATCGAACCGCGCCTGTTTTCGTTCAACAGTCCGTTCGGTGCTTGCCCCGAATGTTTGGGGCTGGGCTATAAGCAGGCAATCGACCCCGAATTGATATACGGCGACGGAAGCAAATCGCTCCGTGAAGGCGCGCTCACCATATCGGGTTGGAATTTCGACAGCGGCGCGCAAACGCAGTTGTACTTCGAAGGGCTTGCCCGCCGATACGGGTTTTCGCTCGACGTTCCGTTCCGCGACCTACCCGAAAATATCAGACACATTCTGTTGTACGGAAACAACGGCGAAAAAATCGAAATGCAATATAATTCGTATAATTTCAAAGGGAGTTTCAATACGGCATTCGAAGGGATTGTAACCAATCTCGAACGGCGGTACCGCGAAACGGGTTCGGAATACGTGAAAAGCGATATAGAACGGTATATGCGTACCCGTCCGTGCGACGCGTGCGGCGGCAAACGGCTCAAACCCGAAGCGCTTGCCGTTACGTTGTTCGGCAAGAACATAGAAGAAGTAACGCGGTTGAGTATTGTGGAACTACTGGCTTTTGTGGATACGTTCACGTTTACGCCCGGGCAGGAAATCATTGCCAAACCGCTGCTAAAAGAAATCCGCGCTCGTTTGGGCTTTCTCAAAGACGTGGGGCTGGGGTATCTTACGCTTGCCCGCGGGGCGGCAACGCTTTCGGGCGGCGAGGCGCAACGCATTCGGCTTGCCACGCAAATCGGCTCGGGCTTGCAGGGCGTGCTGTATATTCTCGACGAGCCGAGTATAGGATTGCACCAACGCGATAACGAAAAGCTGTTGCACACGCTCACCAAGTTGCGCGATTTGGGCAACACGCTCATTGTGGTGGAACACGACGAAGAAACAATCCGCGCCGCCGACTGCGTGGTAGACGTAGGTCCGGGCGCGGGCGTGCACGGCGGCGAAATCGTGGCGCAGGGCAGCATTGCCGATTTGATTGCGTCGCCCCGTTCGGTTACGGGCAAGTTTTTGAGCGGCGAGCGGAAAATCTCCGTGCCCGCCGAGCGCAGAAAAGCGGGCGGAGAATATATCGTGCTCAAAAACTGCGCGCAGAATAATCTGAAAAAAGTGAATGCGCGTTTTCCCGTAGGACTGATTACCGCCGTCACGGGCGTATCGGGTAGCGGGAAATCCAGCCTTGTGAATCAGATTCTGTATCCCGCGGCGGCAAACGCCGTAATGGGCAGTCGGCTTTCGGTGGGCAAGCACGGCGGCATAGAAGGACTGGAACACATCGATAAAGTGATTTGTATCGACCAAAGTCCCATCGGGCGCACGCCGCGCAGTAACCCCGCTACCTATACGGGCGTGTTCGGCGCCATACGCGAACTGTTTGCCAAAACGCCCGACGCGCAGGAACGCGGCTATAAAGCGGGACGCTTTTCGTTCAACGTAAAAGGGGGCAGGTGCGAAAGTTGTTGCGGCGACGGTATTATCCGCGTGGAAATGAACTTTTTGCCCGACGTGTACGTGCCCTGCGAAGTGTGCGGCGGAAAACGGTATAACCGCGAAACGCTCACGGTAAAATATAAGGGCAAGAGTATTGCCGACGTGCTCGACATGACAATCGAAGAAGCGTATACCTTCTTTGAAAACATTCCGCAGATTGCCAACAAAGTGCGCACGCTTTACGAGGTGGGCTTGGGATATATAAAAATGGGACAACCTGCCACCACGCTTTCGGGCGGCGAGGCGCAACGCGTGAAATTGGCAACCGAATTGAGCCGCAGGTCTACTTCCAAAACGTTGTATATTCTCGACGAGCCTACCACGGGGTTGCATATTGCCGACGTGGAAAAACTGATTTTCATTTTGCAACGGTTGGCGTCGGGCGGCAATACCGTTGTGGTAATCGAACACAATCTCGACGTTATCAAAACGGCGGATTACATCATAGATTTGGGCCCCGAAGGGGGCGACAAGGGCGGCACGGTGATTGCGGCGGGAACGCCCGAAGAAGTGGCGCAAAACGCACAGAGTTTTACGGGACAATTCTTGCGTCCGTTGCTCGAAAGGGGATATTGAACCGTTTTTCGTATATTTCGACACGGTAAAGCGAATTCCAATCCTTTTTTAACCCGTCTTTAATGTGAATCTGTTGACAAACGCATGGCAGTCATGACATAATAGACGGGACAGAAAGAGCAAGCAGTTCGCTTTTGCCTTGTGTAAGGTAACGGCGTGAAATAGATATTTCGGATAAGGAGAGTACGCGCGGCTATGGTCATCACCTTTGTTATGGATCAATTCGGCGAAACGAGCAACGGCACTACCATTACGGCGATGCGGTTTGCCGACGTATTAAAGAAAAAGGGGCACGAAGTGCGCGTGATTACGGCGTCGCGCATAGAGGGGGAAGGTATTTACGTATTGCCCGAATACCGTATTCCCGTGTTCCAGTCGATTGTAGACAAACAGGGAATGAAATTTGCCGAACCGAACGAAGAACTGATAAAAAAAGCGATTGATGGTAGCGACGTGGTGCATATGCTCATGCCTTTCTGGGTGGAAAACGCCACGTTTGAAATTGCCGAAAAAATGCACATTGCCACCACCGCCGCTTTTCATATTCAGCCCGAAAACATGACGTATTCGGTGCATTTGGGCAAAATCCCCGCCGCAAACAAATTCATTTACACGTTTTTGCGCAAAAAATTCTACAAGAAGTTCAATCACATTCATTGCCCCAGCCAGATGATGAAAAATTTGCTTGTAAAAAACAAATACCGTGGCAATATTTATGCCATCAGCAACGGGGTGGGCGAGGCGTTCGGCAAGCGAGAAGTGTCGCGCCCCGAAAAATACCGCGATAAATATGTGATTTTAATGATTGGGCGGTACAGCAAAGAAAAACGCCAAGACCTTATTATCAAGGCTATCGGCGAAAGCAAATATAACGACCGCATTCAACTGGTGCTGGCGGGTAAAGGTCCCACCGAGAAAAATCTGCGCAGGTTGAGCGAAAAATATCTTGCCAACCCCGTGGAATTCGTGTTTTTACCGCAGGAAGAACTGATTGACCTTATCAATACGTGCGACTTATACGTGCATGCGTCCGACGCCGAAAGCGAAGCTATTTCGTGTATGGAGGCGTTTACTTGCGGACTCGTGCCCGTTATCTCGGATAGCGAAATCTGCGCCACCAAACAGTTTGCGCTTTCCGAACATAATCTGTTCCGAAAGGGCAACCACAAATCGTTGTGCGGGCAAATCGAGTGGTTTATCGAACACCCCGAAGAAAAGCAGGCGTTGAGCGAGCAGTATATAGAATACGCCAAGCAATACGCAATCGACGCATGCGTCGACCGACTTGTGGAAGTGTTCGCGTCGGCGGTGAAAGAAAACAAACAGCGTTGGGAAAATACCCAAAAAGAGCAAGCCTATCTCTCTACGCTCACGTCCAAACAGCAAAGGCAGTATTTTGCGGAAAAGAAAAAGTATCTCCGTGCGCTCAAAAAGAAACACGACGGCGATTTCACCAATTCGTATTGCATCGATTTTTGTTTGCAAAAATAAGGTAACGGCAACGCGGCGTCCGATAAACAGTAAAAAACACAACAAAACTATCTTCTCGGTTTCGAGAAGATTTTTTTGTCGTGTCCCAAAATGTTTGTGCGCGAATCGGAAAAATTATTCCGCTTGTTCTTCCGCCTGTTTTCTCGCCTTTTCGAATTCGTCCAGTACGACTTTGCGCAACATTTCCCGCGTTTCCGTATTGAGCGGATGTACAACATCTTTGAACTCGCCGGAAGGCGTTTTTTTGCTGGGCATGGCAATAAAGAAATCGTCGGCGCCTTCTATGATTTTCACGTCGTGCACAACAAAGCAATCATCGATTGTAACCGACGCAACGCCTTTGAGTTTTCCTTCTTCCGATTTAACTAACCTTACGCGTACTTCTGTGATGTTCATTTTCCCTTGTTACCCCTTTACAGAAATGTTCTTACTTGTATTATACTACATAATTTACCGATTTGCAATTCCTTTTTAGCGATTTATCGCATTTTTCCCTGTAAAAATCGTAAAAAAATACGAAAAAACACTTGTTTTCGGCAAAATAGCGTGCTTTTTCGCGCAAAAGGAACATTTTAAGCGCGCAACGAATAGAGTGAACTATGAGAATTCACTTTATAGGTTGCGAGGGCGCCAGTATGAAGGTACTCCGCAGAATCGCCGAGGCGGACGGCGCGCAAACTACGGGCTCGGACGCGGCGCTCGGCGGTCACGACGAAAAATTCGCGCACGGCGCCGACCTGGTTGTTTATTCGTCGGCGATTGCGCCCGATAATCCCGAACTTACATATGCGCATGAGAACGGTATCAAAGTGCTTTCGCGCGCCGAATACTTGGGACAACTTGCGTTGGGGTATTCTTCGGTGATTGCGGTGGCGGGCAGTCACGGCAAAACCACTACTACGGCAATGCTGGGGAGTATATTCGCGCCGTACAACGCTACCGTGCATCTGGGCGGAACATACGGCGGGGAATGCGGGCATGTGGGCGGCAAAAAGTATTTTATAACCGAAGCGTGCGAGTACCGCCGCAATTTTCTGCACCTGTTGCCGCGCGTGTCGGTGGTGCTCAACGTGGAACTCGACCACACCGATTACTACCGTGACGAAGAAGATATCACGCAGGCGTTTAACGTGTTTTCGCGCAGTGCGCCCGTGCGTATCGTGTGCGACGACGACCCAAAGAGCGCGCCGCTGCAAACGGGAAACTACATAAGTTTCGGCATGGGAGAGCATTGCCGATACCGTGCCGAGCGTCTTGTGTGGCAGAAGGGCGGCACCCGTTTTACGTTTACCGACTCGGGGCGTCCGCTCGGAGAGATATCGCTCAAAGTGATGGGAAGGCACAACGTGTACAACGCGCTTGCCGCGGCGGCGGCGGCGATTGCGGCGGGCATTCCCTTTGCCGACGTAAAGCGCGGATTGGAAAGTTTTGCGGGTGTGGGACGTCGGCTGGAATATCTTGCGTCGCCGTGCGGCTGTGACGTGTACACCGATTACGCACACCACCCGCGCGAAATCGAGAGCACGGTCGGGTGCCTGCGCGAGGCGGGGTATACGCGCATAGGCATTGTGTTCGAGCCGCACACCTATTCGCGCACGCTTTCTTTACTCGATTCGTTTGCGTCTGCGCTTATGCTTGCCGACGATATTCTGCTTGCCGATATTTATGCGGCGCGAGAAGACCCCTATCCGGGCGTCAGTTCGCAACTTCTGTGCCGTCGCATTCTGTGCGAAGGGCGTTGCGCGCGGTGCTATTCTACCTTTTTCGAGTTGAACGAGGCGGCGGCGCAACTGGTGCAAAAGGACGCGGCGCTCGTATACTGCGGTGCGGGTACAATCGACGTTGCCGCCCGCGCGTTTGTGCACAAATAACAAATTATGCCTGCCAAATACGGCGGTTGGCGCTCGTGTACTCGCCGTTTTCGCTTTTAACCGCTTTTACGCGGTACGACGAAAGAAAGCGTGTAAGCGCGTAAAGGTCTACCCAAATTTCTTTGGGACCTTTCTCCTGCTCGGGCGTAAAAATGAGTTGCAAACCGAAATGCAGGTGCGGACTACACGAAGTGAGATTCACGTTTTCTTTATCCGAATATCCCGTAACGCCCAAATAGCCGATTACCTGCCCGGGCGTGACGCGCACGCCCACCGTCATGCCTGCGGCAAACGGTTTATCTTTGCGCAAATGTGCATAGTAGTAGTAGCGCAACATGTCGTCGCTGCGGATTCCGATACGCCACCCGCCGTAACGGTTCCAGCCGCATTCGGTAACGGTGCCGCCTTCCACTGCCACGATGGGGGTACCTATGCTGCCCATGATGTCGTGCCCCAAATGTTTGCGCTTATAGCCGAAACTGCGCGAGTTGCCGAAATCGTCGTAATGGTTGTACCAGTGCCCCGCGGCAAGCGGAAAGCAACAGCGCAATCCGCGTTTTTGTTCGCCCGTTGATTCGTCTACATAGTCGCCCACAAGCGGTTTGAGCACCGCTCCGTAAGACGTGCGCAGATAGTCCGCGTAATTGCTCTGCGGAAACAAATCGTCCATTTTTTCGCCGCCGCGCAAGCGTTTTGCCATGTCCGCAAGCGTTTTCGCGTCTTTTTTCTTATGGAACACGTTGCCGTTTTTCAGCGCCACGTATGCCACGGCGTCCGAATAAGAAAAGTTGCAGTCGGCGTCGTGGAATTCGGCGTCGTATTTCAAACATTCGCGCAACACCCATTCGCTCACGTTGAAATCCACCCAGCGGACGGGCGCGGGGGCAAATGCGCACAGCGGCAAGAGCGCCGTAATAAGCAAAAAAGCAAGAATATTCTTTTTCATATTGTGTATAGTGTGCTCGTATATGTGCGGTTTTTATGCAACACATGCGCCGCATTTGACATGCGCGGTTTTCCGTGCTATACTGACGGCATTCGGGGTACGAATCTCGGCATGTAGTGTAGAGGGCGCCCCGTGCGGGAGGTGCGCATGCATTTTTGTGCAGATAATCATATTCACACGAAATTTTCGCCCGACGGTTACGACGAACCCGAATCGTTTGTGTTGCGGGCTATGGAAGCGGGCGCGCGGCATATCTGCTTTACCGAACACGTGGATTTGCTGTATCATCGTCCCGAAGTGGCAAAAGGGGACATAGACGGTTATTTTGCGTGCGTGCGCGCACTGCAACGGCGGTACGCCGACAAAATATATATAGGCGCGGGGCTGGAAATGGGGTATACCGCCGCGAACGCGCGGGAGAACGCGCGGTTTCTTTCGGAATACCGCCCCGATTACGTAATCAATTCGGTTCATGAAGTGGACGGCTGCGATTGCTACTTTCCCGAATATTTCAACGGCAAAAGCAAACGCGAGGCATACGCGGCGTATTTGCGTGCGGTAGACGAAAGTCTGGACGCGCCGTATGCGTTCGATACGGTGGGGCATTTGGGCTACGTTTGCCGTAACGCGCCCTTTGATACCTGCGATTTCTATGCCGAAATGCGGGAAGAAATCAACGCGATACTGCGCAAGATTATCGCAAAGCAAAAGATACTCGAACTCAACACGAGCGTGCGCGGCGTGCGTGACAACACCGTGCCCGTGCGGGAAATCTTTTTGCAATACGTTGCGCTGGGCGGAAAAAAGGTGTGTTTCGCGTCCGACGCGCACCGCACGCAAGACGCAGGCAGAAACTATGCCGCCGCGCGCTCGCTTGCGCGCGAAGCGGGAATTTCCGTTCAGACAGTGGTGGAAAACGGGCGGGAAAAAGAAATGGAGTTCTGAAAGAAAAAAAGATGCGTGCCGAGCGGGGGTCGCAGACACGCATTTTTTTACAGACAGTAAGCATGTGTTTTTTACAAACATTTGCGGAAGGCGGTGGGAAGAGCGGCTTGTTCGTTTGCGTTCGGATTAACCCAAACGAGCGAATCGTCAACGCGTTCCGTTTGCGCGTCGAATACGAGCATATCCCATTCTATATGGGTAAACACGTGCCGCGCCCGCCGCATGGAGAATTCTCCGCAAATGCGCACGCCCATAGTTTCGGCTACGCGAACGGCGTCGCCGTCGGACAGGTGTCCCGAGCGGTTGGGCAGTTCCCACAGCGACGCGAGCAAGCCCGTGTCCGAGCGTTTTTGCACGCCTACCGTGTCGTCGTTGCGAAGAACGAATACGGTGAGCTTTTGTTGTTTTTTCGCCGCTTTGGGCGCGCGGACGGGCAGACTTTCGGCGGTGCCGTGCGCGTATGCCGCGCACACGGCGCGCAACGGGCAGAGCAGACAGGCGGGGCGTGAAGGCAGACAGATTGCCGACCCCAAATCCATGAAACTCTGCGTAAAGCTGCCGCACCGTTCGACGGGATATATGCGGGTAAGCGCGTCGGTAATCGTGCGCTTAAAAGGCGGGGTAACGGGCGCATTGTAATCGAGCACGCGGGCAACAATGCGCAACACGTTTCCGTCTACGGCGGCAACGGGCAGACCGAAGGCAATAGACGCCACGGCGCCCGCAGTGTAGTCGCCCACGCCCGGCAACAATCGGAGCACGCTCGGGCTTGCGGGAAATACGCCATCGTATTCGTCTGCCACGATACGGGCGGCGCGCTTTAAGTTGCGCGCCCGCGAATAGTAACCCAATCCTTCCCACGCTTTGAGAAGAAGGTCGTCGTTCGCGCGGGCAAGCGCATGAACGGTAGGGAACAGCGAAAGAAAGCGTTCGTAATAGCCGATTGCCGCATTCACTCTCGTTTGTTGCAACATGATTTCCGAAACGAAAATGCGATATGGGTCGCGCGTTCTGCGCCAAGGCAGGTCGCGTTTGTTTTGCTCGTACCAAGGAACGAGAAGACGGGGCAACGGTTCGAGTTTTTTTGCCGTGTCGTTATTTTCCGTATTTTCGGTTGGGGGCGAATTGTTTTTCATACCTGCTTGATTCCGTTTGTAAAGCGTTCTTTTGTCTGTATTGTAACACGGATAGACGCAAAAAAGCAATCTTTCTGCCCGCTCGGCACGATTTTTCGCGCAAAAACGCTTGCCTAACCGCATGCAAATGTGTTATACTGTTTCGGTAACGAATTTCAGAGGTGTTTTCATGAAAAACGTCCTATTGCCTTCCGTGGCTACTTGGATTACCACGTCGTTCCCCATTATCCGTATGGTGTTGCTCATTTTGATGGTAGTGCTTGCGCTTGCCATGATTATCGTTGTGTTGTTTCAGCCGTCGTCGGGCGACGGAATGGGCGCTATTTCGGGTCAGCTCTCGGATACGTTCTACACAAAAAACAAAGGTCGTTCTCTCGAAGGTGTTATGAAACGTCTTACGATTGTTTTGGGAATCTGTCTGTTTGTGATTTCGGTGCTGTTTTTCATTACGGTGGTTATCTATCCGGTAGGCGCGTAAGAACAAAAAGAATATTCGGCAGAGCGGGCGAGAGAAGCCCGCTCTTTTTTATAGTATGGAGATAGTATGAAGAAAGAAAAAAAGGGAAATCTGTTGCGCAAGCCCAAAAAGAGCGCACAAAAAAAAGATACGCACGGTAAGCGGCGCAATCCGTCGTCGGCTCGCGGCTATGCAAAGAGTGCCGCCGACAAAAAGAACCCCGCCGCAAAAGCGGCAACCTTTTCGCAAGCCGAGCGAATCGAAGGAAAAATCGACGCGAGCGGAAAAGGATTCGGCTTTTTGGTGCGCGACGACGGCGGAGAGGATTTGTTCATTCCCGCACGCGACATGCTCACGGCGTTGGGCGGCGACAGGGTGGCGTGCGTCCGCACGGGCATGAACCGCGGCGGCGGAGAAGCGAAAGTGGTGGAAATTCTTTCCCGCGCCAACGAACACGTGGTGGGCACCTACCGCAGAACGGACGGCGTGGGCATCGTGATTGCCGACAACCCGCGTTTGGGCACCGATATTTTTGTTAAAGACGAACGGAGCGGCGGCGCGGCAAGCGGCGAGAAAGTGGTGGTCAAAATTCTCAAATATCCGCCCATGCGCCGTCCCGAAGGAGAAGTGAAAGAAATTCTCGGTTTCCCCGACGAGCCGGGCGTGGATATTTTGAGCATAATTCGCATGCACAATCTGTACGAGAGTTTTCCCGCAACCGTGTTGCGAGAAAGCGAACGGATTCCGCAGTCGGTAAGCGAGCAAATGCTTGCGGGCAGAACGGATTACCGCAATCAAACGGTAATTACCATAGACGGCGACGATTCGCGTGATTTCGACGACGCCGTAACGCTTTCGCGCACCCGCGAAGGATTGTTTCGTTTGGGCGTGCACATTGCCGACGTGGCGCACTATGTAAAGGCGGACGGCGAATTGGATAAAGAGGCGTATAAGCGCGCCACTTCGGTGTATTTCCCCGACCGCGTGTTGCCCATGTTGCCCGAAGCGCTTTGTAACGGAATTTGTTCGCTCAACGAAGGCGTAGACCGCCTTACGCTTTCGGTGGAAATGGATATAGACGATTTCGGGGCGATTGTGCGGCACAAAATCTGCGAAGGCGTGATTCGTTCGCGCGCCCGCATGACGTATACGCAGGTGGCGAAAATTTTGGACGGCGACGCAGAACTTTGCGCCCGTTACGATTTTTTGGTGCCCATGCTGCAAGATATGAAAACGTTGGCGGCAATCCTGCGTAAAAAGCGGACGGAGCGGGGAAATATAGAGTTCGATATTCCCGAATGCAAAATTATGCTGAACGAGCAGGGGCACACGGTAAACGTAACGAGAATGCAACCGCTTGTTTCGCACAAGATGATAGAAGAATTCATGCTTGCCTGCAACGAAACGGTGGCGGAGCATTTTGTTGCCAAAAAGATTCCGTTTGTGTTCCGCGCGCATGCGGCGCCTCCGCCCGAAAAGGTGCAAACGTTAATCGGATTCGTGTCGGCGCTCGGACTCACGTTCCCGTCCGTCGATTCGCCCAAAAGCGCCGACTTTGCCCGTTTTTTGGCGTCGCTCGACCAAAGCGTGGCGGGCGTGGTGAACCGCGTGGCGCTACGCAGCATGAGCAAAGCCACGTATGAGCCGAACAATGCGGGGCATTTCGGACTTGCGGCGCCGTACTACTGCCATTTTACGTCGCCTATTCGCAGGTATCCCGACCTGATGATTCACCGCATTATAAAAGCGTTTTTGCACGGCGAGAACGTGAGCAAATTCACCGATACGGTGGTGGCGGCAAGCAGGCAGAGCAGCGAGCGCGAAAAACTCGCCGAGAGCGCCGAGCGCAAAGCGGACGACCTGAAAAAAGCGGAATTCATGCGCGACAAAATAGGCGAAGACTATTTCGGCGTGGTGTCGGGCGTTACCGAATGGGGCATTTTCGTGGAATTGGAAAACACCGTGGAAGGACTCATTCGCACCGAAAACCTGCCGGGCGACGGCTATGTGTTCAACGGCGAGCTGTTCCGCCTGGACAACCCGTCCCGCACGTTTAAGCTGGGCGACCGTTTGCACATTACCGTGGCGGGCGTAAACGGCGACCGCGTTTCGTTTGCGCTATTTTCCGAAAAAGATTTTGCATAAAATTTACCAAAATGAAAAATACTATCTCTATCAAACGAAAAGGATGGTATTTATCAATGGTCAACACAATCGCAACGGTAGCACTCTCTCTTGCGGCAATGCTTCCCGCACAAGGTTTTAAGGAGGCAATCAAGCCGCCCGTAATCGACGGAGACAGCGTAATCATCAAATGTCTGCCGCACAGAGAACGGCAGGTAGACGGCGACTATACGGTGGAAGAAACGGAAAACAAAGACGCTTCCGCGCGTTACGAAGAACTCAAAAAGGCGCTGGACGAACGGTTCGCGCACATGTTCGAACTCAAAGCCAAACTGGAAAAACAGCAGGCGGAAATGAGCAAGAAGTGGGACGAATACTATATTCTGCACGAAAAGTACAACCACGAACTCAAAAAAATCGTGGCGGCTTGGGTAACGGAAGAAAACTATCTATAACATAAGAAAAAGAAAAGGGACTTGCTATACAAACGGCAAGTCCCTTTTTTGTATGTGTGCGTTCGGTAGCGAACCGAGTGGAAAGATAAAGCAGAAAAAAACGCGCGTTTCGGGCGCGCTTGCGGATTGCGTATTCGTGCATATGCGCAGGGGAAGGGGAACGGCTTAATTATCGCATAAAACGGTGCGTTTTCCGTTCAGGATATCCAGCGCAATGTTGGCGGACGCTTTTTCTTTGCGAAAACGGATTTTCCCGATTCGGCGGGATGCGGAACGCGAGCGACCCAAAACGATAGCGCCGTCGGTCGCCGCCATTACGCATGCTTTTCTGGGAATGAACCGATAGTCGGAAACGGCTACGTGCACGTGTTCGTAGTTTTTTGCGATTCGGTTTAGCATGCGGCGCATGTGCAGACGCATGAAAAACGAATAGGCAATGCCGTCGAGATTGAGCCAGCTTTCGCGCGTGGCGTCCGTTAAGGCGGCGGCAAGCAGAACGGCGCGAAACGTGAGCCGATTGAGCTTACCCATGCGCTTGCAAAGCGATACGCGCGTGCCCGCTTTTTCGAGCAGTTCTTTTGCCGCGCTGTCCGAAAGGGGCAACCGCGTTTTGAGCGCGCGGGCATATCCCAGATATTCGCCCACGCGCATGTCGGCGTACGGAATTTCGCCCAACACAAAACAAACTTTTCCGTTCAACTTAAAATCGGCGAGCACGTCGCAGTTGTCGGCAAGCGCGGCGTCTATGCGCGCTTTGCGAAAGAACATGCGTTTTTCGCGGACGTTTCCTATATAATACGTAATCATACGGTACTCCTTGCACCATCGGGCGTCTTTTTTACCCGCATAAGTCGGGATAAGCGAATTATAGACGGATTGACGGAAAATATACGCACGCATGTACGGTTATGCAATTTTAATAGATACAGATAAAAGCGCACTACGTATCTTTGGGCTGTGTGCAAGCGGCTTTTTTTATTGCATACTTGTTATCGTGCCGCATTTTGCTCGGGCGGCATACACTGGTAGTGATGAATACTTGGATTACGGCGTTGATACTCGGATTGAGTTTGAGCGCGGATGCACTGGCGAGCGGGTTTGCGGCGGGAGCGTCCCGTCTGCGCGTACCCTTACATAGCGCGGTAGCCGCCGCTACGGTTTCGGCGGCGTTTGTGGCTGTGGGAATGGCAACGGGAAACGTGAGCGCTCTGTTTTTGCCCGAAGTCGTAAAAAAATATCTGTCGTTTTTCGTGCTTGCCGTTTTCGGTCTGATTAAACTGGCGGGCGCGGGGAGTTCCTTTCCCACGGCAGATAAAAACCGCGACAGAAATCTATCGGTGAGCGAAGGCGTTTCGCTGGGCGCGGCACTTTCGGTAGACGGACTTGCCGCGGGATTCGGCGTAATGGCAACGGCGGGCATGGTGATTTGCGCAACCGCGTTTACCTTTCTGTTCACGGCGGCGGCTCTGTATTTGGGCGCAAAGGGCGGAAGCGGCATGAAGTCGGGGCGTTGGGGCAACGTGGCGGCGGGGCTTGCGCTGATTATTCTGGCGGTGCAAAAAATCGTTTGAGAAAAAGCCGCCGTTGCAACGGGTGGAAATTCCTTTACAAAATTCGGATATGGTGGTACAATAGGTACGCAAATTCATTCAAAAGGGAGAGAAAAAAATACCATGTCTGAAATTATGGATTCCATTCGTGCGCGCGCGGCAAAACTGAACCGCCACATCGTTCTGCCCGAAGGAAACGACGAACGAACGATTCGTGCCGCGGCAAAAATCGCCGAGATGAAAATGGCGCGCATTACCGTGCTGGGCAATAAAGCGGAAATGAAAAAACTTTGCCCCGACGTACAATTCGACGGGTTCGATATTATAGACCCTGCTACGTCGGACAAGCTGAACGGTTATGCCGGCTTGTTGTACGAACTGCGGAAAGCCAAGGGCATGACGCGGGAAGACGCGCAAAAAATCGCCGCCGACCCGTTATACTTCGGCACGCTCATGCTCAAAGCGGACGACGCCGACGGGTTGGTGGCGGGCGCAATCAACTCCACGGGCGCGGTACTTCGCCCCGCATTGCAGATTATTAAAACGGCGCCCGGAATCGGCAGTGCGTCAAGTTGCTTTATTATTGCGTTGCCCAAAGAAAACCCCGCCTCGAAGTTATACGGCGAAAACGGCGTTTTGGTATACGGCGATTGCGGCGTGATTCCCAACCCCACCGAAGAACAGCTTGTGGATATTGCATACAGTACGGCAAAAACGGCGCGCGACGTTTGCGGATTCCCCGAACAGCGCGTGGCGCTTTTGAGCTTTTCCACCAAAGGAAGCGCCAAAGACCCCCTTGTGGATAAGGTTACGGGCGCGCTCGCAAAAATCAAAGAGAAGTATCCCGATATGCTGGTAGACGGCGAATTGCAGGGCGACGCGGCGCTTGTTCCCCGCGTGGCGGAAAAGAAGGTAAAGGGCAACAGCCCCGTGGCAGGCAAAGCCAACGTGCTCATTTTCCCCGATTTGAACGCAGGAAACATTGCCTATAAACTTTCGCAGTATCTCGGCGGCGCCGAAGCAATCGGACCGCTGATTCAGGGGCTTGCCAAACCCGTCAACGATTTGAGTCGCGGTTGCTCGGTGGAAGATATTATATCGGTTGTGGCGGTTGTTGTGCTCAATACGCAGAAGTAACGTGGTTGCGGAAAGAAAGAAAAGGAGAGGATGATAAAATGAAAATACTCGTAATCAATGCGGGCAGCAGCTCGCTCAAATATCAGTTGATTGACATGACTACCGAACAGGTGGCGGCAAAGGGCGTTTGCGAGCGCATAGGCATAGACGGCAGCAGACTCACGCATAAGTTGCCCGGGCACGACGACGTGGTTGTAAACGCGCCCATGCCCGACCATAACGAAGCCATTCGTCTGGTGCTGGAAGCACTTGTAAGCCCCGAACACGGCGCAGTGAAAAATATGAAAGAAATCGGCGCGGTGGGTCATCGTATGGTGCACAGCGGCGAAGATTTTACCGAGTCGGTGCTTGTATCCGACGAAGTAATGAAAATATGCGAGCGCAACGGAGAGTTGGCGCCGCTACATCAGCCTGCCAACTTAATCGGCGTGCAGGCGTGCAAGGCGGCAATGCCGAACGTGCCCATGGCGCTCGTGTTCGATACGGCGTTTCATCACACCATGCCCAAAAAGGCGTATATGTACGGACTTCCGTATGAATATTATACCGACTATAAAGTGCGCCGCTACGGATTCCACGGCACAAGCCATAAATTCGTTTCCGAAGAAGCGGCAAAGTATTTGCGCAAAGACCTCAAAGATTTGAAAATCGTCACCTGCCATTTGGGCAACGGTTCGTCTGTCAGCGCGGTAGACGGCGGCAAGTGCGTGGATACCAGTATGGGATTCACGCCGCTCGAAGGCGTTCCCATGGGCACGCGTTGCGGCGATATCGACCCGTCGGTGGTGGAATATCTGATGGGCAAAACGGGCATGAACGTGCATGAAATACTCAACGTGTGCAACAAAAAGTCGGGCATGCAGGGCGTGTCGGGCGTTTCGAGCGACTTCCGCGATTTGACGGCGGCGGCGGAGCAAGGAAACCACCGCGCCACCCTTGCGTTGGATATTTTCGGGTATACCGTAAAGCGATACGTGGGCGCGTATATTGCCGCCATGAACGGAATCGACGCGCTTGTGTTCACGGCGGGCGTGGGCGAACATACGCCCGAAATCCGTTCGCGCGTTGCGGGCAATATGGAATATTTGGGCATGAAGTTAGACGAGCAGAAGAATTACAGCGGGGAGCGCGGCGTACTGCGCGACATCTCTATGCCCGATTCGCGCGTGCGCATTCTGATTATTCCCACTAACGAAGAATTGGTAATTGCGCGCGAAACCAAAGCGTTGGTCGAAAAAAAGTAACGCAAAACAAGAGTACACCGTAAATATATCGGGGGAAAGGCGTGTCGTCTTTCCCCTTTTTTGTCGGCGGGCAACTCGATTTTTATGTGTTACACACGCGCTACGATTGACAAATCAATCGAATCGTAGTATAGTTATTAAAACCTTTTGAACCATAACTACCGTATAAGGAGATAGGCGATATGTTGGAACTCAAACAGATTACAAAAGAATATCCCGCGGGCGAGGACGTAGTGCATGCTCTCAAAGGAATCGACATCACGTTCCGAAACAGCGAGTTTGTTTCCATACTCGGTCCGTCGGGGTGCGGCAAAACCACACTGCTCAATATTATCGGCGGATTAGACGGCTATACGTCGGGCGATTTAATCATTAACGGCAGGTCTACCAAAGATTTCAAGGCACGCGATTGGGATACATATCGCAATCATTCGGTGGGATTCGTTTTTCAGAGTTACAATCTGATTCCGCACCAAACGGTGTTGCAAAACGTGGAGATTGCGCTCACGCTTTCGGGGGTGAGTAAAGCCGAACGGCGCGAACGTGCGGTGAAAGCGTTGGAAGAAGTGGGGCTGGGCAATCAGCTCAATAAAAAGCCCAATCAGATGTCGGGCGGGCAAATGCAACGTGTGGCGATTGCGCGCGCGCTCGTCAATAATCCCGACATCATTCTCGCCGACGAACCCACGGGCGCGCTCGATACCGAAACGAGCGTGCAGGTAATGGAAATTCTCAAAAAGGTGGCAAGCGACCGACTTGTGGTTATGGTTACGCACAATCCCGAACTTGCCAAACAGTATTCCACGCGTATCATCAAAATGCTGGACGGCGAAATTCTGGAAGACGAAGGACGCCCTTCGGACGAAGAATGTTCGTGCCAACGCGCCGAAGACGAAGCGAAAAACGAAAAAGAAAAAGAGAGCAAAAAGCCGTCTATGTCTTTTTGGACGGCGTTTCGGCTGTCGCTTAAAAATCTGTTTACCAAAAAAGGACGCACCGTGCTCACGTCTTTTGCGGGCAGTATCGGCATTATCGGTATAGCGCTCATATTGGCGGTATCGCAGGGCACGACGGGGTATATCAATACCGTGCAGGAAGAAACGCTCGCCACCTATCCCATCACCATCGAATCCACGGCAACCGACCTTACGTCGCTCATGCAAACGTTTATGAACATGGGGCGGGACGAAGAATCCGACCACCCCAACGATGCGGTGTATAACAAGGCGCTTGTGTATGAGATTGCCAAAGCTATCAGCAGTATCGAAACGAGCGAAAACGATTTGAAGTCGTTCAAAAAGTATTTAGACGAAGAAATCGTCAAAGAAAAATCAAAGCTGGGTGAAGCGGTGGCAGGCGTGCAATATTCGTATTCGCTCGATTTGCTCATTTACACCGAGAACGAAGACGGGGAAATCATACCGTCCGACGTGTCCGTTCTCATGGATAAACTGTTAAAAGAATATCTCGGCTCCGATTTGGTAAATTCGTCCAATCCCATGAACAATTCGTTGGTTTCCATGCTGTCTATGGGCACAACCATGCAACTTTGGCAGGAACTGTTGCCCGCCAAAGACGGCGGATTGGTGAACGACCTTTTGCGTAAGCAATACGACGTCGTGTACGGCGGTTGGCCTACGCGTTACGACGAAATCGTTTTGGTGCTCGATGAGAATAACGAACTGGACGATATGTCGCTCTATATTCTCGGACTAATCGGCAACGACCTGATAGACGACGTAGTAGACGCCGTGGTAAACGGCAACGACCTTGTGATTCCCGACCAGAAGTGGTCGTACGAAGATATTTGCGGCACCGAAATCAAAACCATTCTCAACGCCGAATGTTTCAAAAAAGACGAAGCGTCGGGCAAATGGTACGATTGGCGCAAAACGGAACAGGGACTGCGCCTACTGTACCAAAACGCATTGCCGCTGAAAATCAAGGGAATCATCAAACCCAACGAAAAAGCGACGAGCACTATGCTGACGGGCACAATCGGCTACACGAGTGCGCTCACTCAATACGTGGTGGAACAGTCGCGCAAGTCCGCCGCGGTAGCTGCGCAGTTAAATAGCCCCACGGTGGATATTATTACGGGCTTGCCGTTTAAGTCGAGCACGGGTAAACTGACCGACGAGCAGAAAAAAGAAGCATTCGACGCGCACGTTGCAAGTTTGAACGCGGCGGGAAAGGCGAAAATTTACGAAGACATTATGTGCATTATGCCTGCCGACGAACTTGCCGCACAAACAGACGCCGCTATGGGGAAGTTTACTCCCGCGCAGATTAAAGAGATGATTATTTTGGGAATCATGGAGTCGATGAGCGGGGTAACAAGAGAAGACGTGGAAGAATATCTTGCCAAGATGACCGACGACGAACTCAAAGCCATGATTCGCCCCGAAATCGAAAAGAAGATTAAACAAGAGTATGCCGAACAGGTGAAAGCGCAACTTGCGGGAATGACCGACGAACAGAAAGTGGCGGCGCTCACGGCTCTGCTCGCGGCGGCGGATACGGCGGAGTATGCTTTGTATTACGACGAAGTAATGACGTTCTCGGAGTCTACCTACGAGCGCAATCTGCTCGAAATGGGATACGTGGATTTGGAAACGCCCACGCGTATCAATATTTATGCGTCGTCGTTTGCGAACAAAGACGTAATTTCGGATGCGATAACAGCTTACAACAATAGCGTAGACGACGATAAAAAGATTAAATATACCGACTATGTGGGACTGATGATGTCGGCGGTTACCACCATTATCAACGCTATCACGTATGTGCTGATTGCGTTTGTGGCAATCTCGCTCATTGTGTCGTCCATTATGGTGGGCGTGATTACGCTGATTTCCGTGCAAGAACGCACCAAAGAAATCGGTATCCTGCGCGCAATCGGTGCGTCAAAGCGCGACGTGTCGAGCATGTTTAACGCCGAAACCATTATCATCGGTTTTGCGTCGGGTGCGTTCGGCGTGCTCATTACCTATTTGTTGTGTATACCTATCAATCTGATTTTGCACGCGCTTACGGGCATCAAGGCGCTTTCCGCATTCTTGCACCCCGTTGCGGCGCTCATTCTGGTGGCAATCAGCGTGTTGCTTACGCTTATTTCGGGTATTATCCCTTCGCGCAGCGCGGCGAAAAAAGACCCCGTTGTGGCGCTTCGCACCGAATAAGGAAAATCAACTTATAGTTATTGGAATATCAAACGAAAATCTCCCGAAAGGGAGATTTTTGCATGGTTGAATTTGCTTACAAGGGAAACAAGCGGGGAATCTTGCAAATCCGTAAGTGTGTCGAATTGTGTATGATTCCGACATTTTGCTTGACAAAATGTCGCGGGGGGGGTACACTATAATAGTATTGCATTTCGTATAATATATATAAAGTATATTGGCTATACACATCTGTTTGTTGGAGTTAGGCGAGCGAATGAGCGGGACGTTGTCCAAAAAAGCGAAAAAGCAAATCATCAATATTGCGGTTTTGGTCGCTTTGGTGGGCATTACGCTCACCGTGCTGATTGTGAGCAATCGGGAACTCAATTTCACCAACATACGCAATTTTTTGGCGAACAGCAGGTGGTGGCTGATTGCCGCGGCATGCGGGTGCATGGTGCTTGCCATACTGTGCGAAGGATGGAGTTTGCACGTGATTGCGAGGCGGTTGGGGCACAAGAGTAGGATTGTGTCGAGCGTGGCGTATTCCGCCGCCGACGCCTACTATTCGTCTATTACGCCGAGTGCATCGGGCGGACAACCCGCGTCGGCATTCTACATGATGCGCGACGGCATGAGCGGCGGCACGGCGGGGTTCACGCTTGTTTTCAACAGCATAGCGTATACGGCGGCGATTCTTATTTTGGGCGGGGCGGCGTTTATCGTACGACCCGAGATGTACGAGCTGTTCGACGGCGGGTTCACGCGCTTTTTGGTGGTGGCGGGATTTGTGACGCAAGGGCTTTTGTTGGGGCTGTTTATTGCCTGCATGTTCTGCCACAGAGTGGTGCAAAAATGCGGAAACGGAATCGTTTTGCTGTTTACGCGCATGAAAATCGTAAAGCACCCAGACAAATGGCGGGAAAAGATTGCCGCTGGAGTGGACAAGTATCACAGCGGATTGGGCGTGATACGAAAGAACCCCTTTCTGTTTTTCGAGGCGCTTGTGTTCAACGTTTGTCAGCGTCTGGCGAAAACGCTCATTCCCTGTTTGGTGTGTTTGGCGGCGGATTCGTCGGCGGGGTTTGTGGATTTACTTGCCATGCAGACGTTTGTGACGGTGGGGTATAATTTTATTCCGTTACCCGGCGGCGTGGGCGCATACGAGTATTTGTATCTCAACGTGTACAACCTGTACTTCGACAAAGCCTTTCTGTTATCCGCGCTTATGGTGTCGCGCGTGATATCGTATTATTTATACATGGTGTTCAGCGGCGCGATTACGCTTTCGTACCACATTCACGGCATGCGGGCAAAGTCCGAGGAAAACGCGTCCGATTGCTACGTGACGGCGGAAAGCGCGCAAACGGACAAGCGGGAAGAGCGGGAAAACGACCCTATCGGACAAGACGAACGGGAGCAAGACGAAATGCTTGCGGAGCGGGAAGAAGAAACAACGGAAAACGCACTACCAAACGAGCGGGAAGAAACATGGCAAAGCGAAGGTAGCGAAGTGCGGGAAAACGAATTGCCCACGGAGCGTGCGGAAGAACAGAGGGAAAGCGATTTGAGTGAAAATGAAGGGAAAGAAAGCGGCGCAGAGCCGAACGGAGTAGACGGGACGGAAGACAAAGAAAAGGAGATTGCCGAGTATGAACAGCACAAGTAAACGGGTTTTGGGATATTGGCACTACGGTGTGATTCTTACCTATATTTCGGTGGCGTCGGCGGTGGCGGGAATTTGTTTTTCCGCGCTCGGAAAACCCGCCTGGGCGGTGATTTGTTTGTTGCTGTCGGGATTGTGCGACGCGTTTGACGGCACGGTTGCCAAGCGGCGCCGCGACCGCACGACGGACGACAAGATGTTCGGGATTCAAATCGATTCGTTCAGCGATTTGCTTGCCTTCGGTGTGGCGCCCGTGATGATAGGCTTTGGCATGGGCATGCACAAGTGGTATTATATTGCGATTTTCTGTTTGTTTGTGCTGTGCGCTTTGGTACGGTTATCGCATTACAACGTGATGGAAGGCAAGCGCACCGTAGACCCCGAAGGGGAAGCGCGGCATTCGTACGAGGGCATGCCGGTAACGAGCATATCGCTCATATTGCCCGTGTTCTATCTGATTGCCACCATGTTTTCGCGCTGTACGGTCACGTTTGTGATTATGACCGTTTGTTATCTTATTTGGGGTATATTGTTTGTGTTACGGTTCCGAACGCCCAAATTGCGTGTTAAAGGAATTTTGCTGCTTATGTTGGCTTTGCTCGTTGTGCTTACGGGGTTGTTCCTTGTTCGGTACTTTGTGTGCGGAATACATAGACTGTAAGATTTTTATGAAACGAAAATGGGAAAGAAAGGGACGGCGGGTTTGCCGTCTTTTTTTCTTGCGGAAAAAATTCGCAAATGGCGATAGGGGCGTAAAAGAGGCGCATACTAACCGTGTGAAAAAGTTCAGAAACATTTTATTCGGTTTGTCGGGCGGTTGGTTTATCTTTCTCAACTTTACGGCGTGGGCTATTGTGTATGCGCTTACGATTATAGGAATCAAGAAAGCGTATGCGCTCTTAAAGTGCGCCGTGTTCTGTCTGGCGCCGTACGGGAAAAACGTGTACATTGATTTCGGGTCGCATAAAATCGGCAACACGTTTTGGGCGGTTACGCTCGGTTGGCAGGTGGCGTTTGTGTGTCTGCTGTTTTCCGCGTTTTGGTACGCAACCGTGCTGGGCGCCTATTTGGGACAACGGTATTTTCATCTGGCGCAATTTGCCGTGGCGCCGTTCGGAGCGAAATTTTATCCTACCGCATTGCTTACGGGCGGCGAAACCGCCATTGTACGTTTGCGGAAAGAACGGAATTTCGAATTGTGAAGCGGAGCGCCCACAGCAAAAAAAAGTATGCGCTTTTACTTGACAATATACCCCATGGGGGTATATAATGTACCAAAAGGAAATGGCGGAGAAAGCGATATGAACGAGAAAGAAGTATGCGCGTGCGGGTGCAAAAAAACCGAGCGGGCGGAAAGCGACAAAAAACAGTTGGTGCAGCGGCTCAATCGAATCGAAGGGCAGATTCGGGGAATTCGCGGCATGATTGAAAACGACGCCTATTGTACCGACGTGCTCATGCAGTCGGCGGCGGTGAATGCCGCCGTGCGCGCTTTTAATAAGGACTTGATTGCAAATCATATACGCAGTTGTGTGGCGCGTGATATTCGCGACGGCAAAGACGAAGTGATTGACGAACTGGTGGTCACGTTGCAAAAGCTGATGATTTGAGCGGGCGGAAACGGGTATGAGCGGCAAAAAATACGAATTCGATATTACGGGTATGTCGTGCGCGGCATGTGCGGCACACATTGAAAAGGGCGTAAAAAAGGTAAACGGCGTACGTAGCGTTGCCGTGAATGTATTGCGCGCGGCTATGACGGTGGAATGCGATGCCACTGTGGCGGCGGAAGAGATTGTGCGTGCGGTGGAGCATGCGGGGTACGGCGCGCGGGAAAAGCAACGGGCGGGAGAAAGCGGAACGCGGCGGAACGGCGAGGCGAAAGAGGGAACGGCGGGTAAGATAGCGGCGCGCGACCGATGGATTCGCTTATGGGTGAGCGTGGCGTTTTTGGCGCTGCTGATGTATGTTTCTATGGGGCACATGGCGGGATTGCCTTTGCCGCCCTTTTTGCGCGGTACGGAAAATCTGCTTGTGTTTGCCTTTACGCAATTTTTGTTGTGTTTACCCATTGTGCTGATAAACGCAAAGTTTTTCACAAATGGCACGAAGGCGATTCTTCGCGGTGCGCCCAACATGGACACGCTGATAGCTTTGGGGGCGGGCGCGGCGCTTTTATACGGAATTGCGGCGATATTCGCCATAGGGTACGGTTTGGGGCACGGCAATACGGCGCTCGCGCAACGATTCGGGCATGATTTGTATTTCGAGTCGGCGGGCACTATTTTAACGCTCATTTCGGTGGGCAAATTTTTGGAAGAACGCAGCAAGGGCAAGGCGAGCGATGCGGTGGAGAAATTGCTTGCCCTGCGCCCCGACACGGCGATTGTGTGGGAAAACGGCGGTGAGCGAGAAGTGTCGGCGAGTGAATTGCGTGTGGGCGACGTGGTGCTGGTGCGTCCCGGCATGAGCGTGCCTGCCGACGGCGTAGTAGTGCGCGGGCGTGCGAGCGTAGACGAATCGGCGATAACGGGCGAGAGCGTGCCTGCGGAAAAGGGCGAGAACGACAAAGTTACGGGCGGAACGGTGAGCCGGGAAGGCGTTTTATACGCGCGTGTGACGGCGGTGGGAGAAGATACCGCGCTCAATAAGATTGCGCGGTTGGTGGAAGAAGCGGGCGGTTCCAAAGCGCCCATTGCCCGACTTGCCGACCGAGTGAGCGCGTATTTTGTGCCGACGGTGCTGGGCATTGCAGTGCTTACTTTTATTGTATGGATATGCGTGCGGCGCGACTTTGCGTTTGCGCTGGGTATGGCGATATCGGTATTGGTGATATCCTGCCCGTGTGCGTTGGGGCTTGCAACGCCTACGGCGATTATGGTGGGAACGGGCAAAGGCGCCACGCTGGGGGTGTTGTACAAAACGGCGGAATCGCTCGAACGGGCGCACAAGGTGACGGCGGCGGTACTCGATAAAACGGGAACCGTTACGGCGGGCATGCCTTCTGTGACCGACGTGGTTGCGGACGACGAGCAATACGCGTTGCGGCTGATTTATTCGCTCGAACGGAACAGCGAACACCCGTTTGCCGCGGCGCTCTGCGAATATGCGGCGCAAAAGGGAATTGTGCCCGACGAGAGCGCCGACTTTACGGCAACGGCGGGCGGCGGAGTATCCGCTGTGATAGGCGGCGTGCGCGTTGTGGCAGGCAATAAAAAATTATGCGGCGAATACGAAGGTTTCGAGCGGTTTTCCGAACAGGCGGACAAATTTGCGAGCGAAGGAAAAACGCCGTTGTTTTTGGCGGAGAACGGAAAAGTTGTGGCATTATTTGCTCTTGCCGACGAAGTAAAGGCGGACAGTCGCGCTGCCGTGTGGGCGTTGAAAAAGGCGGGAATAAGCGTGTATATGCTTACGGGCGACAATGCGGTTGTGGCGAAAGCGATTGCCGAAAAGGCGGAAATAGAAGCGTTTCGTGCCGAAGTGTTGCCGCAGGATAAAGAGAAATTTGTGCGGGAGTTGCGCGAAAAAGGAGAATGCGTCGCCATGGTGGGCGACGGAATCAACGACGCGCCCGCGCTTGCCGCCGCCGACGTGGGGATTGCCATAGGCGCGGGAACGGACATTGCCATAGAAACGGCGGATATCGTTTTAATGCAGTCGCGGCTATCGGACGCCGAAGTGGCGTTGCGGTTGAGCCGAAAGACGGTGAAAAACATCAAAGAGAATCTGTTTTGGGCGTTTTTTTACAATCTGCTTTGCATTCCGTTGGCGGCGGGCGCGTTTGTGTGGGCGGGGCTGAAACTGAATCCCATGTGGGCGGCGGCGGCAATGAGCGTGAGTTCGGTGTTTGTGGTGCTGAACGCGTTACGATTGCGGTTTTTCAAAGCGGGATTCGGGCAAAGCGAAACGCAGGGTTCGGCGGTACAATGCGGGTTATCTTGCCGTTTGGCGCAGGCGTGTGCGGACGGCTGTGTAACGGAGAATACAAATATAAAGGAGAAAGAAAACATGGAAAAAACGATTCGGATTACGGGCATGAGTTGCGGGCACTGTTCCGCGCGGGTGCAAAAGGCGCTTTTGGCGCTGGCGGGCACCGACAAAGCGGAAGTGAGTCACGAAAGCGGCGTTGCCAAATACGTGGGCACTGCGTCGGACGAGCAAATCGCGAAAGCGGTGGAAGACGCGGGCTATGAAGTAACGGAAATACAATAAAAGAAAGACAAAACGTAATGGGGTAACATGCCGTACAAGAAAAAGTCTGTCGAAAGACGGACTTTTTTATATAAAAACGATTGACATATGGTCGGGCAAAGTATATAATATGTGAGGTTTAGCAAAAATAAACGGTAAGTTTACTAAAAGTAAACAAGGTAAACGGAAAGTTTACTATAACTAAACCGCAAGGAGAGCGTATGGAAATCGGTGTAAAGATTAGGGAACTGCGGTTGAAAAACCAATTGACGCAGGAAGAACTCGCCGACCGGTGCGACCTGACGAAAGGGTTTATATCGCAGTTGGAGAACGACGCCAACAGTCCGAGTATTGCTACGCTCAAAGATATTCTCGACTGTTTGGGGTGCAGTTTGACCGACTTTTTCGCCGACGAAACGGAAGCGGTTGTATTTGCTGAAGGCGATACGTTTGAAAAGGAGAGCGACGGCTGTTTTACGCGCTGGCTGGTGCCTACGGCTCTGAAAAACGCCATGGAACCCATTTTAATGACGTTGCAGGCGGGCAAATCGAGCGGAGTGGATTTGCCGCACGACGGAGAAGAATTCGGATTTGTGCTCGGCGGTGAAATCAAGCTGACAATCGGAAAGAACAGCTACGTTTGCCGCGAAGGCGATTCGTTTTATTTTCGGAGCGGGAAATCGCACAGCATAGAAAACTGCGGCAAAGGCAAAGCGCGGGTGCTGTGGGTGAGCTGTCCGCCCAATTTTTAATACGGGCGCACATATGCGCATGCGTACGATAAAAACATTTTAAGAAAAAAAGTGTGAGGAAGAAAGAAGTGGCAGAAAAAACCGCAATACGCACAAACGGGCAGGGAGCCGAAGATACGGGCGCGAAAGGGGCGCTCAAATTCGACAAAATCATCGAAGTCCGTTCGGTTGTAAAAGAATTTGACGGCGTTACGGTGGTGGACAACATGAACCTGTCGGTCAAACGGGGGGATTTTGTTACGTTGCTCGGTCCGTCGGGGTGCGGCAAGACCACGCTGTTACGCATGATTGCCGGCTTTATCACGCCTACGAGCGGGCGCATTTTTTTGGAAGGCAAAGACGTGACCATGCTTCCGCCGCACAAAAGACCGATTAACACCGTGTTTCAGAAGTATGCGCTTTTTCCGCATTTGAACGTGTTCAAAAATATTGCGTTCGGATTAAAGCTCAAACGGATTCCCGATTACAAGCGTGATAAAAACGGGGAACCGATAATAGATATCGCGTCGTGCCGTCCGCTTTTGAACGAGTCGGGGGCGCCCGTTTTGGATAAGAAGGGCAAGCCCGTGCCCGATTTGACCACGGGCAAGCCGATAGAAATTCTGCGCAAATTCACAAAAGCGGAAATCAAAGAGAAAGTGAACCGCGTGTTGAAACTTGTGGGGTTGGAAGGATACGGACACCGCGACACGGCGTCGCTTTCGGGCGGACAGCAACAGCGTGTGGCGATTGCGCGCGCTCTCGTGCTCGAACCCAAAGTGTTGCTGTTGGACGAACCGCTGGGTGCGCTCGATTTGAAAATGCGCAAAGAGATGCAGTTCGAACTCAAAAAAATGCACGACGAGTTGGGAATCACGTTTATTTACGTGACGCACGACCAGGAAGAGGCGCTTACCATGTCGGACAAAGTGGTGGTGATTTCGGACGGCGTGATTCAGCAGATGGGCACGCCCAAGAAAATTTACGACGAACCCGCCAATGCGTTTGTAGCGAATTTTATAGGGGAAAGCAACATTCTTTCGGGCACGATGATAGAAGATTACAAGGTGCGGTTTTGCGGCGCCGACTTTGCGTGCGAAGACAAGGGATTCGGCAAGAACGAAAAGGTTGACCTTGTGGTGCGTCCCGAAGACATTTTTATATATCCCGCAGGGAGCGGCAAAGGGCAACTTTCGGGAACCGTATCGGGGATTGTGTTCAAGGGGACGTATTACGAGATGAACATAGTGACCGCCGAATACGAATTCACGGTGCAGAACACCGCATGTTTTGCCGAAGGGAGTCGTGTGGAGTTGATGATTCAGCCGAACGGGATTCACATTATGAAAAAAATGCGCACCGTGAACGAGATGATTACAACGGTGAACGGCGAAAACACGGTGGATTTCCACGGCGGCAGTTTTGCGTTTGACAATCCCGAAAATTTGCAAAAGGGCGACCGTGTGAAACTTTCGGTGGCTTTCGATAAAATCGAACTAACCGACGATGAACGCGACGGCGTGATAGGCGGCAACATCGGGCAGAGTTTATACAAGGGAACGTATTACCAAGTGCAGGTGTATACCGACGACGACGATGACGTTTATGTGGACACGCCCGACGAGTGGGACATAGACGACCGCGTGGGGATTGTGATTCGTCCCGAAGATATCCGCGTGGAAAAATATGACGAGCAGGAAGAAGAGCGAGAAGAAAACGTTGCGGAGGGGAGCGACGATGCGGAATAAGTATGCGCCCGGCAAGGGGATTTTTGCGTTGCCGTATGCGGTAATCTGTATCATTTTCGTAGTGTTTCCGTTACTGCTTTTACTTGTGTATGCCTTTCGGGGGGAGGACGGCGGATTCACGTTCGCCAACTTTAAGGAAGTGTTTACCAATTCCACCAACTACTTGGCGCTATTCAAAACGGCGGGAACGGCGCTTTTGGCTACGGGAATCTGTTTGCTGATTGCGTATCCCATTGCGTATATTCTGGCGGCGTCGCCGTTTAACAAATACGCGATTTTGGCGCTTTTGTTCGTGATACCCATGTGGATGAATTTTATTCTGCGCATTTACGCGTTGAGTTCTTTGCTCGATATGTTGGGAATCGGAAAGAGTTATTTTGCCGCGATTATCGGGTTGGTGTATGATTTCTTTCCGTTTATGCTGTTGCCTATTTATACGTCGCTTGTCAATTTGGATAAGAGCTATGCCGAGGCGGCGGACGATTTGGGGGCAAACGGGGTTGTCACTTTTCTCAAAACCACGTTGCCGCTGTCGATACCCGGCATTATGAGCGGCGTGATGATGGTGTTTATGCCCTGCTTTTCGGCGTATGCCATTACCGACTGGATGGGCGATGCGAACACGTCGGTAATCGGCGGAAAGATTCAGGATTTGATTTCGCACAATCAGTGGGGCGTGGGTTCGGCGCTTGCGTTCGTTTTGTTGGTGTTGGTGATTGCGGTGATGGTAATCGGCAACATAGTTACGAAATCGCGCAGTAAAGCGGAAAACAGCGCGCTTGTGCGGGGAGGGCCTGCGGCATGACGACCAAAAAACGCATTGGAACGATTTTGGGCTGGACGGTGCTTGTTGCGGCGCTGATACTGATGTATCTGCCCATTTTACTGATTATCGTATATTCGTTTGTAGACAGCAAGAACGTGGGTATGGGGGGCGAAGTGGGCTTTGCGCTGTACGTCCGCTTATTTGAAAACGAGCGTTTGATGACGGCGGCGGGCAACACGCTGGTAATAGGCGCGATATCCGCCGTGCTGGCAACCCTGCTCGGAACGGTGAGCGCCGTGGGTATCTTTTACATGAAGCGGGGAAAGCAGGCGGTGAATATCGTTTCGCAACTTACCGTATACAACGCGGAAATCGTGACTGCCGTCGGGTTCTTTTTGCTTGCAATCTTTCTCAACAATGCGCATATTCCCGTGAAAAAGGGGTTGGGGTGGCTGATACTGTGTCATACCGTTATGACGACGCCGTACGTGATACTTTCGGTGAGTCCGCGGCTGGGGCAACTCAATCCCAATCTGTTTGAGGCGGGCATGGATTTGGGCGCGAGCTCGGTGCGCACGTTGTTTACGGTGATTTTTCCGCAATTGATTAAAGGCATGATTTCGGGACTTGCGCTTGCGTTCACGTTAAGTTTGGACGACTTTGTGGTTACCAATCTAAACCGCGGCGACGTGAACACCATTTCCACGTTTGTGTACGACAGTATCCGAAGGGGAATCGACCCGACGGTGCGGGCGTTAAGCACCATTTTGTTTGTAATCGTATTGCTTGTGCTGATTGTTGTCAATCTGGTGGGCAAGGCGCGGCGTACCCGCAAAAACGTGAAATAGTTTTATTAAAAAATCAACTTTGTAAGGAGTGTAAAAAATGAAAAAAATCGTATGTTTTGTTTTAACGGCTGTGCTGTGCGTTGGCGGCATGAGCATGATGACGGGGTGCACCAAGCGCAGCGAGCAGCTCAAACTGTACAGTCAGGGCGAGTACATGGACGAAGAACTCTTTGAAGAATTCGAGGCGTGGTACAGCGAGCAAACGGGCGAAAAAGTAAAGGTTACGATGAACGACTTTCAGTCCAACGAAGATATGTACACCATGATTTCCATGGACAAAGCCGATTACGACCTGATTTGTCCGTCCGATTATATGGTGGAAAAAATGATTAAAGAAGGTTTGTGCCAAAAAATCGACAAAGAATTTGTGGATATTACCGAGTCGATTGCTCCCGAATACGTGGAAGTGACCAAGAAGTTCGACCCCACGCTCGAATATTCGGTACCGTATATGTTCGGTACGTTCGGCATTATGTATAACTACAAAACGCTGGGGAAACATGTGTCGAGTTGGAAAGAACTGTTTGAAGGCAATACGGACAAAACGGTGTCGCTCAAACGGTCGCAACGCGATACGTATCATGCAACGAGTTTATATTTGGCGGGCGAGAATCTGCGGAATCTGACGGGTGCGGACAAGAACGCCGCCGTACAAGCGGTGTTTGACGACGCGTCGGACGCCAACATTGCCGCCGTGAAATCGACGCTGATGAGCTGGAAGAGCGCGGGCAAACGCGTATGGGACGACGAAAACGGCAAGTTCGCTATGGCTACGGGCAAGCAGGACATGGGGCTTTTCTGGTCTTGTGATGCGGGTTACGTAATGAACGACTACGAGGACGACAGCGGCAACATTGCAACGGGCAACAAAGACCTTTGGTACGTGATTCCCGAAGAGGGCGGCAACGTGTATTTGGACAGCTTTATCATTTCCAAATATGCGGTGAACACCAAGGCGGCGAATTACTTTTTGCAATTCTTGTGCACCAAAGCGGCGGCGATTGCCAACAGCCTGTATTGCGGCGCAATCAGCCCCGTAAAAGAGGCGTACGACCAATTAAAGGCAGACATAGAAAGCGACGACGAAATGTTTGCGGGTACCGAAGAAGGCTGGAAAGAGATGTACATCGATATGCTGTTTCCGCCTGCGGACGCTCTGAACCGTTGCGGACAGATGCTGGACTACGGCGCAAACGAAGGGAAAGTTTTGCGGGCGATGACCGACGTTTTGCGGTAAGAAAAAGGCTTTTTTATGAAGAACGGAAACACAACGGCGGATTATACCGCCGACGCAGTGGTAGTGGGAGCGGGTCACGCCGGAATAGAGGCGGGGCTCGCGCTCGCGCGTTTGGGGGCGGACGTAACGGTGTTGAGCATTACGCTCGACAACATAGGGTATCTTGCCTGCAATCCGAGCATAGGCGGTTCGGCGAAAGGACATCTGGTGCGGGAAATCGACGCGCTGGGCGGAGAAATGGGACTTGCCGCCGACGCTTGCTGTGTGCAAATGCGCATGTTAAACCGCAGCAAGGGACCTGCCGTGCATTCTCTGCGCGCGCAAGTGGACAAGTATGCCTATCATAATTATATGAAAGCGGCGCTGGAAAACACGCCGTCGCTTACGTTGCGGCAAGGCGAAGTGAAACGGATTTTGGTGCGCGGCGGCAAGGCATGCGGCATAGAAACGGTGCTCGGGCAGACGATAAAAGCAAAATGCGTAGTGCTTGCGTGCGGGGTATACTTAAAAAGCGATATTATAATAGGGAACGTAATCGAGCACAAGGGTCCCGTATGCTTTTGCCGAGCGAACAGTTTATCGCGCTCGCTCGAACGCGACTGCGGGATTGTATTGCGACGGTTCAAAACGGGAACGCCCGCGCGCATAAACGGCGACACGGTGGATTTTTCGGCACTGGAAGTACAGTCGGGCGAAGACACGCCCTATTCGTTTGCGCTTACGAGCAAAAAAGTGAACAAAAAAGGGCGGGTGTGTTATTTGGGATACACCAACGAGCGCACACATGAAATCATACGCGAAAATCTGCATTTAAGCCCCAAATACGGCGGACTCATTCACGGCACGGGGGCGCGGTATTGCCCGAGCATAGAGGACAAAATCGTGCGCTTTTCCGACCGCGAACGGCACCAGTTCTTTCTCGAACCGGAAGGGGAAGGAACGAAGGAAATGTACGTGCAAGGAATCAGCACGTCGTTGCCCGTTTCGGTACAGTTGCCGATGTACCGCTCTATCCGCGGATTTGAAAAGGTGGAAATCATGCGGGACGCGTATGCCATAGAATACGATTGCATAGACCCGTCGGAACTGTATCCCACGCTGTTGCACAAGCGGATAGAAGGGCTGTTTTTTGCGGGGCAGATTAACGGCACGAGCGGGTACGAAGAGGCGGCGGCGCAGGGGCTTGTGGCGGGAATCAACGCCGCGCACTACATTGCGGGCAAGAGCGGTATTGTGTTTTCACGCAAGGAAAGTTATATCGGTGTGATGTGCGACGATTTGGTGACGAAGGGAACGGACGAACCGTATCGCATGCTGTCGGCGCGCAGCGAGCACCGATTGGTGTTGCGGCAGGATAACGCCGACCTTCGGTTGAGCGAAACGGGAATACGCGCGGGACTGCTTACGGGCAATCGCAAAGCGGCGTATATGCGTTTGAAAAAGCAGATAAACGCCGCGCGGGAGTTATTATACACCGAGTTTGTGCCCGAATCGTGTTTGCCCGACGGGGGAAACGGAAAGATGAAACTTTCCGACGCCGTGCGCAGGGGGCTTGCGTGGGAGAAAGCGGCGGAATTTTTGCGGGAGAAAAAACTTTGCGACCTTGCGATATTCGAGGCGGTGACTTCGGTGCGGTACGAAGGATACATCGAACGGGAAAAGCGTGCCGTGCGCGAGGCGGCGCGGTTGGAGAACATGCCGCTTTCGCCCGATACCGACTATTTTTCGGTGGGCGGATTGCGTACCGAAGCGTGCGAGCGGCTGAATGCGATTAAACCCCTTTCGGTGGGGCAGGCGGCGCGTATTTCGGGCGTGACGAGCGCAGACGTATCGGTGCTGATTGTGCGGTTTTCCAAAAGCGAGCGGAACAAAAGCGGCTGCGCGGACGAAGAATAAAAGGAAAGAGCGATTTCGTGCGGAATGCGGAATCGCTTTTTGCTACGGGGTTTGCGGGTCGGCGCGGGCGCACGGGGGATTTTACGTTCGGCGAGATTCGCAACCTGCGAAACGGTTGCTATTTTCGTTTGTGCGTGGTATACTGTATACATGGACGCCGAGAAAGTAAACGCAATGAATTCGGTCACGCTTGCCTATGTCGGCGACGCGGTTTTTTCGTTGTACGTGCGCACCCGCGTGGTGGAATCGGCGGACTACAAATCGGGCGAACTCAATTCGCGCGTGAATGCGTGCGTAAAAGCGGTAGCGCAATCGGTGATGCTCGAACGGATTCTGCCCGAACTGACCGACGAAGAAAAAGAAGTGGTGCGGCGGGGGCGGAACGCGCATACGCCCGCAAAGGCGAAAAACGCGGGCTTGATGGACTACAAGCGCGCCACGGCGCTCGAAGCGCTGTTCGGGTGGCTCTACTTAAAAGGCGATACAGGGCGATTGGAACAGTTGGAAAGCGCTTGCGTGGCATGCGTTATCGGCGCGGACGCATAGAACAAACAGATAAACGTACCGAGAGGATAAAACAATGCAGGTAACAGGAAAAGCCAGATTGATTCGTTACACGGCAGACCCCGAGCAGACCATTGCGCTCGCGGCGAAATTGTGTTATGCGGGCGACGAAATCGACGAACTGATAGAAAAAATCGGCGAGAAGGATAACGCGAAGTTTATTCGTATTCTCACCACGATGAATCACTATTCGCCGTTTGAACACGCGAGTTTTACGTTTGCGATAGAAGGTGTGTCGCGGGCACTGTTGGCACAAATTACGCGTCACCGCATTGCGAGTTTTTCGGTGCGCAGTCAGCGGTACGTGAGCGAAGGGGAATTTCATTACGTGATTCCGCCCGCGATTACGGCACTCGGTGCGGACGCCGAGCAAAAGTATCGCGATCAGATGGCGCAAATGCTCGAATGGTACCGCGAGTGGCAACAGGCGCTCGGCAATGCGGGCGAAAAGAGCAACGAGGACGCGCGGTTTGTGTTGCCCAACGCATGCGAAACCAAAATGATTGTAACCATGAACGCACGCGAACTCATGCACTTTTTCGCGCTTCGGTGCTGTAACCGTGCGCAATGGGAAATCCGCGATATTGCCTGGCAGATGTTGGCGGAAGTGCAAAAAGTAGCGCCTGCCGTATTTGTAAATGCGGGACCGGGATGTTTGAACGGACCGTGCCCCGAAGGCAAAAAATGTTGCGGCAAAAGCGCCGAAGTGAAAGAAAGAAAAGAGTCGTTGAACGGAATATAAACGAGCGGACGTTGTCCGTGCGAAAAAAGGAAATAAAAAAACATGAAAATAGAAGGGCGCAACGCTGTGGGCGAAGCTATACGCTCGGGTAAAACGATTGACCGGTTGCTTGTGCAGAAGGGGTTGAAAGACGCCGCTGCAAACAGGATTATCGACGATGCGAAAAGTCGCGGTATCAAAATATTTTTCCGCGAAAAAGAGGCGCTCGACCGCGAGAGCGCGCAGGGGCGGCACCAGGGGTTCGTGGCGGAAATCACCGATTTTGTGTACTGCGAACTTTCGGATATTTTGGCGCGCGCCGAACAAAAGGGCGAGCCGCCGTTTGTGCTGATACTGGACGGCGTGGAAGACCCGCACAATTTAGGGAGTATTCTGCGTGTTGCCGAGTGCGCGGGCGTGCACGGCGTGGTAATTCCGCGGCACCGCAGTGTGTCGGTAAACGAAACGGTGATTAAAGTTTCGGCGGGTGCGGCGTCGCACGTGCTTGTTTCCAAAGTGACCAACGTCAACGACGCAATAGACGAACTGAAAGAAAATAACGTTTGGGTGTATGCGGCGGATATGGACGGCGACGACCTATACAAAACCGATTTGACGGGGGCGATTGCCTTTGTAGTCGGCGGAGAAGGACAGGGCGTGAAACGACTTACGCGCAGTAAATGCGACGGCGCCGTAAAAATTCCCATGCGCGGCAAAGTGAACTCGCTCAACGCCTCGGTGGCGGCGGGTGTGGTAACGTTTGAAAAACTGCGGCAAGACGGGGTGGAAATACCCGTAACGGTTTCAGGCGTTACGAAAAAATAAGAAAGCGATTCTCCATTTGCGGGAAGAGCGGATAAACGAGAAAATATTTTTTTAGGAGATAGAACCCATGAGAAAACCGATTATTGCAGGAAACTGGAAAATGAACAACACAATCGCCGAAGCGCAAAAGCTGATAGGCGAATTAAAACCGCTTGTTGCGGACGCCGCCGCCGAAGTGGTAATCTGCGTGCCGTACACCGCCATTCAAAAAGCGGCGGAACTGACGGCGGGCAGTAACATTGCCGTGGGTGCGGAGAACGTTGCCTGGGCGGACAAGGGCGCGTTTACGGGCGAAATCAGCGCGGCAATGCTCAAAGAAGTGGGCGCAACGTATGTGATTATAGGGCACAGCGAACGCCGTCAGATGTTCGGCGAAACGGACGAAACGGTACGCGCGCGCACGGCGCAGGCGCTCAAAAACGGGCTCAAACCCATTGTATGCGTGGGAGAGTTGTTGAGCGAGCGCGAGAGCGGCAAAACCGAAGAAGTGGTGCGTCGTCAGACCGAAGGCGCTTTTGCGGGGCTGACTGCGGCGGACATGGAAAACGTGGTGATTGCCTACGAACCCGTGTGGGCTATCGGAACGGGCAAGACGGCAACCGCCGAGCAGGCGAACGAAACGATTGCGTATATCCGTTCGGTAGTGAAAAATATGTTCGGCGCACAAGTTGCGAATGCTCTGCGCATTCAGTACGGCGGCAGCATGAATCCCGCCAACGCTACGGCGCTCATGGCACAGCCCGACATAGACGGCGGATTGATTGGCGGCGCGAGTCTGAAAGCCGAAGATTTTGCCAAAGTGGTGAAATATTAAACACATACTTTGTATGAAGGAGATGCTTCGGGGGTTTGGGCATACGGAACCCGCGGAACGCACAAGCTAATTCGGAGGAAACAGATTATGAAAACGGACGCGATTATCATTATGGACGGATTCGGACTGCGAACCGACGCACGCGGCAACGCCATAAAAGAGGCGGGCACGCCGAATTTGGACGCGCTGATGAAAAAATATCCGCACACGCAAATCGAGGCGAGCGGCAAAGCGGTGGGGCTTCCTGCCGGACAGATGGGAAACAGCGAAGTGGGACATCTCAATTTAGGTGCGGGCAGAGTGGTGTATCAGGATATATCGCTTATTGACCACGCAATCGAAACGGGAGAGTTTTTTGCCAATCCCGCGTTTAAGAAGGCGGCGGAAAACGTGAAGAAAAACGGCACCGCGCTACACTTGGTGGGACTTACGAGCGACGGCGGCGTGCACAGTCATGTGGAGCATTTATATGCGTTGCTGGAACTGTGTAAGCGCGAAGGCGTGCAAAACGTGTACGTGCACTGTGTGACCGACGGCAGGGACGTGCCGCCCGACAGTGCCCGCGAATACGTGAAACAAGTGGAACAAAAGGCGCGCGCTTTGGGCGTGGGAACGGTTGCCACCGTGGTTGGCAGATACTACTATATGGACCGTGACAATCGCTGGGAACGCGTAAAGCGCGGCTACGACTGCGTATTTGCGGGGGTGGGCAACAGCTACACCAATGCGGACGCGGGCATTGCGGCATCGTATGCGGCGGGCAAGTACGACGAATTCATCGAGCCGATTGTGGTGAGCGGTTATAAGGGCGTGCAAGACGGCGACAGCATGATTTTTTATAATTTCCGCAGTGACCGTGCGCGCGAAATTACCCGTGCGGCGATTTACCCCGATTTCGATTTGTTCGAGCGGGAAGGCGGCTACAAGAAAATCGTGTATGTGGGCATGACGCAATACGACGCCACGTTCACGGGATTATATACCGCATTTGCCCCCAAAGAGATTGTGAACACGTTGGGAGAATATCTCGGTAAGTGCGGCAAAACGCAGGCGCGCGTTGCCGAAACCGAGAAGTACGCGCACGTCACTTTCTTTTTCAACGGCGGCGTGGAAGAGCCGAACAAGGGCGAACGGCGCGTGTTGGTGCCTTCTCCCAAAGTGGCTACGTATGATTTGCAGCCCGAAATGAGCGCTCCCGAAGTGACCGAAAAAGCGCTCGGCGCGGTGGGCGACGTGGACGTGCTCATTATGAATTTTGCCAACTGCGATATGGTGGGGCACACGGGCGTGTTCGGCGCCGCCGTAAAAGCGGTGCGCGCGGTAGACGAAGGCGTGGGCAAAGTGGTGGAAAAAGTTCTTGCGAGCGGCGGCACGGCTTTGATTGTAGCCGACCACGGCAATGCCGAGCAGATGAGTTTTGACGACGGCGCACCTTGCACGTCGCACACTACAAATTTGGTACCGTTTATTGTGGCGGGCGAACAATACGCGGGCGCGGCATTGCGAGAAGGCGGCGCGCTTTGCGACGTAGCGCCCACGTTATTGCAGGTGATGGGTTTGCCCAAACCCGAAGAAATGGAAGGGAAAAGCTTAATAAAAGAATAGAATATTCTGTCGGGAGGGAACGAATGCCCGAAATCGTGGAACTGAAAATATTTGCGCAATCGATAAAAGACCGTCTTTTGAACAAGACGGTCTTTCGTGCACGAAATTACAAGAATACGTTTGATTTGCAGGCATTGGCGGGCAAGAAATTGACCGATATCCGTGCGCACGGCAAGGAGATGTTTTTCTGTGCGGACGGCGCGCCCGCTTTTTCGGTGCACCTGATGTTGCACGGCGGGTTTAACATTCTCAACGAGAATCTGCGTCCTGCCGCCGTGGATTTAATCGGCGAGTGGCAGTTCGAGAGCGGCGAATATCTTATTTTATACGATACCGACGGATATGCGAAAATTGCGCCGTTTACGGAGTTGCCCGACGTACCCGAGGCAACGGAAATTACGGAGTCGCGGTTTTACGAATTGCTTGCGCGCAAAAAAGGGGCGGCAATCAAGAATATTCTGTGCGACCAGAAGTGCGTGCGCGGTATAGGAAATGCGTATGCCGACGAAATTCTGTATGCGGCAAAAATTCACCCTGCCGTAAAAGCGGGGCGATTGCCCGATGAGACAAAAAAGGAACTGTATACGCAAATGCGGAACGTGTTGCACGAAGCGCTGAACGAATACGGCAAAAAGTACAGGGGCGCATTGAGCGGAGAGATGCGCGACTTGGTGCGGGTACACACGAAAGCGGGTATCACGCCCGACGGCGAATATATAAAAACGTGCGAAGTGGGCGGAAAAAAGACGTATTACACGCTATCGCAACGACAGTTTGACTGACCGACGCGCCTGTGCGGGCGAACATGTTTTGCGTATGGAAAACATACACATAGGGAATAGTAATATATAGGCAAAATTGCCGTTTTTGCGTATTTTATCGTACGGAAGGCAAAAGGCATTCGGAATGAGTTGACACGCCTGCGATGAAAATAGTATAATGTTGTCGAAACGGCAGAGCGGACGATTGCGTCTGCCGATTTTTGCGGCTTTTGTCTGCGATTCGAGGATAAGCAATGAACAAAGAAATTTCCGTTAAAAACTATTTTGTTTACGTTGTGCGGTACTGGTTGGTAATCGCCATTTGTGCCGTGGTGGGTCTGGGCACGGGTCTGTTGTATGCGATTTTATCGCGCACGGTGGAAAAAACGAGTTTTCAGGGCTACATTACGGTGGGCGGCGTATCCACATTCTTCGGCGACGTGGGCGAAGTAACCGAAGGACAAGCCGCGATTTACGATAAAGTGAAGAGCAACTTGTTCAGCGCCATGACGGCGTATCCGTTGCGGGTGAAACTGTACCGCGAAGTACAGAACGAGTGGGAAACGCTCACCAAAAACACCGAAAACCCCCAGTCGGCGCAAAAGGCGTTTTTCGAGTCGTTCGGCTTGTGGACGGACGGGATATCGATGTACGTTTCGTTTACGCAGGAATACACCACGTACAAAGTGGACAAGTTGCGGAGCGAAAAAGACGCTTTCTCTGAAAAAATTGTGAACCGCTATTTAGAGTTAGCGCTTGTGAACGCGCAGGCGGTGGAAAATTATCAGACCAGTCCGATACTCGATAAGTTGACGAGCGTGCAGGCGTCGGAACAGCTTCCGTCTACCGAAGAACTGGGCATGGACATTCTGAAAGGGTGTGCCGTGGGGCTTGCGGGCGGCGCCGTGGGCGGACTTGTGATTCTTTTGGCGGTGTGGCTGATTGACAGACGAATCACGTCGTACGGCGACATTGCCGCAATGACGGGGCAACGGTTGTTCGACGTGCAAAAAGGTAAGTTGAGCGACAAGGCGTGCCCGCTTATCGATTGCGAAATGGGCGGCAAAAATGCGTTGCTCGTTACGGGAACGGAAGAAACGACACAGCGGCTTTCCGAACTGTATGCGTCGTATACCATGCATGCGGGATACAAGACGTTGTTGCTCGATTTCTCGCGCGGCAAAGATTCGGATACGTTCGGCGATTATTTGGGCGGGAAAGCGCTCGGCGATTGCATAACCGACGAAAACGGCGTGGCAGTGTTGCACGGAAAAAATTCCTGGACGGCGGTTTTGCGCGAAAGCGAAAAGATGGACGCGCTCAAAAAGGAATACGGCAGGCTTGTGATTTGCGCGCCCTATTACGGCGACGGTTCTCTGGGGGTTCTTACGAGCGTTACCGATAAGGCGGTATTTGCCGTCGATCAGGGCAAAATGCGGAGAAAAGACGTGCTGTATATGACGCAGGAAATGCAGCGCGACGAAAAATATTTAGGCGCGGCGATTGAAAACGCGGGCAAGAGTTTTGTGGGCGGAAACACCTACGTGCTTGTTCCTGCCGAAGAATAGGCAAATACCACACCGAAGAAAAAAGCGGGATAAAAAATGAAAGACAATCGGGAAAAGGACAAGCGCATTTTCGGAAAAATCCGGTCGGTGGCAATCGTTATCGCTCTCGACGTGGCTTTTGCGTTCGGGTCGTATTGGGCGGCACGGGCGATTATGTTCTACCGCGCGCCTGCGCCCGAAAATTACACCAACTACGAATGGGTGGCAATGCTTGCCATGGTAATCGTTACGATTGCCATGCTTGTGTTTTTCGATTGTTATAATTCGGTATGGAAGTATGCCGGCAGAGTGGAATTTTTCAAATTCATGCTGGCATATTTTGCGTCGTTCGGCATTATCATGCTGTTTAAGGTAATCATGAACGCCGCGTTCGATTTTGAACTGTGGGTGCCGTTGGCACTGATGTATTTGCTGTTTTCGGCAATCTGTTCGGGCGTTACGCGATTTATCAACGGCATTATGAACTATATAAAATACGTGCGCAATTTGGTGGGGAAGAATATAGACCCTTCGCAGAAGCGCACCGTGGTAATCGGCGCGGGCTATGTGGGCTCGATGGTGATTAACCGTTTTATCAACAATCCGGGCGACGGATATTTTCCCGTGGCGTTTATCGACGACGACCCCGACAAGCAGGAGAAAAAGATATACGGCATAAAAGTGGAAGGCGGTATGGACAAACTTGCCGAAGTGGTTGCCAAATACCGCGCGCAGGTAATCGTGATTGCCATTATGTCGCTGTCGAAATCGCAGATGCGGGCGATTTATTCTCGGTGCGGAAAATTCAACTTGCCCATTAAGGTGATGCAAGAAATCGCCAACGCGAGCGATTTGAACAAAGACACGTTGTCGTTGCGCGATATTAAGATAGAAGAGTTGTTGGGGCGGGACGAATTTACCGTGCGCGATGAACTGATGAACGCCGCAGTGAAAGACAAAGTGGTAATGGTGACGGGCGGCGCGGGCAGCATAGGCAGCGAATTATGCCGTCAGGCGCTTCATTACGGGTGCAAGCATCTGATTATATTCGACATGCACGAAAACGGAATGTTCTTTTTGAACGAAGAACTCAAAAAGAAATATGCGGGCAAATATTCGCTGGTTATCGGCACGGTGCGCGAGCGCGACAAGTTGCGCGAAACGCTGAAACTGTATCAGCCCGAAATCGTGTTCCATGCGGCGGCATACAAACATGTGCCGATGATGGAGATAGCGCCCACCGAGGCGGTAAAAAACAACGTGTTCGGCACGCTGAACACCATCGAAGAATGCGAAAATGCGGGCGTAAAGCGGTTTGTTCTCATTTCCACCGATAAGGCGGTGAATCCCGCCAACGTGATGGGGGCAAGCAAACGCTTGGCGGAAATGCTCATTCAAACGCGCGGCAAAGTGTTCAAAATGCAGATGGCGGCGGTGCGGTTCGGCAACGTGTTGGGCAGCAATGGCAGCGTGATTCCCATCTTTTTGAAACAAATTAAAGAAGGCGGACCGATAACGCTTACCGACCGCAATATCAAGCGGTATTTCATGACGATTCCCGAAGCGGTTCGGTTGGTCATGCAGACGGGCGCGCTTGCCACGAGCGGCGAAGTGTTTGTGCTGGATATGGGAGAACCCGTTTACATTTACGATTTGGCATGCGATTTGATTCGCATTAACGGATTGGTGCCCGAGCAGGATATTCCCATTACCGTAACGGGCTTGCGCCCCGGGGAAAAATTGTTTGAAGAATTGCGGTACGATAAAGAAACGGTAGACCGTACGCAACACGAAGGGATTTTCGTGACGCGGTTGGAAAAAATCGATATGGCGCGTTTTGACGCGTCGCTTCAAGAATTGCGGGTTGCGGCTTTTGCCGAAGACGAGCAAAAGACGGAAGACGTGATTTTTGAAACGGTGCCCAACGAATTCCGCAATGCGGAAGCGGCGGCGGCACTGCTTGCCACAAAGAATCTTTCGGTTGCGGAGGAAAGCAGGGCAAAATAGGCAAGACGATACGGAGCGGAAGAACGGAACGGGGTACATAATGACGACAGCGGGAAACAAATATTCGGGCGCCATGCCGCGGTGGCTTTGTGCGCCGATAGAAAAACTCGCCGCAGGCAGAAAAGCGTTCGGCGCGTTTCGTGCGTCGCCTGCGGTGCATCGGTTTGCCGACTTTTTCTATTCGCCGCTGTTTATTTATGCCGTGGGGCTGATAACGTTTACTTTTAATATGATTGGCGTGGACGAAATTACATACACGCTTTTGGCGCTTGTAGGCGCGACGGCGTTGGTGTTTTCGCCCGATATGTTGCCCGCCTTTGCGGTTATCGTATTTTTTACGGTGGCGCGTTCGATGGGAAACCGTGATTTTGAGAAGTTTACGTCCGTTTCGTACGTGGTGCTGGCAATCGACGGCGTGATTGCGGGAGCGTCTTGCGTTTTTCATTTACTGATGAATTTTTCGCCGCGGGCGTTTAGAGGAAGCAGACTCGTGCTCGGTTTTGTTTTTTTGGGCGCGGGACTTCTTGTAAACGGTTTTTTATCCGATTCGTATGTATGGAAGAACGTGGCGAGCGGTATCAAACTGATTGCTTATATGTTCGGCGTGTACTTTTTGGCGCGCAGTTGTATTCGCCCCACAAAAAATACGTTGCGGTATTTTGCGCACGTTTGCCTTATATACGGTTTGGTGGTGGCGGCGCAGGTGTGCGGCATGTATCTGTTTAACCGCGCGTTTATAGAGAGCGGATACAGCAAAAGCGCTATGATTTTCGGCTGGGGAATCAGCAACACGGCGGGAGAAGTTCTGTTTCGTTGCGTTCCGTTTTGCTTTTATCTGATATGCACCGAAGAAAAGCACGTGTGGTATTATTTTTTGGCGGCTGTGCTTATTTCGGTGGCGCAAGTGTTCACGTTGGCGCGTGCGTCGCTGTTGTTCAACATTCCCATTTTTTTATTGTGTTACGTGCTTTGTTGCGTGTTGGGCAAACGGCGCAAGCAAACGCTTATTTGCGGCGGCGTTGCGGTTTTGGCGACATTGCTTGCCATAATATGTTTGCGCGGGCAACTCGAAACGCTGTTCCGTCATTTTATTAATGCGGGAATGAGCGACAGCGGCAGATTCAGACTGTGGAACGAAGGATTCGGGTATTTTCGCAAGTATCCCGTGTTCGGTGTGGGACTTCGCTACAAATACGGAGAATCTTTTCATCACTTTACTTATTACCATAACACGCTGATTCAGTATACCGTTGCGGGCGGAATCGTGGGGATAGGAACGTATTTGTTCCACCGCATGCAGACGGTGGCGATGTTTACGCAAAAACTTACGCTCGACCGTTTGTTTTTGGGTATACTGTTCGGTGGAATTCTTGGCATATCGCTACTCGATAACTTTGTGATGTATTTGTCTACGCAGTTGTTTATGGGATTTGTGTTGGCGCTTTCCGAACGGGATTTGGAAAAAACTTTACCGTTTGCGTACAGAAAGCGGGGAAAGAAATATAAAAGACTATATTGAAACGGGTTTATGGGGTAAATAGAAGGCATACTATTTCCGAAATCGGAACGGGTCGTCGCAAAAACTTGCGGCGGCTTTTTTTGCCGTTTACGTGCGGCAGTGGCAAAAGTCTTTTTTGCGCATATATTTTACCGTGCGAGTTTTTTTCGGCGGATTGCGCTTTTGAACGGAAATATTGCGAGAAAAACTGCGCGGAAAAGCAGACGTGAAAGGAGAATTTTGCAATGACGGTGGCGGTGATATTCGGCGGAAAGAGTTGCGAGCATAATGTGAGTATTGTAACGGGTGTGCAGGCAATCGGGGAATTTCCGCCCGAACACAAGGCGATTCCCATTTACATAGACGAAAAAGGCGTTTGGCATACGGGCAAAGAGTATGCCGACATTGCCACGTACAGGACGGGGAAGGATAAAGCGCATGCGGGAAAAGAAGTGCATTTGCGACCGTCATCGCCCTACTTGTATGCAAAGAACGGAAAAAAGCTGGTAAAACTCGATTGTTGCTTACTGTGCAATCACGGCATGAACGGAGAGGACGGCAGTTTGCAAGGGCTGTTGCAATTAGCGGGGATTCCGTATACGGGGAGCGGAGTGCTTGCGAGTGCGGCGGGAATGGATAAGGCGGTAATGAAACGGCTGTTTGCCGCGGCGGATATTCCCGTTGTGCCGTATGTGGCGTTGGACTGCGACGAATACGTGCGCGACGCCTACGCCGCCATAGAACGGATTAAACGCGATTTGCATTTTCCGCTGATTGTGAAACCGTGCAATTTGGGGAGCAGTATCGGAATCGGTTTGGCGCACGACTACAACGAGTTGTTTGCCGCCGTCCGCGTGGCGTTTGAATGGGATACCCGCGCGGTGATAGAAACGGCGCTTGAAAACTTTGAAGAGTTTAACTGTGCCGTATTGTGCGGGGAACCGAGCGAAGTGGAAAAGCCGGTGGGGTGGAAAGACTACCTAACGTATGAAGATAAATATTTGAGTAAATCGGAAGGCGTGGGGCGCGAATTTCCCGCCGCAATCGATAACGACTTGCGCGAAAAAATACGTACGCTTGCCGTGGCGGCATACAAAGCGGTGGGCGCCGACGGCGTGGCGCGCGTAGACTTTTTATATAAAGACGGCGAACTGTTTGTGAACGAAATCAATACCATTCCCGGTTCGCTTTCCGCCTACTTCTTCGAAGGCGGAACGCCTGTTGTGATTCGTGCGCTTTTGGAGCAGGCGGTGGCGGAACACGCGCGCAGAAAGCGGCTTAAATATGCATATAAACCGTTCCGCGGCGAAAACGGAAAGAAATAAAGATATACGGGAATACATACAAGTGTGAAAAAAAGTGAGAAAAATATGGAAAAATGAGTTGACAGTGTAAAAAAAGTATGATATACTAATGAGCAACAAAGAACAGAGAAAGGGTGACAAAGAAGTCAATGGACTTTTTTGTCGCCTTTTTCTCATAGAAAAAGGAGGATAATCCAATGAAAGCATTAAGGCAAAAAATTACGATTGTAGCAATGGTGGCGGTTTTTGCGGCGACAGGATTCGTTATTTTGCAAAGCGGCAAAACAAAGAGTGCGCAGGCTCTTTCGTCCGACTACGAATATGGGGAACGTCCTGTAATTTATTATTTTAGCGATTCGGAACCGCTTTATACGGAAGCTGTGTGTGAGAATGCACCGCAATATCGTTTGGTTATCGATAAGCAGGAGTTTTTAACGCCGCAAAAACTTGCGTATATGGTATACGGCGGCTATTTTTGGGATTTTGAATCATATATGCGTAACGTGGTGATTATTGAACTGAAAGCCATGATTCCCGACCCCGTGTTGTTGGAAAATCTGTTTACGTGTTTACATATGCAGAATTGCACCGTTTTGTTTATCAGCCCGTATGTGAACAGAACGGAATATATGAATTTGGGCGCCGATATGCGTTTGGCTTGCAATGCGGACGTGTACGGCAATTTTATCCGAAATTTTGTTCGAGCCATGAATGAACCGGGAAAGAAAAATTCCGTTCGGGCAAATTCGGTGATTTTGCTCGACGGCGAAATGGCGGGCATAGACGGATACAAAAACGAGTATGATTTAACGGAACTTTGTGCGAACTCGCCTGCATTGAGAAGATTGTTGTTGGGCATGTATTACGGTTACGATTCGGGCAGAGAAAACGTGTTTGAAACAGAATTGTATCAAGAACTTTGGCAAGTGTATTACGAACATAATATGGCATATCACGGTGATTCTCTGAATTATTTTGAGGGGGATACAAATATAGCGGACTATGTAAATTTCTGGAACAAGGTCTATGCCGACAATATGGAGTGTTACGGAAATTTCTGGAATGTGTTGCATGCGTACGGCGAACAAGAACTTGCCGCTTGCCGCAGTGCGTTTGAAAACTATTACGATTCGCTTGTTTGCGGGTTGTATAAAAAGAATATACACATTTTGGCGCATACGGAAGAGAATCTGTTTCTCGATATTCCTTGTTTATGCACAGAGAATGAAGACATCTTTACTATACAAAATATTCATTCATTGGAAGATATCGGTGCATATGTGACGGATATCAAATATGTTTGCGGTGTGGGAATATGGCAACTGAAAAAGGAATTCTATGACTTATTATATGACATTCAGCAAACAGTGAATGACATGAATGCGGATAGGGTAAACGGAACCTATGAAGAAACAGGTACGTGGTTGGACTCGATTATTCGATTCCCGATTTATATTTGGGAGAGAGAGCCGATGGAATGGGATGAAAACGGGTTGGAGATTATCAATCAGGATATGCTGCAAGAGATGTATGGCGAGCCGGACGAAATCGACTATGACGAGCAAGAATTGTTGGAAGCGTTTGTGGATTGCCTGAACGAGATTACGGCGTATTAACGCGAAGGAGAGAGAAACATGAAAAAAGCGGGAATCTTTGCAACGGTGTTGTTGGCATGCGCGGCGGCGTGCGGCGCGTTGGTTGCCTGCGCGGCGGCGCCCGTTCGCCTTTCCGCTCCGCAAAACCTGCGGACAGACGGGAACGTACTTTTGTGGGACGAAGTGGAAAACGCAACGGGGTATGTTGTGTATGTGCAACAGGAAGAACATACTATCAATCAGCCGCAGTATGATTTATCGAGCCTGACGTCGCCCGAAACGTATGTAATCGAAGTGCTTGCATTGGGCGACGGAAAGCAATTTATTGATTCGGAGTGGACGAAATTTGCGTATACGGTTGCCGACCCTTCGGATATAGCGGAGCCTTTGCCCGAAACGCTTGTTCCCACGCAGAATCTTGCCTACACGTTGTTGCCGGATGGAAGCGGATATCAAGTGTCGCGCGGGAGAGCCGATTTGAGAGGACGGGTGGTGATTCCCGATTCGTATAAGGGATTGCCCGTAAAAAAAATTGCATACAGAGCGTTTGACGAATCGACCCTGGTAATCACCGACCCGGAAACGGGCGAGGAATACGGAAAAACCGATTTTGAAACGGGAGCGTTTTGTAATATTGTTACCACCGAATTTCGACTGCCCGACGGATTGGAAGAAATCGGAGATGCGGCATTTCGGTGTTGCGGCGCAATAACCGAAATAAAAATCCCAAACAGCGTGCAGATAATCGGCAAAGATGCTTTTGAGGAGTGCATTAAGTTGCAAACGGTTGTTTTGCCGCAACGTCTTGCGGAAATACCGATGTCGGCATTTTGGGGATGCAAATCTTTAACAACGGTAAAGATTCCCGCATCGGTTTCAAAAATAGGGAATAGCGCGTTTTACGGTTGCCATTCTCTTGCGGAAATCGAACTGCCCGAAAACATGACGTCTATCGAAGACCAGGCATTTTATCAATGCCGTTCTCTTGCAAATATCAAACTGCCCGACCGATTGACGTATGTCGGGGGAATGGTGTTCAGGCAAACGCCATGGTTTCAGAATCACGAAGACGGCTTTGTTTGTGTGGCGGATTGGTGCATCGGGTTTAACGGAACGCAGGAAGAGGGAACGGTTCTGGAATTTCCCGCCCATATCAAACATGTGGCGAAAAGAGCATTTCTTTCGTCGGAAGTAAAAGCGGTGCGCATTACCGGCAGCGTTGTTTTGGAAGATAGGGCGTTTGAATCTTGTAAATTTTTGACGGACGTGTATTTCGAAGCAGACGTGACGTCGGTTCCCAACCGTTGCTTTTCTACCTGTACTGCCCTGAAAAGCGTGACGCTTTGTGAAGGGATCACGGCAATCGGCGAATATGCGTTTGAAGGATGCAGTGCGCTGACGGACGTTGTTTTGCCTTCTACGGTGCAGTTAATCGGAAGAAAAGCTTTCAGTGGATCGGCATTGCAGAGCGTGACGCTTTGTGAAGGAATTACGGCAATCGGCAAACAGGCTTTTTGGGGTTGCCGAGAACTGACAAAGGTGGATTTTCCGTCTACGTTGCAAGAAATCGGAGATTCTGCATTTGCAAAATCGGGTTTAACAAATATAACGATTCCCGGCTGGATTACTTCTATGGGGAAATCTGCTTTCGGAAACTCGGCATTGCAGAGCGTGACGCTTTGCGAAGGGATCACGGCAATCGGCGAACAGGCTTTTTGGGGTTGCCGAGAACTGACAAAAGTGGATTTTCCGTCTACACTGAAAGAAATCGGAGATTCTGCTTTTGCAAAATCGGGGTTGACAAACATTACCGTTCCCGGCTGGATTGCTTCCATAGGCGAAAGCGCTTTCGGAGAATCGGCATTGCAGAGCGTGACGCTTTGCGAAGGGATCACGGCAATCGGGGAACGCGCTTTTGAAAAATGCGGGGCACTGACAGAGGTGGATTTTCCGTCTACACTGAAAGAAATCGGCAAATATGCGTTTTATTCGTCGGGTGTGCAAGATATTACGTTTCCCGACGGAATTGCTTACGTAGGCGAGAGAGCTTTTGCGCTATGCGGAGCGTTAACAAGTATTACGATTCCGTCCGCACTCGAAATCGGAAAAAATGCCTTTGAAAAATCGGGTTTGCAATCCGTTGTGTTTTCGGAAGGAATTACGGTTATTGATGCATATGCTTTTCACTTCTGTAAAGAATTGACAAATATTGTTCTGCCGTCTACGCTGAAAGAAATCGGCGCGTTTGCTTTTCAGTTGACGGGCATATCGTCTGTTGTATTGCCCGAAGGAATCACGACGATTCGCAACAACGCTTTCGGCGGATGCAAGGCGTTAACGCAAGTAACGTTGCCGCAATCGCTGGAAGAGTTGGGGGATAGGGCTTTTTCCAATTCGGGAATTAAACGTCTTTGCTTAACGAAAGGGCTCAAAACGGTAGGAATGCTCGGCTACGGCGTGGAAGAAGTGATTGTACCCGTATCGCTCTCGCATATGATTCCCGCAATGTGTCAATCTTCGTCTGATCTGAAACGCATTTATTATATGGGAACAACGTGGGAATGGAAGGAGAAGGTTCCCGAACCGGGAGAAAAAGACAACATATTCGCTGCCGCGACGTACTGTTTCTATACGGAAAACGAAGAACATCTGCCTGCCGACGGAAGAACGTATTGGCATTTCGATTCCGACGGAAAAACGCCCGTAATATGGCAAAACACGGATAAAGACGACGAAAGTCAACCCGTTTAAGCGGAGTTTGTAAAAACGCTTGCGGCAAAACAAGACAACAAAAAAGTACCTGTTCGCATTTCACGAGCAGGTACTTTTTTATACATATTCAAGTTATAGGCTTTTTGAACCTTTACGCACGAAATAATCCCCGAACTCCTTCTCGGCCTTATCACCGAGCCCCGGGACCGGGAATTTGAAGTAGATCGTGATGCGTTCGTTTGAAGCGGTTATGCGGTCCACGTAGGTGGCCAGCA